>NZ_LMMX01000016.1:0-36423 GCF_001422425.1 Methylobacterium sp. Leaf102 | reverse complement strand
CTGAAGGTCACAGGTTCAAATCCTGTCCCCGCAACCAACATCACAACAACAAACCAAAAGCCCCCAACCTCACGGTCGGGGGCTTTTCGCTGTGCCAAGGAGCCCGTCGTAAGCAATCTGAACCTTCGATCCGGTCTGGCGTCCATAGGCCGTTCGACACCTCGATCGCGAGCTGTCGCATCGCAGGCCCGCCGTGCGCGGGCAGCGGAAGCGGAACTCGGCTGTACTCGAGTGGATTGCCTGCTCCCAAACGCGGTGAACGAGCGGCATGGCCCGCCGTCTCGGTCCAGGATCAGTCCGGTTGCCGACTGCTGGGGCCTTCCATCGCCTTTTCGCTCGGTGAGGACATATGACGGTCAGGAGTGCGGTCAGCGCGATCCCGTGATCCCGCATGCTCCGCCGCCACCTCCATCGTCGGGAACACCATGGCCAACGTCCTCGTCATCGGCGCCAGCAAAGGTATCGGTCTGGAAACAGTCAAGGCGGCCTTGGTCGCGGGGCATCGTGTGCGGGCGTTTGCCCGGTCCGCCGCGGGTATGGCCGCCTCGGGGGAAGGCCTGGAGCGCTTCCCCGGGGATGCCCTGAATGCCGACGACGTCGCCTCAGCCCTCGACGGTGTCGATGTCGTCGTCCAGGCGCTCGGTGTTCCGACACGGAACCTGCTCGGTCCCGTGACTCTGTTCTCCGACGCGACCAACGTGCTGGTTCCCGCGATGGAAAGGGCGGGTGTCCGCCGGATCATCGCCGTCACCGGCTTCGGCGCCGGCGACAGCCGTGAGGCGATCGGCCTCCTTCAGCGCATCCCGTTCCGCCTCGTCTTCGGACGGGCCTACGACGACAAGGACGCCCAGGAAATGCGCATCCGTCGGAGCGGCCTCGACTGGACGTTCGTCAGGCCGGGCGTCCTCACGCCCGGTTCGGCGACGGGCCGCTACACGGTCTTGTCCGACCCGTCCTCGTGGCGCAACGGCTTGATCGCCCGGGCCGATGTGGCGCACTTCATCGTCGGCGAGATCGACAAGCGGCTCTACGAGGGCAAGGCCGTCGTACTGGTCGGTTAAGGGCGCGGCTTGGCCCGCAGCGTGATGCGCGTCAGCTCGGACGATGCCCCCAACCGGAGCGCGAAGCCCGGCCAGAGCCCCGTGCCGTTGTTGACGTAGAGCGTCATGGCGCCGACCGCGTACGCGCCCGAGACGAAGCCGCCGTTGGCCCTCGCGACCAGATTGTCGAGGCCCGCGATCATTCCTCCATGCGTATGGCCGGACAGCTGCAACGCCACGCCCTTGGAGGCCGCTTGCCTCGCCTCCCTGGGTTGATGGTCGAGGAGAACGATGGGCGCACCCGAAGGCGCACCGGCCAACGCGGCGTCGAGGTCGTGCGGCGGCTGACCCGAATGCGAGGCCGACAGGTCGGTCACCCCGGCCAGAACCAGGGCTTCGTCGCCACGCTTCAGAACCGTGTGCCGGTTCGCAAGCAGACCCATTCCCAACTCGGCATAATGGTGCATCCACGCCGCGTACTCGAAGAAATACTCGTGGTTGCCGGGGATCACCCAGACTCCATCCGGCGCCCGGAGACCGCGCAACGGCGCGACGTCGGTGCGCCGCGCCGCGAGGGACCCGTCGATCAAATCACCGGTGACGACGATGAGGTCGACCCCCAGCGCGTTGGATCGCGCCACGACCTTCCGTGCCCACGCAGCCGGGAACAGGCGGCTGAGATGCAGGTCCGTAAGCTGCAGAAGGGTGTAGCCGTCGAAGCGCGCCGGAAGGTTCTCGATCTCCACGGTGACGTCCTTGAGCGGCGGCACTCTGACGGCCTGCCGCACCGCGACCGCCGCCAACAGCATGGCCAGCGCCGCCGCGCCGTACCGCCACCCCGCGGGAATCGCTCCGCTGCTTTCGGACACGAGCCTTGCGATCAAAGCCACGCCGTCGAGCGCCAGCTGCATCGCCGCCAGGAGGACGATGGCGCCGAAAGCCCAATTGAACACGATCACCAGGGCGCGCGGGAACTCGGGTGAGAAGACCGAACCGGACGAGAGGCGGCTCCACAGGTGGTACTGCGAGGCCACCAGCAGAATAACCGCGACGCCAGCCTTCACCGCGAAGGGCCACGGCAACGGCCAGAGCACGCGAGCGATGACGTAGAGGCAGGGCAGACCAAAGATCAGATGGAACATGCTCGCGTTTCGGCGTCGGTGGATCGTCGGCACGGGGCCGATCCGGCATCGGGATCGGACGGAGCCGTAACACCGCCTCCGCGGGAGGGGGGCATCATTCCACTCCATGGACGCCGTCGCGTGCTCCCTGGCACATTCGCCATCTTGGTGACTGGGGACGCGTCGGGCCCATCGAACTGCACCGGACGGTGGGGCTGCCGCGGCTTGGCCTTCCATCACGACCACCATGGTCTCGCTCGTGCTTGGCGCGACGCACAGTGAAACCAAACGAGACCGATGGGATGAACGGACGCGGCATGGCGGGTGGACGGGACGCGGCAATCGACACGACGCAGCAGGGGGCCACGGACCGGGTCGGGGCGATCTGCCGTGCCCTGCGGCGCGCCATCGTCGAGCGGGCGGTGGCCCCCGGCGACCGGTTGCCGGAGGATGCCTTGGGCGAGCGGTTCGGCGTCAGCCGGACCATCGCCCGCCAGGCCCTGGGGCAACTCGCCGGCGAGGGCCTGGTGGAGCTGCGCCGAAACCGCATCGCCGTCGTGGCGACGCCGAGTTGGGAGGAGGCGCGCGACACCTTCGATATCCGCATCGGCCTGGAGCGCCTCGTGGTCGCCCGCCTTGCCGGCCGCCTCGATGCCGGGCAGGAAGCCGCCCTGCAGGCCCATGTCGACTGCGAGGAGGCTGCCCAGCGCGGTGGCGAACCGGGCTCCATCCGCCTCGCGACGGAGTTCCACCTGCTCCTCGCCCAGATGACCGGCAGCCCTGTGCTGGAGCGCTACGTCGGCGAGCTTGGCTACCGCTGCGCCCTCATCCTCTCGCTCTACAGCCGGCCCCACTCGGCCGAATGCGCCGTGGCCGAGCATCGCGCCCTCATCACCGCCCTGGTTTCGGGCGACGCGTCGCGCGCGACCGCCCTGATGGATCACCACCTCGACGCCGTGGCCGAGCGGGCGCGCATCGTCGCCACCCCGCCCCGCGACCGCGATCTCCTCAGGCGGCTCGCGCCCTACGCCGAGGCGCTGGGGTGATCAGGCCGTGATGTCGTGCATCGTCAGGAGCCGCTCGGCACTGTCGTTCCACACCTCCATGGTGACGATCACTCCGTCCCGCACGGTGAAGCGGTCGACGTAGCGGTTGCCCTCGAACGGCGTCCCGTCGGGCCAGGCGCCGTAGAGGGTGCCGAGGCTGTAGACCGCCGTGAACCCATCCCCCGGAACCACATCGAGGCGCTCCATGCGCTTCTTCACCCAGGCGTAGCGGCCCGCGTTGAAGGCCGTGACCTCGCGGGGATGACGGAAGCGCCGTGCGCCCGTGAACACGATCTCGATGCCGGGCGCCATGTAGGTCGCCGCCCGATCCGGGTCGGGCACCATCGAGGCTTCGAGGTAGGCGGTGACGATGGCGGAGTCCTGCGCCGTCGTGTCCGTTCCGTCGTCCCCGGCTGGTTCCACTGCATCCGTCGTCATCGTTGGTTCTCCTCCGGTTTCCCCCATCCTTGCGAGGACTACGCCAAAGTGCATGCAAAAAGTGTATGCACTTTGGCGTAGTTCGAGGCAGAGCCTGTCTCGATGGTCTAATTTATCATATTAACACAAAGACTTGACGTCTGGCACGGGTGTTGCGGAGCTTCCGGATATTCTGCCGGAGACCCGATCATGCGCACCAGCCCGTCCCCGACCCGTCGCGTGGCCCTCGGTGCGGCCCTGCTGCTCGGCCTCTCCAGCACCGCGCTTGCCGAGGAGCCGATCCGCATCGGTCTCGTCACGGCGCTGAGCGGCCAGTCGGCGAAATCCGGCGAGGCGATCTCGCGCGGCATCGGGCTCGCCATCGACGAGATCAATGCCAACGGTGGCGTCCTCGGCCGGCCCCTCGAGCTCGTGGCACGGGACGACGAGGCCAACCCGTCGAAGGGCGTGCTCGCCGCCCGCGAACTCATCCAGCGCGTCGGCGTCGTCGCCCTCGTGGGCGGGCTCGACACGCCCGTTTCCATGGCGGTGGTGCCCATCGCCAACCAGATGAAGGTGCCGTTCCTCGGCCCCTGGGCCGCCGGTACCGGCATCACCCGCAACGGGGCGGCCGACAACTACGCCTTCCGGGTCTCCGCCGTGGACGCCCTCGTGGACGAGGCCCTCGTCGCCTACGCGGTGAAGACCCACGGCGCGAAGAAGCCCGGCATGATCCTCGTCAACAACGCCTGGGGCGAGTCGAACCAGCAGGGGCTGACGGCGGCTCTCAAGGCGGCGAACCTGCCCGGCGCCGGCATCGAGAAGTACGAGGCCGCCGATGTCGACATGGTGCCTCAGCTCACCCGCTTGAAGGAGGCCGGCGCCGACACCCTGTTCCTCGTCGGCAATGTCGGTCCCTCGGCCCAGGTTGTGAAATCCCTCGACCGGATGGGCTGGACGGTGCCGGTGGTCTCCCATTGGGGCCCGGCGGGCGGGCGCTTCGACGAACTCGCCGGGCCGAACGCCGGAAAGGTCCACTTCATCCAGACCTTCACCTTCGCGGGCAACACCGCCCCCAAGGCCCTGGCCGTCCTCGACGCCCTCAAGAAGAAGTATCCGGCGATCAAGTCCATGGCCGACGTGACCCCGGCAGTGGGCATCGCCAACGCGTACGACGCCACGCACCTGCTCGCCCTGGCGATCAAGGCCGCCGGCTCCACAAAAGGACCTGAAGTCCGCGACGGCTTCTACAAAGTCGGCGTCTATCCAGGCCTGATCAAAGCCTACGACAAGCCATTCGCGCCCGGCCAGCACGACGCCCTCGGCCCGCAGGACTATGTCTTCACCCGCTTCCAGAATGGCGAGATCGTCGCCGTGACGAACTGAAGATCTGGGATGTTGACCGGAACCCTCGTCACCGGCCTCGGCCTCGGCGCCATGTACGGGCTGATCGCGCTGGGCTTCCACATCACCTACGCGGTGTCGGGCACCGTCAACTTCGCGCAAGGGTCGGCCGTGACCCTCGGCGCCGTCCTGGGTTACTGGCTCGGCGTCACCCTCGGCTGGCTGATGCCGCTCGCCATCCCCCTGGCCCTCGTCGGCTGCGCCCTCCTGGGCGTGGCGGTGGAGCGCCTGCTGGTGCGGCCCTTCGTCGAGCGCGGCTCCGACGCCTGGCTCCTCGCCACCGTGGCGGGCGGCATCATCCTCGACAACACCCTGCTGTTCACCTTCGGCAAGGAGCCGCGCAGCCTGCCCTCCCCGCTCGCGGTCTCGCCCGTGCAGATCTTCGGGGCCGGGATCTACCCGCTCCAGCTCGTGATCCCGGTGCTGGGCGTGGCGGTGGCGCTGGCCATCCGCACGGTCTTCCGCCGGACCGACCTCGGCCGGGTGCTCCTGGCGGTGGCACAGAACGCGGATGCGGCCCGCCTCATGGGCATCGACGTGCGCCGGACGGTCGCCTGCGCCTTCGCCCTCTCGGCGGTGCTCGCCGGCATGGCGGGCCTCCTCATCGCACCGCTGTTCTCCGTCTCGGCCGAGATGGGGGCGCTGTTCGGGATCAAGGCCTTCGCCGTGGCGATCCTCGGCGGCATCGGCTCGGCCACGGGGGTCGTGGTGGCGGGGCTGCTCTACGGTCTCCTCGAGGCCACCGTCACGGCGACCCTCGGGTCCGCCTACACCCAACTCGTGGTGTTCTCGGTGATCATCCTGGCCCTGGCGCTGCGGCCGGACGGGTTGTTCGGTCGCAGCGCCGTCAACAAGGTCTGACCCCATGCGCCATTTGAACGGACGCTGGGCGATGCCGCTCGCCATCCTGGCCCTCACGGCCATGGGCCTCGGCCTCGTGACCGCGACGGCCGGCTACAGCCACTTCGTCCTCGCCCTCGTGGCCCTGACCACCATCGCGGGGGTGGGCCTCAACGTGCTCCTCGGCCTGACCGGTCTCATCTCGTTCGGCCATGCCGGATTCTACGCCATCGGCGCCTATGCGAGCGCGGTCCTCACGGGAGCCGGGGTCGGCTTCTGGCTGGCACTGCCGGCGGCGGCGGTCCTCTCGGGGCTCGTCGGCGTCGTCCTGGCGATTCCGGCCATGCGCGTGAAGGGGCCGTATCTCGCCATGGTCACCATCGCGTTCGGCTTCATCGTCGAGCATGCGCTCATCGAGGGCGGCTCCCTCACGGGCGGTCAGAACGGCCTCGTCGTCACCGGCGGCCCGAGCCTGTTCGGTGTGCCCTTCGCCGAGGGCGAACTCGCGATCCTCGCCGTCCTCGGTGCCGGGGCCGCCCTCTACGGATTCCACCGCCTCGCCCTCAGCCGTCTCGGCCGCGCCATGCGCGCCGTGCGCGACGCCGATGTGGCGGCCGCCTCCCTGGGGTTCGATCCCGTCCGGGTGAAGACCCTGGCCTTCGCCATCTCGGCGGCGCTGACGGGGCTGGCGGGTGCCGTACTCCCACCCCTGATGCTGTTCATCGCCCCGAGCTCGTTTCCGTTCTCGCAATCGATCCTGTTCGTCCTCGCCGTGGTGGTCGGCGGCGCCGGCACGGTCCTCGGGCCCCTGTTCGGCGCCCTCGTCACCGTGCTCCTGCCCGAAACCCTGTCGGGCCTCGCCGAGTACCGGCTGCTGTTCTTCGGCTTCGCCACCCTGGTGGTGCTCTGGCTCGTGCCCGCCGGCCTCGTCGGCAGTGTTGCGCGCGTCTTTCCGCGCCGGACGGAGGCCCGAGCGACGGAGGAAGCCGACTCGGCGGGCTTCCTCGCCGCTTTCCTCGGGAAACGTCCCGGCGAGCCCCTCATCGTGGACGGCATCGGCATCCGGTTCGGCGGTATCCGCGCGGCCGAGGACGTGTCGTTCACGGCCCAGCCCGGCGCCGTCACCAGCGTCATCGGCCCGAACGGGGCCGGCAAGACCACGGTGCTCAATATGGTCTCGGGCTTCTACCGCCCGGGCACCGGCGCCATCCGCCTCGGGACCCGCGACCTCACGGGGGCACCCGCCCAGGCGATCGCCCGGGCCGGCATCGCCCGCACCTATCAGACCACGCGGCTGTTCGGCTCGCTCGGCGTCCTCGACAACGTGAGCCTCGCCTTCGCCCCCGGCCGGCTCTGGCGCCGGGCCGGCCGCGACGACCGAATGATGGCTGCCGGCCTCCTCGCCTTCACGGGCTATACCGGTGCCCTCGACCGGCGCGCCGACGAGCTGCCCCATGTCGATCGCCGCCTCGTCGAGATCGCCAGGGCGCTGGCCGGCCGGCCCCGTGTGCTCCTCCTCGACGAGCCCGCCGCTGGCCTCACCCGCGCGGACACCGACCGCCTCGGAGGGTTGCTGCGCCGGATCGCGGCCTGCGGCGTCGCCGTCATCCTCGTCGAGCACGACATGCCCCTGGTGATGGGCGTCTCCGACCACGTCCTCGTCATGGATGCGGGCCGGCCCATCGCCAGCGGCGCGCCGGGCACGATCCGGCACGACCCGGCGGTGATCCGCGCTTACCTCGGCGCCGCCGACACGCCGGCCCGGCCGCGGGCGACGCCATGGCGCGGCCCGGCGGATGCCGTCCTCTCCGCCCATGGCCTCACCGTCGGCTACGGGGCCGCCCCGGTACTGGCGGGCGTGTCCCTGGAGGTCCGACCCGGCGAGACCGTGGCGCTTCTGGGTGCCAACGGCGCCGGCAAGTCCACCGCCATGCGGGCGCTCGCCGGCCTCCTGCGCCCGGTCGAGGGCGGGATCGTGCTGGAGGACCGTGCCGTCGCGGGCCTGCCCGCGCACCGCATCGCCCGCCTCGGCCTCGCCCTGGTGCCGGAGGGCCGGCAGGTGTTTCCGGAATTGACCGTCGTGGAGAACATCCGGCTCGGCGCTCACGGCCGGGCCGAGCCCATCGATCCGGCCGAGATCGAGGCTTTGCTGACCCGTTTCCCCCGCTTGCGCGACCGGGCGACGAGCCGCGCGGGCCTGCTGTCGGGCGGCGAGCAGCAGATGCTCGCCATTGCCCGGGGAATGATGGCGCATCCGCGCATCCTCCTCCTCGACGAGCCGTCCCTCGGCCTCGCGCCCGCGATGATCAACGCCCTCTACGCCGTGGTGGCGGAACTGCGGGGCGGCGGCACCACCATCCTCATCGTCGACCAGATGGCGGCGCTGGCCCTCACGGTGGCCGACCGGGGCTACGTGCTGGAGCAGGGGCGCGTCGTCGCCGCGGGCTCGGCCGCGGACCTCGCGGCGGACAAGGGCCTGGAAGCCGCCTACCTGGGCGCCGCGTGATGCTGGACGATCGCAGCCCCGCGCGGTAGGCGTCCGCGGCACAGGCAGGGTTGCTGCCACGGGACGGGATTGCCCCCTTGAACGAACAGACGGAGGCCGGACCGCTGACGGTCTACCTCGACGTGGATGGCGTCGTGACGACGGTCGGCTATCAACGGCAGGCGGGCAAGGACAGGCTCAATCCTGTTCAGGTTGCCCTCGTGGCCGCCCTGGTGCGGGCGTTCGACGCCAGGGTGGTGGTCTCGTCGACGTGGCGCGTCGGCGATTGTCGCCCGACCCTGGTCGAAGCCGGCCTGCCCGCGAACTGCTTTCACCCGGACTGGCGCACGGCCATCCTGCCGTCGAGCCGGGATGCCGAGACGGGCGCGATGCGCTCCGCCGAGCAGGCCGGGCGGGGTGATGAGATCTCCGAGCACGCGACCCGAAACCACATCACGCGCTACCTCATCCTCGACGATGTCGAGGTCGGCCCGGCCCATGCGGGGCGCCACGTCCGTCCGGTCGCCGAGTGCGGCCTGAGCGAAGCGGATGGAATCCTGGCCCGGACGCTGCTGGCCGGGATGGACGACGTGCGCCGGACGGTCGGTCAAGACGGCTCATTCCCGTCATCGGCCGATTTACGCTTCCGTAGGGATTGAACTTTTCAGGGACCCGGGTCATTCCGTGACAGTGGAGTGACACGCGCGTCACGCTGCCCCCGACATCGACAGGGTCGCCTCGACCCGCGCCGGACCTGCCCGTCCGGTCCCTCCTCGACGCCACACCCGTGCGGCTGCCGAGGGCGTGTCGCGTCGGTTCGTCGATCGGCAGGAAGGAGTGGCTGCGATGTTCGGGTTCGGAACTCAGAAAAAGGCGTTCAGTCCCTCGCTCGCCGCCCTGGGCATCGTCGAACGGTCGGCGGCCGAGGCCTATGCGGCGCTCATCGCCACGGGCTGGTCCGAGATCGGTTTCGGGTACCACGGCACCGTCCACGCGCATCCGGACCACCCGGACGTCGTGGTGCGCTTCGCTCGCAAGGCCGACGGGTTCGGTGATTACGCGGCCCTGCTTCGCAAGGGGTTCGCAGGCTCCGATGGACCGCACGCGCCGCGTATCCACGATATGCATGTCAGTCGCTGTGGCGCGCTGATGACCGTGGGCTCACGGCTGAGCGATCCCGCACGGGATGCCTGGTGGCTGGCCTATGCCCACGCCGTCATCGCGGACCATCCGGGCGTCGCCCTGGACGAGGGCGTCCGCGACCGGTTCAGGGTGGAATGGCCGACCCACGAGCCCCGCATCGAGCATTCGAGCTTCGACGGCATCCGCGAAGCGTTCAGGGCCGCGTGGCCCGGATACGAAGCCTACGTCGCCGCGTTGCGGGCGGTGTCGCCGCAGGGGCTCGATCCGAACATCGGCAACGTTCTGGTGGGCATCGATGGAAATCCCGTGGTGAACGATCCGCTGTGCGACGATGGATACGGCCTGTGGCGCTCGCCCATCCTGCGCAGGCTGAGCCGTTACGCGGACAGCGTGCGTCGTTCGGCCGGCGAGATGTTCGGCCGATCGCCCGTTCCCGCCTGACGTCGTCACGCAGGCTCGATCGGGATACGGGCGAGGCCGAGCCGGGACGAACGCCGGCCTCCGGAGCACCGAGCGGTGCCCGGATCGTTCCCGGTGTCGGACCCGTCACGCGGCTTCGGTCCAGCCAATCACCGCCGTCAGCGGGTCGCCGAATCCGTGGTCCGGGATCACCGCCCGCACTTGGGTGCGCGCGAAGCCCGCAATCTGCAGGTAGCGCTCGACCAGGTTTGCACGTCCCGCCGCATCCAGGGCGCCCCAGATCGCGACAGCCTTTGTGGGGAAGCATCGGTTCGAGAAGCTGATCACCACCGGTGCCCCCCGGCGCAACACGCGGGCGACATCGGACAGGACATCGATGGGCCGCTGCAGGTACTGAATCGAGGCGCACATCAACGCCGCGTCGGCGCATGCGGTGTCCAGAGGGAGGTGCGGTGCGGCGTTGAGATCCTGAACGAAGTGCTCGGTCAGGCGAGGGTTGGCCGCGAGCTCCGCAGCGTTCAAGCCATGGCCGATGATCCGCTCGTAAGTCCTGTCCTTCGGCAGGTGGCTGACCCAACTCGACATCAGGTCGAGGAGGACGCCGCCTGCAGGAACCATATCCCTGTACAGATCCGTCACCGCCGCGATGGCCGCATCATCGATATGCGTGACGAAGCGCGGCTGCCGGTAGAACAGCGAATCGGGGCTCGGGTCGTCCTTGACGAACGCCGCCGGCGGAAAATCTGGAAATCGCTTCATCGGGCTCTCGCGCTGCCTGCTGCCCGAACGCCGGCCGACAAGCGATCATGGGTGCAATCCAGCCGATGATGGCCTGCGCGAGGCCAACGGCCCTGCCGGGGGATCGATCCTTCTCGATGGCGCCCGGCTGCACGACTCTCGGCGGTCTCACCGCGGTGGGGCGGGCCTGAAGAACAGGCCGGCTTTCAAGCTGTCGCCGATCCGGTTTGCCCGCTCGGAGAGGAGCCTCGCCACGTCGGCGGAAAACGTTTCCCCGGCCGTCTGCTCGAACAGTGCCAGCCAACGGGCAAAATGGGCGGGGGCCAGGTCACCGAGCGCCCCATGCTTGCCGAACGGGTTGCCCTTGTAGCGGCCGGATTTCAGCAGCACCGAAGACCAGAAATCCTGGATGACCGTGAGGTGGCGTGGCCAATCCTCATCGGGAATGACGCGGGCAAAAACCGGCCCGATCAGGGGATCGCGCCGCACCTTCGCGTAGAAGGCCGCAAGGAAGACGTGGAGGCTCGCTTCAGTGAGGGCGTCATGCGTAAGGGCATCATGCGTGGGGGTGTCCTGAGGCATCCGGAACCGACCGATCGCAGCACGAGGAGGGGCTGATCAGGCTGCTCCCCCGATCACCTGCCGGGACCCGGCTATACGGGCGCGGAGGGAGCGACGACGGAGATCTTCCCGATCACCCCGCCGATATCCGAAAAGGTATAGATCAAGATTTCGCTGGTGGTGATGTTGAAGTCCATCAGCGCCTCGGGGCTCATCTTCTCCAGGTGCATGACGATGGAGCGAAGCGAGTTGCCATGGGCGACGACCAGGACACGCTGCCCCTGCTGGACGCGCACCGCAAGCGCCCGCTCGTAGAACGGAATCGTTCTGGCGGCGGTCATGGCAAGGCTTTCACCACCCGGAGGAACGGCATCGTAGGATTTGCGCCAGAGGTGAACCTGTTCCGGGCTCCACTGGCTGCGAGCTTCCGCCTTGTTCAGCCCCGAGAGTTCGCCATAGTCCCGCTCGTTCAGGGCGTCCTCGGTGCGAACAAGGAGATCACCCTGGTCCAACTGCTCCAACATGAGAGCCAAGGTGTGTTGCGCCCTCCCCAGTTTGCTCGTGAACGCGATATCGAAGTGAAAACCGAGCTCTTTGAGCTTGCGGCCGGCAGCCTTCGCCTCGGCGACACCCCGTTCCGTCAAGCTTGGATTGCGGAAGCCTGAAAACAGGTTCTGCGCGTTGTCGGTGCTTTGCCCATGCCGCACGAGGACGAGCGTTCTGTCAGCCGGCAGCATGTCATCTCCTTGCGCAAGGGCTATCTACGCAGCCAATCGAGCCGGAGCAACGTTCCGCCTGCCCCGGTCGGCCTGTCACCGCCGATGCATCGGGGCCGAGGTCCAGGAGTCTGGCTCGATGTCGCTCCGACTGCTCCGATACGATCACCGCACATGTGCCGCGAAGGGCTTGGGGGCTGCTCGGAGCGTGGCCACCAAGTCCGACCCAGGCAAATCACGGACGTCGAGACAACCCGGACGGCCGACGCATCACCTTGTCGGTTTTCTCGGGGCTCAATAGATAGGAAACAGACGAAGAACGAATGCGCGCTCCGAGGTGCGCGGCAGGCAGGCGCGTCCCATGAGAACGGCCGACAAGCAGATCGCCGACATCCTCGTCCGCTACGGCGAGCCCTTCGGAGGGAATGTCTGGCGCGTGCAGGGCACGGCGGTCATCTACCATAAGACCCTGGAGCGCATCGCCGCCCAGGCCGGCATCCGCTTCGACCCGCCCACCCTGGTGCGGGCCGAACGTGACGAGGCCGTGATCCTCGTCACCGGCCGGCTCCCGGGCGCCAAGCCCGGAACCGAACGGGTCGAGTGGTCGATCGGCGAGGCCCTGGTCAACGTGAATTATCGCGTCTCGGGGAAACAGGCGGGCTACGTTTACGCCATGGCCGAGAAGCGAGCCAAGGATCGCGTGATCCTCAAGCTCCTCGAACTGCATGGCCTCGTCTATTCAGAGGAGGAGGCCGACGAGTTTCGCCAGGGTCACCCCGCTGCGATCCAGGCGATCGACGAGGATTTCGACAATCCCGATCCTTTCGACGAGGTCACCGAGGCCGAGGCCGATCTCAAGCGCCGGATCGACGAGATGACCAGCATCGACGCGGTCACCGACCTCATGCTCGACACGGAGACGCAACGAACCCTCGGCCAGATGCCGCCGGGCACGCGCGACGAGGTGCGCGACTACGCCAAGGCTCGCCTCGTCGCGCTCGGCTGGCCACCGAAGAAGCCCGGCCGCCGCGCCGCTTGATCGGGCGGTTCCGGGCACGCTGTTCGCGGAGCGGGGGGGGCTCGGCCCGATGATCTCAGTTCTCATCGACCGCAAGACCGGTACGATCGAGCGCGTCGCCTTTCAAGGCCCCGTAACCGGCTTCCGACTGTTGAAAGGCCTGCGTCCGGCGCAGATGGGACTGCGTGCCCGCGAGACTGGCGAGGCAAAGCCGGACCGCCTTACGACGGTGGAGGGCATCGGCTTCCGAACGTCGGGAGTATGCGACGTGACTCGGACGCGGCCGGGACGCACGCTTGGCCGTATGATGCCGCCGCTTTCAGGTGGAAAACACGTTCGCACAGGGCGAAATCGGTGCGCCTGCCCCGCTCCAGTCCACAATGAACCACAGCTTCTATCGGCGGTAATGGCCGTAACCAAAACCGCTTCGCAGCAGGATCCCGAACCGAAAATTTATGACGACTGAGCAAGCCAGATGGCTGGGGGACGAGGATTCGAACCTCGACTAGAGGAGTCAGAGTCCACTGTTCTACCGTTAAACTATCCCCCAAAAGCCCTGCCAAAGCAGGAGCTTAAGACGGTTTGTCTTGTGATCCGATCCGTGCTGTGCACCGATCGTTTCGCGCCCGGTCCGTTCCGGTGGAGGGGCGATAGCATGGAGCCGACGCAGCATGCAAGCGTCAGATTGGCGGCTTTCGCCTCAAGCGATGGCCGGGCCGCCGGTCCGGGCCTCGATCATTCCGAGGGTCCGTAGGATCGCCAGGGCGACGATCTCGGCATCGACCTCGCCCTCCGGGGTCGCCGGCAGGATCGCCACGGTGCTGACCTCGTCGTCGATGAGCAGCCCCGCCACCACCTTGTAGACGTCGCCCTCGGGGGCGCCCTCGTCGTGAACGAGGCAGACTCGGCAGCCCCCGGCCTCGCCGTAGACGCGCTGGGTCAGGACCTCGACGCGGCTCTCGTCCTCGGGCTCGGTGCGGCGGGGTTGGCCGAAGGTCGGTCGGATGATGTTGTCCATGATCCACCCTATACCCGAGCCCGGTCGGTTTGTGAGGAGCCCCCTGCCCCGGGATCGTCCTCCCCCGGGATCGTCCCGCCGGGGATCATCCCGGGCTTGTCGGCGATTGACCTCTCATCCCGCAACGCCCGATCGAACGGGGTTGCCGAACCTCAGGACGTTCGATGCCGATCACCACAGCGCGCCTCGCGCAGCGCCACGCCGAACTCGGCGAGGCGTTCTACGATGTCGTGGCGCCCGCCGCCTTCCCCCAGACGATTCTGCGCTACCGCAACCAACCCTGGGCGGAGCGGATCGGCCTCGGTGACCTGACGGAGGCGGAGTGGATCGCCCATCTCGGCCGGTTCGAGCCCCTGCCCGGCAGTTTCCCGCAGCCCCTCGCCCTGCGCTATCACGGCCACCAGTTCCGCTCGTACAATCCCGATCTCGGCGACGGGCGCGGGTTCCTGTTCGCGCAGGCCTACGATCTCGGCGACGGACGCCTTCTCGATCTCGCCACCAAGGGCAGCGGGCGCACGCCCTGGTCGCGCACGGCCGATGGGCGCCTCACCCTCAAGGGCGGCGTGCGCGAGATCCTCGCCACCGGCATGCTGGAGGCCCTCGGGGTGAACACCTCCAAGACCTTCAGCCTCATCGAGACCGGGGAGGCGTTGGAGCGCGGCGACGAGCCCTCCCCCACACGCTCGGCCGTTCTCGTGCGTCTCAGCCACAGCCACATCCGCATCGGCTCGTTCCAGCGCTTCCTGGCCCTCGACGAGCCCGACAACATCCTGAAGCTGATGGATCACACGATCCGCCTCCACATGCCCGAGCTCTGGCGAGAGGAGACGCCGGACCGCACCGTCGCGTTTCTCGAGGCCGTGTGCCGACGGGTGGCGCGCACGGGCGCGCAGTGGATGGCCGCCGGCTTCGTCCACGGGGTCCTCAACACCGACAACATCAACGTCACCGGCGAGAGCTTCGATTACGGGCCGTGGCGCTTCGCGCCCGTCAACGATCCGGCCTTCACCGCCGCCTATTTCGACGTCCAGGGCCTCTACAGCTTCGGCCGACAGCCGGAGGCCCTGTTCTGGAACGTGAGCCGGCTCGCCGAATGCCTCACGCCCTTCGCACCGCAGGAAGCGCTCGAAGCCGCCCTCAAGCTGTTCGGCCCGAACCTGCAGGAGGCCTTCGCCGACGCGCTCCTGGCCCGGCTCGGCCTCGCGCGCACCGACGACGCGGCGGTGCACCGGTTCGTCGGTGCATTCTGGGGCTTCCTCGCGCGCAGCGGAGCTCCGTTCGAGCGCACGTTCTTCGACTGGTACGGCGGCCTGGCCTCGGAGGCTCGGGCGGCGGCGAGCCCGTCGGCCGCCCTCTACGCCTCGGAGGCGTTCGCGCCGGTCCGGGAGAGCCTGGGGGCGATGCGTCCCCTCGATGCGGGCCGCCTGGCGCATCCGTATTTCGCCGATCCGGAGCCCTGCACGATGCTGATCGAAGAGGTCGAGGGCCTGTGGGCGCCCATCGCCGAGCGCGACGACTGGTCTGCACTTCAGACCAAGCTCGCGGCCATCGACCGGATGGCCGAGGCCTATGGGACGCATGTCCCTCCCCTCACCTGACGCGCCGGCCCTGTTTCGGACACATGCGGCGGTAGGGTGCCGTGACGGCGCCGACGCGTGACCGCCGGAAAGCGATGATGAGCGAGATCCGAATCCTCGAAGGCGCAGGCCTCGGCTTTTCCGATGCGACGGGACCGGGTGACTACGAGACCGGCCTGCTGCACCTGCCGGGCGGCGCGACGCGGGGCGTCGAGGATCTCGTGGACCTCGTGATCGAGGACGGCGCCGCTTCCCCGCGCCGGGCCGGGATCGCCGTCGGCCTCCGTTCGGCCCTGCACGCGGCGGGGCCCCTGCCCCGTCCCTTCGATCTGGCGGCGTCCTTCGTCGGCCTCGGCCTCGGTGCCCTCGGCGGGACCCTGCACGCCACCATCACCCTGCGGGCGCGCTTCTCCGACGGGGCGAGCGCCAGGATCGCCACCGATCCCGAGACCGCCGCCGCGATGATGCACGACTGGACCGTGGTCCGGCTCGCCCTCATGCGCCGGGAGGCCGGAGCGCCGACGCAGCGCAGACTCGCTCCGCCCGTCGCCCCCCTCGCCTTGCCGGCGCCCGAGCCCGATGCCGCGCCGGCCCTGACGTCGATCTTCCAGTACGAAATGCGCAAAGGCCGCCTCCGGCGTCTGGCCTCCGGCAAGGTCCCTGAACAGACCTGAGGCGCAGGTCGCCGGTGCAGGTCGGCCGCGGAGGCGCGCGAACCCGCCCGTCCTGGCCCTCGTCCGCCACCGCCGGTATGGTCCCGCCCGCACGAGGCCCGAGATCCATGATTCAGAAGACCCATCTGCCCCCCGACGCGACCATCGCCGACGTGGTGGCCGATCTGGAGGATGCCAACGAGTATCTGCGCCGGGTGCTCGGCAACATGCGGTTCTGCCAGAAGCGGCACGGCGACGCCCATCTGCGCATCGGCATCACGGGCAAGCGCGGCCCCGGGAAATGGCTCGCCCCGTCTTACCGCATCGACTACCCGGCCGGCCCGGGCGCGGCCGAGACGGTGATCTACAACGGCTTCGGGGGCCGCTCGCACAGCGCCTTCACGCCGGTCAACGTCCGCGAGACCAACTGGAGCCGTGGACACACCACCATCCAGGAGGTGCAGAAACTCTACGACGGCCTGCACAAGGCCCGGATGGAGCGCGCCGAGCGGAACGGCCCCGGGCCGGACACGGCCCGATCGGTCCCTGCCTCAGACCAATCTGAATAGCCGGGGCATCACGCCGGTGGATGGTGCCGGGCCCAATGTTCGGCGATGTCGATGCGGCGGGTGATCCAGACCCGGTCGTGGGCCGCGACATGGTCGAGGAACCGGGTGAGCGCGGCGATCCGGCCCGGTCGGCCGACGAGGCGGCAATGCAGGCCCACCGACATCATCCTAGGCGCCGTCTCGCCCTCGGCGTAGAGGGCGTCGAAGGTGTCGCACAGGTAGGTCGCGAAGTGGGCGGCGGTGTTGAAGCCCTGCGCGGCCACGCAGCGCATGTCGTTGGCGTCCAGCGTGTAGGGCACCACGAGGCCGCGCTGGTCCGAGGTGCCGATCCAGTAGGGCAGGTCGTCCGCGTAGGAATCCGACAGGTAGGCAAAGCCCGCCTCCAGGCCGAGGTCGAGGGTGTGGATGGACGAGCGTCCCGTGTACCAGCCGCGCGGGCGCTCCCCCGTCACCGCTTCGTGGATGCGGATCGCTTCCGCCATGTGCGCCTTCTCGGCCGCGCGGGTGAAGTCGCGATAGTCGATCCATTTCAGGCCGTGGCAGGCGATCTCCCACTCCGCCTCGCGCATGGCCGCCGCGATGTCGGGCACCCGAGCCAGGGCGTTGGCGACGGCGAACACCGTCACGGGCACGCCGCGCGCCCGCAGGAGCCGCCAGATGCGCCAGAACCCGGCGCGGGAGCCGTACTCGTACAGCGATTCCATGTTCATGTGACGCTGGCCCGGCCAGGGCTGCGCGCCGACGATCTCGGAAAGGAACGCCTCGGAGGCCGCATCCCCGTGCAGGATCGAGTTCTCGGCCCCCTCCTCGTAGTTCAGCACGATCTGAA
Organism: Methylobacterium sp. Leaf102; assembly: GCF_001422425.1. NCBI lineage: Bacteria > Pseudomonadati > Pseudomonadota > Alphaproteobacteria > Hyphomicrobiales > Methylobacteriaceae > Methylobacterium > Methylobacterium sp. Leaf102. The sequence goes on along the minus strand of NZ_LMMX01000016.1, from coordinate 18,828 downwards.
CGGCGATCCGGGCGTCGTTCGGCCAGTGCGGATGGGGCGGCGTGCGGCCGTAGCCGACGAAATCACGGGGATCGGTCACGGCGGCCTTCCTGTGCGGAGCGTCCATCGAGGTATCCATCGACCGTCGCTGTTCGGACGCCGCGCCGCGTCCTGTCAACCGATCCGGTGCCTCGGCCTTGCACCCGGGCGCCGGATCCGGGATGCCCTTGCGCCACCGGCGCCGGGATGCATCCATGCGGGGATGACCCACTGCGCACGGTCCTTGCCTGTCCGCGTCCGTGCTTCGACGGCCCAACCCGAGGTTTCCCCGTGCTCCTGACCCCGCGCGAAAAGGACAAGCTCCTCCTCGCCATGGCCGCCCAGGTCGCCCGCAACCGGCTCGCCCGCGGGGTGAAGCTGAACTATCCCGAGGCCGTGGCGCTCATCAGCGACTTCGTGGTCGAGGGGGCCCGCGACGGTCGCTCCGTGGCCGAGCTCATGCAGGCGGGCGGCCACGTGCTCACCGCCGAGCAGTGCATGGACGGCATTCCCGAGATGATCCACGACATACAGGTCGAGGCGACGTTTCCGGACGGCACCAAGCTCGTCACGGTCCACCATCCGATCCGGGGCGCGGCCTCGGTCGAGGTGCCCGGCACCGTGACGACGCAGCCCGGCGAGATTGTCTTCAACGCCGACCTGCCCCGCACCCTCGTCACGGTGTCCAACGTCGGCGACCGGCCGATCCAGGTCGGCTCGCACTACCACTTCTACGAGGTCAATCCGGGCCTGACGTTCGACCGCGAGGCGGCCCGCGGCCAGCGCCTCGACATCGCCCCGGGCACCGCGGTGCGGTTCGAGCCGGGCGCCACGCGGGACGTGGTGCTGGTGCCGCTCGGCGGAACCCGCACCGTGTACGGTTTTCGCGGCGACGTGATGGGAGCGCTCTAGCCATGGCCACCCTGCCCCCCCGCGCCGCCCTGCCCCGGGCCGCCTATGCCGACATGTTCGGCCCAACCACGGGCGATCGCATCCGCCTTGCCGATACCTCCCTCGTCATCGAGGTCGAGCGCGACCACACCACCTACGGCGAGGAGGTGAAGTTCGGCGGCGGCAAGGTGATCCGCGATGGGATGGGGCAATCCCAGGTGACGAACCAGGACGGGGCCGTCGACACCGTCATCACCAACGCCGTGGTTCTCGACCATTGGGGCGTGGTGAAGTGCGATGTCGGCATTGTGAAGGGCCGCATCGTCCGCCTCGGCAAGGCCGGCAACCCCGACATCCAGCCGGGCGTCGACATCGTGGTCGGCCCCGGCACGGAGGTGATCGCGGGTGAAGGAAAGATCCTCACGGCGGGCGGGTTCGACAGCCACATCCACTACATCTGCCCGCAGCAGATCGAGGAGGCGCTCTGCTCCGGCGTCACCACCATGCTGGGCGGCGGCACGGGGCCGGCCCACGGCACCTTCGCCACCACCTGCACGCCCGGACCCTGGCATCTCGCCCGGATGATCGAGGCGGCGGACAGCTTTCCGATGAACCTCGCCTTCGCCGGCAAGGGCAACGCGTCGCGGCCCGAGAGCCTCGTGGAGATGATCCGCGCCGGCGCCTGCGCCCTCAAGCTGCACGAGGATTGGGGCACCACGCCCCAGGCCATCGACACCTGCCTGACGGTGGCGGACCTGCACGACGTGCAGGTGATGATCCACTCCGACACGCTCAACGAATCCGGCTTCGTCGAAGACACGATCAAAGCCTTCGCGGGGCGGACCATCCACGCCTTCCACACGGAGGGGGCCGGCGGTGGGCACGCGCCCGACATCATCAAGGTCGCGGGCCTGGCCAACGTGCTGCCCTCCTCCACCAACCCCACGCGCCCGTACACGAAGAACACCATCGACGAGCATCTCGACATGCTGATGGTGTGCCACCACCTCGATCCGGCGATCGCCGAGGACCTCGCCTTCGCCGAGAGCCGCATCCGGCGCGAGACCATCGCGGCCGAGGACATCCTGCACGACATCGGAGCCCTCTCGATGATGTCGTCGGACAGTCAGGCCATGGGCCGGGTCGGCGAGGTCGTGATCCGCACCTGGCAGACGGCGGACAAGATGAAGCGCCAGCGCGGCGCCCTGCCGGGCGACGCCTCGGGCAACGACAACCTGCGCGCCCGACGCTACATCGCGAAATACACCATCAACCCGGCCATCGCGCACGGGGTCTCGGCCCATGTCGGCTCGGTGGAGCCCGGCAAGCTCGCCGATCTGGTCCTCTGGACGCCCGCCTTCTTCGGGGTGAAGCCCGATCTCGTCATCAAGGGCGGCATGATCGCCACCGCTCCCATGGGCGACCCCAACGCTTCGATCCCAACGCCCCAGCCCGTGCATTACCGCCCGATGTTCGGGGCCATCGGCCGCTCGCCCTTCGCGACCGCCCTCACCTTCGTCTCGAAAGCCGCCATCGAGGATGGGCTCGGAGAGCGGCTCGGGGTTCAGAAGCGCCTCGTGGCCGTCGAGAACGTGCGTGGCGGCATTTCGAAGAAGAGCATGATCCTCAACGACGCCACGCCGGAGATCGAGGTCGATCCCGAAACCTACGATGTCCGGGCCGACGGCGAGTTGCTGGTCTGCGAGCCCGCCGAGGTGCTGCCCATGGCGCAGCGGTACTTCCTGTTTTGAGGTATCGTGGCGCGAGCCCGAGCGTCTTCCAGGTTGTCCGACCATGATCCCGAATCTCCCATGATCCGCGCCACCCATGTCCTGCGCCGCGACGCCCTCGTGGGTGAGATCGTCGACCGCATCGTCCTCGACCACGCCGACCGCCACCGCCGCCGCATGGCCATGCGGGGGGTGGGCGGCGTGGCGTTCCTCCTCGATCTCGCCGAACCGACGGTGCTCGACGACGGCGACGCCCTGGTGCTGCAGGACGGGCGCCTCGTCTGGGTCGAGGCCGCGCCGGAACGCCTGCTGGCGATCCGGGCCGCCGACGACCACGCCCTCAAGCGGCTGATCTGGCATATCGGCAACCGCCATATCCCGGCCGAGATCGCCCCGGATGCGGTCTACATCGCCCACGATCACGTCCTCGCCGAGATGGTGAGGGGCTTAGGGGGCACCGCCGAGGCGGTGGAGCGTCCGTTCCGCCCCGAGGGGGGCGCCTATGCGGGCGAGGCCGCCGGGCACCATCACCACGGCCATCCCCACGATCACGGTCATTCGCACACCCATGATTGACGCCCTGCGCCTGATGGCGTGGCTGTCGCCGGGCTATCCCGTGGGGGCCTATGCCTATTCGCACGGGCTCGAAGCGGCCGTGGACGCCGGAGACGTGTCCGGGGAAGCTTCCCTCGTGGACTGGCTCGCCGACGTGCTCGAACTGGGGTCAGGCCGCAACGACCTCATCCTCGTAGTGCACGCCCATGGCGCGTCTCTGGTGGAAGACTCTGTGGCGTTGGCAGACCTCAACGACCTCGCCCTGGCGCTGGCCCCATCGCGCGAGCTTCACCTCGAGACGAGCCAGCAGGGCCGCAGCTTCCTCGACGCCACCCTGGCGGCCTGGCCGACCCCTGTCCTCATCCGCCTCGCCGAGACCCTGCCCGGCCCGGTGGCTTATCCCGTGGCGGTCGGCGTCGCGGCCGGCGCCCACGGCATGGCCCTGCCCCCGACGCTGGCCGCCTTCGGCCTCGCTTTCCTACAGAACCTCGTCTCGGCGGCCCTGCGCTGCGCGCCCATCGGCCAGAGCGCCGGCACGCGGGTGATCGCGGCCCTGACGCCGCGCGTGGTGGCGCTCGCGGCTGGCGTCCCGGACCTCACCCTCAACGACCTCGGCAGCGCCACCCTGGCCCTCGATCTCGGCTCGTTCCGGCACGAAACCCAGTACTCTCGGATTTTCCGTTCGTGAAAGACCCAGCGATGACCTCTCCCAACGGCCGCTCTCCCAACGGTCCTTTGCGCGTCGGCATCGGCGGCCCCGTCGGCTCCGGCAAGACCGCCCTGATGGAGCAGCTCTGCAAGCGCTTCCGCGACACCTATGACATCTGCGCCATCACCAATGACATCTACACCAAGGAGGATGCCCGCATCCTCACGGTGGCGGGCGCGTTGCCCGAGGAGCGGATCATGGGGGTCGAGACCGGCGGCTGCCCGCACACGGCGATCCGCGAGGACGCGTCCATCAACCTCGCGGCCGTGGCCGAGATGCGCCGGCGTTTTCCGAAGCTCGACCTGATCCTCATCGAATCGGGTGGCGACAACCTCGCCGCCACCTTCTCGCCGGAGCTCGCCGACCTCACCCTCTACGTCATCGACGTCGCCGGGGGCGAGAAGATCCCGCGCAAGGGCGGCCCCGGCATCACCCGCTCCGATCTCCTCATCGTCAACAAGACCGACCTCGCGCCCCTGGTCGGCGCCGACCTCGGCGTGATGGAGGCCGACACCAAGCGGATGCGGGGGACGCGCCCCTACGTGTTCGCCTCGCTCCGCGACGGCCACGGTGCCGACACCGTCGCCCGGTTCATCGTCGAGGCCGGCGGGCTTGCCTGAGCCTGCGGCGGGCTTGCCTGAGCCTGCGGCGGGCTTGCCTGAGCCTGCGGCGGCTTTGCCTGAGCCTGCGGCGCTCTTGCCTGACTCCCCAGCAGGCTCCGTCCGGGAAGTCTTCGTTGCCTTCCTGAAGCTCGGCCTCACGGCCTTCGGCGGCCCCGTCGCCCATCTCGGCTACTTTCGCGAGGCCTTCGTGGCGCGGCGGCGCTGGATCGACGAAGCGGCCTACGCCGACCTCGTCGCCCTGTGCCAGTTCCTCCCCGGTCCCGCCTCGAGCCAGGTCGGGTTCGCCCTTGGAATCCTTCGGGCGGGGAGCCTGTGGGGCGGGCTCGCGGCCTTTGCGGGCTTCACCCTGCCGTCCGCCCTGATCCTCGTCGGAATCGCCTACGGCGCCGGATCGGGCGGCCCCATGCTGGCTGGCCTCCTGCACGGCCTCAAGCTCGTCGCCGTGGCGGTCGTGGCCCAGGCCGTCTGGGGCATGGCCAGAACCCTGGCGCCGGACCCCATGCGTGCCGGGATCGCACTCGGCGCGCTCTGGCTCGCGGTGCTGGCCCCGACGGCGTTCGGTCAGGTCGGTGCGATCGGGTTCGGCGCCGTCGCCGGCCTCGTCCTGTGCCGGGCGATGGCTCCCACTCCGGTCGGACACCTCTCCGTTCCCCTGTCCCGGCGGACGGGGACCGTGGCGCTGACGCTGTTTCTGGGGCTGCTCGTCGGCTTGCCGATCCTGGCGACCTGGCTGCCCTCGCAGGGCATCGCCGTGGTCGATGCGTTCTACCGGGCCGGAGCCCTCGTCTTCGGCGGCGGCCACGTGGTGCTGCCGCTCCTGCGGGCCGGCACCGTCGATCCGGGCTGGATCGGCGCCGACGCGTTCCTCGCCGGCTACGGCGCGGCGCAGGCCGTGCCGGGGCCCCTCTTCACCTTCGCGGCCTATCTGGGTGCCGCCCTGAAGCCGCCGCCGAACGGATTTCCGGGCGCTGCCCTGGCACTCGCGGCGATCTTCCTGCCCGGCCTCCTCCTCGTCACCGGCGCCCTGCCCTTCTGGGACGAACTCCGCAGGAAGCCCCTGGCCCAGGCGGCCCTGCGCGGGGGCAACGCCGCCGTGGTCGGGCTGCTCGCCGCCGCCCTCTACGATCCGGTCTGGACGGGCGCCATCGGCAGCGCCCGCGATGTGGCCCTCGCCGCCACCGCCTTCGTGCTCCTGACGGTGGGGGGCGTCGCGCCCTGGATCGTCGTCGGGCTGACGGCCCTCGGCGGCCTCGCTTCGGGCGGCTGATCAGATACCCGCGTACCAGGGGAAGCCGAGTTCGGCGACCATGCTGCCGCGTCCCTTGCCGTAGCCGTCGACGCGCTCGGCCGCCTCGATGGCCGAGATGTACTTGAGGCTCTTGTAGCCGAGCTGGCGTTCCACGCGCAGGCGCAGGGGCGCGCCGTGCTTCACCGGCAGGTCGCCTCCGTTCATGCCGTAGGCGAGGATGGTCTGCGGGTGGAGCGCGTCGAACAGGTCGTAGCTGTCCCACCAGCCATCGACGCTGCGGATTACGATGAAGCGGGCCTCAGGCTTCAGCCCCACCTGCGCGAGGAGACGGGCCAGGGGTACGCCGGTCCACTCGCCGATGGCCGACCAGCCCTGCTCGCAGGAATGCAGGGTCACCTGGGTGCGCGACGGCATCGCCTTGAGGTCGGCGAGGGAGAAGGCGCCGGGCCGCTCCACGAGGCCGGTGACGGGCAGCTTCCAGTCGGCGAACGCAGTTTGCCTCGATCGCTTGTAGGCGGGGTCGTCGGGATCGGTGGTGTTGATGGTGGGGAACACCGTCGAGATCTGGCTGCGGTCGAACTCGCGCACCAGGGGCTGGTGCCGGAGCAGCCAGCGCTGGACCGCGAAGGTGAGGCCGTTGCTCCAGTCGTAGGGGGTGGCCAGATGCGACAGGGCCGGCGCATCGCAGCCGCTCACGAGGCCGGCACCGAAGAGGGCCCCCGAACCGGTGAGGAGGCGGCGGCGCGACAGGTCACGCATCGGGTGTCTCCCGGTTGGCTGGCGTGTCCGGCGGAACGGCGAAGCGCCCGGTGATCATCGAGCGCGTGAGGTTGACGGCCCCGCCGACGAAGACCTGACCGACATGGACGAGGAGGAACAGGACCAGCAGGCTGGCGAAGACGAAGTGCAGGGTGCGGGCCGATTGCCGGCCGCCGAACAGGGTGAAAAGCTCGGGGAACGCCGCCGTGACGCCGGGCGACATGGTGAGGCCGGTGAGCACCATCAGGGGGAACAAGCCCAGGATCACGGCCAGATAGGCGAATTTCTGCAGGGCGTTATAGCGCAGAGCCTCCCGCCCCGTGGCCGGCCGCAGCCGGGCATGGTCGGCGATCTCGCGGGCGAGGTGGTCGGGCGCCAGCTGATCCCGGTCCGGCAGGAGGTTGCGGCGCAGATGTCCGCCGAAGAGCGCGAGGAGCAGGTAGAGCCCGCCGTTGAGGACGAGGATCCAGGCGGCGAGAAAGTGGAGATTACGGCCCCAGCCGGTCTGCTCGAGGTTCACCGGGAGAGGCAGCACCAGGGCGGCGGGGGCGTCGTTGGCGCCGGTCTCGCCCCAGAACAGGCGCGGCAGGGCGAGCAGGATTGCGATGCCGCTCACCAGGAGCGCGCCGAACGCAGCCGTGTTCACCCAATGGGTCAGGCGCACCCAGGCGCGGTGCCGGAACACCGTCTGCCGAGGCGCCCGGCCGGTCATGGCGTGGCACCGATCGTCCGCAGCACATCGAGGCGGTAGCGGTCCGTACGGGTCTGGCGATACGGCTCCAGGGTACCGGCGGTTCCGGCGATGAGGGCCTCGACGGCGTCGTCGCCGCTGAGCGGATAGTTCGTCTCGCCGATCCAGTGGACGAGGACGATGTCGGCACCGGGCTTCACCGCCTGCACCATGTGTCCGGCGAGGCGGGCGAGGTCGGCGCGGGTGAAGAAGTACAGCACCTCCGATACCACGATGAGGTCGAACCGGCCGGGCGGCCACGCGTCGGGCACCGCCGCGTGCAGGAACGCGACGTGCGGGCTGTCGGCGCAGCGGGCACGGGCCGCCGCGATGGCGGTCTCGGCGACGTCGAGGGACAGGAGCCGGGTGCAACGTTCCGCCAGCCGCCGGGTCAGCACCCCGATGGAGCAGCCGACTTCCAGGGCCTCGCCATAGGTGTCTCGCGAGAGGGCCGCCAGGGTGGCGTCGTACTTGGCCGCCTCGTAGGCGCTGGTGGTGAACCCCCACGGGTCCGGGTTTCCGGCGTAGATGCCGTCGAAATAATCGGGCGGGAGGGATTCGGTGGGTCGGGTCATGCGGCGCGACCGGACTGGAGACCCGCGCGGTTCGCATCGCGCGGGTCGCGCCAGAGGGTGTCGGCCGGGCGGTCGTCGGCCAGCACGTGGGCAGCGGCGTGGGTCAGCGCCCGGTCGGGACCCGGCTGGCGCAGGTAGGTGGCGAGATCGCGCATGAGACGCTCCAGGGGGTGGGTCTGGAGGAAGCCGGCGAGCCCCACGGAGCGCTGGGCGCGCTCCAGCACGTCGAGGCCGGCGCGCTCCACGGCCATGCGGGTCAGGTTGACGTAGGCGATCACCCGCGCGGGCTCCGCGTCGGGGTCGTTGGCGAGGGCAGCGGCCCGGCTCACGAAGAGCCGCGCCGTCTCCACGGCGATGGCCGCCTCGCCGAGACGCGCCGCCTGATGCGGGTCGCCACCGCGCCCGGTGGCGACGAGATGCGCCCGCACTGTATCGAACACGGCCTCGATCCCGCCGAGCTGCACGGCGGTGAAGCGCCAGGCGCCACCGGAAAAATGCGGCTCGCGGAAGTAATCGTCGGCCTCACCCACCGCCGCCTGCCTGTCCACGGGAAGCCCGGAGAAGTCGAGCACCCCCGAGGTCGAGGCGCGCATGCCGTGGGCGCACCACGAAGTCAGGTCGGCCCGGGTGTCGGGCTCCAGGGTGACGACGAGCATCTGCTGGCGCCCATCGGGCCGCCGCGCGGTGACGAGGGGTCGCGTCACCGATCCCGCCCCCGAGGCGAAGGATTTCACGCCACCGAGCAGGCCGGCCCCAAGGGGATCGAGGTCGAGGCCGCCGGCCTGGGGCTGGGTGTTCCAGACCCCGAACAGGTGCCCGGCGCGGACATCCGCCGCGAGACGCGCGAGCACGGACTCGGACGCGTAGCGCAGGATCAGCGACAGGGCGTTGACGTGGCCCTCGTAGAGCCGCCCGAGGGCGAGGCTACCGCGGCCGACTTCCGCGAGGACGTCGAGGAGCACCGGCGCCATGGTGGGCGCATCGAGGCCAGCGCCGCCGAGGGCCACGGGAAGCGGTGCCGCGAGCAGGCCGGCCTCATGGCAATGGGCCACGTCCTGCGCCGGAAATCCGCCGGTTCGGTCGAGGGCGTCCGCCCGCTCGGCGGCGAGCCGCGAAACCGCGCGGGCGGCGGCGCGGATTCGGGCAGGGCCGGCTTCGATGCGATCGGGGACGAGGAAGTTCATTCCTTGGAACATGGAACAGGCCTGAGCTTCCGCCAGTCGCCCAAGGGTCACAGCCCCCGCAAAACATGCGGCTTTCCCGATGGCATTCGCTGCGGGTCCACCGCTCGGGCGCGGGCGGCCCTCTCCGTCTCAGCTCCAGGCGTGGAACGGCGGGGCGACCCCGTTGAGGGCGTGGTTGCCCACGATGGCGTATTTCCAGCGCACCGGGTCGTGCAGGGTGTGGGTGCGGGCGTTGCGCCAGTGCCGATCGAGGTTGTGCTCGTCGAGGGTCGAGCGGGTGCCGGCGAGTTCGAACAGGGTGTTGGTGGCCGCGAGCGCCACCTCCGTGGTCAGCACCTTCGCTTCCGCCACGGCGAGCTGTGCCGCCGCGACGCTGCCGGCGTCGGGGGCGGCCACCGCCGCGTCGAGGGCGAGGCCGGCCCGGTCGAGGAGGGCTTCCGCCGCGTGCAGGCGGATGGTGAGGTCGCCGACGATGGCGATGGTGTGGGGATCGTCCGAGGCCCGCTCCAGGCCGCTGTCGATCCAGGGCCGCGATTTCGTGCGCACGAACGCGACGGTCTCGGCCAGCGCCTCGCGGGCGATGCCGGCATCGACGGCGGCCTGGATGACCTGGAAGATCGCCCCGTTGGCGCTCGGACGTTCGTAGCCCTTCCACGCCGGCACGAGGTGGCTCTTCTCCACCCGCACGTCCTCGAGGATCACCGTGCCGCTCGCCGTGGTGCGCTGGCCGAAGCTCGACCAGTCGTCGATGACGGACAGGCCCGGCGCGTTGCGCTCGGCGATGGCGTACCAGGGGCGTCCCTGATCGTCGACAGCGACGATGGGCACGAGGTGGGCGAGCAGCGCCCCCGTCGCGTAGAACTTGCGACCGTGGACGATGACATGGTCGCCGTGATCGACGAAATGGGTCTTGAAGTCGGCGGCCCTCGGCGTGCCGCTCTCGGAGAAGGCGTTGCCGAAGCGGGTGCCGGCCAGCACCTTGCCGAACAGCAGGGCCTTCTGCGCGTCGTCCGACACGGTGTCGATTGCGGCGACGATGCCGAGGTGGTTCTGGGCGATCTGCCCGATGGAGGGATCGGCCGCCGAGACGATGGCGATCACCTGTGCCAGGGTCCGGTAGGACACGCCCGGCCCGCCATGGGCCTTGGGCACGTTGATCGACCACAGGCCGCTCTGCGAGAAAGCGTCGAGTTCGGCGAAGGGCCGGCGGCGGGTGCGGTCGCGCTCGGCCGCCTCCGTGCGGAACGCGTCCGCCAGGACGTGGGCGACGCGGAGTGCTTCGGCGTCGTCGCGGACGATGTGGGCGGGCTCCGACGGCTTCTCGGGGCCGGGGACTCCCTGGGGCACGCGGTTGGCCTCAATGGCACTCGCGCTGACGGCGATGTTCATGGCTGTTCTCCGGAGGATGTCGGAAGGGCGGTCGTTCGATTCAGGCGGCTTCCGCCCGGCGCCCGCGCTCCGCCTCCAGGGCCCGCACCCGTGGGATGATGTGCGCACCGAAATACGCGACCTCCTCCTGGAAATGCAGGAAGGCCAGAAGGGCCAGATCGACGCCGGCCTCCTTCAGGGCGACGATGCGCTCGGCGATCTGGTCGGGCGTACCGATGAGGTTGGTCTTGAAGCCGTCGTTGTACTGGACGAGGTCCTCGAAGCTCGATTTCGCCCAGTTCCCCTCCCCTTCCGGCGAAGCCTTGCCGGCGTTCTTCGCCTCGTGGCCGAAGGCCTTGACCGCCTCCGGGTCGGCGTTGTCGATGATCTCCTTGAGGACGGCGCGGGCCTCTTCCTCCGTGTCGCGGGCGATGACGAAGGCGTTGACGCCGACCTTGACGGAATGGCCGTTGGCCCGCGCCTTCGCCTGGATGTCGTCGACCTGAGCCCGGATGCCCTCGGGGGTGTTGCCGTTGGTGAAGTACCAATCGGACACCCGCGCCGCCATGTCCCGCGCCGCCCTCGACGAACCACCCTGGAAGATCTCCGGCTGCGGGTCGGCGGGTTTCGGTTTCAAGGTGTAATTCGTGTAGCGATAGAAATCGCCCCGGAACGTGAAGCTGTCCTGGGTCCAGATTCCGCGCAGTGCCGTAATGAACTCTTCCGAGCGCCGATAGCGCTCGTCGTGGTCGAGCCACGGCTCGCCGATGGCGCGGAACTCGCCCGAGAACCAGCCCGAGACCACGTTGATGGCGATGCGCCCCTCGCTCAACTGGCTGATGGTGGCGATCTGCTTGGCGGCCAGCGTCGGGTTCCACGGCCCCGGCAACAGGGCGGCGATCACCTTCAGTTTCGTGGTGGCGGCGAGCAGCGCATGACTGAAGGCCACGGATTCGTGCTGGTACTCAGCGCCGTAACCGGCGGTGAAGCGGATCTGCGTCAGGGCGTAGTCGAACCCTGCTTCCTCGGCGATCTGTGCCAGGCGCCGGTTGTAGGGCGCGTCCCAGCTCGTGCGTTGGGGAATCTTGCTGATGACGAGGCCGCCCGAGACATTGGGCACCCAGTAGGCGAACCGGATCGGGGCATCCGTCGCGTCGGCAGGTGGTCGAAGGCTCATGGGAGGATCCACATTCAAAAGGGGATACGTCCGGCGCCGAGCGCCGGACATGGAGCAACGAACTTCGCGAATGCTGGAGATGCAGCAGCAAAGTTGGTCGAAATATCAGGCGGCCCACAAATATTTGCGGCGCATTCTCGATCGATTTGAAGTATCGGCTCGTAATAGGTCTGCGTCAAAGGAAGCAAATGGCTTTTTGCGGCGCCGATGGAAAACAGCCTTCTCCCATTCGCATGTTCGACCACGCGATCGGTTCTCTGTCCGGCAGCACCGGGCTTTCCTCGGACGAGAGGGCAATGCTTCGCGGCGCGCAAGCTTCCCCTCGTTCGCGCGGCGTTGCCGCCTTGAGGGGGGGCGGGGCGGAATTCCGGAGTCATGAAGGAGGGGGCTATCGTAGGGCGTATGTCCGGCCGCCGCCGCATCGCTTCGGCCGACAGATCCGCAGGGGCCGGAGCGAAGTGCCCATTGCGCGCCATGAGCGGTTTTCCACCATCGATCCGACTGCGCTTCTCTATTGGGCAGTTCGGTGGTCGTCTCGTGAGCAGATTACGTAAATTAAAGGCAATGTACCGATCTGCAATACGACGCGGATTGTCAGAATAAGCCGGACGTTTAAGAGGGCGTTAACGATTCGACGGCCAGATTGGGTGGGTCGTTTCTTGATCGGCTGCACATCGCATCCGGACCGGCAGGCAGGATCATCGCCATGGCTCGTGCGTCCCTTCCGCCCCTCGTCGTGCTGCTGGCCGGCGACGAGTTGACCCGTTCGATCACCACGAGTTGCCTGGAAGCCTCCGGCTACGATGTCCTCAGCGCCCGCACGGCCGGCGAGGTCGAAGCGTTGCTCCTGAGTCAGACCGTCCTGCGCCGGGTCGATGTCCTGGTGACCGATGCCGACGTGCGCGACGCCGTCGAGGGCGTATCCCTCGGGGCCGTCGCCCGCTGCCTCGATCCCGCCGTCGGAGTCATCTACACCACGCGTTCGCCGCGCACCCTGCCCGACGCCATCGTGGCGGGGGCACCCTGCCTACGCACGCCCTATCATGCGCATCAGCTCGTGCGTCTCATCGCCGATCTGCCCCGGTCGCCGGAACCGGCCCGGACCGCCGCGCGCCGGGCTGCTTGAGGCTGTGCCCTTCGCGGGCACGGTGCGACCCACCGGGTGATGCGCCGGGCGGCTACCTCACGCCTTCAACCTTTCACAAACCATCGATCCTGTTACAATCGCAGGAGGAATTCGCCGAGTAACGCTTGTGCACGATGTTCGTCAGACCGCGTTCGACATTATCCATCGGCTGCGATCGGCGGGGACTCAGCGGGCAGTCTATGCGGAGTTGCGCCGCACGGGGGCGATCTTCGGCTACGACGCGTTCCTCATCGGCGGCCTGCCGCAGTCACCGAACGAGAACCTGTCCGACTGTTCGCTGATTTCGGGCTGGCCGGTCGGCTGGGCGCAGCGTTACCAGGAGCGGAACCACCTCCATCGGGACCCGGTCATCCGCTACATCCGGGCGACGACGGAGCCGTTCCTGTGGCAGGAGGCGGCGACCCGTGGCGACGGGCACGGCCTCACCGTGATGAACGAGGCACGGGAGTACGGCCTCAGGGAGGGCTTCTGCGTCCCCTTCCACGAACTCGACGGCGGCGAGGCCGGGGTCAGCTTCGGCGGTACGCAGGTGCGGCTGTCGGATGATGCCCGCGCCGGCCTGCACCTCGTGGCGATCTACGCCATGTCCCGGGCCAAGGCGATCGCGCGCCGGATGCAGGACGACGATGCGGCGGATCGGGCTTTCGCGGGGCTGACCGACCGAGAGGTCGAGTGCCTGAAATGGGCCGCCGCCGGCAAGACCGCCTGGGAGACCTCCGTGATCCTGTCGATCTCCGCACGCACGGTGGAGCATCACCTCGCGGCCGCGGCGCGCAAGCTCAACGCGGCCAGTCGCGTCCAGAGCGTCGCCGAAGCCTTGCGGCGGGGCATCATAAGCTGATTCCAGCCGCCGCGATCCTCCGTAGATCTACGGATGCCTGATCGACCCAAGCTTGGCCAGAACTCCCTGCATTGCAGGGAGATCGGGCATGTTGAAGGTTCTGAGCGGCGACGTCGAGGCGCGGAATCCCGTCCTCATGGATCGGATCTATCGCTTCCGGCACGATTTTTTCGTCGATCACCTCAAGTGGGAGGCCTGCCGCAAGCCGGACGGCCGCGAGCGCGACCAGTTCGACGGGCCTGACTGCCTGCACGTCGTCGGCCAAGAACCGGTCGGCCGACAAACGGCCGATCAAGAATTGGCCGGTCAACAGACGGCCGGTCAGGCGAGCGAAGTCATCGTCTCCTATTCGCGCCTGTTGCCCACCACCCGACCGCACCTGCAGACCCACCTTTATCCGGAACTCCTCAAGGGCGCGTCGGCGCCGTCGGGGCCGCGCATCTACGAATGGACGCGCTGTGCCGTGGCTCCGGCCAAGCGCGAAAGCGCCAAGGGCGTGGATGCCGTCTCGGGTGCCTCCTTCACCGCCGTGGCCGAGGCCGCCGAACATTTCGGCCTCGAAGGGCTCCTGGTCCAGACCCACCCGGTGCTGGTGACGCGCCTCATGGAGATGGGCTGGGACGTGGAGCCCCTCGCCCTGCCCTGCCCCTACGGCGATTCGCTCCTGCTACCGATCTACGCACGCCTGACCCCGGAGACTGTGGCCACCTGTCGACGGGTGTTCGGCCTGCCCGGATCGGTGCTGCGGATGCCCGCCCCCGACAGTCCGCGGCCGGCCGCGCGGTCCTCCCGCCGCCCGATGCCGTGAGCGGATCGCCACAACGCCCTTTCCCACCTGTTGCCAGAGTACCACGATGCCGACCTTCCCCCACGAAATGCCCCTTCGCGCCCGTTCCGATCAGGACATCCCGGATCTCGAGGTCGAGCTCGTCTACCGCGCCGTCGATCACGCCATCCAACTGCGGGAATCCGTGGACCGGATTTCCGATCCGCTTCTGCGCACCCTGACCGATACGCTCCTGTTCGAGCTCGGCCGCCGCCTGGCGCGTCTGGAGGGCGAATGAAGGTGGGCACATGACCACGCTTGCGGGTGGGCCGCCGATCCGCAGGCGTGACGCGCCCTGCGCGGGCGGCCCTTGGCCGGACTTCAGGACCGTGTCCGGATATGGTCGAAATCGAGCCCGGCCGTCTCGATGACGATCTGGGTCCGGCTGCCCACTTCGAGCTTGCGCAGGATCTCCGTGACATGCGCCTTCACGGTGGAATCGCCGACCTGGAGGGCATGGGCGATCTGCTTGTTGAGCTTGCCCTGGCGGATCATGCCGAGCACTCGCATCTGCTGGGGCGTGAGCCGGGCGACGCGCTCTGCGAGTTGCGTCCGCTCGGGCCGATTCGCGGCGCCGGCCAGGGCGGGCGGCAGGGAGAGGCCGCCCGCCAGGACGTCCGCGATCGCCCGCGTGAGGGTCGCCTTGTCCACCGCCTTGGGGACGAAGCCGGCCGCGCCGTGATGGATGGCGTCGCGCATGATGCGCGGATCGTCGAGGCCCGACACCACGAGGATCGGCACGCGGGCGAACTGCGCCCGGATGGTGGCGAGGCCGTCGAAACCCTGCACGCCCTGCATCGACAGGTCGAGGAGAACGAGCTCGATGGCTCGCTCGCGCCCCAGGGTGGCGCAGGCGCCGGCAATCCCGTCCGCCTCGTGGAGCACCGCCCCCGGATAGGCGAGGGCGAGCGTGCTGGCCAAGGCCTCGCGAAACAGCGGGTGGTCGTCGACGATGAGGAGATGCATGGCGCGCTCACCTTGGGTCGGAACGATCCTGCGATGGTTCACACCGACCGCTTCCCGTCCAGCCTTCCCGTGCGGCGGTGGCGCCAGGGGAGCACGGTGCGGCCGTGGTGTCGAACGGGACCCAGGCTCCGTCCCCACCTGGGCTTCGTCTGCACCTAAGCAGGATTGCGCCATCGGGCCAACGTTCCCCCGGCCCACGACCGGGAAGCGACTGGCCGTGCTGCGCGTCGGGATCCCTCGCGAGGCCGGGCACCGGTTTTGCAGATCCCGCCCCAACACCTCCCGGCAGCCGCGAACCGTCTTCGGATCGTCACCTCGCGGCTCCATGCGGGACCGGAACGGGAAGGCGATCAGACCCATGGACAGCCGACGCTGCATCCTCATCGGCGCGCCCGTGCAGGCGGGCACACGGCGTCTCGGCTGCGATATGGGACCGAGCGCCTACCGGGCGGCCGGCCTCGGGCCTGCGCTCGCCGCCCTCGGCCTCGCCGTCGAGGATCGCGGCAATCTCGCGCCCTCGCCCGTCTCCGTCCCGTGCCACCCCAACCCGGCCGTCCACGGTCTCGCCGAGGTCGCAGCCTGGACCGCCGCCCTCACGGAGGCCGCCGACGACGCAGCGGGCGCGGGGGTGCCGATTTTTCTCGGCGGCGACCACAGCCTGTCGGCGGGGACCGTCGCGGGCATGAGCCGGCGGGCGGCCCGCGAAGGACGCCCGCTCTTCGTGCTGTGGCTCGACGCTCACCCCGACCTGCATACCCTCGACACCACCACGAGCGGCAACCTCCACGGGGTGCCCATGGCCTACGCCACGGGGGCTTCGGGCTTCGAAGGTTACCTGCCGCCGCTGGGCGCACCCGTCGATCCGCGCCACGTCTGCATGATCGGCCTGCGCAGCGTCGATCCGGCGGAGCGCGCGGCGCTGGCCACGGCGGGCATCCGCGTCCACGACATGCGCGCCATCGACGAGAACGGCATCGGCGTGCTGCTGGCGGGTTTTCTCGACCGGGTGTCGGGCGCCGGCGGTCTCCTGCACGTGAGCCTCGACGTCGATTTCCTCGAGCCCGGCATCGCGCCGGGGGTGGGCACCACGGTGCCGGGCGGCGCCACGTTCCGCGAGGCGCATCTCGCCATGGAGATGCTGCACGACAGTGGCCTCGTGCGCGGCCTCGATCTCGTCGAACTCAACCCGTTCCTCGACGAGCGCGGCCGCACCGCCCTGCTCATGTCGGATCTCGCCGCCAGTCTCATGGGCCGCCGGGTCCTCGACCGGCCGACCCCGAGTTTCTGATGGAAGGCCTGAAGGCGCTTGATTGCGAAGGGGTGTGGATCAGGCCGCCTTGGCCGATTCGGCGTGAAGGTCGCGGAGAAACGCGGCCGTGACATCTTCCAGAAGGACGACCTGATCGCGCACGGCCCGTGTCGAGGTCTGGACCTCGTCGGCCACGGCCGTGGTCGTTCCGAGGGCGGCCGCGACGGCGGTCACCTGGGTGGTGGCCGATTGCGCGTCCTCTACGGCGGCACCGACATTGGCGTCCATGGCCCGCGTCGCCGCGCGCTGGCGCTCGATGGCCTCGAACATCGCCGAAGTCGTGCGTTCGACATCGGCGATCCGCGCCGCGAAGCCGCGCATGAAGGCGATGGAGGTCTGCGTCGCTCCCTCGACGTCGCGGATCTGGGCCGCGATCTCTTCCGTCGCCCGGGCGGTCTGGCCGGCCAGCGTCTTCACCTCCGCCGCGACCACGGCGAAGCCCCGGCCGGCCGGGCCGGCGCGCGCGGCCTCGATGGTGGCGTTGAGGGCGAGCAGGTTGGTCTGCTCGGCCACCTGCCGGATCGCCGTGATCACCGAGCCGATCCGCTCGACGGAGACGGTGAGGGCGCCGATGGTCTCGCCGGTCTGGCGCGCCTCGTCGGCGGCGGCACGGGTGACGGTGTCGGTGGCCGCGAGGTGCCCGGCGATCTCGTCGGCCGCCGCCGTGAGACCGAGGCAGGTCTGCGCGATCTGATGGATGTTGCGACCGGCGTGCCGCGAACTCGCCGTCGCGCCGTCCGTGGTGTGCGTCGTCTCCTGGGCGAACCGCATGAGGCGGCCAGCGCTGCCCTCCATGCTTCCGAGGGTCTGGCCGATGGTCCCCACGGCACGGCCCACTATCCCCTGGAACGCCTGGACCTGAGCCTCGACGGCGAGCATCCGGGCCCGCTCGGCCTCGACCCTAGCCTCGATTTGAGCCATGGCCCGAGCCTTCAGGGTCTCGGCGGCGTCCCGGTCGGTCACGCTCTGCTGCAGGGCATCGCTCGCTGCGGCCCCGGCCTGGAGGCTCGCCACCAGCCAGACGAGGACACCGGTCTGGGCGATCAGGATGACGGCATGGAGGAGGACCCGGTCGATCCCCGCGCCATCCGGGAAGACGAAGCTCGGCACGATCAGGGAGAGCCCGAGATGGTGCACGGCGACGACGGCGGCGTAGGCCACCAGGGCCTTCCAATCGAGCCAGGCGGCGACGATGGCGAGGCAGGCGAAGAAGTACATGTGCACGTCGAGCTGGAGCGAGCGCCCGCCGCCCTCGCGGTGGAGGATCGCCACGAGAACCGCGACGAGGCCGGCGAGCGCCATGCTGGAAGCGATCCGGGTTCGTGCCCCGATGAGGCTGCGCGTGCTCAGAATGGTCGGCGGAAGCGCGAGGGCGAGGGCGGCCCCCGCCGCCGCCGCGTTCGGCAGGCTGCCTTGCCACGCGTTGAGCCCGATGACGAGGGCGACATTGACCCAAAGGAGCGCCACGATCGTCTTGCCGGACGTGGTCCGGATCTTGTCCAGTGTGGAGGCCCGTGGTGGAACCGGGTGCAGCGTCATGGGGCATTACCGAAGGGTTCACGCGTCGTCGGACAACCCGAGACGCTGCTGGCGTTGACGACGACCCAGGCCCCGGCCGCGCGCAGGCGCTGCGGGAAGTCCGCGTGCTCCGACACGGCAACCGCCATCCCGGCCATCCCGGCCTCGCGCAGCACGCGGCCGTCTGCCTCTCTGATGAGTTCGAGGAGCCGGATGGCGTTCGACCAGGGCGGAGCGATTACCAAAACGGGGCGGCCGGCCTCGGGCGCACCCACGATCAGGAGCGGGATTCCGATGGCCATTGCGAAGGGGACGAGCAGGTCGGACAGGAGCGCCATGAACAATGAATAGGCCTGCTTCCTTTGAAGAAGCTCTTAACGCTGCTTGAGTAAGCGCGTTGCCGGACGGCCTATCACTTGAGTTTCACCAATGGTGATCGGTTCAGGTGAGGCTGAAGATTGGTTGTTGCCGGCTCACGCGATGCCGGAAATGGTGGATCTATTTGTGTCGAACGGTGGGCTCAATAAGCATTTTTGGTGCTGATCAAAGACATCGGTGTCGCGAGCATGATCTTGATGTCGAACAGGACCGACCAGTTTTCGATATAGTGCAGGTCGTGTTCGACCCTGCGCTGGATCTTGTCGCTGGTGTCG
>NZ_LMMX01000015.1:0-38069 GCF_001422425.1 Methylobacterium sp. Leaf102 | reverse complement strand
CGCCCGCTCGCGGACCTCAGGGGAGAAGGGTGGGATATGCTTTGTCATGGCTCCAGTCTCTCAAGAGTTGGAGCCTCCGGAAATCCCGGGGCGGTTCAACCCGCTCAGGATCGCCGAGATCGAAGTCGGCCGGCACAGGGGACGGCTCGGCATCACCATCGCGCCCGGCAAGAGGCAGCCCCACGGCTTCTTCGGCCCGCACGAACGCGACCTCGGCGTCGACCTCGACGCGGTGGCGGCTTGGGATGCCGCGGCCGTGGTGACTTTGATGGAGGCGCACGAACTGGCTCGGGTCGGGATCGCCGAGATCGGCACGGAGGTCCGGCGCCGGCATATGGAATGGCACCACGTCCCGATTGTCGACGTGTCCGTACCGGACGCTGCCTTCGAGGCGGCGTGGCCCGCCCTCTCGGGCCGCCTGCGGAGCCTTATTACCCGCGGCGCCCGCGTGCTCGTCCACTGCCGGGGAGGCCTGGGGCGCTCCGGCATGCTCGTCGCGCGGCTCCTCGCCGAGGACGGCATGGACCCCCGCGAGGCAATCGACGCCGTTCGCACCGTCCGCCCCGGCGCGATCGAGACACCCGCGCAGGAACACTGGGTGGTGCGGGGGGCGGTCGTGCCCCCGCATCGCCCATCGACCGAGCGCGGCGACCTGCGTGACCGGGCGGTCGGCGCGCTGGTCGGACTGGCGGTCGGCGACGCGCTCGGCACTACGATCGAGTTCACGGCCAAACCGCGCCACGCAGCGCTTGACGGCATCGTCGGCGGCGGTCCGTTCGGTTTACGGCCGGGCCAGTGGACAGACGACACCGCACAGGCGCTGGCTCTCGGCGACAGCCTCGCGCACGATCCGCGGCTCGATCCCCGGGACCTAATGGACCGTTTCACCGCGTGGTACCGGGGCGGGGAGTACTCGTGCACGGGCGCTTGCTTCGACATCGGCAACGCCACGCGCGACGCCCTGGATCGCTACGGGCGCACGGGGGACCCCATCGCAGGTTCGACGAGCGGAACGGCGTCGGGCAACGGTGCGCTGATGCGCCTGGCCCCCGTCGCGATCCGCCACTGGAACAACCCTGAGGCTTTGATGGCGGTCTCCGACCGGCAGACTCGTACCACCCACGGCTCGCCCGCCACGGTGTGCTGCTCGCGCCTGCTCGCCGACATGCTTGCGCAGGCCATCGCGGGGGCGTCGCTGGACGACGTGCTGGGGAGCCCCTCGGCCGAGGCCGTCGAGGGGGGCTGGAGGGGCCTTCCCCGCGACGCGATCGAGGGCTCGGGCTACGTCGTCCGTTCGCTTCAGGCAGCCGTATGGGCGGTCTCGCGCACGACGGATTTCCGGTCCGCGGTGCTGCTCGCCGCCAACCTCGGCGACGACGCCGACACCACGGCGGCGATCGCCGGCCAGCTCGCCGGTGCCGTCTACGGCCTGTCCGGCATCCCGGAGGACTGGGTCGCCGTCCTCGCCTGGGGTGACCGGATCGAGGAGATCGCAGGGACGCTGCTCGATGCCACGATGTCGGACGCCGCCCCGGCGGCGGCCCTATCGCGGTTCGTCGAGACCGGGGAGGGAGTCCGGGTTTTTCGACCGGGTGTCGGCGAACTGATCCCCGGGCGGGGACCCGGGGTCGCGTCACGCGTGCCGGACGTGCGCCCCGATATCGTTCCGGCGGCTAGCGAGGACCCGGGGGCGTGGCAGCGATCCGTCAACGAACTCGTTGGTTTCTGGTCCCGGTTGGGGGACGCGCATGTCCACCCGGATGATCTCGGGCACGTCGGCGACGGCGACGGCGACTTCGCCCTCGACCTCCACCCCGTGCCGTGGGCGGGATCCTTGCGCGACGCGAAGGTCCACATCCTGTTCCTGAACCCCGGCCTGAGCCCGGATGACGCGGTCGAGGAGGCCAGGCCCGCCTTCAAGGCCGCCCTGCGGGCCAACCTCCGGGGCGACCGGCCCTACCCGTACCTGCTGACGGAGCACGCTACGCATCCGGGGTTCCGCTGGGCGCGCCGGACCTTCGGGCCGGACATCGTCGAGGCCGACGCCCCCGATATCTGCGTCCTCCAGCTCGTGCCCTACCACTCGAAGGAGGGGGCCGTAGCGACGCGGGCGGCGCGGGGCCTCCCCTCGTCTGGGATGATCCGCCGTTTCGTGCGGGACGGGATCCTGCCGCGCGTGCGGGCCGGGGCGGGAGCCCTGATCGTTGCCCGTTCAGCCAAGCTGTGGGGCGTCACGACGGAGGAGCCGCGCGTGGTGGTCTACGCCGGTGCCGAGCCGCGCCGAGCCTTCCAGACAGCCGGTAGCCGAGGGGGCAAGCTATTACGGGAGATGCTACGGCCCGTGCCCTAAGAGACGCGCGGATGGGACGGCCTGCACTCAGGGTCCCAGCGACCTAGCGACGTACAACGACGCAGCACGATCCTCGGCGTTCGCAGTTAAGGGAAGCGGGAAATGTCAGCCGTTTTCCTCACCTGTTTCCTGATGAAACATGCCGAGTTCGCGGGTGCCACGGCGGCCTTACTTCGGTACGTCTGGTTCCGCCGCGGGAAGTGCTTCCACGTTTGTAGGCTCGGTCCCGGAGCGACGCCCACTGTCGCAGACGTGGAAGCCGGACATTCCTGGAAGCCGCGGCGATTGATTCCGCCGCGCCACGCGCTTTCACCTATGCCGAGCTCGGGGGCATGGCGTAGCCTCAGACTTGATCCGCGGGGTACGGGGCTGGCGCACGATGGGGCACACGTCGAGGATATCGACCCTCAAGCTTCTCGTGCTGGACAGTTCCCACCTCGGCCAATTCGTCAAGGACCTGAACTCGCGACGTGCCGACGAGCGGCGTCGGGCGTCGGATTTCCAGGGGCTTCTCGACGCCGGGAACTGGATCCTGGCGCTCAGCTATCACCACTTGGCGGAAATCTATACGCACGCCGACGCCGCCGTGAGGGGCGAGCGCCTCGCTTACATCAGGTCCCGACCCGTCGTCGCCTACGTGCGTGCGGGCCGGGGTCCGGAGGCGGGGTTCGGCAGCATCGTCGACGTCTTGGGAACCGAGGTCGCCGCGGCGCTCGCGACGGGCTTTTCCGAAACACTCGCCATCGCCGACGCCGCGCGCCCGGACGTCTTCGCCTTCGCGTCCGGAAGGGATGTCATGCGCCCGCTCGACGAGGTCGGGCCGTACCTCGGCGAAAACATGCGTCGGCAGAGGGAGCGGACCCAACGGACGGTGGCCATCAGCCAGGCCGACGTGGAGAAGGCGCCGAACGTGACCCTGCGGGAGCTCTTTCGCCTGCCGCTACGGACGCCGGAGGATCACGAAGCCTTCCTGCGACGGTTCGGAGCCAGGATGACCAGCGAGGTGACCGAACGTGGCGACCCGGGCATCGAGAACCCGGCCGAGGTCGCGGCCTGGTTCACCGCCACCGTCCGCGAAGCGATGCGGCAGGCGCAGGAATCGGGCGTCCACCCGATCGTCTACCTGCTCGGGGCGATGGGGCTGAGGCCGGAGGAACTCGACGAGAATGCGACGATCGAGGACCTGCAACGCATCGCGTTCCATCATCACCGGGCCTCGATCGCCGCCCGCGGGACCGGCGTGGACCCAACGGTCGTAAGGGAGCGGGTACGTGCCGAGCGCCTACCGTCGGCCGTCATCGGCGACGCCATGGACCGCTTCGGGCAACAGCCCCGGCGACGGAAGGGAAGCGTCATGAACGATGTCCACCTCGTCAGCCTTTCGCCGTACGCGGGGCTCACCAGCGTGGACAAGGGGACGTTCGCGAACGTGGAGCGTGCCTCGGCGCGCTCTCCCGTGTTCAAGTCGATCATCGGCGCTGTCGCACGCGCCAGGACTTACGCCGACCTGATGCCTCACCTGAGTACGGATCCCGGTCGGGACATGGGCGGTCCAGCTTCCAGGGAGTGAGGGGGCGCAGCGGCGCGCTGCCGGGTCGTATCCGAAAGACGCCTTACCGGCGACACATGCAGGAAACGCCGACCGACGCGATAGGCCGAGAGAGAACTTGGCCGCTGCTAGGTTGGGGGCATATGTCAGGTTCACGACCGCGAAATCATGCGCAAGGTCGGACCGCATCGCCTCCCGATGATCTGGTTCCACGCCAACCGCACACAGCCCATACGCACGCCTGCACCAGTACGGCAGCAAACTGTCTTGCTGGTGGTGAACTACGGCATTGGCCGCGTCCCAGTGGCGACGCGCCTTTAATAGTAAGCCTGCAAGACAGCATGCTGTTAATGCAATGGGCTTGACGGCATGCCTCGGTC
This sequence comes from Methylobacterium sp. Leaf102, assembly GCF_001422425.1. Classification (NCBI taxonomy): domain Bacteria; kingdom Pseudomonadati; phylum Pseudomonadota; class Alphaproteobacteria; order Hyphomicrobiales; family Methylobacteriaceae; genus Methylobacterium; species Methylobacterium sp. Leaf102. Next base: position 33,790 of record NZ_LMMX01000015.1, on the reverse strand, counting down.
GAACGGCATTTCGCGTGTGGATCCGGATGTGGCTTGCAAGCGGAAGGTCATGGTCTACGTCCCGCCCGGGGTGCATCGGGCGATGAAGCAGGCCGCGCTCGACGATGGGGACCGCTTCGTCAGCGACGTCTACGTCGAGGCCGCCCTGGCCTTTCTCGCGAGCCGCGGGCTCGTCGTCGAGGAAGAGGGAAGTTCCGGGAGCGCGCCAGCGGGCGAGCCTACTCCATCGGTCGCGGACATCGTTGCGGCGGTCGAGGGTTTGGGCAGGCGCATCGAGGAGGTGTTCGAGCGGGAGACGGCCCCCAGACCCGCCGAGGGGCAGCCGGCCGGGACCCCGGCCGCGGAGGCGATGCGGGCGGTTCTCGCTGTTCTGAAGGAAGCTGGGGGTGAAGGCCTCCCCGATCGCGAGATGTCGAAGGCGGTGCAGGGTCGGGGCGTCAAATCGGGGGCCGAGGAGACCGCTAAGGCCGTACTGCGGGCGGCCGGCCTGGTTCGTTGCGAGGGGCGGCGCTGGTATCTGGATGATCCTGGACGGACGGGGTGACGCGCTCGCCGAAGCCGCCGGATGGGCCTGAAAATCCTCCCGGAGGTTTCCCGGAGGTTGGCCTTTTCTCGAAGGGACGAGGCCGCATCGGAACGGATCGGACCGAACCAGCATCGATGAAAATCAATGGGTTAGGATCAGCCGGTTTCCTATCCGCAAACACGCGGTAGGGCGCAAAACCGGGACATCCCGTAGGTTTCCCGCAGGTTGCGGGACACCGGACCCGTCCGGCGGGACGGTCCCACGCTGACCCGGACCTCCCCATCCCCGCCGGTCCATGGAACGCCAGCTCCCCATGGGGCCGTGTCGCCGTCGCGGACGCCCGGCATGGAAGCCGGGCATCCCGCGTCATGCCTTTACGATGTTCCCGGGTCCGCGAAAAGCATTCCATGGATACATGGGACCGGCCGGCGTCTCCCGGTCGGCACGGTCGGCGGGGATCCGACTCATCCCGGTCCTGGGTTCGGGTGCACGGTCGCGCAGCGGTTGCCGGGCGCGTCCCACTACCGGGTCGCGTCGCCTCGGCCACGATCCGGCTGGCCGCGGCCCAAGGTGAGGAGCGAGCCGCGGTACAGCTACGTCAACGGCAGGCGACGCGATTGCTGCGATACCCTTCGATGCGCTGGATCAACCGTCGTCTTCACGAATGGGCGATTGCCCCGACACCGCTACGTTTTCGTGCCATGGCTCCGCGATCACCCCTCGGAAGTCCCATGGTCCATACCGGCTACGATCCCACCTTCGTCGCGCTCTCCATCGTCATCGCGGTGTTCGCGTCCTACGCCGCCCTCGACCTCGGGGCCCGGGTCCGCGGCCGGGACGCCGGCCCGCGCTGGGCCTGGGGGGCCGGCGCCGCAATCGCCATGGGCGGCGGCATCTGGGCGATGCACTTCGTCGGCATGCTCGCCTTCGAGATGGGCCTGCCCGCCGCCTACGACTTCGGGCTGACGCTGCTGTCCCTGGGCATCGCGGTCGGATCAACGGCCGCGGCCTTCGCCTGGGTCGGATATCGGGGGACAAGCGCCGCATCCCTGCTGGTCGCGGGGCCGCTCATGGGGGCGGGCGTGGCGGCGATGCACTACACCGGCATGGCCGCGATGCGGGTGCCGGGCAACCTCGCCTACGATCCCGCCATCGTCGCGGCCTCCGTCGCCATCGCCGTGACGGCGGCGACCGCCGCCCTATGGCTGACGTTCCGCCGGAACAAGCCCTGGCAGAAGCTCGCCGCGGCCTGTGTCATGGGTCTCGCTGTCGCCGGGATGCACTACACCGGCATGGCAGCTGCGACCTTCACCTCCGAAGGCACCAGCGCCCACGCCGCGCACGCGACCTCGCTCGGCGTCAACCAGCAGAACCTCGCCCTGGCGGTGGCGGGGGTGACCTTCGTCATCCTGTTCCTAGCGATGATGGCCGGCTCGTTCGACCAGCGCCGGGTCCAACGTAGCCTCCATGTGAGCGAAGAGCGCTTCCGCTCGGCGGTACGGGCGGTGGACGGGGTGATGTGGACGGCCGACGCCGCCGGCAACCTCGTCGAGGAGCAGCCCGGCTGGGAGCAGATCTCAGGACAGACCTTCGCCCAGTACCGCGGCGGCGGCTGGACGGCCGCGATCCACCCGGAGGACCTGGCGGAGACGCGGCGGGTCTGGGAGGCGGCGGTCCGGGGCGGGACGCCGTATAGGGTCGAGCACCGGGTCCGGGCACCGGATGGCGCGTGGCGGTACCATTCCGTGCGCGCCGTGCCGGTGCGCGACGTCGACGGTGCGGTCCGGGAATGGGTCGGCGTGCACGCGGACGTCACCGAGCGCCGCGCGTTCGAGACGGCGCTTGAGGAAGCCCGCGACGCTGCGGAGGAGCACAGCCGGGCCAAGAGCCGCTTTCTCGCCAACATGAGCCACGAGTTGCGCACGCCGCTGTCCGCGGTGATCGGCTACTCGGAGATGCTGGAGGAGGAGGCGGAGGAGCTCGGCCAGGACAGCCTGCTGAAGGACCTCGGCAAGATCAAGTCGAACGCCCAGCACCTGCTCGGGCTGATCAACGATGTGCTCGACCTGTCCAAGGTCGAGGCCGAGAAGATGGAGCTGTACCCGGAGGATATCGACGTCGCCGCGTTCGTCACGGATGCCGCAGGCACCGTGGAGGCATTGGTGGCCAAGAAGAGCAACGTCCTGGCGTTGGACGTGGCCGACGACGTCGGCCGGGCGCGCACGGATGCGCTGAAGCTACGCCAGTGCGTCTTCAACCTGCTGTCGAACGCCGCCAAGTTCACGGAGGGCGGCACCATCACCCTGAGGGCTACTCGCGAGGTCGACGTGGCCGGTGATTGGCTCCGATTCACGGTGCAGGACACCGGCATCGGCATGAGCCCCGAGCAGGTCGGGCGCCTGTTCGAGCGCTTCACCCAGGCCGACGAGAGCACGACGCGCACCTACGGGGGGACCGGCCTCGGGCTGGCGCTGAGCCGCGCTTTCGCGCAGTTGCTCGGCGGCGACATCACCGTCGAGAGCGTCGAGGGCCGGGGGACCAGCTTCACCCTGCGCGTCCCGGCGGCGGCCCCCGAGCTGGCTGTCGAGGCAACGCCGGCGGCCCCCGAGAACCACGCCGCTACGGGCGACCTCGTGCTCGTCATCGACGACGCGGCCAATCAGCGTGAGCTGATGACCCGGTTCCTGGAACGCCAGCGATTCGCCGTTCGCACGGCGGGGGACGGGCGTACCGGGCTCGACCTCGCCCGGTCGCTCAAGCCCCGGGCCATCCTGCTCGACGTGATGATGCCCGAGATGGATGGTTGGTCGGTGCTCGCCTCCCTCAAGGCAGCCCCGGAGACCGCCAGCATCCCCGTGGTCATGGTCAGCTTCGTCGCCGACGCAGCCCTGAGCGCCTCGCTCGGGGCGGTCGAGGCGGTGCCAAAGCCCGTGGACTGGACGCGGCTGCGTACGATCTTGGACCAGTTCCGGGCGTCCGACGGCGACGTGCTTGTGGTCGACGACGACGCCGACATGCGCCACCGCCTCCGGACCGTGTTGGAGCGCAACGGCTGGAGCGTGCGCGAGGCAGGCGACGGCTGCGACGCGCTCGACCAGGTCCGGCATGGCGTACCGCGTCTCGTGCTACTCGACCTGACCATGCCGTTGATGGACGGCTTTTCGTTCCTCGATCGGCTGCGGGGCCTACCAGGGTGCGCCGAGGTCCCCGTGGTGGTGCTGAGTGCCCGGGACATCACGGCCGCCGAGCGCGGCCGTCTGTCCGAGGCCGACCGGATCCTGCGCAAGGGCGACACCTGCCTGCAGGACATCGCCACCGAACTGCGCAAGCTCGACAATCGTCAAACGGACGCTAAGGGCTCGGTTCCGACGTACGAGCCGTCGCGAACCTGAGGGCGAGAACGCGGACCGTCCCGCCAATCCGAGGCGACGCTGTCGCCGTCGCAACCGGCGTCCTCGACGGAACCGATCGATTTCACTCCCACGCTCGATGACGACATCCCCGCGGCACGGATCGCCGGGCTTCTCGCGCACGGAGCGTCTCGACCCGCCGGAGGGATGCCGGCCGTAGCGGACGGCATCCCTCCGGCCTGTCCTCCCGCGGCCGTGGACGAGCGAAGCCCGGGGCGATCGCTCGCCCCGGGCTCGGTCAGGAGATCGGGGCCTTATCCCCTTTTGGGCCTAGGCAACGATCGAGAGACGCGCCGGGGACCTTGGCGGCACGGGGGTACCGTTCTGGCCGACCCGCAACGCCGGGGTGTCCACGCGGCGGCGGTCCGTCGCCTTGCGCCGCGTGGCCGCGTCGTCGTTGGCCGGCGTCGCCATGACCACCGGCTCGGACAGCATCGGGACGAGGGCGAGGAGCGGCACGGCTTTCCGCAGGCCCCGGGTGTCCGCCAAGGCCTCGGCGGCGGCCTCCTGGCCCTCCATCGTCCACTGCCCGTACACACGGACCATCGTCTGCACTGCCATGCCGAGCAGGTCGGCCCCCTTGCGCACGTCCACGCTGGCGATGCGGAGCATGGTGGCGGCCGTGTGCCGGAGCGTGTGACCGAGGCGATCGCCGACGTGGCCGCGGAGGTGCGGGCCCTGCGCTCGGACGTCTCCGCGCGCTTCCCCCAGCCCAGGGCCATTACCTGAGGCGACGCTTGACCGGTCTCGATGCGGCTAGTGCACTGACGCGAGCGGATGATTCACGGGGGGCGCGATGCGTGCGAGTTTGGGCGATGGCTCAGACCGTTTGCATTCTTCTCGATGCCGCGGCCAAGGCGCAGTTGACGGGAATTGCGGGCGACCGCTCGCGTCCGCTCAAGCACATCTTGCGAGCCCGCATCATCCTGCTCTCGGCCGAGCGCCTGAGCGTGCAGGACGTGGCGCGGCACGCGGGCGTCAGTCGACCCGCCGTCTGGCGCTGGCAGCAGCGCTACGGTGAGGAAGGCGTCGACGGCCTGCTGCGGGACAAGACGCGACCGCCCGGCATTCCGCCCCTTCCCCTTCGAGCGGTGGCCGAGGTGCTGGCGCTGACCTGCTCGGAGCCGCCGGGCGAGGTGACCCACTGGACCGGTCGCGCCGTCGCCGAGCGGATTGGGATCTCGCTGCGCTCCGTCCAGCGGATCTGGGAGGCGCACCGCCTGCAACCGCATCGGGTGCGGACCTTCAAACGCTCGCACGATCCGGCCTTCGTCGAGAAAGTAGAGGACGTGGTCGGTCTCTACATGGACCCGCCCGCCCATGCGGTCGTGCTCTCCATCGATGAGAAGTCCCAAATCCAGGCCTTGGAGCGCACCCGTCCCGACCGGCCGCTCGGCCCCGGACATCCCGCCGCCCAGACCCACGACTATACCCGCCACGGCACAACGACCCTGTTTGCCGCCTTGAACGTCCTGGAGGGAACCGTGCTTGGACGCTGCATGCAGCGCCATCGCCACGGCGAGTTCATCCGCTTCCTCAACGCGGTCGAGGCGGCCGTGCCGGCGGGCAAGCTCGTCCACGTGATCCTAGACAACTACGCCGTGCATAAGCACCCAAAGGTCCGCGCTTGGCTCGTCCGCCATCCACGCTGGACCTTCCACTTCACCCCGACTTCAGCCTCATGGCTCAACGCCGTCGAAGGCTTCTTCTCAGCCCTCACGCGCCGTCGGCTGCGACGCGGGACCTTCACCGGCCTCGTCGATCTGCAGGTCGCGATCAAACGCTACATCGCCGAGCACAACCGAAAGCCAAAACCCTTCGTCTGGACCAAACCCGCCGCCGCTATCTTCGACGCCCTCAACCGAGCCCCTGAACCATCTGTCTGAGTCAGTGCACTAGCAGGTTGAAGACGGGCGAGAACTGACCCGTTCGAAACTTTGGGATGAGGTCCTCGTAGAACTCGCTCGCGATGGCGTGGACCTCAAGCAGGTTCAACTGCCGCACGCCGGACCGCAGGTTAGCCCAGCGGGCCTCAACCAGAGCCGCGTGCGCGGCGTGCCGGCGCTTGGCCTCGCCCACGTCCTTCGTCCCGAGGCTAGCCTTCTCCTCGCGTTTGCCGACGAGCGCCAGGAGGTCCTTCGGGATGCGTTTACGGAACCAAAAGACGCCGGTCTTCGGATGGGGCCAGGGACGCGACATAGCGAGAACCACGTGTGTACCATCTGTGTGTACCACCGGACGGCCGCGAAGTCGCTGTTTCCCTTGGGAACGTCTGAAAAATAAGGCTTTTCAGGCTGATTGGCGGAGAGGGGGGGATTCGAACCCCCGATGCCCTTGCAGGCATGCCGCATTTCGAGTGCGGTGCATTCAACCGCTCTGCCACCTCTCCGCGGGGGCCTCGATGAGACGAGCGCGGCTTAGCATGGGTCGTGTGAGAGTCACAAGGCGGGCGGGGGAGAAAAGTCGCGGCGCTCAGGGCGCGGCGCGAAAGGTGTTCATTTGCGCCCGCAGGGTCTCGGCGAAGCGGGTGGCGTCGTGGCGGTCGCGGATGCGGGCGGCGAGGTTGGTGGGTGGGGGCGTTCGGGCGGCGGCCAGGATCGCGGCGGCGAGGGAATCCGGTGTCAGGGCGACGAGGCCGTCCGGGTCGGCCTCCGTCCCCGCCAGGAGGGCGCGGTGGGCGGGGATGTCGCTCGCCGCGATGGGGAGGCCGCGGGCGAGGGCCTCCACCAGGGCGAGGGGCTGGGCTTCGGCGCGGGAGGGAAAGACCGCGAGACCGATTCCGGCGAACGCCGTCTCGGGCGCCCGCTCGCCCGCGAAGGTCACGGCCGCGTCGAGGTCCAGGGCAGCGATCCGGCGGCGCAGGCCGGCAGCGAAGCCCGCGTCGAGTTCGGGGCCCACGAGGGTCAGATGGGCGTGCGGATGCGCCGTCCGCAGGCGCGCGAGGGCCTCCACGGCGAGATCCTGTCCCTTGCGCGGCACCACGGCGCCGACCACCCCGAGGGTCGACAGGGGATCGCCGTCCGGCCTCGGGAGCCGGGCGAGGGGCGGGAGCGGGTTGGGGATCAGGGCGGAGGGCAGGCCCACGGGCGGGGCGACATGCGGGCTGATGCGGATGCACGCATCCGCCAGCGCGGCGCGCAGGCGCGCCGCGCGGCCGTGTCCCGCATCGGCGTGGAGGTGCCAGAGCACGAAGGGGCGTGGACGCAGGCTCCGGGCAGCGAGGCCGTAGACGTAGAGGGACGGCTCGTCGTGGACGTGGATCACGTCCGGGCGCAGGCGGCGCAGGGCCAGGGTTTCGCGCGCCACGAGACCGGCGAAGCGCGGCAGAACGGCGAGCTTGCGCCATCGGCTCGAGAGCGGCCGGGACGGGAACAGCGCCGGGCTGCGCTCGTCGGCCTCCGCGAGGGGCGCCCGCACGGTGACGGCATGGGCGGGGCGGAGGGCCTCCGCCGCCGCGAGCAGCACCCGCGTGGAGCCACCGCGGGTGTCGTACAGGGTGGGAAGCAGGATCCTCACGGGATCCGGCGCGCCCGAGCCCGCGCGATGGAGCCGGGTCGGGCGCGCCGGGCGATCATGCGGCGGTTGTCGAAGGGCCGGTCGAGGCGTCGGCCAGGGCGGCCGCCACCTTGCGAGCGAAGGCGACGGGGTCGCGCGGCGTGTCGCCGTCCTGGACCCGGGCGAGGTCGAGGAGGGTGCCGGCGGCATCCGAAATGTCGGCCTCCGCCGCGACCCGGTCGGCCAGCGACCGGATCAGGGGATGGCCCGGATTGATCTCGAGGACCGGCAGACTGCCGCCGCCGCGCCCGGCCCGGCGCAGGAGCCGCTGCATCTGCAGATCCGGCCCGGCGCCGGAGGCGGAAAGCACCACGGCGCTCTCGACCAGGCGGTCCGTGGCGCGCACCTCGGAGACGTCCGCCGTCAGCGCAGCCTTCAACGCCGTCACCAGGGCCTCGACGGAGGCCGGGACCTCGGCGCCGTCTTCATCGCCCGCGAACTTCGCGAGGTCGACAGCGCCCTGCGTGATGGAACGCAGAGGCTTGTCGTCGAACCGGCCAAGGGTTTCGGGCCAGAACGCGTCGACATGGTCGGAGAGCAGCAGCACCTCGATGCCGCGGGCGCGGAAGCCTTCGAGCTGGGGCGAGTTCCGCAGGGCGTCGGCATCGTCGGCGACGAGGTAGTAGATCGCCTCCTGGCCGTCCTTCATCCGCGCCACGTAATCGGGGAGCGAGGTCCACCCCTCCACGGCGGAAGAGTGGAAGCGCAGGAGCGGGGCGATCTCGGCCCGGCGCTCATGGTCTTCGTAGATGCCCTCCTTGAGGACGGGGCCGAAGTTCTCCCAGAACGGCGTGTAGCCCTCCGCGTCCTTGGCCCGGTTGGTGAGCTCGGTCAGAACTCGGCCCGTCACCGCGCGGCGGATCTTGGTGAGCACCGGAGTCGCCTGCAGCATCTCGCGGGAGACGTTGAGCGGCAGGTCTTCGGTGTCGACCACGCCCTGGACGAATCGCAGCCAGGAGGGCAGCAGTTCGGCCTCGTCGGTGATGAACATGCGCCGGACGTGCAGGCGCACCTTGCTGGCGCGCTCGTTCTCCACGGCCTGGAACGGCTTCATGCCGGGTACGAACAGCAGCGCCGAGAATTCGAGGGCGCCTTCGGCCCGCCAGTGCAGGGTCGCCCACGGCTCATCGAAGTTCATGCCGACATGGCGGTAGAACGCCGTGTACTGCTCGGGCGTGATCTCGGATTTCGCCTTGCGCCACAGGGCGGTGCCCTGGTTGACCGTTTCCTCCTTGCCGTCCTCCACGAGGGCGATGGGCACGGTGATGTGGTCGGCCCATTTGCGCACGACGTGGTCGAGTCGGTAGCCTTCGAGGTACTCGTTAGCATCCTCCTTGAGGTGGAGCACGATATCGGTACCGGGCTCGGGGCGCGTCGCCGGCTCGAGGGTGTAGCTGCCCTGACCTTCCGAGGCCCAGGTCCAGGCCTCGTCCGATCCGGCACGGCGCGACGTGACGGTGACACGGTCGGCAACCATGAAGGCGGAGTAGAAACCGACGCCGAACTGGCCGATGAGGCTCGGCCGGTCCTCCGCCTTGGCGTCCCCGAGGGACTGGCTGAAGGCGCGCGTGCCCGAGCGCGCGATGGTGCCGAGGTTCTGAGCGAGCTCGGCCTTGGTCATGCCGATGCCGGCATCCGACAGGGTCAGGGTGCGAGCGTCCTTGTCGGGGACGATGCGGATCTTGGCGTCGGGCGGCAGGGCGGAGGCCGCATCCGTGAGGGCCTCGAAGCGGCGCCGGTCCATGGCGTCGGCCGAATTCGCCACGAGTTCGCGCAGGAAGATCTCACGGTCGGAATAGAGGGCGTGGACCACGAGGTCCAACAGGCGCCCGACCTCGGCACCGAATTCGTGCCGCTCCACGGTGTCGCTCAAGGGTCCGCCTCCGAATGGTGTGATGGGAAGGGTATACCGGAACGGGCGTCCCCGCCGGGACATCCCCGACGGTGCCACTGCGACGGGGCTACCCGAATGCGCGCGATATGCGCGTGGGGGGGCGGAAATTCAATGCCACACGTGGGTGCGGTGCAACCTTCACGGCGTTCGAGCGTAGCCAAGCCTTCCCATCCCGACGCCAAGGAGACGCCGCGTGGAACCGATGAAGCCGATGAAACCCATGGAGCCGATGAAACCCATGGAGCCGATGAAGGGCACCGAGCCTTGGTGGCCGCGGGAGCTTGGCCAACCCGCCAGCAGCGGCGGCCAGAACGACATGCGCTACGCGTTCTTCCCCGATGCTCACCGCCTCCTCGTCGAGATCGACGGCCAGCGCACCACCTACGACAGCGGCGATCACCGGATCTCCGGCGTCCAGCAAACCAACGGAACGGCGCCGCGCTTCTCGAGCCAGAACGGCGACGTCGCCCTGAACGACCTGAAGGTCGTCGACTGACACCACGGAGACGGCCCCGCGTCGCCATCGGGTCTATCAGATGTGGGCGGCGACGCGTTGGCCATGATCGCCGAGGCCACGCTTAGCCGCCTGGGCGTTGACGATCCCGAACCGCAGGACCGCCTGTTCGAGATAGTCGATGGCATCCGTGAGGCGTGTCCGCGCGGCTGCCAGCGCCTCAGCGCCATCCTCGGGCCTTGTCTCGGCCAGCCCGACCGCTGCGACGAGAACGCGGTCCCGCTCCTCCTCGATGCGACGGTCGCGCTCCACATGGCCTCGGACATCCGCATCGAAGGCCTCGATCACAGCCCACGGCAACTGTTCGGCGCCGCCCAAACCGGAGAATGCTTTTGCTCGACGGCGGCCCGTAGCCGTAGCGCGTGCAACCTCTTCCGCGAGCTTGGTGGTCATGTGCATTACCCATCGAGTGCCATGGCCAGTCGCATGCTCGCAGCGCTGGCACCGTTGCGGTGGTTTTAGCACCACCTGGGCATTTTGATATCGAACGGCAGCTGGAAGCGCCTTCGGTAGTGGGACACAGGACGAGCGGGACGAGGTTAGCGAACGACCGTTCGATGATGGCCCGCCGCGAGGCAGGTCGTCATTTTCTACCCGACCCGCCCGACGGTGCTCGGCGAGAAGGTCACCGTTCGTATGAGACGGGCATCGAAACCGGGAGTGCTCGGATGCGATCCGGATGGATGCCGGGCCGTCGCCGGATCGTGCTCTTTCAAAGAAAATCAAGCGTCAGGCGGCGCGCACCGTCACGAGAAAGTGGGACACCTGGGCGCTGAGATCTTCGGATTGGCGCGACAGTTCCGATGCGGAGGAGAGGACCTGCGCGGCGGCGGCGCCGGTCTCCTCGGCCGCCATCGCGACGCCCGTTACGTTGCGGGTGACCTCCCCGGTTCCGGCGGCGGCTTCGCTGACGTTGCGGGCGATCTCCTGGGTCGCGGCGCCCTGCTGTTCGACGGCCGCCGCGATGGAATTTGCCACGTCGCTGATCTCGCGGATGCGGGTCGTGATCCCCGCGATGGCCGTGACCGCCTGACCCGTCGAAGCCTGGATCCGGCCGATCTGACCGGTGATCTCGTCGGTGGCCCGGGCTGTCTGGTTGGCGAGTTCCTTCACTTCCGAGGCGACCACGGCGAAGCCCCGTCCGGCCTCGCCGGCGCGTGCCGCCTCGATGGTGGCATTGAGCGCCAGGAGGTTGGTCTGGCCCGCGATGGTCGAGATCAGCGCGACCACATCGCCGATGCGGGCCGCCGTCTCGCTGAGGTCGCGCACCAGGGCAGCGGTCTCGCTCGCTTCGGACACGGCGAGGCGCGACAGCTTCGCCGACCCGTGGACCTGCCGGCCGATCTCCGCGACGGAGGAGCCGAGCTCCTCGGCGGCCGCGGCGACGGTCGTGACGTTCCTGGCCGCTTCGTCCGATGCCGCGGCCACGCCCGTCGAGCGTTCCGCGGTCTCGGAGGCCGTGGCAGAAAGGCTGCCAGCCGTCGCCTGGAGTTCGGTCGCCGCAGCGCTCACCTGCGCGACGATGCCGCCCACCGCCGCCTCGAACCGATCGGCGAGGCCGAGGGTCGCCGACCGGCGCTGGGCTTCGGCGTCCAGGCGGGCGAGGCGGGATTCCTCCTCGAGGACACGGGTCGCGATGATGTTGTCCTTGAACACCTGGACGGCGCTCGCCATCGCGCCGATCTCGTCGCCCCGACCGGCGCCCGGAACGGTGATCCCGGTGTCGCCGTCAGCGAGGCGGCCCATGGTCTCCGTCATCCGGCGCATGGGCCGACTCACGCCGAGGGCGAGACCGGCGGCGGCGCCACCGGCGATCACCAAGGCGACGCCGACGAGGATCAGGGTGGTGAGGAGTGCCGTGTCGTAGGTGTCCTGCGCATGGGCGCCGCTCACGCTCGCCTCGCGCTCCTCGAGTTCGGCCATCTTCTGCAGGGGGCCGAGCACCAGATTCACCCCCGTCGACATGTCGGTGTTGTAGATGCGTTGCGCCGTGGCGGTCTCTCCGGCCTTCACGTGCGCGATGACGGAGGCCTGCAACGCCTTGTAGGCGACCCAACTCGTCCGGAAGGCCGCCGTCAGGGCTTCGGCCTCCGGTGATTTCGACCGCGCTTCGAATGCGGTTTGGAGGGTGGTCATTTCGGCTTCGCGCTTGGTCAGGGTCGCGAGGATCTCCGCGCGCAGCTCGGGCGTATCGGCGGTGATCACCCGGGCTCCGTTGGTACGGGTCCGCAGGACCAGGACCTGGATCTTGCCGAGGAGTTGGATGTTCGGCAGGCGCTCGTCGCGCATCTCGCGTGCGACGGTGTTCACGGCGTGCAACTGCAGAAGTGCCAAGCCTCCGATTCCCGCGACGAGCAGAAATACGAGGCCGAAGCTCAGGAACAGCTTCGTCCGGATAGACAATGTGCCGAGGAACATGATGCGCGAGCCATACTGATGGTGAACCGACAAACGATGCCTGCAGAACGTTAAATAAGTTTTCCACTTGTTGAGACGAATATCTTACAAGCAAAAGTCAGCAATCATTCCCTTCGATCAAATAATCGGCATCAATACGTGATCGAATTCCCGCACTCAGATAACTACGGACGCAGAAATCCTTGTTAGTTTGGAATTTTCGAAGATTTACAACCTGGATGATTGGGCGAGGTCTATTTCCCACCCAATTTCCTCGAATGACGTCGGCGAACACCATCTCGATGATTTCGAATGGCTTTTACAGCGTCGAGTTGATCGGCGAACTCCCGTTCGAAAATCCGGTGCCTGCCGCCACGCCGCGATCGCGACGCGCGAGAGGGGCGGCCCGACGGGACGCCCCCCCGCTCCGATGCCCTTACCCGCGCCCCAACGCCGCCGAGATGAGCCGCAATCCATCGGCGCTGTCCCATTCGGCCGGCCCTTTCATCACCCCGAGGGTGCAACCGGCGCCATCGATCAGAAGGGTCGTCGGCAGGCCGAGGGACCCGGTGGCCTTCTGGATCGCCGGCAGGACGCGCCCGCCCGGATCGGCGTAGTAGGTGAGTTCGGCGATGCCGTTCTGGGTCAGCCAGGCCGGCGGTGCGTCGAGGTTGCGTGTGTCGATGTTGATGGCCACCACGGAGAAATCGGCGCCGCCGAGTTGCGCCTGAAGCCGGTCGAGGGCCGGCATCTCGGCCTTGCACGGCGCGCACCAGGTCGCCCACAGGTTGACGAGCCGGAGGCCCTTGATCCCCTCCAGGGTGGCCTCGGTGCCGTTCGGTCCCTTGAACGCCAGGGCGGGTGCGGGGACCGGCTTCGGTGAGACCTGCAGGGCGGCCACCTGGCCGCGCGCCAGCGGCGCGATCCGGCCAGCCGCCTCGGCGGAACCTGCACAGGGCGCGGCGGAGTTGCCGCCGGTCGAGCCCGTCCCGTATACGGCAAGCCCCGCGCCGAGCGCGGCGACGAGGATGGCTCCGGCGGCCAGTGTGAAGCGGGCGCCGGGCATCATCGTTGCGTCTCGGGCTTGGCAGGCGGGGCGACTGGAAGGATCAGGGACAGCATGAGCAACCGGATGTGGGGCGGGCGCTTCGCGAGCGGCCCCGCCGAGATCATGGAGGAGATCAACGCCTCCATCGGGTTCGACAAGCGCCTCGCGCCCCAGGACATCCGCGGCTCCCTGGCGCACGTAGCGATGCTGGGGCAGGCCGGCATCCTGCCTGCCGCCGATGTGGCGGCGATTCAAGACGGTCTCAAGGCCGTGCGCGATGAAATCGAAGCCGGCGGCTTCGTGTTCAAGCGCGAACTCGAGGACATCCACATGTCCATCGAGAGCCGGCTGACCGAGATCGTCGGCCCGGCGGCCGGGCGGCTGCACACGGCGCGCTCCCGCAACGATCAGGTGGCCACCGATATGAAGCTGTGGGTGCGCGACACCCTCGACGGCCTCGACATCCAGGCCGCCGGCCTCCAGCGGGCGCTGGCCGAAAAGGCGCTGGCCCATGCCGGTACGGTGATGCCGGGCTTTACCCACCTGCAATCGGCCCAACCGGTCACTTTCGGTCACCATTGCCTCGCCTATGTCGAGATGCTGGCGCGCGACCGCGGCCGGTTCCGCGATGCCCGTGCCCGTCTCAACGAGTGTCCTCTGGGTGCCGCCGCGCTCGCCGGTACGTCCTTCCCCATCGACCGGCACGCCACCGCCGCGGCCCTGGGTTTCGACCGGCCGACGGCGAACTCCCTCGATTCCGTGGCCGACCGCGACTTCGCCCTCGAATCCCTCGCCGCTGCTTCGATCTGCGCCGTGCATCTCTCGCGCTTTGCCGAGGAACTCGTGGTGTGGACCTCGGCACAGTTCGATTTCGTGCGCCTGTCGGACGGTTATACCACCGGCTCGTCGATCATGCCGCAGAAGCGCAACCCGGACGCGGCCGAACTGGTCCGGGCCAAATCCGGACGCGTCATCGGCGCCCTCACGGGCCTTCTCGTCGTGATGAAGGGCCTGCCGCTCGCCTATTCCAAGGACATGCAGGAAGACAAGGAGGGTACGTTCGACGCCCTCCAGGCCCTGTCCCTGTGTCTTGCCGCCATGACCGGCATGGTGCGCGACTTGGAGCCCAACGCCCCCGTTCTCGCGCGCGCCGCCGGCTCCGGCTACGCCACGGCCACGGACCTCGCCGATTGGCTCGTGCGGGAACTCGGCTTGCCGTTCCGTGAGGCCCACCACGTCACCGGTCGCCTCGTCGGGACTGCCTCCGCTCGGAGCGTCGGCCTCGAGGAGCTGACCCTCGACGAGATGCAGGCGGCCGAGCCGCGGATCACCGACGCGGTCTATGCGGTCCTGGGCGTGGAGAACTCGGTGTCGAGCCGCACGAGCTACGGTGGGACGGCCCCGGACAATGTGCGGGCCCAGGCCACGCGCTGGCTCGAACAACTCGGGAAAGACGCCTGAGAACACGGCCCGCACGAAAAAAGCTGGGCGGTGACGCGTGGCGTTCACGGCCCAGCTATGTGATCCTGCCTAGATCAGGCCCGAGCCCTTCGGAGATCGCGCGCATGCCCGTCGAGAGTTGGATTACGCCGGACGACACCCCCGTTTTCGCGGCGCAGGCCACGGACCGCATCGACGTCGCCCTGGCTCGCCTCGGCGAGGCCGAGCGTGCCGCGTTCTGGGCCTCCGTTCGCAAATGCTACAACACGCCGTATAACGATCCGAAGCCGCGCCCCCTACCGACGGTGCAGATCACCGCTCCGGTGCCGTCGCCGCCTCCGGTCCAGTCCATCGCTCAGGCGCAGACCATCCCCCTCGAACGGCCGATGCCAGGCCGCGACGTTCCGATGGCCGCGATGCCGGTCCCCAGCTTTGCCATCGAGGCCCACGCGTCCTGAGGGCCGGCCCTGGACCCAAACAATATCGATGCAAAGGCAGAGCGCCGGAGCATCGGACCGGTCGAGCAGTCCGGTCCGATGCCCGCGCGTCCCACAAGGTTTCCCCATGCACCTCGACGTCCGCCGCTGCCTCATCCTCGGGCTCTCGACGGCCCTCCTGTGCGGGCCGACCGCCCTGACCGGCGCCGGATCGCCCCTCGGCGCTGGCGTCGCCCAGGCGCAGGAGGCGGCCCCCGAGGAAGCCGAATCCCCACGCAAGCGCCGCCGTACGCGCGACGCGAAGGGCACGGCCAAGCCCGTGTCGGCGCCGGGGATGCAGCAGGCGACCCCCGTGGCGATCTTCGGTGATTGGAACGTCTTCGCCAGCGGGCAGGGCAGGACGCGGGTCTGCTACGCCATCGCCCAGCCGACGACGCGCTCGCCCAAAACCCTCAAGCGGGACACGGCCTACCTGTTCGTCACCGTTCGCAAGGCCGAGAACATCCAGAACGAGGTCGCGGTGATGCTGGGCTTCCCGGCCAAGCCCGCCGGAAGTCAGGCAGGTGCCGCCGCCAAGCCCGGCGCGGCCGCGACGGACCCGGCGATCCACCTCGGCGCCACGCGCTACGGCCTCGTGACCAAGGACAACAACGCCTGGCTGCAGAACCAGGCCGAGGAAGCGCGCGTCGTCACCGAGATGGCCCGCACGGCCAAGCTTCAGGTCAGAACCACGTCCCTCAAGGGAAATCCGACGAGCGACGAATACGCTCTGGCAGGCTTCAACGAAGCCATGAAGCGCACCCGCGACGAGTGCAAGTGAACGGGCACTTGTGAACAGGCGCTACTGAGCACGCGAACTTCGACGCGGGAAAGCCGCGCCTCCGAACGGGCACGGCGTTCCGTTTCGATCGCGTGCGGGCGTCTCAGACGGCGCGCAGGCGTCTGTCCTGCACCGGGCGGCCCCGTGCACCCGACCGGGCCCGGAACCGCTCGCGCGCGGCGCGTGCCGCCTGCTCGACGCTGCCGAACACCGTCCCGTCGAGGGGGTCGAAATCGCGCTGCGAGGAGAAGAATCGCACGCCGCCATGCTCCGGTACCGCGATTCCGGCCGTCACCTCTCCGATCTCGATGACTCGCGTCGGCGCGGGCACTCGCGCGGCGCGGAGCGACCGATCGACGTGCAGTTCGTTGCGAGCCCGGATGGCCTGCAGCTCGGTGAGCGGCGGAACGGCGGGACGGCGATTCAGGGCGAGGGCGGTGGTTTCAGCGTGATGATATGACATGGGATCGGAAATTCCTGATGCCGGCGCGCGGCCGGACTTCGCATTGCGGGACGGTCCATCGTGTGGTCAGCGTCGACAGCAATCGCGGGTGTTCAGGTAAGACCGAGGCAGGAATACAGTCAGCACGGCAAGTCATCCTCATCGAGCAAGGACCACGAGGCGCGGGCGCATCGCAGTGCTTTAGCGTTTGGTGACGCGGCGCAAGCTACACACTTCAAATCACCGCGGTGCAGAGGCGGTGAAATCCGCCGCCGAACACCCCAAAGATGCTGTGCGGCGGCCTATTCGTCAACGGATCGATCTTTCGAATGCATGGTCCAACGTGGCAGGATGCGCCTCCAACGATGTCCCGCACGATGGCTTCCTTCGGTTGGGCGTCAGGCGGTGGCAACCACCTCCGCAAACGCCGAAAAATCGGTGAACACCCGCGCGGCACCGGCGGCGATGAGATCGGCGCCCGTGCGGTCGTGGGCCCAGTGACCGCCGCCGACGAAGCCTGCGACACGCATGCCCGCCGCCCGGGCCGCCTGGACGCCCGGCACGCTGTCCTCGACGACGAGGCAGGCGCCCGGTCGGATGCCCATGGCGGCGGCCGCATGGAGGAACAGGTCCGGCGCCGGCTTGCCGTGCGCCACCATCGTGGAGGAGTAGACCCGGTTCCCGAACAGGGGCAGCAGGCCCGTCAGTCCAAGGGTATGAGACAGGCGGACCGGATCGCTGCTGGACGCGACGCAGTGCGGCAGGGAAAGGCCCGAAATGGCCAGCGCTACGCCGGGCATCGCCGTGAGGCCTTCGTCGAAGGCCCGTAGGGTGTCGGCCTTGACCACATCCACGAAGTCGTCCGGCACGGTGACGGGGTAATCGCGCACGATATGCGCCATGATCGAGACCATCGACGTACCGGCGAAGCGCACGCGGACGGTGTCGACGTCGATGGGCACACCGATGCGGTTGAGTCCGAAGGTGAGGCGAGCGAGGCTGATCGGCTCGCTGTCCACCAGCACACCGTCGCAATCGAAGATCACGAGCGCGAGGGTGGCATGCGGATCGGTCCGAGCGAGTTCGGTCGAAGTCTGTTGAATCAAGGCGGGTCCCCCGGGCGGCGGCGCTGGTTTCGCACGTGCGAGACAGGCACGGCAATGCGGCTCTCGCCGCCCGGATCGCCGGGACCTTGCACGGGAAGTCCGGCGCTCGTACTCAGGCAGCGGCCGGCGCGACGCTGGCGGGTGTGACCGGGTGCGATGCTTCGTTTCCTCAGCCGCTTCCTCGGCCTCGTTCTCCTCGCAGGGGGGTTCGTCGGCCTCATCTATGACGGTGCCCGGTCCATCGCCAACAACGGCGTGCGGATGACGAGCCTGAGTGATCTGCTGTTCACATTGTTCAAGGATCGGGCGAGCGCGCTCCAGGGGGCAGTCGAGGGGGTAGCCCCCTGGCTTTGGCAGATCCTGGTACTTCCCCTCACCCTGGCCCCGGCCGCTCTCCTCGGTCTGGGGTTCGGAGCGGTCCTGCTCTGGCTTGGCCAGCCCGGCCGCGAACCCATTGGTTTCCTCAGCCGGTCTTGAGGCGAAGATCGATCCTCGGCATCGCCCTCGGACGAGCCCCTTAATCCCCGGAGCCGCGTGCCGTCGCGCACGCCGCAGACGGCCCAACGTTTGCGCGCGATGGGGCGGGCCTTATGATCGTGCGTTCGCTCGCGGGTGGATCGCCGCGCGCGGGATCGCCGTGCGTCACATCCTACGGATCTAGGGTCATCTCGATGTTCCGCCTCCTCGTCGCCGCCCTCGCCCTGCCGCTGCTGGCGGCCGCCGCCGTCGCCCAGGCGCCAGCCGCGCCGGGTGGCCGCACGGTGACAGCCACCGGCGTCACCAAGCCGCCGGGCCGGGCTGGCAACGCACCGTTCACCCGTGCCAACACCGAGGCCGATATGGCCAAGGCGCAGCGCGCAGCCGCGACGCGCGACAAGGCATGGGATTCGAAGATGCGCACCACCATGGGGTCCATCTGCAAGGGCTGCTGACGGCGCAGGCGACACGGGATGATCCGATTCACAGGCGTCTCGAAGCGTTTTGCGGATGCCGCCCGCCCCGCCGTCGACGCCATCCACCTGACGATTCCGGAGGGCGAGACCTGCGCGCTCATCGGCCCGTCGGGCTGCGGTAAGTCGACGACCCTGCGGATGGTGAACCGGCTGGTCGAGCCGGATGCGGGCACCATCCACCTCGCGGGTGAGGCTCTCTCCGGCATCGAGCCAATCCGCCTGCGCCGCCGCATCGGCTACGTGCTCCAGGGCGTCGGATTGTTCCCGCATTGGACCGTGGCCCGCAACATCGCGACCGTGCCCGAGCTTCTCGGCTGGTCGAAAACTCGCACCGCCGCGCGTATCGACGCGATGCTTGACCTCGTCGGCCTCGATCCCGACGAATTCCGGGGCCGCCGGCCGGACGCACTCTCGGGCGGGCAGCGTCAACGCGTCGGCGTCGCCCGGGCCCTGGCCGCCGATCCGCCGGTCCTACTCATGGACGAACCCTTCGGCGCCGTCGATCCCGTGGCGCGCGGTCGCCTCCAGACCGAGATCGGCGCGATACTGAAGCGCCTGAACAAGACCGTGATCCTGGTGACGCACGACCTCGACGAGGCCGTTCGAATGGGAGACCGGATCGTCCTCATGCGGGATGGCCGCATCGTCCAGGCCGATACGCCCGATCGTCTGCTCGCACGACCAGCCGACGGGTTCGTGGCGGACTTCGTCGGGCCTGACCGGGCCCTCCGGCGTCTCGCCGGCCTCGACGTCGGTGATCTCGCCCGGCTTGGATCCAGCGAGGACGGGCCGGTCATCGCGTACGATGCTCCCGTGCGCGATGCTCTTTCGCTCATGCTGGAAACGGGTGCCGATCACGTCCGCGTGGCGGGGCTGGACGAGCCGTCGAGCCTCAGTCTCGCGGCCATCCGCGCCGCCTCGGCGCCCGCCGGTTAACCCGGCGGGCTTCGCGCGGCCTCAGGTGCCCGGCGTCAGCTTCAGGATCTTGCCACCGGCACCATCGGTGACGGCATACACCGCACCGTCGGGCCCGACCTTCACGTCGCGGATGCGTTCACCCAGGGGAATGCGCTCCTCGGTGACCACCTTGTCGCCGTCGAGCTTGA
Source organism: Methylobacterium sp. Leaf102 (assembly GCF_001422425.1). NCBI lineage: Bacteria > Pseudomonadati > Pseudomonadota > Alphaproteobacteria > Hyphomicrobiales > Methylobacteriaceae > Methylobacterium > Methylobacterium sp. Leaf102. The sequence goes on along the minus strand of NZ_LMMX01000015.1, from coordinate 14,142 downwards.
TCGCCACTAGGCCACCGCTGGAGAGGCCACCGATGAGGAAGGCATCCTTCCAGGCCGGGAACTTGTCGCCGGTGTAGAGCGCCATGCCGGAGGGGCCGATCACCGGGTCCCAGTAATAGACCGGTTGGGCGGTGCCGCCCGCCTGGGTCTTGCCCTCACCGATCTTCTCGCCGGAATACTCGATGCCGTAAGTCACCTCGGGCCAGCCGTAATTCACGCCGGGTCGCGGCCGGTTGAGTTCATCGCCGCCGCGCGGACCGTGCTCGACGGTCCAGAGCCGCCCCTGCGGGTCGAGGGCGGCGGACTGGACATTGCGATGCCCGTAGGACCAGATCTCGGGTTTGGCCTTCTCGCCGCCCGTGAACGGGTTGTCCTTGGCGGCATTGCCGTCGGTGTCGATACGGAAGACCTTGCCGAGGCCGCTTGTGAGATCCTGGGCTTGGACCCGCGGGCCCTTGTCGGAGCGCTCGCCCACGGTGACGAACAGCTTGCCGTCCGGTGCGAAGACGAGACGCGAGCCGAAGTGCTTGTCGCCGTCGTAGGTGGGCATCTGACGGAAGATCACCTTCACCTCGTCGAGGCGAGCAACACCCTTGTCCTCGATGAGCTTGGCGCGAGCCACCGTCGTGCCGTTCCCTTTCTCCCGCGGTTCGGCATAGCTGAAATAGATCAACCGATCGGCGACGAAGCTCGGGCTCAGCGCGACATCGAGAAGACCGCCCTGGCCCTTCGCATCGACCTTCGGCACGCCGGGGATCGGTGCACCGGGCGTGCCGTCCTTCGAGAGGATCCGCAGGGTGCCGCCCTTCTCGGTGACCAGCATGCGGCCGTCGGGCAGGAACTCGAGGGCCCACGGACTGTCGAGGCCCTTGGCCACCGTTTCCGTCTTGACCTTGGTGGCCTCGGCGGGCTTCGGCGCCCGGGTCTGGTTCGGCAGAAGCGGCTTATAGGTCGTGTTGGGTGCCTCGGTCTCGGCGGGCGTCGTGCCGGCGGCGTCGGAGGTCGGCGCAGTGAAGGCCTCGCCCTCGACCCGTGGCTGCCGAGGTGCGGTACCGCCCGCCTCCTGTGCGATGGCGCCCAAGGGGGGACCGGCGAGGGCGAGGGTCGCGAGCAGGGTCTGGGAGATGCGCTTCACGTCGGATTGTCCTCCATGGCGGCGAGATGCCGTGTCCGGTCCTATCGCAATCGGGTCTTGTCGTGGCCTGACTTTGCCGAGACTGGATCCTACCATGTCCAGCCGACCCACGAACGGGGCAGCCGAACGCTCCCGTCCGGCTGCCGAAGCGCGCACGGGTAGAGAGCACATGGGGCCAGAGGGGCAGTTTGGCGAGTCCCGCCGGGTGACGGAGCGCGGCCATTCGCGAGGATGCGTCGCCCGGAGCCTGCCGTGAGTGGCAAACGAGCCCACGCCTCCGACATTGTTCGGGGGCAGGGATTCGGGGAGGCAGGGATTCGGGGAGGCGGGGGTTCGAGGAGGCAAGGTTCGGTGGAGGCGAGCGCTCGGGTCGGTGGACAACGCATGAGGCGGCCGGTGTGCTGCCCTGCGGACGGCGCGCACCGCCTTGACCGCCCGACCCAGCATTGCCAAGTCTCGTGACGAAGCGCCGCCGACGATGCGGCGCACCCGCCCGACCCGGACGGGACGCGCTCCGGCGCGAAGGCATGCGAAAGGGACGAAGATGGCGACGGTGAAAGTGACCGACGCGAGTTTCGAGCAGGACGTTCTCAAGTCCGTCGAGCCCGTCGTGGTGGATTTCTGGGCGGAGTGGTGCGGTCCCTGCCGGCAGATTGGCCCGGCCCTCGAGGAGATCGCCACCGATCTCCAGGGGCGGGTGAAGATCGCCAAGGTGAATGTCGACGAGAACCCCGGCATCGCGGCGCAGTACGGCATCCGTTCGATCCCGACGCTGCTGATCTTCAAGAATGGCGAACTCGCCAGCCAGAAAGTCGGCGCGGCGCCGAAGGGCGATCTCTCGCGCTGGATTCAGGCGAGCGCTTAAGCGCGCCGTTGACCACTGGAAACCGAAAGCCCGGCGCTCGCGCGCCGGGCTTTTTTGTCCGTCGTCTCGGCCCCGAACAGAGAAGGCCCAGCCTTGCGGCCGGGCCTCCCAAGTTCCGGATACCGGAAGTTCTACGGCCTAGTACGAGCCGAACTTGTAGTTCAGGCCGGCGCGGACGACGGCGAACTCGGTGTCGCGGCCACGCGTTCCGCCGGTAGCGGTAGCGTAGGGGGTGCCGGTGCGGAACTGCAGGCCGGTGCTGTTGGACACGGCGAACACGTTGCTGGCGGCGGTGCGATCGAGGTTCACGTACAGACCTTCGACCTTCAGCGTCACGGCGGACGAGCGGAAGAAGTTCAGGAAGGAGTCGGTCGGGAGAGCGTACTCGATACCACCGCCGGCAGCGTAGCCGGTGCGGAAATCGTCGTTGCCACGGAAGCCGCCGAACGAACGCTCGGCGCTGCCGGCGCCGTAGGCGAAGCCGCCGGTGCCGTAGAACAGGACGCGGTCGAAGGCGTAACCGATACGGCCGCGCACGGTGCCGAAGTAGTCGAGGCTGGAGATGCCGTTCGGGTTGACGAACGTCAGATCCGGGTTCGGGGTGCCGACGAAACCGGCGACGCGGTTGCGGTCACGACCGAAGTCGACGTACTGGGCGTCGGCCTCGACACCGATCACGAAGCCGGAGCCCGGCGTGAACTGGTAGTTGTAGCCGATCTGGCCACCGCCCGTGAAGCCTTCCTGCGAGCGGCTGTTGTTGTAGATCACAGCGCCGTTGCCGCCGACCAGGCCGGGAGCACGGAAAATGCCCGAAGCGCCCGTGGCGACGACAGCCGGGGTGGCGACGTCGTTACCGGCGTCGAAGCCGTAACCGGCGTTGAAACCGGCGTAGAAGCCGGTCCAGGTGAACACCGGCACCGGCACGAACACCGGCGGAGCGGCGCGGCGCGGAAGGTCGGCGGCCGTGGCGGCAGCCGTGAGAGCCGTGAAGGCTGCGAAAGACGTCAGAAGCTTTTTCATTTTTTATGATCCCCAGCGAGTTGCCCGATCGAAGGGCAAGCTAACCGACTTTCCACAGCCAAGATGTAGCGTTGGAGCCACACTGGCGGGGCCGATAGCGGCCAGGCCGGTGAGGGACAGAGCATCCTGGCGGGCGCCGCGAGATCCCGATCCCGACCGGTTTCCCCGTCGGCCGGCGCGTCGGAACTCTCGTGATCCTCTCAGACCGGCGGCGTCCCGTTGGCGGTCAGGACCGCCCCGGCAAGGTAGAGGGAGCCACAGATGAGGATGCGCGGCGGCCGCTCGAACGCCGTGGCGCACAGGCTCTCCAGGGCCGCCTCGATGCCGGACGCCACATGAGCATCGAGGCCGACCTCGACGGCGATCTGCGCCACCTCGTCGGCCGGCCGCGCCGCCATCTGCCCGGCGATGGGAACGGCGATCAGGGTGCGGGCGAGGCCCACGAAGTTGCGCAGGAAGCCCTCTGCGTCCTTCGTCCCGAGCAGTCCGACGACAAGAACGAGGGGTACGTCGCTGCGCTCGCCGAGATCCGCCATGGCGGCGGCGAGGATGCGGCCGCCGTCGACGTTGTGGCCGCCGTCGAGCCAAAGCTCCGCCCCCTCCGGCACGAGTTCGGACAGGCGACCACGGTTGAGCCGCTGCAGCCGCCCCGGCCAATCGACGGTGTCGAGGCCGCGTTCGATGGCGGCGATCCCGATATCGCCGAAGCCCGCCGCCCGCAGGGCCGCGATGGCGGTGCCCGCATTGGTGAGCTGGTGCCGGCCGTTGAGGCGCGGGCGCGGCAGGTCGAACAGGTCGACCTCGTCTTGGAACACGAGTCGCCCGCGCTCGGCATGCACGGAGAAATCCTGGTTGCCGACCCGAATCGGATCGGCCCCGACGGCGTCGGCCAGCCGGCACAGGACCGAATCGGCCTCCACGTAGTCCTGCGCGGCGATCACCGCCGGGCAGCCGGACTTGAAGATGCCGGCCTTCTCCGTGGCCACCGCCTCGACGGTGTCGCCGAGATACTCGGCGTGGTCGCGCCCGATCGGGGTGACCACGGCGCAGGCCACCCGGTCGATGACGTTGGTGGCGTCCACGCGCCCACCCAGTCCGACCTCCAGCAGAAGCACGTCGGCGGGCGTCTCCGAGAACAACAGGAACGCGGCGGCGGTGGTGATCTCGAACACCGTGATCGGCTCGCCGGCATTGGCGGCCTCGCATCGGGCGAGGGCGTCGGCGAGCTGATCCTCGGGCACGTACTGGCCGCCCCCCACCGCGCCGATGCGGATGCGCTCGTGGAATCGCACGAGGTGGGGCGAGGTGTAGACGTGGGCGGCAAGGCCCCCGGCTTCCAGGATCGCCCGCATGAACGCGATGGTCGAACCCTTGCCGTTGGTGCCGGCGACATGAATCACCGGCGGCAGCTTGCGCTCCGGATGGCCGAGGCGTTCGAGCAGGCGCTGGATACGACCGAGGGAGAGGTCGATCGTGCGCGGGTGCAGGGCGAGGAAGCGCGCCATGAGCGCGTCGGAGGAATCCATGGGCGTGCGTCGCGTCGCTGAGGCTCAGGCCGGATCAGCCGCGGGGGCCGTCCGGGGCGAAGTGGGAGCGTCCTGCTTCATGAGGAGGCCGCACAGGCGTGCGATCGTCTCTTTCAGGGCGTGCCGGTGCACGACCTGATCGATCATCCCGTGCGCGAAGAGGTATTCGGAGCGCTGGAACCCATCGGGCAGCTTTTCCCGGATCGTCTGCTCGATGACGCGCGGGCCGGCAAAACAGATCAAGGCGCCGGGCTCGGCCAGGTGGACGTCGCCCAGCATGGCGTAGGAAGCGGTAACGCCGCCCGTGGTCGGGTTGGTCAGCACCACGATGTAGGGGAGCTTCGCCGCCCGGAGCCGGCGGATCGCCACGGTGGTGCGCGGCATCTGCATGAGGGAGAGAATGCCCTCCTGCATGCGCGCGCCGCCGGACGCCGAGAACAGGATGTAGGGGGTGCGCTTGTCGAGGGCCGTCTCGGCTCCTCGGACGAAGGCCTCGCCCGCCGCCATACCCAGGGACCCGGCCATGAACGCGAAATCCTGCGCCGCCAGGGTCATGGGCAGCCCGCCGACCCGACCGAAGCCGATCTTGAAGGCGTCCGGCATTCCGGTCTTGGCGCGCGCGTCCTTGAGGCGATCGACGTAGCGCTTCTCATCGCGGAACTTGAGCGGATCTGCGGCGACCTCCGGCAGGGGCACGTCGATCCAGGTGCCCTCGTCGAACATCATCTTGAGGCGCGCCTGGGCGCTCATCTTGAGATGGTGCTCGGAGCCGGGAATGACCCAGTGGTTGCTCTCCACCTCCTTGTGGAAGACCATCTGCCCGGTATCGGGGCACTTGACCCAGAGATTCTCCGGCGTCTCGCGCTTGAACAGGGTCTTGATCTTGGGGCGCACGACCTCCGAGATCCAGTTCATCGGCTCAACCATCATCGTGATGCCGTCCTTGGTTTCGCGAATTCGGTGATCAGACCCTGTCCGGTGATCAAGCCCGGGCCGCCCGGCGCACGCCCTCGGCGAGATCGCGCACCAGGGCGCTCACCGCCTCGACCGTTCCGGCCCCCGCGCGGCCCTCGCCGTCGAGGCTGCCCCGGAGGGCGTCGATCAGGGCGGAGCCGACCACGACACCGTCGGCACCCCGCGCGATGGCGGCGGCGTCAGCCCCCGTGCGGACGCCGAAACCGACCACGACGGGCAGTTCGGTGTGGCGCCGGATGCGCCCGACGGCATCGGCCACCTTGCCGAAATCCGGGGTCGCCGTCCCGGTGATGCCGGTGATCGATACGTAATAGACGAAACCGGCCGTGTTCGCGAGGACGGCGGGCAGGCGCTTCTCGTCTGTGGTCGGCGTGGCGAGCCGGATGAAGGCGAGGCCCTTGGCGAGTGCCGGCAGGCAGAGTTCGTCATCCTCCTCGGGCGGCAGGTCGACGACGATGAGGCCGTCGATGCCGGCCGTCACCGCATCGTCGAGGAAGCGGTCGACGCCGTAGGTGTGGATCGGGTTGAAGTACCCCATCAGGATCACGGGCGTGCCGGCGTTGCTCTCCCGGAAGCGGCGCACGAGGTCGAGGGTGCGGGCCACACCCTGGCCGCCCTTCAGCGCCCGCAGGCCCGCAGCCTGGATCGCGGGGCCGTCGGCCATGGGATCGGTGAACGGCAGGCCGAATTCGACGATGTCGGCCCCCGCTTCCGGCAGGGCCTGAAGCACTTTCAAGGATGTCTCCGGGTCCGGGTCACCCGCCATCACGTAAGTGACGAGGGCCGCGCGCCCCTCCGAACGGCAGCGGGCGAAGGTCGCCTCGATGCGGGTCGGGGCGGAACCGGTGACGGGACTTGGTACGGTCATGGGCGCTTGCGCTCTCGCGGCCGGCCCGGATCGGGCTCACGGATGAGCCGTCGCGCCTACACCATCGGGGCGGGCCCGTGAAGCGCGAGCGATCCGATGGCGCCAAAGGCCGCGGGCGCCGCCCTGTTCGTCCGCCTGGGAAACGGACGGCGGCGGACCGACCGCCACGCAGCCGCATTCTCAGGTCGCCTGGCAAGGAACGCTTAAGCGCCTTTCGAAAGCCGGCGTTCAACCCCGGCTGGCATCGTCCCTCTGCGCTGCGAACGGGTCGGTCCGTCCGCACCGGGGAGAAACGCATGACCAGCCAGACCCTCGCGCTGATCCTCTCCGTCCTGGCTGGGGCCTTCGTGCTGGTCGTCCTGCTGCGCCGGCACGGGATGCCGGCGGTGGAGGGTGCGGAGGTCGAGCACCTCCAGGCTCGCATCCAGCGCATCACGGAGAGCGAGGAGCGCTACCGCGCCCTCGTGGAGGCGACCACCGAGATCGTCGTCCAGCGCGACGCCCTCGGGCGGATCACCTTCGCCAATGCCGGGTTCGGGCGCCTCGTCGGCGCGGAGGCGTTCGCCCTCGTTGGCTCCACCTTGGAGGCGTCCTGCCTGGAGCACGGCCCCGTTGAGGAACGTCCGGACGGCGTGCGCCGGGTCGAGCGGCGGCTCGCCCCCGTGACCGGCCCGCCGCGCTGGTTCTCCATCATCGAGATGCCGGTGGCCGGTCCCACGGGCGAGACCCAGTGGCTGCATGCGGGCTCCGACATCACCGAGCGGATCGAATCCGCCCGCTCCCTCGACGAGGCCCTGACCCGGGCGGAAGCCGCCAACGTCGCCAAATCCCGCTTCCTCGCCACCGTCAGCCACGAGTTCCGCACGCCGCTCAACGGCATCCTCGGTATGGCCGACCTGGTTCTCGACACCGGGCTCGACGCCGAACAGCGCACCTACGTCGAGGCGGTGCGGACGTCCGGCAAGGCGCTGCTGTCGCTCATCGACGGCATCCTCGACTTCTCGCGGATCGAATCGGGCCGCCTCGACCTCGCCGCCGCACCCTTCGACCTCGCGGCCCTCGCCGAGGGCGTGGTCGAGCTCCTCGCGCCGCGGGCGCAGGACAAAGGCATCGAGATCGCCCTCGACATCGCCGAGGATGTCGCCACGATGGTCATCGGCGACGCGGACCGCGTGCGTCAGATCCTCGTCAACCTCGCGGGCAACGCCGTGAAGTTCACCCAGACGGGCGGCGTCGGCATCGAGATCGGGCGGGAGGACGACCATGTCGCACTCACGGTTCGCGACACCGGGCCGGGCATCCCATCGGAGCGGATTCCCCTTCTTTTCGAAGAGTTCGAGCAGGGCGATGGCAGCGCCAGCCGACGCCACGAAGGTACCGGCCTCGGGCTCGCCATCACCCGCCGCCTCGTCGCCCGCATGGGCGGCCGGATCGAGGCGGAGTCGGCGCTGGGCCAGGGCAGCCGCTTCACCGCCCTCCTGCCCCTGGAGGCCGCCGGGACCGAGGATCCCGTCGCGGCGCCTGTATGCCTCCACGGGCGCACGGTGCTGATCGTGGCAGCCTCACCGTTCCAGGCGCCGTTCCTCGCCCGTCGGCTGTCCAGGGTGGGCGCCCATGCCACTGTGGTGGACACCGAAGCGGCCGGGCTCGCAGCTCTTTCCGGCGCAGGCTTCGACGCGATCATCGCCGACCGCTCCCTCGGCGACGCCGCCGTACGGACCCTCGCTCAGGCCGCAAAGGCCGGGGGCGTGCGCTGCAGTCTCGTCCTGCTCTCGCCCTTCGACCGACGCGAATTCGGGTCTCCGGGCGCGGCGGGCTTCGACAGCTATCTCGTCAAGCCCGTGCGCGCCCGCTCCTTGTTCGACCGCCTGATGGCGCCGGCACGGCCCATCGGGGGGGGCGAAGGACCGTCGGCCGCCGCGCCTCCACGGGTCGCCGCGTCGGGCCCGCGCGTGCTCCTGGCGGAGGACAACCCCATCAACGCCCTCCTGGCGACGAAAGCTCTGGAGCGCCTCGGCGCCACGGTGGTTCCGGCGCGCGACGGGCTCGAAGCCGTGGCACTCTTCTCCGAGGGCGGAGCGTTCGATCTCGCCCTCATCGACATCCGCATGCCCGGTCTCGACGGCCTCGAGACCGCCCGGCGCATCCGTGCCCTCGAGGCTTCGCGCGAAGGCGGGCCGCTTCACCTCGTGGCGCTCACGGCCAATGCGGGGCGCGACGACGAGCTGGCGGCCCGAGCCGCCGGCTTCGACGGTTTCCTTGCCAAACCCCTCAACCTGAGGGCGCTGCCGGCCCTGCTCGAACGGCGGTCGGCCGCGGCTTGACCCGGCTGTTGACGGGCCGCGTTGACAGGTCCGGGCCGGCGCGCGAACACGGGCGCATGGCCGCTTTCCAGACTTTCGACGCCCCGACGATGGACCCCTCGTCCGCCCGCCACGACCGCGGCATCCTCGCGGGTATCGCGGCGATCGTCTTCGCCACGGTTCTGATCGGAACCCTGGCTCCGGCCTCGCACAGGGCGGCCGCCGTGGCGCCGAGCGCGGATCACACCTGCGCCGAGTGGGGCGACGGCTGCCGTGTCTGCCAGCGCCGGGAGGAAGGGGCCGCCTGCTCCCTGCCGGGCATCGCCTGCGTGCCGTCCGAGATGCGCTGCCTGCGCCGCGTCGGCGACTGAGTGTCTCTCACAAAACTCCCGTTGCGCCGCCGTGCTCAGAGCGAGAACCGATGGTGACCGGGAGTTTTGTGAAGCACTCTGAGCCGGCGGCCCCAATGACCGCGCCGACCTTCCGGTTCGCACCGACCTTCCGGTTCGCGCCGAGCCCCAACGGCCGCCTGCACCTCGGCCATGCCTGGTCGGTCCTGCTCAACGCCGATCTCGCCCGGCGCTGGGGCGGGCGCCTCCTCCTGCGCATCGAGGATATCGATCCCGGCCGCTCACGGCCCGACCTGGTATCGGCGATCCAGGATGACCTCGCCTGGCTCGGGATCGCCTTCGACGGAACGGTTCTGCGCCAATCCGAGCGCATGCCGGCCTACCGGTCGGTCCTCGGGGGCCTCGCGGCCCGAAGTCTCGCCTATCCGTGCTTCTGCTCACGTTCGGAGGTCGGCGCGGCGGCGCGGGCCGCCGCCGGGGATGGCCCACTCCCGCGCGATCCCGATGGGGCGCCGCTCTATCCCGGCACGTGCCGGATTCTACCGGAGATCAGCGTCTCCGCCCGGATCGCCCGGGGCGAACCGCACACCTGGCGCCTCGCCATGGACCGCGCATGCGCGGCTGCGCCCGGCCCGTCCGGTTTTTCCACCTTCGCACCGGACGGAACTACGGGGTCCGTGCGTGCCGACCCGGCCCGCTGGGGCGACAGCGTCATCGGCCGCCGCGACGTGCCGACGAGCTATCACCTCGCCGTTGTGACCGACGACGCAGCGCAGGGCATCACCAATGTGGTACGCGGCGCAGACCTCCTGGCCGCCACCGATCTCCACGCGCTGCTGCAGGCGCTCCTCGGTCTGCCGGGCCCACGCTACCACCACCACGCCCTCCTGCTCGACGCCACCGGCGCCAAGCTCGCCAAATCGCGCGGCTCGCAGAGCCTCGCCGACCTGCGGGCGCAGGGCGTCGAACCCGAGTCCATCCGCGCGCAGCTCGGCTTCTCCTGAGGGGCCCTTGCGGCGGGCGCGCGTTTGCGCCTCTCATCGCCCAAAATTCCGTGACGGAGAGTCCCGTACCCGTGTCCGACCGCTTCAACGCCGCCGCCCATTGCCTCTCCGAGAACGCCCGCCTGCGGCCCGACAAAGCCGCCCTCGTCATGGCGGGCGCCGACGGAGCCGCCGCCACCCTGACCTTCACCGAGGCCGATCGGGCCGTCCGGGCAATCGCGGCGGGTCTTCTCGGCCTCGGCCTGACACCCGGTGCGCGGGTGATGATCCGCCTCGGCCACGAGGCCGACTACGTCCTGACCTACTTCGGGGCGTTGGCCGCGGGCCTCGTCGCCCTGCCGGCCTCGCCCCAGCTGACGCCCGCCGAGGCCGCTTTCCTCGCGCGCGATTCCGGGGCCGCCGTGATCGCCGCCGGCGCGGACATCGCCCTCGATCCCGCGAGCACGGACGGCCGCCTCGTCCTGCGGCCCGCCGACATCGCTGCCTTCAAGGCCGGGCCGCCGCTGCCGGCCTACGCCAACACCGCCGCCGACGATTCGGCGATCCTGGTCTACACTTCCGGCACCACGAGCCGGCCCAAGGGCGTACGCCACGCTCACCGCTCGGTGCGCGGACGCCGACCGATGCATGCCCACTGGCTCGGCCTGACCGACACCGACGTGATGCTGCACGCCGGCACGTTGAACTGGACCTACACCCTGGGGGTCGGCGTCACCGATCCGTGGGCCTGCGGCGCCACCGCCGTGCTGTACGACGGCCCGCGCGATCCGGCCGTGTGGCCGTCCCTCATCGCTCGCCATGGCGCCACCCTGTTCGCCGCCGTGCCGAGCCTCTACCGCCAGATCCTCAAATACGCAGACCTCCCCGCACACGACCTCACGCGCCTGCGCCACGGCGTGACGGCCGGCGAGGCCCTGCCGGCCGAACTCCTCGCCGCCTGGACGGACGCCACGGGCAAGCCGCTCTACGAGGCACTGGGCATGAGCGAGATCTCCACCTACGTGTCGAGCGGTCCCACCATCCCCGTGCGCCCCGGCTCGCCGGGCCGTCCCCAGCCCGGGCGCCGCGTCGCCATACTGCCCACGGACGGTGCACCCGAGCCGCTGCCGCCGGGTGAGATCGGCCTGCTCGCCGTGCACCGCTCCGAGCCCGGCCTGATGCTCGGCTACTGGAACCGGCCGGACGAGGACGCGGCGGTCACCCGGGGCGACTGGTTCACCGGCGGCGACCTCGCCAGCCTCGATTCCGATGGCTACCTCTGGTTCCACGGCCGCAACGACGACCTCATGAACGCGCTGGGCTACCGGGTCTCGCCGAGCGAGGTCGAGGTGGTGCTCGCCCGTCACCCGGACGTCGCCGAAGTCGGGGTCGCTGAACTCGGCGTCCGCGCCGACCTCCGGGTCATCGCCGCCTTCGTGGTGCCGAGAGCCGGGGCGTCCCCCGATGCCGCCGCCCTCATCGCCTTCTGCCAGGCGCATCTCGCCGCCTACAAGTGCCCGCGCGCGATCCGCTTCCTCGAAGCCCTGCCGCGCACGCCAAACGGAAAGATCCAGCGCCGCCGCCTCGGACAGGACTGAGGCGAACGCACCTCGGACGATCGCAGCCGAGGTTGTGGCGTCGGGGGGGGCTCGATAGAGCGGGGGCGCTTGCAACGTTTCTCGCCAAAGATGGCCGCCCCGCGATGCCTCCCCTCCCTCTCTCGGTCTTCATCATCGCCCAGAACGAGGCCGACCGCATCGGGGCTACGATCCGGGCGGTGCGGGGCCTGACGGACGATCTCGTGGTGGTCGATTCCGGGTCCACCGACGGCACGCAGGCCCTGGCGGCGTCCCTCGGTGCCCGGGTGATCCACAACGGCTGGTCCGGCTACGGCCCGCAGAAACGCTTCGCCGAGGACCAGTGCCGCCACGTCTGGATGCTCAACGTCGATGCCGACGAGGTGGTGCCGGAGGATCTGGCGGCCGCGATCCGGGCCGCCTTCGGCAAAGGCGAGCCGCGCCACCCGGCCTATCGCATCGCCATCGCGGAGATCTTTCCCGGCGAGGGCCGCCCGCATCCCTGGGCCTACCGCCTCACGCCCGTGCGCCTCTACCGCAAGGATCGCGGCCGCTACTCACCGTCCCCGGTCCACGACCGCGTTGACCTCGCCCCGGGCGCCAGCGTCGGCACCCTGCGCGGCGTGATCCACCATTTCTCGGTGCGCTCGCTCGGAGACCAGCTCGACAAGCTCAACCGGTACTCCGACCAGCAAGCCGACGATCTCGCGGCCCGCGGCGTCGCGATCCCGACCTGGCGCCTGTTCGTGGAGTTGCCGGGCAACTTCCTCAAGGCCTATTTCGGCCGCCGCCATTTCGTGCGCGGCACCTACGGCTTCCTCACGGCAATGAATTACGCCATCTCCCGCCACCTGCGCGTCGCTAAACATTACGAGCGCCGCCGGGCAGATTCTCACACCAGCACGGATTCGCGGCTTGACCGCCCCGACGCGAAATTCTAGATCGACGGCCTGCGGAGACGTGGCCGAGCGGCTGAAGGCACTCGTTTGCTAAATGAGCATACCCCGAAAGGGGTATCGAGGGTTCGAATCCCTCCGTCTCCGCCAGATACTCGCTTAAAGCCCTGAGAAATCAGGGCGCTTTCTTTTTAGGGTCGTGCAGTCCTCCCCCGGGCTGTCCAGCACGCGTGCTGGGCCGGGAGTATCATTCCTGTATGCGATTTGACCCTTATGGTCGACGGCGGGCGCAATCGTGCACCGCATCGTGCACAACAGTCCAGCAGAGGCGCCTCCCAGGATCGCTCGTGAAATTCACGCCGGTCGGAGCCAGGTGCAGGCCGCACGATCGCAGAGTTACACTCCGGACCATCAGACATCGCTCTGGAGAACCGGATGAGCCAGCCCCACACCCCTAACCGCCTTCTGCGGCTCTCAGCCGTTGAGTCGCTGGTGGGGCTCAAGCGAGCCCGCCTCTACAATCTCTTCGCCGAGGGCGCATTCCCTAAGCAAGTGCGCTTGGGCGACGCGCCGAATTCGCCGGTGGCTTGGCCGGAGCAAGAGGTGCAAACCTGGATCAACCAGCGGATTGCCATGCGTAATCAGGCAGTATGGGTCTAGCCGGGCATAAGCTGGAGCGCTCGATGTGAGCGAAGACTGCTGGCTTGGCCGACAGTCAGCTTTGGGCGCTCCTCATCAGTCAGCAGGTTTCTATTGGCACTACGTCATTCGAACGCTGTGGGTGCATTCCGCACTACCGTCCGTCGAACTGATGAGTTCGCAAATACGCGTGTTTTTAATTAACCGCGCAAGCTTACGTTGATTAATTAAGACAGGTTTGGCTGGCCTGCCCCATGCGGTGGCCCAAGTTCGAAGTTAGTGCATCGTCGGTCTGGAGTTGACCCCGTTTGTGGTCCACGGCCTATGCAAGGTCTCGGGCWGTGACAGCTTGGTTGGCGAAGGCTCGGGGCGTCAAGCCGCCCAGGGCCGTGTGGGGGCGATCGTCGTTGTMGTGGCACCTCCAGTCCTCGATGCGGTCGCGGGCATCAGCCAGCGACAGGAACCACGMSGCGTTCAGGCATTCCGCCCGTAGGCGGCCGTTGAACGACTCGACGTAGGCGTTGTCGGTCGGCTTGCCCGGTCGTGAGAAGTCGATCTCGACCCCGTTCAGGTAGGCCCACTGGTCGAGCATGCGACCGGCGAACTCCGGCCCATTGTCGACCCGCAAGCTCTTGGGCCGTCCCCTCAGCTTGACCGAGGCGTCGAGCGCCTCGGTGACCTGGAAGGCGCGGAGGTTGGCTCTCGGTGTGAGCGAGAGCGCCTCTCGCGTGTGGTGATCGACGACCGTCAGGATCCGGAACGGACGCCCGTCAAACAGGCGGTCGGACATGAAGTCCATCGCCCAGACCTCGTTGGGTCCACCGATCGCCGGTCGTCCCTGGCGATACCGCCAAGCCCGCTTGCGCTTGGGCAGCTTGGACCGGATCGACAGCCCTTCGTCGCGGGTGAACCGCCCCGGGTTTCCCGGAGGCTGTTTGGTTTGGATCAAGCGGCCAAGGCTTGCACCTCGGTCTGGGCATAGTAGTGCGCTTCGGCTTCGGCGGG
>NZ_LMMX01000014.1:0-45533 GCF_001422425.1 Methylobacterium sp. Leaf102 | reverse complement strand
CGCGGGGTGGAGCAGCCCGGTAGCTCGTCAGGCTCATAACCTGAAGGTCACAGGTTCAAATCCTGTCCCCGCAACCAACATCACAACAACAAACCAAAGCCCCCAACCTCACGGTCGGGGGCTTTTCGCTGTGCCAAGGAGCCCGTCCCATCGCCGAGTCGCCAGACCTCCTCGTTCCTCGTCCGCATCAGGAGGAGGCGGCTCGGACCATCCTAGAGGCGCGGGCCGACAGGAAACCCGGTTTCCTGCTCGGAGACATGACGGGGCTGGGAAAGACCCTGTCGGTGTGGAGCGCCCTGGCGCGCATGCCTGAATCCGAGATCCTCATCGTCTGCCCGAAGGGCGCCATGCCGCAATGGCGGCGGACCATCGCGCAGGCGGGCCTGGCGCCAAAGGCCGTGACGCTCATCAATTACGAGCGCACCAAATCGCTCATGGCTCCCCCGGCCACGAGCACGAAACGGTCGACGCGGGCGAAGAACAACGAACTCGCCAAGCGCGGGGTCCTGAAACGGACCTGGCCCATCGTCGCCTTCGACGAGAGCCACCGCCTGCGCAATCCGACGGCCCAACAGAGCCTGGTCTGCCGCCAGATCGCGGAAGCTGCCACCTTCACGGTCTATCTCAGTGCCACCGCGGGTCAGGCGCCGCACGAACTGTCCTATCTCGGCCGACTCCTCGGGGCTGCCGCCGGCACGCCCTGCGAGACCCTGGCCGACTTCCGCATCCTCCTGCGAAGCCTCGGCATCGGTGGGGCGAAGGGCCGGTGGGCCAATTGGAGCTGGACCGCCAATGCGCGCGACTGCGCCGTGATTGCGGATCTTCTCTATGGGGGATCGAAGGCCATCGGCCTGCGCCGGCGTCCGGGCGACATCGTCGGTTGGCCCGAGGTACAACGTGAGCTCGCCGCCACCGCCCTCGATCCCGCGGCGCGCCGGCTCTACGATGCCAACTGGCGGGAGTTTCGCCGGTCCTGGGGCCTGCTCGGCGGGAGCGGCCGCCGCCCGGCCGGGTGGGCGGCCGATCTGCGCTTTCGGCAGAAGGCGAGCCTTCTGCGCGTCGACGGCACGGCGGATTTCGTCGAGACCCTGCTCGAAGCCGGCCAGGCTGTGGCGATCTCCGTCGCCTTTCTGGAAACGGGCGCCGCCCTCACCGAAATTCTAGCCCGACGCGGCTGGCGTGTGGGCAGCATCGACGGAACGCGGGACGCCGGGACGAACGAGAGCGAACGGGTGGCATTCCAGTCCGGCGCACGCGACGTCATGGTCTTCACCGTCACGGAATCGATCTCGCTCCACCGCAACGAGATGGCGGGGGGCGAGGCGGTGCGTGCCCTCGTCATCCACGACATGCGCCACAGCGCGATCCAGGTCGCGCAGATCGAGGGCCGCTGCCATCGCGACGGGGAGCAGGCGACGATCTACTATGCGTTCGCGGAAGCCACGGTGGAGGAAGCCATCGCCGGTACGGTTCTGCGCCGCATGAGAGCCATGGACGCGATGGCCGGCGAGGACACGGCGCTGCTCGATGCGATTGCGGTCCTCATCGAACGGTCCCCCGAGCCTTGCGACCTCTGATCTCTGTTTCCGACCGATGCGAATTCCGAGCGCTTTCCGAGACTGGCTTCGACGCTTCCGGCGAAACGTCGTCCGATGAACCGGATCGGCGAACGACGTTGCGGACAAGTCCGCAGGCAGTCGTCGGCCGGGTCGGCTTTCGCCAGAATCGGATTCCACTTTGCCGAGCGATGCCGTAAGGCGAGCCCATGTCAGACTTGGAAGCTCTTCTCGACCGCCTGAAGAATGCTCAGCGCGATCTCATCCTGGACGCTGCGAAAGTCGCCATGTTGCCACCCGACAGCATGTTGCGCCGGATCGCCGATCTGGAGAATACCATCGCGGCCGTCGAGGCGCTCATCGATGAACAGCGTCACGCCCGCGCCTGACCGTCGGGTCCTGGAGACGCCGGACGGTCGCTACATCGTCGTGCGGGGACGGCTCTGGCGGCGGGCCCGGCCGGATCTGCCCGCAGATGTCCGCGATCGTCTCGTGCACGGTCTCATGGATGCCCGGCGTGCGGTGAAGGCCGGCCGAAAGGGCGACGACGCGGCCGCCGTCGCGGACGCCCGAGCGGCCGTCGATCGCGCCAAGCGAGGTCTCGGCGAGCGTGGGCCGGTCTGGTGGACGGATGGGGCGCCGGATCTCAACCGCCGCCTCGCGCGCAACACGCCTTACGCGGACTGGTACGCCGGCCAAGATGAGACGGCATAGGGCGGGAGCGGACCGCGGGCATCGTTTTGGTGCAGCCCGGACTGGACCCGGGGCGAGGCATCACCTATATTCCAAGTGCGGTTGATGACCGGTTCATAATAACGTTTCAGGACCCGGAGGGCAGTACTCCGGCGCCTCCACCAAAAGCCCATCGCGGGACATCCGGGTAGCGTTGGGCTTCTGATGGGGGCGAAATAGGATCGACTGGGCGGTAAAGGGATCGCGAGTTCAGTCTCACTTCGGTGGGATACGATGCGACTGTCGGTAAGGTTTCGACCGGTTTGGCGTAGGTAACCCCTATTCCAGGCATCTGACCAAAACTCTAAATGCCAACGATAACGTTGTCATGGATGCCCGCCTCGCGGCGTAAGCATCTTGCGGTAGGGTAACCGTCGAAACAGAACCCGGGGCTTCGGCTCCGGGACCCATCTTTCTCCTTGCAGCCCTGTCAGCATCCGGATCGCACGAAGTGCGGTGCGGTTCTTTCGCGTGCGTGGCGCGACCGGGGGTTCGGTCACGAAAAACGCCCCGCGACGGATCGCGGGGCGTTGTCTTTCACCGAAGCGGCGCGAACCTTAGACGGGGTTCGTCGGGTATGCCCGAACGCGGGTCCGTCCATCGGCAGCGCTCGGAAGTGCGCTCGGATGCGCGGCGGAAGCGGCCTGCGGTGCCGTCCAACCCTCAGCGCGCCAGCCCTGAGCGCGCTCGTCGATGTCGATGGAGCCATGCTCCTCCAGAACGTCCATGACGGTCGCCGAGCGGGTCTCGTCCGCGCGCACCGTCACGAGGGTGCCGCCGCGGCGCACGCCCTCGGAATAGGTGTGCGCATCCGTCTCGCTCAGGCCCGCACCGGTGAGACCACCGGCCAGACCGCCCGCTGCCGCGCCGATGCCGGCACCCGTGAGGGTGGCGACGAGCCAGCCGGCCGCGACGACGGGGCCGACGCCCGGTATGGCGAGCAGTCCGAGACCGGTGAGGAGGCCGGCGGCACCGCCCAGGACCGTACCGACGGTCGCGCCGGTACCGGCGCCGGTGGCCGCGCTTTCCGTCGTATCGGTGTGGCCGGTCGTGGTCGCGTGCGTACCGACGCGTCCGCTGTGGCGATCGCCCTCGTTGCTGCCGACGATGCTGATGTCGCTGTGGGGAATGCCCTGCGCTTCGAGCTTGGCGACGGCGGCGCTCGCATCATCGTAATTGTCGTAGAGGGCCGTGATGGTCTGGTGTGCCATGGTGGACTCCTGTTCGGATCGTGAAGGATTGGTCGAGGTCGCGCTTACTGCGCGGCGACGTTGCCCTTGAAATCGACGCCGACCTTGACGGGCTTGCCGTCGAGCATCGCGTTGGCGCGCCAGATGCCCTTCTCGTCCTTGGTCAGACCTTTGACGTCCTTGTACCCGGCTTCCGTGAGGCGGTGATGCGTCTGGGCCTCGGTGAAGCTGTTCGCGCCCTCTTCGAGCTTCGCACCCGTGGCGGCGTGGGCCGTTCCGGGCTTGGTGGCATCGGGCTTGTCGGTGTTCGGCCGGGTCACGGCCTCCTGGCCGCCGGACGTGGCGCTGGACTTGGCGTCGGGGGCGGGAGTTCCGGTCACGGTGGTCTGGGCCAAAGCCGGGCCGGCGCCGAGGACCGTCAGGATAGCGAGGGTTTGCAGGGTCCGGTTCACGGTATTCTCCTTGAGCTGAGGACCCAATCAATCATCGGGATCGCCCAATCGTTCCGCTTGCACAGCGATTGGGTCAGTCTTGATCGCCACGATGCATGCGTTTGACCGGGCGTCGTTCGCCGGCTCACCGTAGCGATCGGGCCTAATCCGACCTGGATACGAAAAACCGTCCCCCGCCGAATGAACCTGATCCTTCCCGATACGGTGGCTTTGCTGTGCCGAGCACCCGAGCGCGGCGTCGGGCGTCCGAGCGGATCAGGATGCGGCGTCCGATCCCTCTGCGTCCTGCGGCGTGGCTTCGTCGCCGGCGAGTCCCGCCGGGTGCTCCACGGGCGGAAACATCTCGGACAGGCCCTGGGCGACGCCGTAGGTCACGGGATCGAAGGCGGCGGCACCGCAATAGAGAAGGGAATTGGTTTCGTTCACGGACCGCTTGCTCCCAGGGCAATCTCTCCCACCGCGGCGATCCATTCGCCGGGAGAGATGAGTCACAGGGACGTTCAAGTCGTCAGATGCCGATCGTTTCCCATGTCCCAATAAAAAGTCGTCGGTGTGGCCTTGCATGCCGCCTCGCGCTCCCGCCTCACGACGGATGCATCGAGGATCTATCGGTGGCGGGAAGAGCTATATCCGGAGTCCGGCCATCGGCACTCCCGACCCGCCGGAGGAATTCGCGCGATCGGCCTCAGACGATCCTAAGCATTCGCGACAAACCCCACGAATCGGTGGGAACTGTTCAGATTTAGGATCCGTTAACGGCTCATCCCGGCGTGCAGCGGGGATTGACAACGAGAGCCGAATTCCCATGACCCGAGCCCGGCCTTTCGTGCGTGGCGCCGCTGCCGCCACCCTCCTCGCCAGCCTGTGCCTCGCCCTGCCGAGGCCCGCCTTCGCGGCCGATGACGGATTGGGCGGCCTGTTCCAACGACTGTTCCAGCCGAGCCCGCCCGCGGCGGTGCAACCCGTGCCCGCACCGGACACCCTGGGCGCGCGTCAGACGGATGTCCGCCGTGCCGCCCGGGCCCTGAACAGGCGGCCACGCCCGATGACGCGCTACGCCGCCCTGCCGAAGGCAGAACCGCTCAAGCTCCACGTCGGCGACCGCCAGGTGCCCCTGGACATGAGCGCGGGTGCCGCCGCCGCGTTCATGAAGGATCCGACCTTGCGACCCGGCGACATCGTCGTTCTAAAGGACGGCGTGAAGGTGTTCACCGGCGATCCGGACAAGCGCCACGCGGCGCGTGATTTCGAGAGCATTGGGCGGTCCGCCTTCATCGACAGGCATACCCGGACGTTGCTCTCCGCCATGGTGATGCCCGCCGGAGCGATCCCGGCCGCGGAAGCCCGGCGGATGACGGCCCAGGCACGCAAAGTTCCGCCGACCGCCGTCGCCCCGGTCCAGGCCGAGACGGCGTCCATGCGCATCATCTCGCCGTGGATCGTCGCGACCTCGAACTGATCGTCAGGCGTCGGCGGCGGCGCGATCGAGGAGCCACGTCACCGGTCCGGCGATGCGGGCCGCCGGTAGGTCTTCGCCATCGGCGAGGCGCTCGAGCGGTCGTCGCTTGGACGCCCCCGTGACCAACACCAGAACATGCCGCGCGGATGCGAGGGCCGGGAAGGTCAGGGTGATCCGGGGAACGAACGGGGCGAGGCCCGCCTCCGGCACCGGAGCGACCCAGGCGCCGCTCTCCTCGACGGCCGGTTTGCCCGGGAACAGCGAAGCGGTGTGCCCATCCTCGCCGAGGCCGAGGAGAACGAGGTCGAACAGGGGGCGGTCGGGATCGAGGGTCTCGGCTCCGTAGAACGCCTTCAGTACCGATTCATAGGCGGCGGCATCGGCGTCCAGGGTACCCCCCGTGGGGATGGGATGGAGGTGCCCGGGCGGGATCGGCGCATCCCCGAATGCGTCCTGGGCGGCGCGGACATTGCTCTCCGGATCGTCCCACGGCACGTGCCGGTCGTCCCCGAAGAACCAGTGCAGGCGCGCCCAGGGGAGGGCGTCCGCATACTCGGGGCGAGCCAACAGGGCGTAGAGGCGCTTCGGCGTCGAACCGCCCGAGAGGCAGACGGCGATGGCCCCCTCGGGCGATGCTTCGCAGAGGGCGACGAACCGGTCCGCCGCCGCCCGTGCGACGGCGTCCGCATCGGCGAGAAGGTCTGCATCGTTGGGCAGGGGGATCATCGCGGCTCCTCGTTTCGGAAGGTCTCGGCGCGTCGATCGAAGGGGATGCGGTGCGGCCCCTATTTCGGCTCCTGGTGTCCGCCGAACCCCTTGCGCATGGCGGACAGCAGC
Organism: Methylobacterium sp. Leaf102; assembly: GCF_001422425.1. Classification (NCBI taxonomy): domain Bacteria; kingdom Pseudomonadati; phylum Pseudomonadota; class Alphaproteobacteria; order Hyphomicrobiales; family Methylobacteriaceae; genus Methylobacterium; species Methylobacterium sp. Leaf102. The sequence goes on along the minus strand of NZ_LMMX01000014.1, from coordinate 39,307 downwards.
TTGTCGGCGTAGCTCGCATCCTCGCGGGAACGGAAGCGGGCGTAGAGGGCCGCCGAGAGGACGTTGGCGGGCACGGATTCCTCGATGGCCGCATTGAGGGTCCAGCGACCTTCACCGGAATCAGCGACGAAGCCCGAGAAGTTCGACAGGCTCTCGTCACCCGCGAGTGCCCCGGCCGTGAGGTCGAGGAGCCAGGACGAGACGACGCTGCCGCGGCGCCACACCTCGGCGATGTCGCCGATGTTGAGGTCGAAGCGCTGGCCCTCGGGGAGGTCCGTCGAGTTCGCATGCTTGAGGATGTCGAAGCCCTCGGCATAGGCCTGCATCAGGCCGTACTCGATGCCGTTGTGGATCATCTTGACGAAGTGGCCGGCGCCGCTCGGGCCTGCATGGATGTAGCCGTCCTCGGCGCGGGCATCGCGCCCCTCGCGGCCGGGGGTCTTCGGGATGGTGCCGGGGCCCGGCGCCAAGGTCTTGAAGATCGGGTCGAGGCGCGCGACGGCCGCGGCGTCGCCGCCGATCATCATGCAATAGCCGCGCTCCAGGCCCCAGACGCCGCCGGAGGTGCCGACATCGACGTAATGGATGCCCTTCGGCTTCAGTTCGGCGGCGCGGCGGATGTCGTCCTTGTAGAACGAATTGCCGCCGTCGATGATCACGTCGTCGGCGGCCATGAGGCCGGCGAGGGTGGCGACCGTGCCCTCCGTGACGGCGCCGGCCGGCAGCATCACCCAGGCGGTGCGCGGCCCATCGAGCTTGCCGACGAACTCTTCCAGGCTCGCCGCGCCGGTAGCGCCTTCGGCGACGAGGGCCGCCACGGCCTCCGGACTCTGGTCGAACACCACGGCCGTGTGCCCGTCGCGCAGCAGCCGGCGGACGATGTTTCCGCCCATCCGGCCGAGGCCGATCATGCCGAGTTGCATGGGTGATCTCCGTCGCGTGAGGAACGCGGGGCGCCGAGGCCCCGCGCCGAAACAACCAATAGAAGGCTCTTCATCACCGGCGCCGTCATTCCGGGGCGTCAGAGGCGGACCCGGAATGACGCAGCGCTGGAACGTCGAACTGCCCGCCCTACGCCAAAGCCGCCTTCAGCGCGGCGGCGATGCGCTTCAGGCCGGCCTCGACCTCGCCGCCCCTGATGTGGACCCGCAGGGCCCGCCGGCCCCGTTCGGCGAGCACCGCAAAATCACCCCGCGCCTGGGCCGCCACCACGGTGCCGAAACCGAGCTTGCGCCCCGGGATCGACAGGTCCTCCGACGGGTCCGCGGTGATCTGGAGGAAGACGCCGGTGTCGGGCCCGCCCTTGTAGGCCTGCCCCGTGGAGTGGAGGAAGCGCGGGCCGAATTCGAGGCAGGTGGCGAGCCGGGTCTTGTCGCGCAGCGCGACGCGGGCATCCTGCAGGATCGCGTGATGCTTCGGGTTGCGCGCCACGTAGGCGAGCAGGGCGACGTAATCGCCGGCCTTGGTGCGGGCGAGGTGCGCCTTCAACGCCGCGTCGAGACCTTCGCCGGCCTGGGGCAGGGCTTCGGCGTTCTTCGCATCGGCGTAGAGCGCGAGGGTGTCGTCGGAGAAGAGCGGCGTCTCGGCGGGCAGGGACCCGCTCGCCTCGGCGGCGTCGAACAGCTTCTTCGTCTCGATCTTGCTCGCTTCCACGTCGGGCTGGTCGAACGGATTGATGCCCAGCATCGCGCCGGCCACCGCCGTGGCGATCTCGAAGCGGAAGAACTCCTGCGGCAGCTGCTCCTCGTTCGCCAGGGTGATGTGGACGACGGGATGGCCCTCGCGCTCGAGGTTGCGCACGGCCTCGTCCTGACGGGCGTCGGCCCGGCTGTCGAGGCGCAGGTACACGAAGATCCGGTCGAGGCCGTAGACGGCCGGCACGTCGACGGGCTCGCCGTCGATGGGGATCAGGCCCTTGCCGTCCTTGCCGGTGGATTCGGCGATGAGCTGCTCGGCCCAGGCGCCGAAGGTGTCGATCCCCGGGGAGGCGATGAACGTGACCTTGTCGCGCCCGGCTGCGAGCGCGGCGGCCCCGAGCGCCGTTCCGAGGAGGACGCCGGGGTTCTGCGCCGGCGGCACGGCCGGTCCGCAGGAGCGGACCATGGTGCGGGCGGTGTCGAGGAACGCCTTCACGTCGATGCCGGAAGCCGCCGCCGGCACGAGGCCGAAGGCCGAGAGCACGGAGTAGCGTCCGCCGATCTGCTTCACGCCGTAGAAGATCTTGCGGAAGTTGTCGGCCTTGGCCGCCGCCTCCATGGCCGAGCCGGGATCGGTCACGGCGACGAAATGCGCTCCGGCGCGCTCGCCCACCGCCGCCTTCATCCGGCCGAGGAAGTAGTCGCGGAAGACGTTGGGCTCCAGGGTGGAGCCGGACTTCGAGGCGACGATGAACAGCGTCGTCTCGAGGGTGATCGCGGCCTCGGTCTCGCGCACCTGATCCGGGTCGGTGGAATCGAGGATGCGTAAGCGTGGGAAGCCCTCGCGTGTGCCGTAGGTCTCGGCCAGCACCTCGGGGCCGAGGCTCGACCCGCCCATGCCGAGCACCACCACGTCGGTGAAGCCGGTCTGGCGCACGTCGTCGGCGAAGGCGGCGTAGTCGGAGACGCGGGCGAGCTCGTCCTCGACGATGCGCAGCCAGCCGAGCCAGGTGTCCTCGTCGGCATTCGACCACACGGTCTTGTCGTGGGCCCACAGGCGGCGGATGGCGCCGGACGCGCGCCAGGCTTCCACGGCCTTCTTGGCTTCCGCCGCGATGGGCTCGGGGAGCACCAGGGTCTGGCCGTCGAGCTTGGGCCCAAGGAAGTCGATGCGCTTGCCCGCGACCGCGCCGAGGAGCTTGTCGGCGGCGTCGATGAAGAGCTGCACGCCCTCGTCCACGAGCTGGTCGCCGACCGTCTCGATGTCGATGCCGGCACGGGCCAAACCGTCCATCACGGCCTTGGCCCCAGGAACGTCGGTCTCGATGGCGGCCTTCACGGTGCCGTGATCGCGAAAGGCGTCCATGGTGGCCGGCGGCATGGTGTTGACGGTGTCGGGGCCGATGAGCTCCTCGACGTAGAGCACGTCGGAATAGGCCTTGTTCTTCACGCCCGTGGACGCCCATAGCAGGCGCTGCGCCTTCGCGCCCCTTGCGGCGAGGGCCTGCCATTTCGGCTCGGCGAAGACCGCCTTGTAGCGTTGGTAGGCGAGCTTGGCGTTGGCGATGGCGACCTTGCCTTTGAGAGCCTCCAACGCGGCCTTCTCATCCGCGCCTTCCGTGGCGGCGATCCTGTCGTCGAGGGCCTTGTCGACGGCCACATCGATGCGGCTGATGAAGAAGCTCGCGACGCTCGCCACCTTCGAGACGTCGCCGCCCTTGGCGCCGAATTCCTCCAGGCCGTCGATGAAGGCGCGGGCCACGGCCTCGTAGGTCTCCACCGAGAACAGCAGGGTGACGTTGATGCTGATGCCGTCGGCGGTCAGCGCCCGGATCGCCGGGATGCCCTCACGGGTCGCCGGCACCTTCACCATCAGGTTATCGCGCGCCACCGTCTTGTGGAGCCGCCGGGCCTCGGCCAGGGTCTCGTCGGTGTCGAGGGCGAGGTAGGGCGAGACCTCGAGGCTGACGTAGCCGTCGGCCCCGTCGCTCGCCTCGTAGACCGGCCGAAGCACGTCGGCCGCCGCCTGGATGTCGGCGATGGCGCAGCCCTCGTAGAGGTCGATGACCCGGGCGTCCCCCTGGTCCATCACCGATTTGAGGGCGGCATCGTATTCCTGCGAGCCGCCGATGGCCTTCTCGAAGATCGACGGGTTCGAGGTCACGCCGCGCAGGCCGTCCTCGTCCACCAGGGCCTTGAGCTTGCCGTCGAGGACGAACCCGCGGGCGACGAAGTCGAGCCACACGGCCTGGCCCTGTTCGGGGAAGAGAGCCTTGAGCGGATTCATGGAAACTCCTCGTCGTCCGTCGCGGTGCGTGGCGCTCACGCGGGGGAGCGCCGTTCAGCCATCATGTCGGGATGCGCCCCCCTCCGACGAGGGGAGCGCATCCCACCTTCGAGAAACCCCCGAACCCTACTTCTTGTGCCGCGCGATCTGGTCGCGTGCGGCCTGAAGCACCTTCTCGGGGGTGAAGCCGAACTTGGTCTGGAGGTCCTTGATCGGCGCCGAGGAGCCGAAGGTGTGCATGCCGATGATCGTGCCGGCGGAACCGGCGTAGCGGTCCCAACCGATGACCGACCCCTGCTCGACAGCGACCCGCGCCAGCACGTCCGGGATGAGGACGGAGTTGCGGTAGGCCTCGTCCTGGCACTCGAACAGGTCCCAGGACGGCATCGAGACCACGCGGGCCTTCACGCCCTCGGCCTTGAGGGCCTCGTAGGCGCCGACGCAGAGTTGCACCTCGGAACCGGTGCCGATGAGGATCACGTCGGGCGTGCCTTCACAGTCGGCGAGCACGTAGGCGCCCTTGGCGGTTCCGGCGGCGCTCGCATACTGCGAGCGGTCGAGGGTCGGCAGGGGCTGGCGGGAGAGGGCCAGCACCGCCGGCTGGTCCTTCAAGCCCATGATCACCCGGTAGGCTTCCGCGACCTCGTTGGCGTCGGCCGGGCGCAGGGTGACGAGGCCGGGGATCGCCCGCAGGGTGAGGAGCTGCTCCACCGGCTGGTGGGTCGGCCCGTCCTCGCCGACCCCGATGGAATCGTGGGTGAAGACGTGGAAGACCGGCAGCTCCATCAGGGCCGCGAGGCGGATGGGCGGGCGCATGTAGTCGGCGAAGACCAGGAAGGTGGCGCCGTAGGCGCGCAGGCCGACGAGGCCGAGGCCGTTGACGATGGACCCCATCGCATGCTCGCGCACGCCGAAATGGATGTTGCGGCCGCCCGGCTCGAACGGCGTCAGGGTGCCGGCGCCCTCGAATTCGAGCTTGGTCTTGTTCGACGGGGCGAGATCGGCCGAACCGCCGAGCAGGTGGGGCACGTTCTTCGCGATGGCGTTGAGGACCTTGCCCGACGATTCGCGCGTCGCCATGCCCTTGGCGTCGGCCGGGAAGACCGGGATGTCGCGGTCCCAGCCCGCGGGCAGGCGGCCGGCGTGCAGGGCGTCGATCTCCTCGGCCAGCGCCGGCTCGGCGGCCTTGGCCTGCCCCATGAACCGTTCCCAGTCGGCGAAGAGCGCCGCGCCGCGCTCGCCGATGCCGGCCTGGAAGTTTTCGCGCACCCCCTCGGGCACGAGGAACTGCGCGTCCTCGGGCCAGCCATAGGCGCGCTTGGCTCCCCGGGCCTCCTCCTCGCCCAGCGCGTCGGAATGGGCCTTGGAGGTGTTCTGCTTCTTCGGGGCGCCGAAGCCGATGATCGAGTTGACGACGATGAGCGTCGGCCGGTCACTGGATTGGAGGAAGGTCTCCAGGGCCCCCGAGATCGCGTGGACGTCGTTGGCGTCGGCCACCCGCAGCACCTGCCAGCCGTAGCCGAGGAAGCGTGTCGCGACCTCCTCGGAGAAGGCCAGTTCCGTATGCCCTTCGATCGTGATGGTGTTGTTGTCGTAGATCCAGCACAGGTTCGACAGGCGCAGGTGCCCGGCGATGGAGGCGGCCTCGGAAGCGACGCCCTCCATCAGGTCGCCGTCCGAGCAGATCGCGTAGACGTTGAAGTCGAACAGCGGCAGGTCGGGACGGTTCAGGGTCTCGCCGAGGAAGCGCCCGCCCATGGCCATGCCGACGGAATTGGCGACCCCCTGGCCGAGCGGCCCGGTGGTGGTCTCGACGCCGGTGGTGAAGTGGTATTCCGGGTGGCCCGGCGTCTTGCTGTCGAGCTGGCGGAAGTTCTTGATGTCGTCGAGGGACACCGCCGGCTCGTTGCCGCCGTCGGTCTGGGCGACGCCCGCGAGATGCAGCAGGCCGTAGAGCAGCATCGAGGCGTGGCCCGCCGAGAGCACGAAGCGGTCGCGGTTGGGCCAGTGCGGATGCGCCGGATCGTAGCGCAGGTACCGGTTCCACAGGGTGTAGGCCACGGGCGCGAGCGCCATCGGGGCGCCGGCATGGCCGGAATTCGCCTTCTGCACGGCATCGATGGCGAGGGTGCGCAGGGTATCGATGCTGAGCTTGTCGATGGGGCTCAGGGCCTCGCTCGGCTTGGTGTCGGCTCCGCTCATGATCTCACGTCTTCCTTCGTGTCGCCTGGGCCGCCCGCGCCGCGGATCCGGCCCTCGTCCCGTGGGGGGTCGCCGACGCGACGCCGGACCCGCCCACCTCGATTCCCATAGTGCCGGCCGTCAGGCCGACATCTCGACCGCTTTGATTTCGTCGACCTTGATTTGGTCGACCTTGGCCTCGCCGGCCTCGTCCCCCTGGAAGCATGCCCCCTCGGACCCGGTTCCATCCTCCGCGCCCGCGCTGCGTTCCCGGGCCGGCCCGTTGGCGCGGCTGTAGTTCAGGATGGTGTTCACCAATGTGACGTGGCTGAACGCCTGTGGGAAGTTGCCGACGAGGCGCTTGGCCTTCACGTCGTACTCTTCCGAGACGAGGCCGACGTCGTTGCAGACGCCGATGAGTTTCTCGATCAGGGCCCTGGCCTCCTCGCAGCGGCCGAGCCCGATGAGGTTGTCGGCGTACCAGAAGCTGCACGGCAGGAAGGCGCCCTCGTCGCCCGGCAGGCCGTCCGTGGTCTGGTCCTCGGTGTCGTAGCGCAGGACGAAGCCGTCGCGCATGAGGGTCCTGCCGATGGCCTCGACGGTGCCGACGACGCGCGGATCGTGCTGGGGCAGGAACCCCATATGGGCGATGAGCAGCAGGCTCGCGTCGAGGCGCTTCGAACCGTAGGACTGCACGAAGCTGTTCAGCTCCGTGTCGAAGCCCTTCTCGCAGACCTCGGCGTGGATCTGGTCGCGGATCTCGCGCCAGCGCTCCACCGGCGCCCCTGGGCGGGTTTCGCCCTCTTCCTGGGAGCGGATCGCCCGGTCGAAGGCCACCCAGGCCATCACCTTGGAATGGACGAAGTGCCGACGCCCGCCGCGCACCTCCCAGATGCCCTCGTCCGGCGTGCTCCAGACCTTCTCGAGGTGGCGCAGGAGCGCCAGGCCGACGCGCCAGCCATCGGCATCGCCGAGCAGGCCGCGCTGGCGCGCCTGATAAAGGGCGTCGAAGATCTCGCCGTAGACATCGAGTTGGAACTGCTCGACGGCCGCGTTGCCGATGCGCACGGGCTTCGAGTTCTCGTAGCCGGGCAACCAGTCGAGTTCGATCTCCGGCAGCATGCGCTCGCCGGCGATGCCGTAGAGGATGTGGGCCTGCTCGGGGTTGCCGGCCACCGCCCGCACGAGCCAGTCGCGCCAGGCGCGGGCCTCGTCGAGGTAGCCGCCATCCATCATCGCGATGAGGGTGAAGGTGGAATCGCGGAGCCAGCAGAACCGGTAATCCCAGTTGCGCACGCCGCCGAGGTCCTCCGGCAGGGAGGTGGTGGGCGCGGCGACGATGCCGCCGGTGGGATGGTAGATCAGCGCCTTCAGGGTCAGCAGCGAGCGCTGCAGGATGGCGTCCCACGGCGTGCCGCGGGCGCAGCGGTTCGACCAGTCGCGCCAGTGGCGATCGGTCTCGAACAGCACCTTGCGCGGCTGCACCGGCGGGGGGTCGTCCTCGTGCGAGGGGCCGTAGCTCAGGGTGAAGGCGACGCTCTCGCCCGCCGCCACGGTGAAATCGGCCGCCGTGGTCTGGCCCTCGCCGTGGAGCGGCACGAGGGTGCGCAGGACCACCTTGTGCGGCCCCGAGATGGCGCGCAGGTCCCCGAGCTCGTTGTGCGACACCCACGGCACGGCCAAGCCGTAATCGAACCGTACGGCGAGATGCATCCGCATGGCGACGTCGCCGCGCAGTCCCTCGACGATGCGCACGAGGTGCGAGCCGTCGTTGGCCGGCATGTAGTCGGTCACCCGGACGCATCCGGCCTCCGTCTCGTGTTCGGTCTCGAGGACGAGGCTACCGGTCCGGTACTGCCGCGAGGTCTTCGCCGCCGGGTCGGCGGGGCCGAGCTTCCAGAAGCCGTGATCCTCGGTGCCCAGGAGGGCGGCGAAGCAGGCGGCGGAATCGAACCGGGGCCAGCACAGCCAGTCGACGCTGCCGTCGCGCCCGATCAGGGCAGCGGTGCGGCCGTCACCGACGAGCGCGTAATCCTCGATCCGTCCCGCCATTCACGCCCTCGTCGCGGCCACCTCTCGATGGGCCCCGCCGCGTGGCGCCGCACCATCGATGGCGTCCACCTAGTCCCCCGAGGGGGCAGGGTCCAGGGTCCATTCGGCGATTGCCCGAAGCCGGGCGGCGAAACCGGGGTGAAACCGGACTGCGTTCAGCGCAGGGTCCCGACGAAGTCCACCACCGCGCCGCCCAGCGCAGAGGCCTGCGTGCGCGCCGCAGCGCCCTGAACGCCGACGAAATCGCGAGCCCGGCCCACGGCCCGGATCGCCGGGGCGAAGGGCAGGGCGAGATCGGGCAGGAGGCCGCCCTCCTCGACGGGCACCTCCGCCTGCGCCACGGTCCCGACGGGATCGGCGTGCTGCGCCGCAGCGGGGGCGGCAATGGCCTTGGCGGGGGCGGGCCGACGCAGGGCGGCGACACGGGGCCCGGAGGGCCGGTGCTGCGCGACGGCGGGCGCCGCGAAGGTGCCTTGTGCCGGGGGAGTGCCTTGTGCCGGAGCGGCGACGTGCGCCGCCACCATCAGGGGGAACTGGCGCGGAAAGGTGAGGGCGGCGGGCACGAAGGGCGTCGCGGGAACGGCCTCGGACACCAGGGTCGCGGGCGCCGAAGCGATCCGCGCCGCGAGGGTCGTGGGGGCCGGGGCGGGCACCTCCGGTTCGCGGCAGAACAGCGAGGCCGCGCCGAGCACGAGGGCCATGACGAGGGTGGGGAGCAGGGGCGGGGTGACGCCGGAGGTCGCATCCATGGCGAGGCCGTCATTGGCACACCCGCACTGGCTTCGCTCCGTCATGCCGGCGTCCTCGCAATCCATCGTCTTCGAAACCCCATTAGCGGCGCCGTTTACGGCGGAAGCTGGGCTATTTCCTTTCGCAAAGGTAAACCACGCCGGGCGCGATGCGTCCCGCTCCCCGCTGCTTCGGGCCGAGGCCGTTGCCGACACGACGAACCGCCCGTGCCCAAAACCTCGCCTTGCCGAGAATCGTGAGGCCGTGCGATCAGCGGAAGGGCGGCCTTCCCCCAATGTCGGACCCCGCGCCCTTCGCTTCGGACACCCAGCCCCGCTTTCGGACACCGATGACCGAGCCGTCCCTCACCGTGGCCGTGATCGACCCGAGCCCGGCGCGCGCGGCGATCCTCGAAGAGGGCCTGGCGGCGGCCGGCATCGCCCGCGTGGTGATCCTGCCAGACACCGCCGATCTTCCCGCCCGCGTCGCCGCCCTGAACCCCGACGTGGTGGTGATCCATGTCGAGAGCCCGAGCCGCGACATCCTCGAGCAGATGTCCGGCCTGTCGCGCCACGTCGAGCGGCCGGTGGCGATGTTCGTCGACCGCTCGGACGTGCCGATGATGCAGGCGGCGGTGGATGCGGGCATCTCGGCCTACGTGGTCGACGGCCTGCACCCGCAGCGCATCCGCTCGATCCTCGATGTCGCGATCCTGCGGTTCAACGCCTTCGCGCGGCTGCAGCGCGAACTGCTGGAGGCGCGGGGCGAACTCGCCGACCGCAAGCTCATCGAGCGGGCCAAGGGCATCCTGATGACGGCCAAGGGCCTCCCCGAGGAGGAGGCCTACCGGCTGATGCGGCGGAAAGCCATGAACGAGAAGCGCAAGATCGCCGACATCGCCCGCGCCATCGTCACGGCGGCGGATCTGCTCGGATGAGAGCCGTGGTCAGATGAGACTCGCTCTGGGATACGTTCCCCTCGTCGATGCGGCGGCGCTCATCGTCGCCGTGGAGCGCGGGTTCACCGCGGCCGAGGGGCTGGCGGTGGATCTCGTCCGCGAGCCCTCGTGGGCGACCCTGCGCGACAGGCTGGCCCTCGGCCACCTCGACGGCGCCCACATGCTGGCGCCCCTGGCCCTGGCCAGCAGCCTCGGGATCAGCGGACCCGAGACGCGCCTCGCCGTGCCCCTCGCCCTCAATCTCAACGGCAACGCCATCACGGTGTCGCGGCCGCTCTGGGCCGCCATGATGCGCGACGGACCGGGGGACGAGGGCCTCGACACGGTGGCCACGGCCTTCGCCGGGGTGGCCCGCGCGCGCGCGCGGGAGGGGGCTCCGTTGACCCTCGGCACCGTGCATCCGTTCTCGAGCCACACCTATCAGCTCCGCCTGTTCGCCGCGCGCGGCGGCCTCGACCTCGATGGGACGGTGCGGATGGTGGTGATCCCGCCACCGCGCATCGCCGAAGCCCTGCGGGACGGCCACATCGACGGCTTCTGCGCGGGAAGTCCCTGGAACAGCCTCGCGGTGGAGGAGGGCTACGGCCGGATCGCGGCCTTCGGCTGTGCGCTCGCACCGGACTGCCCCGAGAAGGTGCTGGCCCTGCCCGCCTACGCGGCGCCGACCTGCGGAGCCCTGGTGCGGGCGGTGCACCGGGCCGGCCGCTGGTGCGCGCGGCGCGAGAACCACGAGGAACTCGCACGCCTGCTCGCGCGGCCGGACCACCTCGCCATCGCGCCCGCCCTCGTCCGCCGCGCCCTGGCCGGCACGGTGGTGGTGGATCCCGACGGCACGCGACGGGACGCGCCGGATTTCGTCCTGTTCGGCGAGACGGCCGAGCGGCCGAGGCCCGCCCAGGTCGATTGGCTCCTCGACCGAATGACGGAGGCCGGCCAGATCGTCGCCACGCCCGAGGTGAGCGAGCGCGCCCACGCCCTCTATCGCCCGGATCTGTACGACGACGCTCTGCCGGATTGATGCGGCTCGCACTGGGCGAGCACATGCCCGTGCCACCGGCATTCTGCACGCGGATTGTGCAGTGCGGGAGAGAGGCTCTCCACCGAGTTGGAGGACGATATGGTTCCGGCACGTGGAATCACAGGTCCGTGAGGCCGTGGGTCGCGCTCGGGCCCGTCTCGCCCGACCATTACGGAGGGGCCTGAGACAAACTCGAAAAATTCCAGAACTGGCATCCGCTTAGGTCGCGCGCAGGATCCCCGACAGGATCGCCGGGACGCACGCACGGAGGCCGTCCCTTCGTCCTGGCACGCCTCCTGCTAGGAGCTGGAGGCCCGTCAACGACGACGGGCCTTATCCGTCGGCAGAGCCGCTGACCCGAGTCTCCCCAAGGCACGCACCGTTATGCGTCCGACGGATGTGCTTGGTCGGCGGCTTTCTGTTTTGGCGCTTTGCAGTCCTGGCGAGGATTCCGGTTTCGATGAGTGATGGTTTTCGCAACAGCCGGCGCAACGTCCTGAAGGGGGCCGCCGCGACCCTCTCCCTGGCAGCACTCGCCCGGACGGCCTTCCCGGGCGGCGCCTTCGCGCAGGGGGCGGGCCCGGAGGTGAAGGGAGCCAAGCTCGGCTTCATCGCCCTCACCGATGCCGGCCCGCTGTTCGTCGCCAAGGAGAAGGGCTTCTTCGCCAAGCACGGCATGCCCGACGTGGAGGTGCTGAAGCAGGCGAGCTGGGGCACCACCCGCGACAACCTCGTGCTCGGCTCCGAGGGCAACGGCATCGACGGCGCCCACATCCTCTCGCCGATGCCCTACCTCATCACCGCCGGCCGGGTGACGCAGAACAACGTCCCGGTGCCGATGCAGATCCTGGCGCGCCTCAACGTCAACGGCCAGTGCATCTCGGTGGCCAAGGAATACCTCGACCAGAAGGTCGGGCTCGATTCCAAGGTGTTCAAGGCGGCCGTCGAGAAGAAGAAGGCCTCGGGCAAGTCCGTGAAGGCGGCCATGACCTTCCCGGGCGGTACCCACGACCTCTGGATCCGCTACTGGATGGCCGCCGGCGGCATCGACCCCGACAAGGACATCGAGACCATCGTCGTGCCGCCGCCCCAGATGGTGGCGAACATGAAGGTCGGCACCATGGACTGCTTCTGCGTCGGCGAGCCGTGGAACGCGCAGCTCGTGCAGCAGGGCCTGGGCTACTCGGCGCTCACCACCGGCGAACTCTGGAAGGACCACCCCGAGAAGGCCTTCGCCATGCGGGCCTCCTGGGTCGAGAAGCATCCGAACGCCGCCAAAGCCCTGACCATGGCGGTGCTCGAAGCGCAGATGTGGTGCGACAAGCCCGAGAACCGGGACGAGTTCGCCGCCATCGTGGCCAAGCGCCAGTGGATCAACATCCCGGTGGCCGACGTCGCCGGCCGGATGAAGGGCACCATCGATTACGGCGACGGCCGCATGGTCGAGAACAGCCCGCACATCATGAAGTTCTTCTCCGACAACGCCTCCTACCCGTACCAGTCCCACGACCTGTGGTTCCTCACCGAGGACATCCGCTGGGGCAAGTTCGATGCGCAGACCGACACCAAGGCCCTCATCGCCAAGGTGAACCGCGAGGACATCTGGCGCGAGGCGGCCAAGGCCCTCGGCGTCGCCGCGATCCCGACCTCCACGTCGCGCGGCAAGGAAACGTTCTTCGACGGCAAGGTCTTCGATCCGGCCGATCCCGCCGCCTACCTGTCCAGCCTCGGCATCAAGAGGACCGCGTGATGGCCAACACCTCCACCATCGCCGCCAGCCCCGCCGTCGCGAAGGCGGCCGCCAAGCCCAAGCGCGCGCCGTTCGTCACCATGGCCACCCTGAACACCATCGCGAAAAACCTGATCCCACCCGTGGTGGTGCTCATCGCCTTCCTGGTGATCTGGGAGCTGCTGTGCTCGCGCCCCGGCGCCGGCCTGCCGCCGCCCTCGCGCGTCGTCACCGAGGCGTGGGACATCATCGCCCACCCGTTCTACGACAACGGCGGCACCGACAAGGGGCTGTTCTGGCACATCTCCGCCAGCATCCAGCGCGTGGCCCTGGGCTTCGCCCTCGCCACCGTGGTGGGCATCCTCGTCGGTACCCTGATCGGGCAGTCGGAATGGGCCATGCGCGGCCTCGACCCGATCTTCCAGGTGCTGCGCACGATCCCGCCGCTCGCCTGGCTGCCGCTCTCGCTCGCCGCCTTCCGGGACGGCCAGCCGTCGGCGATCTTCGTGATCTTCATCACCTCGATCTGGCCGATCATCATCAACACGGCGGTCGGCATCCGCAACATCCCGCAGGATTACCGCAACGTCTCGGCGGTGCTGCGCCTCAACCCGCTGGAGTTCTTCTCCAAGATCATGCTGCCCTCGGCGGCGCCGTACATCTTCACCGGCCTGCGCATCGGCGTCGGCCTGTCCTGGCTCGCCATCGTGGCGGCCGAGATGCTCATCGGCGGCGTCGGCATCGGCTTCTTCATCTGGGACGCGTGGAACTCCTCCCACATCTCCGAGATCATCGTCGCCCTCGTCTATGTCGGCATCATCGGCTTCATCCTCGACCGCTTCGTCGCCTTCGTCGGCAATCTCGTCACCCGCGGCACCGCGACGGCCTGAGGATCATCCCATGACCTATCTCAGCATCGAGAACGTCGGCATCTCCTTCACCCGCGGCGGCCGCACCAACGAGGTGCTCCGCGACGTCAGCGTGAAGATCGACAAGGGCGAGTTCGTCTCGCTCATCGGCCATTCCGGCTGCGGCAAGTCGACGGTGCTCAACATCGTGGCCGGCCTGCTCAAGGCCTCGACCGGCGGTGTCCTCCTCGAAGACAAGGAAGTGAACAGCCCCGGCCCCGACCGCGCCGTGGTGTTCCAGAACCACTCGCTCCTGCCCTGGCTCACGGTGCGGGAGAACGTGGCGCTCGCCGTCGACAAGGTGTTCAAGGGCAAGAAATCGCGGGCCGAGCGTGGGGCCTGGATCGACCACAACCTGGCGCTGGTGAACATGACCCACGCCGCCGACCGGCGCCCGAGCGAGATCTCGGGCGGCATGAAGCAGCGCGTCGGCATCGCCCGGGCGCTGGCCATGGAGCCGAAGGTCCTGCTCCTCGACGAGCCGTTCGGGGCCCTCGACGCGCTCACCCGGGCGCATCTCCAGGACTCGCTCATGGACATCCATGCGCGGCTGAAGAACGCCGTGATCATGATCACCCACGATGTCGACGAGGCGGTGCTGCTCTCGGACCGCATCGTGATGATGACCAACGGCCCCTCCGCCACGGTGGGCGAGATCCTGACCGTCGATCTCGAGCGGCCGCGCCGCCGCCTCGATCTCGTGGAGGACGCCACATACACCCACGCCCGCGCCGCCGTCCTCGAGTTCCTCTATGCCCGGCACGCCAAGCCGGCCATGGCGGCCTGAGACGCGGCGATGAAGGATCGGCTGGTCGTCATCGGCAACGGCATGGCGTCGTTGCGGTTTCTGGAGCGCCTCACCGAGCGGGCGCCGGGGCGCTACGACGTCTCCGTCGTCGGCGCCGAACCGCAGGCGGCCTACAACCGCGTCCTGCTCTCGTCGCTGCTGGGCGGCGAAGTCGACGAGGCCGGTTGCGCGTTCCGGGGCCTAGACTGGTACGAGAGCCACGGCATCCGCCTCATCACGGGCGCGCCGGTCACCGAGATCGACCGCGAGAACGGCCTCGTGATGGTGGGCGAGACCCACGTCCTGCCCTTCGACAGGCTCGTGCTCGCGGTCGGCTCCGTGCCGATCCGGCTGCCGAAGCCCGGCATGGACCTGCCCGGCGTCCTCACGTTCCGCGATCTCGCGGACGTGACGGCCATCCGCAAGGCGGCCGTGGAGCACGCCCGCGCCATCGTCATCGGCGGCGGCCTCCTGGGGCTCGAGGCCGCCGTCGGCCTCGCGCGCCTGGGCGTCGACACAACGCTTCTCCACGTCATGGACCGGCTGATGGAGCGCCAGCTCGATCACGCCGCCGCCGGCCTGGTGAAGCGCGCCATGGAGGCGCGGGGCGTCAAGGTGCTGCTCAAGGCCGACACCGCCACCGTCGAGGGTGACGGAAAAGTCGAGCGCCTGATCCTGTCGGACGGCACCGTGCTGCCCGCCGACCTCGTGGTGATGTCCGTGGGGGTGCGCCCCAACGTGGCCCTGGCCCAGAATGCCGGGATCGCGGTGGGCCGCGGCATCAAGGTCGACGACCGGATGCAGTCGTCCGATCCCCGCATCTTCGCGCTCGGCGAATGCGCCGAGCATCGCGGCCAGATCTACGGCCTCGTCGAGCCCGCCTACGAGCAGGCCGAGACCTTGAGCCGCCACCTCGTCGGCGAGGAGGCGGCCTATGCGGGCACGTCGCTCGCCACCAGCCTCAAGGTCTCGGGCCTGCCGGTGTTCTCGGCCGGCGCCATCGAGGCGCCGGAGGGCTCCGAGACGATCCTCATGAGCGATCCCGGCCTCGGTCTCTACCGCAAGCTCATCGTCGCCGACGACCGGCTGCTCGGCGCCGTGTTCGTCGGCGACATCGCCGAGCAGGGCTGGTGCAAGGACCTCATCCGCACCGGCGCCTCCGTCGCGGCGCATCGCGACGACCTGATGTTCGGGCGAACCGCCCCCCAACCCCTCGCAGCCTGACGGAGGCTTTCATGGCTGACGATTTCAACACCGAGCAGAAGCGCTACCTCGAAGGTTTCGCCTCCGGCATCTCCGCGGCCCGCATGACGGGCGGCCTCGCCCTCGGGCAGGCCGCCGCTCCGCCGGCCGAGCCCACCGGGCCCGACGCCATCCACATCAAGGCCCAGGACGCCACGGTGAAGGCCGGCGGCAAGCTCTGCGACCAGGAGAAGTGGAAGCGCGCCGAGAACGCCTTCGACGGCCACAACCGCCTCATCGCGGAGGCCGCCACCGGCAAGGCCCCGAAACCGGAGGACAATTTCCGCTGGCGCTATCACGGCCTGTTCTGGGTGGCACCGACCCAGAACTCCTACATGTGCCGCCTGCGCATCCCCAACGGCATCCTGCAGCACTGGCAGTTCGCCGGCATCGCGGATCTCGCCGACGCCCATGGCGGCGGCTACAGCCACGTCACCACCCGGGCGAACCTCCAGGTCCGCGAGATCACGCCCGAGCACGGCCAGCCCTTCCTCGACGGCCTCATCGACCTCGGCCTGACCGCGCGCGGCGCGGGCGCCGACAACATCCGCAACGTCACCGGCTCGCCGGTCGCCGGCATCGACGCCCAGGAACTGCTCGACACCCGGCCGCTCGCCAAATCCTGGCACAACCACATCCTCAACGACCGCTCGCTGTTCGGCCTGCCGCGCAAGTTCAACGTCGCCTTCGACGGCGGCGGGGTCATGCCGGTGCTGGAGGAGACCAACGACATCGGCTTCCAGGCCATCCGGGTTCTCGACGGCGCCGCCGTGGCGCCCGGCATCTGGATGCGCCTCGTGCTCGGCGGCATCTCGGGCCACCGCGATCTCGCCCGCGACACCGGCGTCGTGCTGAAGCCCGAGGATTGCAACCGGGTGGCGGACGCCATCCTGCGGGTCTTCATCAAGAACGGCGACCGGACCAACCGCAACAAGAGCCGGATGAAGTACGTCCTCGACGCCTGGGGCTTCGACAAGTACCTCGCCGCCGTCGAAGACGAACTCGGCCGCAAACTCGACCGCGTCGATCCCGCCCATGTCGCCCCGCGCGGCCCCATGGACCGCTTCGCCCATGTGGGCGTGCACGCCCAGGTGCAGCCCGGCCTCAACTGGATCGGCGTGATCCTGCCCGTCGGCAAGCTCACCACCGACCAGATGCGGGATCTGGCCAGCATCGCGACCGAATGCGGCGACGGCGCCATCCGCATGACCGTCTGGCAGAACTTCCTGTTTTCCGGGGTTCCCGACGCGAAGGTGGCCGAGGTCCAGGCACGGGTCGCCGCCTTGGGCCTCACCACGGAGGCGTCGAGCATCCGCGCCGGTCTCGTCGCCTGCACGGGCAACCGGGGCTGCAAGTTCGCCGCCTCGGACACCAAGGGCCACGCCCTCGTCATCGCCGATTACATCGAGGCCAACCTCAAGGAACTCGACGTGCCGGTGAACGTGCACCTCACGGGCTGCCACCATAGCTGCGCCCAGCACTACATCGGCGACATCGGGCTCATCGGCGCCAAGGTGGTGGTCTCGGAGGAGGGCGACACCGTCGAGGGCTACGACATCGTCGTCGGCGGCGGCTTCGGCGACAGCCCGAAGATCGGCACGGAGATCTGGAAGGCCGTGAAGGCCGAGGATTGCCCGGCCCGGATCGAGGCGCTCCTACGCAGCTACCTCGGCAGCCGCGAGGGCCCGCAGGAGAGCTTCCAGGCCTTCACCCTGCGCACCGGTCCCGAAACCCTGCGCCACAGTGCCGAAGAGCAACCCGTCCTGAAGGCAGCCGCATGAGCGAGCACGTCACGCCCCCGCTGGTTCTCATCCCCGAGAACGCCCCGTTCAACCCCGACCAGCGCTCGTGGCTGTCGGGCTACTTCGCCGCCCTTCTGGGCCCCGCCGTCGAGGGCGCCACGGCGCTGGCCCCCGGCGACATGGGCGGCGGCCAAAAGCTCGCCGACAACGACGACGCGCCGTGGCACGACCCGTCGATGCCCCTGCCCGACCGGATGGAGCTCGCGCGTGAACGGCCCGAGGCGCAGAAGCTCATGGCCGCCATGGCGCAGCAGGATTGCGGCCAGTGCGGCTACAACTGCGCCGACTACGCCAACGCCATCTTCCTCAAGAGCGAGGAGCGCCTGAACCTGTGCCAGCCCGGCGGCAAGGACACGCTCCGGATGCTGAAGAAGCTCGACGAGGAGTTCGGCGCCGGCGGCGGGGCCGCCCCGAAGACCGCCGGCGACACCGCGCCCAAGGCCGAACCGACCCTCGGCCCCCTCGGCTTCTGCCGCGAGAACCCCGTGGAGGCGACGTTCCTGTCTCGGCTCCGCTTGAACGCGCCTGGGGGCGAGAAGGAAACCTGGCACGTCGAGATCGATCTGACCGACACGCCCATCGAGTACGTGGTCGGCGACTCCCTCGGGCTGTTTCCCGCCAACGCCCCGGCCCTGGTCGACGCGGTCATCGCCGAGCTCGGGGCCCGTCCCGAGCGCAGGATCGGACGCAAGACCCTGCGGGATTGCCTGCTCACGGACTATGCGCTGGGCGGCGCGCCCGACGGGCTCTACCAGCTCCTCTCCCTCCTCACCTCGGGCGAGGCGCGCAAGAAGACCCAGGCGCTCGCCGCCGGCGAGGATCCGGACGGCGACGCCGCCCATCTCGACGTGCTCGGCGCGCTCCACAAGTTCCCCGGCGCGCGGCCCGACGCCGAGGTGTTCCTCGAAGCCCTCGACGAGTTGCAGCCCCGGCTCTACTCGATCTCGTCCTCGCCGAAGGCCGATCCCGGCCGGGTCTCCCTCACGGTGGACGCGGTCCGCTACAGCCACCGCTCGCGCCTGCGGCTGGGCGTGGCCTCGACCCATCTCGGCGAGCGCATCCCCGAGGGCATGAAGGTCAAGGTCTACCTCCAGAAGGCGCACGGCTTCGCCCTGCCCGACGACCTGTCGAAGGACGTGATCATGGTCGGCCCCGGCACCGGCATCGCGCCGTTCCGCGCCTTCCTGCGCGAGCGCGACGCCACGCAGGCGCCGGGCCGCAACTGGCTGTTCTACGGCCACCAACGCCAAGCGAGCGACTTCTTCTACAGGGACGAGCTCAACGCCCTGAAGGACAAGAAGCTGCTCACCCGCCTGTCCCTGGCCTGGTCCCGGGACGGCGGCGAAAAGACCTACGTGCAGGACCGCATGCGCGAGAACGGCGCCGAACTCTGGAAGTGGTTCGAGGGCGGTGCCCATTTCTACGTCTGCGGCGACGCCAAGCGCATGGCCAAGGATGTGGAGCGGGCGATCATCGACGTCGCCGGCCAACACGGGGGCAAGAACCCCGACGAGGCCGTGGCCTACCTCGCCCATCTGAAGAAGACCGGGCGGTATCAGGCCGACGTGTACTGAGAGGCAAAACCCTCCCGGCGCCGTGGGCTATCGAACTCCGCATATCTGGCGCTCTTCAGAACGGGCGCGTCCCTCTCCCCCTTGTCGGGAGAGGTTAGGAGTGGGGGCGGTTCCGCCAGACCCCGCAGCATGAGGGGCACCCGACCCCCCCCACCTCCAACTCCTCCCCACAAGGGGGAGGAGGGCTGGCCGGCGCTTCAGGCCCGACTCTTGCTCCCATCCATGCTGACAAAAAACCCCGCCGAGGATCACGCCATGAACGCGCACGTCCAGGCGCCCGCCCCCGTCAAAACCACCTGCCCGTATTGCGGCGTCGGCTGCGGCGTACTCGCGACGCCGGACGGGCAGGGCGGGGTCGGCATCGCCGGGGACACCGCGCATCCGGCCAATTTCGGCCGCCTCTGCTCCAAGGGCTCGGCTTTGGGCGAGACCGTCTCCCTGGACGGCCGCCTGCTCCATCCGCAGGTCGACGGCGCGCGCGCGAGCTGGGAATCGGCGCTCGGCACCGTCGCGGGGTCCCTGCAGAAGATCGCCGCGCAGCACGGGCCGGAATCCATCGCCTTCTACCTGTCGGGCCAGCTCCTCACGGAGGATTACTACGTCGCCAACAAGCTCGCGAAGGGCTTCCTCGGCACCCCCCACGTCGACACCAACTCGCGCCTGTGCATGTCGAGCGCCGTGGCCGCCCATCGGCGCGCCTTCGGCTCGGACACCGTGCCGGGCTGCTACGAGGACCTCGACGAGGCCGACGTCATCGTGCTCGTCGGCTCCAACACCGCCTGGTGCCACCCGATCCTGTTCCGCCGGATGATCGACGCACGCGCCAAGCGCGGCACCAAGCTCGTGGTGGTCGATCCCCGCCGCACCCAGACGGGGGAGGAGGCCGACCTGTTCCTCGGCCTCGCGCCCGGCTCCGACACCGCCCTGTTCTCGGGCCTGCTCGTGCATCTCGCCGCCACCGGCGCCGTCGATGCGGCCTACGTCGCCGACCATACCAGCGGCTTCGACGGCGCCCTGGAGCGCGCCGCCGCCATCGCCCCGAGCGTCGCCGCCACCGCCGCCGCGACGGGCCTCGCCGAGGCCGATGTCGCCCGGTTCTTCGCCCTGTTCGCCGGTACGAAGCGCGTGGTCACGGCGTTCTCGCAGGGGGCGAACCAGTCGGCGCAGGGCACCGACAAGGGCAACGCCATCATCAACTGCCATCTCGCCACCGGCCGCATCGGTCGGCCCGGCGCGGGGCCGTTCTCCCTCACCGGCCAGCCCAACGCCATGGGCGGGCGGGAGGTCGGAGGGCTCGCGAACATGCTCGCCGCCCACATGCACTTCGCCCCCGAGGAGGTGGACCGCGTCCGCCGGTTCTGGAAGGCGCCCAACATCATCACCGGCGAGGGCATGAAGGCGGTGGCCCTGTTCGAGGCGGTGGCGCGCGGCAAGATCAAGGCCCTGTGGGTGATGGGCACCAATCCCGTCGTCTCCATGCCCCGGGCCGACGCCATCCGCGAGAGCCTGAAGGGCCTCGACCTCTACGTGGTCTCCGAGGCCGTGGCCGACAGCGACACCGCCCGGGCGACGGGGAAGAAGACCGTGCTGCTGCCGGCCCTGGCCTGGGGCGAGAAGGACGGCACGGTGACGAATTCCGAGCGCCGGGTCTCGCGCCAGCGCGCTTTCCTCAAGGCGCCCGGCGAGGCGCGGGCCGACTGGCAGATCATCGCGGACGTGGCCAAGCGCCTCGGCCACGGCGAGGCCTTCGCCTATCCCAACGCGGCCGCGATCTTCCGCGAGCACGCGGCCCTGTCGGCCTACGAGAACAACGGCACCCGCGATTTCGACATCGGCGCCCTCGCGGACATGCCCGATGCGACCTATGCGGGAACGCCCCCCCTGCAATGGCCCCTGCCGAAGCGCGGCAAGGGCCGGGCCCGCCTGTTCGCCGACGGCCAGTTCTACACCTTCGACAAGCGTGCCCGCTTCGTTGCCGTGCAGGCGCCAGCCCTGGCCCAGCCCGTCACGGAGGAACACCCCTTCGTCCTCAACACCGGCCGGGTGCGCGACCACTGGCACACCATGACGCGCACGGGAAAGAGCCAGCGCCTCTCGGCCCACCGCGCCGTGCCCTTCGTCGAGATCCACCCCGACGACGCCGCGCGGCTCGGCGTCGCGGAGGGCGATCTCGCCCGCGTCTCCACGCCCCACGGCACCGCGATCCTCGAGGCGATGGTCACGGAGGGCGTGCGCCGGGGCGATCTCTTCGCCGCCTTCCATTGGAGCGACGCCACCGCGTCGGATGCCCGCGTCGGCGCCCTGGTGCCCGGCGTGCCGGACCCGGTCTCGGGCCAGCCCGAACTCAAGGCGACGCCCGCCGCCCTCGCGCCCGCGCCCTACCGCAACCGCGGCTTCCTGCTCACCCGCGAGGCGCATACCCCGCCCGCCGGCTGGTGGTGGGCGCGCGCCACGGTGGAGGGCGGGTCCGGCCTGCACTTCGCCACCCAGGAGAGCTCACGCGCCGTCGCCCTGATGATGCGCGGCCTGTTCCAGGGCCTGGAACTCGCCGAGTACGCCGACCATGCGCGGGGGCATTACCGCTGCGCCGTCTATGACGGAGTTCGCTTGGTCGCCTGCCTGGCGCTCGCCCCGAGCGAGGCCCGACCGAGCTGGGAGGCGGCCAAGGCGTACTTCGCCGCCGAGGAGATCGAGCCCGCCGCCCGCCGCGCCCTGCTGTCGGGCCGGGCCGAGACGGCTTCGGCCGGTCCGACGATCTGTGCCTGCCACGGCGTCGGCCTCGACGTGATCACGGGCGTGATCGCGGCCGGAGCCGGCTCCGTCGAGGCCGTCGGCGCCGCCTGCAAAGCAGGCACGAATTGCGGCTCGTGCATCCCCGAGATCCGCAAGCTGCTGCCGCAGGCGCTTGCGCGCAACGCAGCATAGGCTCACTTTGTGGGTACGAAGGACCCCGATCCGAGATCCATGAGCACACCTCGCCAGCCCCGCGAAACCCGCCCCGCCAGTCCCGAATCCACCCGCGGCGCCAATGCCGCCGGCCTCGAGCCCCTGGCCGTCCTGCCGGTCTTCGTACCGTTGCAGGGCAAACGCGCGGTGCTGGCCGGCTCCAACGGCGGCGCGCCCTGGAAGGTGAAGCTGCTGGCCGCCGCCGGGGCGGACGTGGACGTCTACGCCCCCGAGCCGAGCGAGGAACTCCGCGCCGTGCCGGGCGAGATCGTCGCCGGCTCCGTCACCCTGCACGCGCGTCAGTGGGCGGAGGCCGACCTCCAGGGCGCGGCCTTCGTCATCGGCGCCATGGAGGACGAGGCCGACTGCATCGCCTTCGTCGCCGCCGGACGCCGAGCCGGCGCCATCGTCAACGCCGTCGACCGCCCGCATCTCTGCGACGTGAAGTTCGGCGCCATCGTCAACCGCTCGCCCATGGTGGTGGGCATCTCGACGGAGGGCGCCGCCCCGGTCTTCGGCCAGACCGTGCGCGCCCGCATCGAGGGCATGCTGCCGCGCGGCTTCAAGGCCTGGATCGGCGCCGCCCGCGACTGGCGCGAGGAGGTCACCGGCCGCTTCCACGGTTTTTCGGACCGCCGCGCCTTCTGGGAGCGGTTCACCGACCGCGCCTTCGCCGAGCCGGACCGGGCGCCGACCGCAACCGATCTCGCCGAGTTGCTGGGCGAGACCGAGGCCGCGCCGAAGGGCGGGGCCGTCACGCTGGTGGGTGCCGGACCGGGCGACGCCGAACTCCTCACCCTCAAGGCGCTCAGGGCGCTGCGCAATGCCGACGTGATCCTCTACGACGACCTCGTGGCGCCCGAGATCCTCGACTACGCGCGCCGCGAGGCCCGCACCATGCTGGTGGGCAAGACCGGGCACGGCCCCTCCTGCCGCCAGGACGACATCAACGCCCTGATGGTGCAGCTCGCCAAGTCCGGCAAGCAGGTGGTGCGCCTGAAATCCGGCGACCCCCTGGTGTTCGGCCGGGCCGGCGAGGAGATCGACGCCTGCCGCGAGGCCGGCATTCCCGTCTCCATCGTGCCCGGCGTCTCGGCGGCCCAGGGGGCCGCGGCCTCCCTCTGCGTCTCGCTCACCAACCGCGACGCGGCGCGGCGCCTGCAATACGTCACCGGCCACGACCGGCGCGGGGCGCTGCCCGAGGACCTGAACTGGGGCGCCCTCGCCGATCCGAGCGTGACCACCGTGGTCTACATGCCGAAGAAGACCCTGCGCGTGCTGCTGGAGCGCGCCATGACCGAGGGCCTCGCCCCCGGGACCCCGGCGCTCCTCGTCTTCAACGCCACCCGGCCGAACCAGACAGTGGTGGAAGCCAGCGCCATCGACCTCGCCGACCGCGTCGAGGCCTCGGGCCACGGGGGGCCGGCGCTCCTCATGGTCGGCGAGGCGCTGCGTCGGACGAGTGCGCAGGCCGCCCCCGCGATGGCCGAGCCGGACAAGCTCGCGATCTGATCCGGAAGCGGCGGCGGCGGCGGCGGCGGATCAGGCCGCCCGTCGGTTTCCAAAGATCGACAGGAAGTAGAAGGCCACGCCTGAGACGCACGCCCCGAAGAGAAAGAGAAGGTTGTCCATCGCGAGGATCGCCACGGCGAAGCGGTTGAGAAACCCCTGCGCGGCGGCGGCCGGGCTGCTGGGTATCGACGCAAAGATCCCGCAGACGAACAGCCAAACGATGATGGGTGCCGCGAGACTCCACCGCAGGAGGTTCCGTTCGATCGACCGCTTGAGCAGCAGGCCGCAAACGATCGCGACGACGATGAGCGGTCCGGCGAGGATGAGGGCGAACTGCAGGAGAAGCGTCGCAAGGGCGAGCACCCGCAGCGCGCCGCCGAACAGGGGGACGCGGAGCAGTGACGGATCGCCATGGGGGCCGTGCGCCAACACCAGGAGCACCGAGGCGCCCACGCCGATGAATCCCGAGGCCGCGATGCGCACCGGGATGGGGCAGGGGGCGGGGGTTCCGATCATGCCCGCCCCTCAGCTGGCCCGAGGCGGCGAAGCCCCGTGCGCGGCACCAGATCGGCCGGCTGCTTGAGGTCCCAGACCAATCCGATTCGACGCAAGGCCAGCAGAACCCACCAGCCCGGATCGTGCTGGCCGGGCTCGAGCCCGAACCGGGCCGAGTCCGGCCACGCATGATGGTTGCCGTGCCAAGCCTCTCCGAAGGTGACGAGGGACGCCGCCGGCAGGTCGTGCCCCTGCACGGCCACGCCGTCGACGACCCAGCCCTGCGGCCCCCGGCGATGCGTGAGATGACCAACGAGCCAGTGCCCCGTGAGGCTCACGGCGACCCGCACCGGCACGCCCCAGACCAACCACGGCATCCCGCCCACCCAGAAGAACAGCAGGGCCCAGGGAAGCTGCTGCACCATCCATGTCGCCTCGAGGAAGGCGAGCCCCCGATTCCGGGCCAGGAGCGGTTCCGGCACGAAACGTGGCGGGTTCGTGAGAACGAGACGGCAATGCATCTGCCACCAGGCATCGCGCAGGAACCCGGTCCGGTGGGCATGGAGCGGATGGCACACGATCTGACGCTGCGCCCAATCGCGGGTGTCGTGGAGTTGCACCATGCCAAGGGGCCCGGCCATGCCAACCAAGGTGCCGAGGTAGACGAGACCGTACTCGACCCATGGCGAAGCCGCGAAGCTACGGTGGATCAGCAGCCGGTGCAGGCCGAGGGAGTGCCCGGCGCAGAGCGTCACGGCGCTGGTGACAAGGAACAGCAGCACGGCGCCGGGTGTGACGAACACAGGCCCCAGAATCAGGGCGGTCGCGGTCATACCACCGACCCAGAGGGAGCGCGCGGGCGCCCAGACTACGCGACCGTCGGTGGCCGATGTGGCGGTCCCGGCGATCAATCGCGGTGTCGAAAAACAACCCACCCGAGCCCCCAGTACATGTCGATTAGGTAATTACCTAAACAACGATATTCTTGATTTGTCAATGGTTAGCTCCGCACTTAAGTACCGGGTGCGTGTCATCCCGTGCCCCTCGAATCACCCCTCCCATGCAGCGCGTCTTCGAAGCCCTATCCTCCTCCGTGCGAAGGAAAATCCTGGCTTATCTCGCCCACGGCGAACTCAGCGCGGGGGAGATCGCCGGGCGTTTCTCCATGTCGAAGCCTTCGATCTCGCAACATCTCTCGGTGCTCGAAGCAGCCGGGCTGATCGTCGGGGAGAAGCGCGGGCAGTTCGTATTCTATCGGCAGGTGGAGGACAGCCTGCTCAACACCCTCAACGGCTTCGTGCAGGAGGCCTGTCCGATCGGACGGCCGCTCAAGCGCGAGAGTGCCGCCCTCGCCGGAAGTCGCCGCGGACAGGATTCGAACCCCGACGATGTCTGACCGGACCTGAAGGACGCCGTGAGCCCAGCGACGGTTTAAGCGATTGCCCGGGCACGGTGCCTGTGGTCAGAAGCCGCCTTCCGTCTCCACCGTAAGGTGTCCCATGCGTCGCGCTCTGCCGCTCATCTTCTTCGCCGTCGGCCTCGTCGCCCTGGGCGTCGCCGCCGTGTTCGTTCTGGTGCCCCAGGCCAACGTCGTCGCCACCAGCACCGTCGGCGGACCATTCACCCTCACGGATCAGAACGGGCGCCGCGTCACCGAGCGTGATTTCACCGGCCGGACGCATCTCGTGTTCTTCGGCTTCACCCATTGTCCGGACGTGTGCCCGACGACCCTGCAGCAGATCGGCGACGTGCTCCGTGCACTGGGACCGAAGGGCCAGGACACCAAGGCCCTGTTCATCGCCGTCGACCCCGAGCGCGACACGCCCGCTGCCCTGAAAGCCTATCTGGCGAGCTTCGACCCGCGCATCGTCGGACTGACGGGCACGCCGGAGGAGATCGCCGCGGCGGTGAAGGGCTACCGCGCCTATGTCCGCAAGGTGCCGACCAAGGACGGCGACTACACCATGGAGCACACGGCCCTGGTCTACGTGATGGATGGCCAGAACCGCTTCCTCAACGCCCTCAACCTGACCAAGCCGCCCGAGGCCGCCGCCGCCGACCTCGCCAAGATGCTGTGAGCGCTCCGTCTCCGCATCGGCTTCTCCCGAAAACCGGCGTTCACTTTTGGGGCTGAGGGTCAGGTTCGGTGCAGCGCCCCGCTGCGGGAGCTGCGCGACAGGCCGTGCTCGGTCTTGTTCCAGCGGTCGGGGGCGAGGACGAGTTCGACGAGCCCGAGCCAGGCACCGGCGCTGACGAGGAGGAAGTAGGCCGGCATCAGGGGCACGTAGGGCAGGAGGTCCCACCAGCCCCGGCGCACGCAGCCGAGGGCGGCCGGCAGCAGCATGGCGAGGAGGCCGGACACGAACACCGTCACCGCCGTGCCGGTGGGCAGGTTGCTCCAGAATCCCGCGACGGGTTCGACCCCGGCGAACACGAACCGGTAGGCGGCGTGCCCCATCAGGAACGGGTAGGCGAGGGCGCAGACGACGGTGCCGGGCACCAGGGCGATGGCGGCCAGGGTCCCGAACGCCCCGAGTTGGCGGAACGTCTCGCGCGGCTGACGGCCGTGGGTGAAGCTCGTCTGGATGAAGCCCTTCATCCAGCGGGCGCGCTGGTGCAGCCATGCGCCGGGCCGCGCTGGAGCCTCCTCGAAGGTGCTGCTCGGCAGGTCGCCGACCCGGTAGCCCGCCCGCGCGAGGCGTAGGCCCAGATCGGCATCCTCGGTGACATTCCACGCATCCCAGCCGTGGACGGCCCGGAGGATGTGGGTCCGGAAATGCGTCGACGTGCCCCCGAGCGGAATCGGTACGTTCCAGGCGGCGAGCGCCGGGATCAGCACATCGAACAGGGCGGCGTATTCGAGGGCGAAGCATTTCGGCAGCGGGCCGTCGCGCTGGTTGTCGATGACGAGGCGCCCCTGGAGACAGGCCGTCCTCGGGTCGCTGCGGGCGAACAGCGCGGCGGCGGCGCGGAGCTGGCCCGGATCGGGTACGTCTTCGGCGTCGTAGACCACGAGGCAGGCGCCGCGGGCGAGAGGCAGGGCGCAGTTGAGGGCACGCGGCTTCGTGCGCGGCAGGCCGGGCGGCACCACCACGATCTCCGCCCCGGGCGGCAGGGCTGCGGCGGCGAGGGCGGCGGCCGTCTCGGCATCGTGCGCCTCGATCACGAACTTGATGTCGAGCTTGGCCGCCGGATAGTCGAAGGCCGAGAGGGCCGCGGTGAGGCGTGGGACCACGGCCGCCTCCCGGTGGAGGGCGACGAACACCGTGTAGACGGGGAGGTCGGCATCGGCCAGGCACGCGTCCGCCGCCACGCCCTCCGCCTCGACGCTGACGGCGGCGACCCGCAGGGTCACCATGGCGAGGAGCACGAGTTGGACGGCGGTCCAGAGGCCCACGACCAGGGTGGGCGGAAGTTCGACCATGGCGACCACCGCGAGTCCGGCGATCAGGCCGGCGATGGCGAGGGTCGGTCCCATGGGACGGGCCTTCAGCGCCCAGTCGGGCCGGTGGACCTGAAGGGAATCCGCCGCGGCGGCGGCGATGCCGGCGGGGTTGGCGCTGAAGACGGCTTCGCGCAGGGCGCGCGGCGTGGTCAGCGCCGGCATCCGACCCATGGGGCTGCGCCCGCCCAGCACTTCCGCGATGGCGGCGCCGCGCGGCGCCAGGACGAAGGCGGCCGGCGCGCCCGGCAGCAGGGGGGCGACGCCGGCGACCACGCTCTCGGGGTAGCGTGCGCCGGGCCCCAGGGGGATCGCGCCGGCGAGGAAGGGGGTGCCGAGTTCGGCCGCGAGCGCCCGGTAATAGGCCTCCTCCGTGACGGTGCCCGACGCGAGAAGGGCGGAGGCTCCGTCGGTGCCCCAGGCGCGGGCGCGGTCGGCGGCCTTGGCCAGGGCTGCCGGATCGACACCGTGATCCAGGAGGAAGGCGAGGTCGGGCGGCAGGGGCGAGACGCCGGCCTGCGACACGAAGGGTAAACCGAGGATCGACAACGGGAGCGTCTCCCGGCGGCTCGAGAACGTGCTAGGGAGACGGCGTGAGCCAGACCGCGTCCGCGCACAACCAGCGCACCACGAATACAACCCCGAGGTCAAGGACGCGCTGGATTTCTCCGGCGGTCCTCGCCGTGGCGATGGCCCTGCTGGTGGGACGCGCAGACGCGCAGACGCCTCCCGCGCCGGGACAGGGGGTCGCCATCCCGAACTTCTGGAACCCGCGCGCGCGCCAGGAGCGCATCGACGCGCCCCAGACGAGCCGCACGGTCCGCTTCCTCACGGACGACGAGTTCCCGCCCCTGCACTTCCCCGGGCCGGACGGCACGCCCACGGGCTTCTCGGTGGAGCTCGCCCGCGCGGTCTGCGAGAAACTCGCCCTGACCTGCACGGTCCAGGCCCGGCGCTTCGACACGCTGCTCGATGCGCTGGCCGACAAGCAGGGCGACGTGGTCGCCGCCGCCATCCCGCTCACGCCGGCCCTGCGGGCGCGGTTCCTGGCCACCCGGCCGTACTTTCGCTGGCCGGGCCGGTTCGCGGCGCGCACGGACAAGGCGCTGCCCGTCCCCTCCGCCACGGCCCTCGCCGGCCGCAGCGTCGGCGTGGTCGCGGGCAGCGCCCACGCGGCCTACCTCAAGGCGTTCTTCCCCAAGGCGGAGGCGCGCGACTTCAACGATCTCGCCGCCGCCGAGGGCGCCCTGCGGCGCGGCGAAGTGGAGTACGTCTTCGCCGACGGCCTCAACCTCGCCCTGTGGGTCGGCGGCATCGAATCGGCGCAGTGCTGCGCCCTCGTCGGCGGCGACTACCTCGAGAACCGCTATTTCGGCGAGGGCATCGGCCTCGTCACCCGACCCGACGACGCGGCCTTGGCCCGCGCCCTCGACGACGCCCTGCAACGGGTGTGGGACGACGGCAAGTACGCCGAACTCTACCTCAGGTTCTTCCCCGTCAGTCCGTTCTAGAGCGTTCCGCGAACGGCACCGTTCTGCCCGGGGAACTCGCTCCCGGCAAGGGTATCGCGCGCATCCCAAGGGTATCGCGCGCATCCGATGCGTATCGCACCTCAAAACGACGACTTACAGCAAGCTCACACCGGCCGACATTACGTCATCGCCCGACAAGGCGCGATCAGGTCCGCAACTTCTAACGGACCATAGCTTCGCCATGACAGCCTTGTCGGAAGGCGATGCATCGCCAGCGGGGCCGGTCCTTCGCCGTTCGCCGCGAAGTCTTGCGGCGCGACCGCGAAGACCAGTGCATCCGGAACCGGCGCGCGACAGTCCGGTTGAGTCCTCATCACCCGTTCGATGCCCAGAGGAGGCCGCATGACCACCAAGGCACCGCCCGTCCCCCCGGCCAACCAGTCCGACAAGGGGCCCGGAAGCGCACCCGACGCCCCCCTCGCCACCGGGCCCAAGGGTTCGGGTCAGACCCGGAACCCCGACACGATCGGTCAGGCCGGCAATTCCAAGGTGAACACCACCCATCAGGGCCATCAGCAGGATCGGTAATGAGCACCTCGAAGAAGACACCTGCCGCCGACCGGCATCACGGCGGCCCCGGCAGCAGTCACCAGGACGCGAGCAAGCCGCAAGCGGAGACGCGTGACGGCTCGAATCCCGGCAGCCCGACCAGCGATGCCAAGTCCCACGTCTCGGGCGGCGGCGGAGAACGTGACCGTCACCACGCCCACGACGCGGACGGCAACAGTCCCGCCCGGTCGCACTGACATCGTTCCCCCAACGCGATCTGCCCCGGCGCGGATTCGTCCCGGGGCGAAGCCGAATGAGAGAGTGAGCGCAGCATGGCGAACGCGAACAAGCACAAGATGGGGCCTGGCACCCAAGGCAAGAGCTCCGGAACGGGCGCGATGACCGATCTCCCGGAGGGCATCCTCCCGGAAAACATGGTCCTGAGCAATCGCGACAAGGCCCAGCACAGCGACGAGCGCGGCCTCGACAGCAAGAACGTCCAGACCGAGCAGTATCAGGACCACGTCGGCAACCGCCTGGCCGACGACGTGGGCGCCGCGGCCACGGGCGGCGACAACGTCAGCGGATCCACGAGCCCCATGACCGATACGTCCGGCGACGCGAGCAGCCTCACGCGTCAGCAGAACGGCTGAAACGCCCGCCGCCGGAACCGGTCCGCACGCTTCAGGGGTTCGAAGACGGGATTGCGTTGGCCTGCCGGCGCAATCCCGCTTAGGGTGACGCCCTTCCGCCAAGGCGCTCACTGGAACCGAACCCCGGCCTCATGTCGTCCTCGACTTCGTCCCCGCTCGCCCTCGACCCCGCCCTCATAGAGGCCGCTGTCTCCGCCACCGCGTGGCCGTTCGAGGAGGCGCGCAAGCTGTTGGCACGGCTCGAGCGAAACCCTAAAAGCGAAGTGCTGTTCGAGACCGGCTACGGCCCCTCGGGCCTGCCGCATATCGGCACCTTCGGCGAAGTCGCCCGCACCTCCATGGTGCGTCACGCCTTCCGGGTCCTGACGAAGGACAGCGTGCCGACGCGGCTCATCGCGTTCTCGGACGACATGGACGGCCTGCGCAAGGTGCCGGACAACGTGCCGAACAAGCCGATGCTCATCGCGGCCCTCAACCAGCCCCTGACCAAGGTGCCGGACCCGTTCGGCACCCACGAGAGCTTCGGCGCCCACAACAATGCCGAGCTGCGCCGCTTCCTCGACGCGTTCGGCTTCGACTACGAGTTCCACTCGGCCACGGAATGCTACAAGCAAGGCCTGTTCGACACGGCCCTGCTGACGGTGCTCGACCGTTACGAGGCCGTGATGGCGATCATGCTGCCGTCCCTGCGCGCCGAGCGCTCGGCGAGCTACTCGCCGTTCCTGCCGATCCACCCTGTGACCGGGGAGGTGATGCAGGTGGCCATCGACGAGGTGCGGTCTGGCGCCGGCACTCTGGTGTGGCGCGACCCGAAGACGGGGGAGGCCTACGAGACCCCCGTGACCGGCGGCCATGCCAAGCTTCAATGGAAGCCCGACTGGGCCATGCGCTGGGTGGCGCTGGGCATCGACTACGAGATGGCCGGCAAGGATCTCATCGATTCGGTGAAGCTGTCGGGCGAGATCGCCCGCGCCCTCGGTGGCGAACCGCCGGAGGGCTTCAACTACGAGCTCTTCCTCGATCGTGAAGGCCGCAAGATCTCGAAGTCGAAGGGCAACGGCCTATCCATCGACGACTGGCTCGTCTACGGCACCGCCGACAGCCTGGCGCTGTTCATGTACAACAAGCCCCGCGAGGCCAAGCGCCTGTTCGTGGAGATGATCCCGCGCCAGGTCGACGACTATCTCGGCTTCCTCGAGAAGTTTCCCGGCCAGGAGCCGGCCCAGCAGCTCGGCAACCCGGTCTGGCACCTGCACGCCGGCCGGCCGCCGGCGGCCGAGGCGGTCGGCAAGGGCGGTGCGCTCAACTTCGCCATGCTCCTCAACCTCGCGGCGGTGGCCAACACCGAAGATCCGGCGGTGCTGTGGGGCTTCATCCGCCGCTACGATCCGGATGTCGGCCCGCAGACCCATCCGGTCCTCGCCCGGCTGGTCGGCCACGCACTCGCGTATTTCCGGGACGTGGTGCGGCCGCAGAAGACCTACCGGGCGGCGACGGAGGCGGAAGCGGCCGCCCTCTCGGACCTGTCCGAGACCCTGGCGGCGCATGAGGGCTCGACCGATCCGGAAGGGCTCCAGGCCATCGTGTACGAGGTCGGGCGGCGGCACTTTCCCGACCTCTCGGGCAAGGCGAAGAGCCCGGACGGACGGCCCGGCGTGTCGCAGGCCTGGTTCACCACCATCTACAACGTGCTGTTCGGCGAGGCGCGCGGCCCCCGCTTCGGTTCGTTCGTCGCCCTCTACGGCGTGGCCGAGACGCGGGCGCTCATCGCGGAGGCCCTGTCGGGGGCCTTCGTGCCCACGGAAGCATGAATCGGCTGTCCGCACGAAGAATTGCGCAACAAAACACCACCCCTTCGGCGGCCGGCGCATCATTGTGCTTGTCGCCAGGGGGCCGGGAGGCTAGAAGCCGCTCCACCGAAGACAAAAAAAGGCCGCCCCGGTGAGGGAGCGGCCCGAAGTCTAGGGAGGAAACGCCCAAGAAGGGCACACCGCGGCGACGCCATCGCTGCGGTGCATGTGACTGAGATGCCATTTTGCACTGCACCCTACAACGCCCCCGAATGGGGGGATGGGTATGCGCGGAATGCATTCAGACCCGTCCGGTCCCCGCCGCTCCGGATGACGCGGCCGTCGAAGGCAGACCGAGCTGGTCGAGGCTCAGGTGCCAGATCCGTTCCTGCAGATCGGGATCGGCGGCCCGGCGCGAGGTCGCCACCGGACGCGAGCGCGCGAAGTAGAGTCCCGTCACACCCGCGAGCTCCGGTGCGCTCGCCACGTGGATCGACGTGGCCGCGCCGTCGACCGGCGAAGCCATGAACGGGCGGATCAGGCGCCAGCCGAAACCGAACCAGCCCCCGGTGCCGCCGGCGAACCCGCTGGCGATGACCCCGGGATGCAGGGCGTTCACCGTCACGCCCGTGCCGTCGAGGCGGCGGGCGAGGGCCTTGGTGAACAGCACGTTCCCGAGCTTGGCCTGGGAATACACCGTCATGGCGGAGAAGCCGCGCGCATGGCCGATGTCGTCGAAGGCGATGCGCCCGCGGGTATGCGCCGCCGAGGCGACGTTGACGATGCGCGACGGCGCGCTCGCCTTCAGCAGGTCGAGAAGTTCGAGGGTGAGGCACACATAGGCGAGATGATCGAGCGCCCAGGTGCGCTCGATCCCGTCCTCCGTGAGCCGATGGCTGTCGAAGATCGCGCCGGCGTTGTTCACGAGCACGTCGAGGCGCGGATAAAGCGCCCGGACTTCGCCGGCGAGACGCCGGATCTCAGCCTGTGCGGAGAGGTCCGCCACGAAGGCATCGACCTGTGCACCCGGGACCGCCGCCTGGATCGTCCCGACCGCGTCACGGGTGCGGGCGGCATCGCGACCGACGAGGCCGACCCGGGCGCCCCTTCGGGCGAGGCCGAGGGCCGTCTCGAAGCCGATGCCGGAGGTCGCGCCCGTGACGAGGCAGATCCGGTCCCGCATCGGCGCCGCGCCGGTCATGCCGCCCGCCACGGGATCAGAAGACCGCCTGCCCGACGGCGAAGGCCACGACCACGATGACGATCGCCACCACGAGGAACAGCCCGAACAGGATGCGCGCCAGGGAGCCCGCGCCCGAGGCGATGCCGGTGAAGCCGAGACCACCCGCCACGAGGGAGATCAGGAAACAGATGAGGGCCCATTTCAACAGGGTCATGCGCAGCACTCCAGCACGCGGGAACGAGCGATAACCCTGCGGTCACGCTTCCGTTCCCGCCAAGCTCGCGGATTCGGTCGGGCGTCCGGGGTCGGCCCGGTCGTCGGGCCGCATCAGCCGGCCTGACGGTTCTCCGCCCGCGCCAGCAGGCCCGCGGCCAGGGCATGGTAGAGCCCCTCCGGGCAGATGGATTTCGAGACGGCGTCGCTGATGAGGGCGGCGATCATGAGGGGGATCATCAGGGCGTGGCCCTGGGTCATCTCGGTGACGATGACGAAGGCCGTGATGGGCGCCTGGAGCACGCCGGTGAGGTAGGCCACCATGCCGACGAGGACGAGGGCCGCCACGGGCACCCCCGGGAAGGCGCCCTGGAACACGGCGCCGAGGCCGGCCCCGACGCTGAGGGAGGGCGCGAACAGGCCGCCCGGAATGCCGCTGATGGCCGAGAACAGGGTCGCGAGGAACTTCAGGGGCGCGAAATCGAGGGCGCCGCCGCCGGCGCCATGGAGGAGGGTGCGGGCCTCCTCGTAGCCGGTGCCGTAGACGGCGCCGCCCGAGGCGAGGCCGCACAGGGCGACACCGAGGCCACAGGCCACCGCGAACACGATGGGCCGGCGCGCGATGACGGCGCCTGGACGCCCGGGCAATCCGCGGGCGAACAGGATGACGACGCGGGCGAACACGCCGCCCGTCAGCCCGCCGAGGACGCCGATCACCGGCACGGCGATCCAGCCGGGGCCGAACGGGAGGGCCGCGTCGGTGGTGCCGAAATAGGTGTAGTTGCCGGTGATCGCCAGGGCGGTGAGGCCGGCCGCCACGATGGCCGCCACGATCAGTCCGCCGGTCCGGGCCTCGTAGGCGCGTCCGAGTTCCTCGATCCCGAAGACGATGCCGGCGATGGGCGTGTTGAAGGCTGCGGCAACCCCGGCGGCCCCACCGGCGAGGATGAGACCGGGCTGGCGGTTGGGGGTGAGGTGGCCGACGGCGGCCATGATCGCCGCGCCGACCTGGACGGTCGGGCCCTCGCGTCCCGTGGAGGCGCCGAACAGCAGCCCAAGCGCCATCACGACGATCTTGCCCGCGGCCGTGCGCAGGGAGACCAGGGCCCGCCGCAGGGACGCCGTCGCCGTGTGGCGCGCCGCGATCACCTGGGGAATGCCCGAGCCCTGTGAATTCGGGAACACCGTGCGGGCGAGGTAGGTGCACAGGCCGAACCCCACGGGCGTGACCGCGAGGGCCATCCAGGGCGACAGGGACAGAATCATCCGGAACCCCTCCTGCGCCGCATCGGCGAGCTTGGCCATCAGGACGGCGGCGAGGCCGACGCCGATGCCGCCGAGGAGGAACAGCAGCCGCCGCCGCCAGACCGCGAAGGCATCGACGGCCCCACTGCGCAAACGTGTGATGGTGGGGCGGATGCGGGAACGGGACGGCATGGGTGGGGGATCCGGCGTTGCGGCGCACGGCGCCTCAGGCAAGGCGCATACCCGGCGCCGGCCCGCCTTGCATCACCCCTCTCGAATCACGTCTTGCATCACGCTTGCACGCCTTCCGCCGCGCACAGCTCCGCGACGGTCTTCAGGTAGGCCTTGGCGTCGAACTTTCGGAGGGAATTCTCGCTCTGGTAGCGCACGGTCCCGAAGACCTTGCGCCGGGCCCAGGGGCGGTCGTGCAGGCCGTAGACCCAGGCGACGTTGGTGAACGAATTGGCGTCGCGGCCGT
This sequence comes from Methylobacterium sp. Leaf102, assembly GCF_001422425.1. Lineage (NCBI taxonomy): Bacteria > Pseudomonadati > Pseudomonadota > Alphaproteobacteria > Hyphomicrobiales > Methylobacteriaceae > Methylobacterium > Methylobacterium sp. Leaf102. The sequence goes on along the minus strand of NZ_LMMX01000014.1, from coordinate 4,425 downwards.
CTAGGAAGTAGCGGTTGTTGAGGCGCAGGGTGCGCCTGAATCCTTCCTCGGGGGAGGGCGACCAGTCGAGGATCTTCTTGCCCCAGTACATGCGCAGGTGGTTGTGCATGTAGCCGGTCTCGCGCATCTCGGCCTGGGCCGCGTTCCAGTGGACGTCGTGGGTCCCGCCCGCGGCGAGTTCGGCCTCGGTGTAGGTGTGCGGACGCGGATCGTCGGCATGCTCGGCCAGGGTCTTGCGCGCCCATTCGGGGACCGCGTGGGCGTAGGACTCGTAGCCCTTCGTGTAGTGGACGTGGTTCATGGCGAGCTCGCGCCGCACGATGAGCTCCTCGAGATAGGCGGTCTTGTCGTCGTCCCCGCCGGTCCTGGCGGCGCGCACGGCGAGCGCGATCTCCACGGGCGAGATCTGGCCGAAATGCAGGTAGGGGCTCATGTGCGAGGCCGCGCCCGCCTCGGGCTTGTTGCGCTCGGCCCCGTAAGTGGCGAACGGGCCGGCGAGGTAGGCCTTGAGGCGCCGCCGCGCTTCCGTCTCGCCGCCCGTGAAGCGTTTGACCGGGGGAACGTCCCGGTCGAGGGTCATGCCGGCCAGCACCGCGTCCGGGTCGGCGATGTCGATCTCGGCCTTCGGCAGGCCGCGCCCGGCCCTGTGCTTCACGGTGCGCTCGGACAGGCCGAGGATATAGTCGTCGAACAGGCGGTTGAGCTTCGGCCGCAGGGTGCGGGCGGCGTATTCGTGCTTGGTCGAGGCCACCTCGACGGGGACGACGACATCGCCCTCGACCTGGACGATGCGGGTCTTCACCGCCGCCACGATCTCCCCGTACCAGCGCTTCTGGATGGCGAGATAGCCGCGGTCGAGGACGAGCAGGGCGGCGTCGCGGGCGAGGTCGATGGCGATCTCGGCGGGGGAGGCCTTGCGCAGGCAGAAGCCGATCCCGCGCCGGTCGAACCCGGCCCTGGCGTCGGCGAGGCCCTGCAGCAGGAAGGCATAGTGCCGGGCGTTGGCCTCGGGAAAGCCGTTGGCCCCGTCGAGGAGGCCGAAGCACGCGACGACCGGCACGCCGAGGCGGTTGGCCTCCGCGACGGCGTATTCCAGCGCCGGGTTGAAATGGGCGCGATTCGCCTGCTGCAGCAGGTAGACGACGTAGGCCCCGTCCGCGCGGGGTTCCACATCGTTCAACACCCTGATTCGCCCTGCCTGTATCGTCATCGTGCCCGCTGCGTCCCGTGTGGTGCTGAAAATGTAGAGCCTCGGCGACACGCGCGGCGGCGGCGGATCAGCACGGCCTTCGGCCAGATCCGCACCGCGGACCGGTCTTTGTCGCGCTCGAAAAACCCCTTGGTATCAGGGCGTTGACGCTGGCCCCGCCCGTCTCGATGCGGCTCGGCGACGTTGCAGGGATGCCACCGGGGGCCTGCGACATTTTGGAGACAGGCGGATTACAACGCGTCGGGTTGCACGAAAAGCGACAGGGGTGCTGCCCCAACGGCCTTGCATTTCCGAGCGGGAGGATCAGATTGTGCATTGCGGGAACGCGATGGCGTCGCGCTCCCGTTGCCCTTCTTGGGCGTTTCCTCCCTAGACTTCGGGCCGCTCTTCGGAGCGGCCTTTTTTTCGGCGCGATGCAGGTCCCCCCGCGCGGGCGCGGATCGTGAAGTCATCCCCGCGCGCGGGCGCGGATCATGAAGTTGTCGTAGGTGTACTCGGCGACCTGGAACCAAAGGTATTCCTCGTTCCGGAAGGTCCGCATCGCTTCGTAGATGCGCTTGAAGTCCGGATTCTTGCCCGCGATCTCGTTGTAGACATCCGTCGACGCCTTCAAGGCGGCTTCCATCACCTCCTGGGGGAACGGACGCAGCTGCGCCCCGGCGGCGACGAGGCGGCGCAGGGCCTTGGGATTGCGCGCATCGTACCGGGCCTGAACCTCGGCGTGGACCTGCGCGGCCGCAGACCGCAGGATCGTCTGATACGCCTTCGGCAGGGCCTTCCACGCTTCGGCGTTGAACCAGACGTGGATGAGGGCGCCGCCCTCCCAGAAGCCCGGATAATGGTAGATCGGCGCCACCTTCTGGAGGCCGAGCTTCTCGTCGTCGTAGGGGCCGATCCATTCGGCGGCATCGAGGGTCTTGGCTTCGAGGGCGCCGTAGATCTCCGGACCGGGCGTCGCCTGCGGCACGGCGCCGAGCTTGGCCAGGACCTGGCCACCGAGGCCGGCGATGCGCAGCTTGAGGCCCTGGAGATCGGCCGTCGCCTTCACCTCCTTGCGGAACCAGCCTCCCATCTGCGCGCCGGTGTTGCCGGCCGGCAGGGCCACGAGGCCGTTGCGGGAGAAGATCTCGGCGAACAGGTCGGCGGCGCCGCCGTCGAGCCACCACGCGGACTGACCCCGGGCGTTGAGGCCGAAGGGGATGGCGGTGGCGAGGGCGAAGGTCTGGTCCTTCGCCACCCCTTGCGTCGCGGGCGCATAGCCCATCTCGACGGTGCGGGCCGCGACGGCATCGAGGATTCCGTCCCCCGGCACCGGCTCGCCCGGTCCCTGAACCTGAATCTGGAAACGGCCGTCGGTCGCCTCGGCCACGAGGCGGCCCAGGGTCTCGGCAGCGCCGTACAGGATATCGAGGCCCTTGGGGTACGCGCTGGCGAGGCGCCAGCGCAGCTCCGGCGCCCCTTGCGCGAGGGCGGGCGCGGCGACGGCCGCCGCACCGCCGAGACCGGCGGCGAGGAGGGCGCGCCGGGGGAGGGCGCGTCCGGAGAGGGGTGGGGGCATGACGCCTCGCTTCACAATCGATCCACGCACCGGAGAATCGGCGCGGGCGGCCCGTCCGGCCATCGGTTCACGAACGGGGACGCGCCCGAAACGATCCCGTGCCGGGTCATTTGGCGAAGAATCATCAGGGCCGGGATCATTTGGCGTAAGCGAAGGTCCCGTCGTTCCAGACGTAGAGAACGTAGCCCTGCGCCGTGACGTCGCCCTTGGCGTCGAAGCCGACGGAACCGAGTACGAGGTCGAAGCGCTCGGCATGCAGGGTCGCGGCGAGGCGCTTGGAATCCTGGCTGTGGGCGAAGTTGCCCGCCGCCACCAGGGCCTGGAGGGCGGCGTAGCCGTAGATCGTCGAGCCCTCGGGCTCGACGCCCTCGGTCTTGAAGGCGGCGACCACGGCCGCCGCCTCGGGCTTGCGGCGCGGGTCGAGGTAGAAGGTCATCAACACGCCGTTGCTGGCCGGTCCCGCGATGGTGGCGAATTCCTGGGTGGCGATGGCCGAGGTGCCGAACCATTGCGGCCTGTAGCCCCGCTCGGCCGCGATCCGCACCAGACGGCCCATCTCGCGGGCGTCCCCGCCGTAATACGCCACCGCGATGCCGGCTTCCTTGAGGCGGTCGGCCAGCGCCGCGTCGTCGGCGTCGCTGGAGGCGAAGGCCGTGGCGAGGGCCTCGTTGATGCCGATGCGGTTGAGGTTCTCCTTCGTCGCGGCGGCGAGGTTGCGCGAGCCCGGCGTGAGGTCGTTGAGGATGGCGATCTTCTTTTCGCGGAAGCGCTCGGCCAGGATCGTCGCCGACAGCTTGGCCTGGTCGTCGTCGCGCCCGCAGACCCGAAAGATCGTCGGCAGGCCGCGATCGGTGAGCTTGGCGGCCACGGACGCCGCCGTGATCATCAGGGTGCCGTTGGCGGCGTAGACTTCCGAAGCGGCGAGCGAGGCGTTGGAGCAGACATGGCCGACCACGAGGCGCACGCCCTGCGCGGCGTAGTGGTTGGCCACCGCCACGGCCTTGTTGGAATCGCAGGCGTCGTCCTGCACGTCGAGGACGATGGTCTGGCCGTCGAGGCCGCCCTTCGCGTTGGCATCGCGGGCCGCAGCCTGGACGCCGCGCAGAACCTGCTCGCCCACCGCCACGTAGGCGCCCGAGCGCGGCACTGCGACGCCGATGACGACGTCCGCCCGCGCGGCCCCGGCCGGCAGGAGGCTCACCGGCACGAGGCTCAACAGCAGGAGGCCGGCCGCCCACCGCCCATCGAGCCCGAGGCGCCGGGTCGCGCGTCTGAACCTCGTCTCGCCCCGTCTCACGCCTCGTTCGACCTCAGGAAGGTTTCAGCGGATCTACCGAAGACAATGCGGGGCTCGCACCCCTTGGACCGCCCGACCCGTGCGGGAAGCCGCACGAGAACGCAAGTCTGGATTCGTGCCGCGATCCGCAACGGGCGAACCCGCCGCGGACCATCGCCCCGTGGAAGACCGCTCCGGCCCGCATCGTCCTCTCAGCGGGCGGTGGCGTAGAGGGAGGCACCGGCGGCGACGGGCGCGGTGACGGTGGAGAAGACCGACAGCACCTTCTGAACCTCGGTGAAGGGGGCGTTCGACACGTAGACGAGGTCGCGGTTGCGCATGCGGAAGGCCTGGGTGAGGAACAGGCTGTTGGGGTCGCGC
>NZ_LMMX01000013.1:0-48887 GCF_001422425.1 Methylobacterium sp. Leaf102 | reverse complement strand
ATCCTGACCGCCCGCTCGCGGACCTCAGGGGAGAAGGGTGGGATATGCTTTGTCATGGCTCCAGTCTCTCAAGAGTTGGAGCCTCCGGAAATCCCGGGGCGGTTCAGAGCGCCATCTCGGTCGAGACGCGCGGCAGCGTCTTGGTCAGGAAGTGCGTGGCCCCCATTCGCGCTTTGAGCGCGCCGAAGGGATGCTCGACCGTCTCGCGCCGGACCCGCATGGCCAGCGGGTCGCCGTCCAAGCGGCGCTGCACCGTCTCCAGCACGTCCTCGTGCTCCCAGCGCGTCACCCGGCGCTCATTGCCATTCGTACAGTCCGTCTTCATCGGGCAGGCCGAGCAAGCATTCGTCCAGTGACGATGCAGCGTCAGACCCTTCTCCACCGTGGTGCAACGGTGGGCATGCCCGACCCGCGCCCGCTGGTTGCCATCGATCGCGCGTCGGGATCGGTCAGAGAGATCTGCCGGTCGGGCGCCGCCTTCACCTGCTCCTCCAGGCCGGCCAACCGCTTCATCTCCTGCCCGAGGCGGGCGATCTTCTCCTTCAGCCGCACCACCTTGGCGGCCAGTTCAGGTGTGGGATCCTGACGATCGGCCGTGTCGAGCTGCGAGAGGTAGCGCGACACGCTCTCCTCGATCTGCTGCGACGCCGGTCGAGCTTGCCTTGTGTGAAATTGCGGTCGCGGTTGTTGACCGCCTTGAACTTCGAGCCGTCGATCGCGACGCGCGTCCCCGTCAGAAGGCCCATCTCGCGGCACAAGGCGACGAAACGGGCACAGGCACGCCCGATGGCCGGTCCGTTCTGACGGCGGCACTCGGCAATGGTCTTGTGATCGGGCGACAGCTGACCCGTCAGCCACATGACCTCGACGTTGCGGCCCGCTTCGCGCTCCGGACGCCGGCTCGACGGGACCCGGTTGAGATAGCCGTAGACATAGAGCTTCAGGAGGGCTGCGGGATGGTAGCCCGGTCGTCCCGTCCGTGCCGCATCGACGCCCGCGAAGCCGAGCGCACCAAGACCCAGCGCATCCACGAAGGCATCGACCACGCGGACAGGGTTGTTCTCGGCGATCCAGTCTTCAAGACACGGCGGAAACAGCGTCGTCTGATCGCGCTCGGCACCGACAACAAACCGTCCCATGCCAGCCTCCGGTCGACCAGCAGAAAGCTACCATCATCGGCGTTTTGACACAGCCAGGGGCGAGAACCGACGGTTCGGTCCACGAGCGGATGGACCAACGCTGCCGGTGCGCGAGGTCGGACATACGGTCATCGTCCGGACGCGCGTGGACCAGCCTCCGTGCGCGCTCCTCTCGGCCGGGAGCCGCTCCGATCCCCGAGGGGCATCCCGATCCCGAAAAAGCCTGCCGATCCCGAAAAAGCCTGCCGATCTCGGAGGGACTCGACGGTGGGAGCGGATCCATCCGACCGCCGTCGTTCCATCGAATCGATCTCGTAGCTCAACAAGGCCGTCGCAGTCGGCGCACGAGCATCGACCGACCCGCGTTTTCCCGGCGCGGGACACGGGATAGTCTTGGATCGGAAAACGGCTGTGGAGCCCGGGCATGAAGCTCTTGGTCACGACGAAGAACGTCCCGCTCCATCGCAAATTCGACCTCTGGCGCGACGTTTCCTACGAGCGCCTGATCCCGAGCGAGGCCCGGAAGAGTGGGGACGGTCCGTTCGAGGGCACGCTCGAAGCGGCGGACATGGGGGGTGTCCTCATCACCCGATCGACGTTCGGAGCCCTGACGACGGACGTGACGCCGACGAACATCAGGCGGCACGGCAAGCAGCATACCCTCTCGGCGACGATACGCTTGTCCGGGACAGCGGCGAGCGCGCAGAACGACCGGTCCCTGATCCACAACCCGGGCGACATCGTCATCGTCGACCGATCGCAGCCGGTTCGCCTGGATTTCAAAGCGCCGACCCAGTCGCTCGTGGTCGAGATCAATCGCGATCGCATCGAGAACCTGCTCGGACCCGCGATCCTCTACAGCGCCCTCAGGATCGATGCCGGCTTGGCCAGCACGACCCTCGCGGTCAGCTTCTTCAAGCAATTGATCACCCTGCAACACACGCTCACGCCCGATACGGCGGCGCGGATGTCCTCCATCGGTGTCGATCTCCTGGTGGCCAGCATCGCCGAACGCATGGCCCTCGAAACGCCGAAGCCCCTCTACGGAACGGTCCTGGTTCAACGCGCGAAGGCGTATGTCGAGGCGCATCTCGGAGAGCAGACCTTGACGCCGGCGGAGTTGGCGCTGGCCATGGGCGTATCCCTCCGGCGACTCCAGGAGTTGTTTCACGAGCGCGGCCGCAACATCTCCGACTGGATCTGGCAACGCCGCCTGGAGGTGGCCGCGGCCCGCTTGAGCGATCCGGGCGGCCTTCCGGTGTCGATCGGGGCCATCGCCTACGGTTGCGGTTTTGCGGACCAGGCCCATTTCTCGCGTCGCTTCAAAGAGCGCTACGACCTGTCCCCGAGCGCGTACAGGCGCGCGGCGGCGCGACGGCAGCCCCCGTCCTAGTACGCGACGGGCCTTGCGGGCCGCGCCGGGGCCTCACGGGGTCGGGCCCCCCAGGGCGGCGGAGCGATACTCGCGCGGCGTCAGGCCGAAGCGGTCCTTGAAGCGACGGCTGAAATGGGCGGAATTGGAGAAACCGCAGCCATACGCGATCACCGCGATGGCGAGGTGGCCGCAGGCGGAATCGCTCAGGCGCTGTCCGGCGGCCCTGAGCCGGCGCTCCCAGATCCAGTCCGAGATGTGCTGCCCCTGCTTGTGGAACAGCTCCTGCAGCCGGCGCAGGGAGAGGCCCATCGCGGCGGCGAGCTGGCGGGGGTCGAGGGTCGGATCCGCGAGATTCTCCTCCACGTAGGCCTTGGCGCGCTGGATGATGACGGTGCCGTAGAGATCCTGCGGCAATTCCTGTGCGAGACGTTCGGCCAGGCTCGCCACGATGAGATCGACGCCGATCTTGGAGAGGCGACCGGCCGTCTCGGGGGCGAGATCGTCGGTCATCTCCGACAGGCCTTGGAAGAAATTCGCAGCCAGCAGGGCGCCCGGCGATGTCGGCCCGACCGGAAAAGCCGTGTAGACCTTCGTCGGGCCGAGAAAGTCTTCGAGGCGCTCCCGCGGCAACTCCAGGACGAGCGACCGATCCGTGTGGCTCGACAGGTGGACGTTGGGTCGCCCGCCGAGCACCATGATGTCGCCGGGCCCCTGCACCGCGTCGCGGCCATCCTGCGAACTCTTCGACCGGCCCGCGAGCTGGATCAGGACGAACACCGTCCCGGCGTCGTCCCGCCGTCGCAGCGTCGCCGGCGTCACCTCGGTCCGCAGCCCGCTCTCGGCGACCCGGGTGATCCGAATGTCCCCGACATCGGCGGTCTCGATCCGTCCCTGGAACGGCCGATCGTCGATCTGTTTCTGCTCGACCGGACCGATGCGGTCGAGGAGCATCTCCTGCCACAGCCGAAACCTCAGATGCGGCGCGATGGTTTCCGTCGTGAGCACCGTCCGCATCAACACGTCATTCCGGAAAATTCCCGAACACGGTGCTGAGAATCCTTCGCCGCGCGGACGATATCCAATCGAGCGGCCAGCCGACGATAGCACCGACCGCCCCCAAACCACTGGCGGACGCCCGGCCGATGATTGCGGCACGGACAAGACGTTCCTCCGGCCCACGACCGAAGGACACACGGATCGCTCGCCGCTATCGGACCGGATCTCGTTAAATCATCATCGCGGCGAAAGTTGCGCGTCATCGAACTTATGTATCATAAATTGAGTCCAGATTCATGCGGAAGCTGATCACTAGGGGATCGTGATCTTCCCCGCATCATAAAAATCGATCCGCACCTGCACAGGGGCGATCCTTCCCGGGCCGGAGACCGGAGAAGCAGCCCGCGAACCCGCCGGGAGGACCGGCCCCGGGCCGGCCCGAAGCCACGCACGCCCGCGCCGGGACAGCCGCGCGGCAGGTCTCCGATCGATCCGAGGCCGGTGGAGCCGAGGCCAGGCGACCCCGTACGCGACACCACCCCACAAGCACAGCCACACTGCGTCGAGGCTACAATAGTTCACGTCTCACGCATCGAATTAATCCCGCACGACAGAAGCGCGATCATAAGAAATATTCTTCCCCATTAAGCCGATTCTTTGCAAATCGATAGGGCATCGATCGGATTGATTTAGCCTCGCAACGCATCTAACTCCTTTGCCGTCGCATGGCCAGATCGTGGAATCGGCCTTCACGAGGCCGGGGCGCGCGACGATCCTATGACCCGTCTTGGATTGCAGACCGTCTTGGGTTGCAGACCGTCTTGGGTTGGACCGCACGGGACAGGGCATGACACGCGTACGAACGAGCCTGCTCGCGGGCGTGGTGGGGATGATCGGGGTCCCGGCGGCGGCGGCGGAGCGGCCGGGCCGGGAAACGGACGAGGGCAGGACGGGCACGGACGCGCATGTCCGGATCTGCCCGACCCCCGGGACGGGGTTCTTCGTCATTCCGGGCACGGACACCTGCCTGCGGGTCTCCGGCCGGGCGCGGTTCGAGTATGCCTTCCAGAACGCCTACAGCCGCAATTCGGCCGGCGACATCAGCGGCTACCAAGCCCGCGCCCGCATCAACTTCGACGCCCGGACCCAGACCGATTACGGGGCCCTGCGCGGCTTCACCCGCATCGATGTCGGGAGCCGGACCGGGTTCGCCACCATGCATGCCGGGGCGTTCAACCGGATCGGCAACGCGTTCCCGGCCACCGGCGTCGACACCGCCGGCCGGGTCCAGCAGCAGGTGGCCCTGGACAAGGCCTTCGTGCAGTTCTCCGGCCTCACCGCCGGGCGGGCCTCGTCGTTCTTCGACTTCTACGCCCACGATTTCGAGTTCATCGTCGCGTCCATGGGCTCGAACATCCCGTCGACCAACCTCGCGGCCTACACGGCGAAGCTCGGCCGGGGCTTCTCCACCACCCTGTCGGTGGAGGATCCGCATTTCCGCCAGACGGCGGTCTATTCGACCCAGAACGCCCGGCCCCTGGTGCCGGGCCTCGACGGCGGGTTCGCGCCCCGGGCCGTGTCGCCGGTCTTCGTCGGGGCGAACCCGGACGGCACGCCCACGGGCATCGGCTTCGTCGAGTCGGCCCAGCGCAGCCGCGTGCCCGACCTCGTCGGCGTGCTGCGCTACGACGACACCTGGGGAACGCTGCAGGGCTCCGCCGCCCTGCACGAGGTCAGCCCCGGCGTGCTCGCCCGCGACGCCTATCTCGGCACCCATCTGGGCGCGCCCGCCACCGCCCTCAACAGCCGCGACGCCGGCCGCGCGCCCTCGGCCTATGGCTGGGCCGTGCAGGGCGGCGTGAAGGTCAACCTGGCCGCACTCGCCCCCGGCGACACGGTCTATCTCCAGGCCGCCTACGGCGAGGGCACGGCCCTCTACACCGGCCTGCCGGCCTATGTCGGCCCCTACGCCCAATCGGCGACGGCGATCCAGGGCGCGCCGTTCACCCAGTTCCTCAACGACGCGGTGCTAAACCCGCTCACCAATCGCCTCGAACTCTCCACGAGCGTCTCGGTGACGGCGGCCCTGCTGCATTACTGGACGCCGTCCGTGCGCTCGGCGGCCTTCGGCTCCTACGGCACCATGACGTTCGCGCCGGGCGCGCGCGCCGCGCAAGGCCTCGCCTCGGGCGTGACCGGCACCGGGCCGGGCCTGCCCGGCACGCGGTTCTTCGCGCTGAACCAGGTGCTGCGGGATTCCTACCGCTTCGTCGTCGGCGCCAACCTGATCTGGTCCCCCGTCAAGGAATTCGATATCGGCGTCGAGGCGATCTACACCCGCTACGGCATGCAATCCGGGCGCGTCCTCGACCTCAGCCGGTTCCCGGCCCAGAACGCCGCCTTCGTCGACAACCCGGCCAACCCCGTCGCGACCATCTCCAGCGTCGACGCCGTCCAGGTCCGGGCCCGGGTGCAGCGGGACTTCTGATACTGTCTCCGGATGATCCATTCGGGGACAGTATCAGGCAGCCCGCGCGGCGCCTGAGCGAAGCCCAAATCCGCATTGCGAAGCGATCAACCGGATTTGGTATGAGGCGGGAGTTCCGGGGCGCGTCCCGCAGGCCAGTCTTGTCCATGTGCGGTCCAGCACACGCTGCCGGAACCGGGCACCCCTCTGCTTGTTGAGCAAGCACAATCGAGACGGACATCGGGTCTGTTCTTGACCGGGAGCCTGGAACTCAAATGAAGACGCGTCTTTCCGCCCTCGTCGCCGCCGTTGCTCTGGGTGCCGCCGCGATGTCGCCGGCGCTGGCCCATGACGGACAGTCGCGCTTCATGTCGTATTCGCCCTACGCACCCGAGACCACCGGCTCCCTGTACGTCGACGAGCGCGGCCCGACCTTCCTCGGCTGCCCCGTGAGCTCGGCCGCCGACGGCAACGCCAACCAGCAGACCCGCCCGGTGATGCAGTACGGCCAGACCGCGGGCGGCTCGTCCTGCTGAATGAACGGGTTGCCGTACGCGGACCCCGCTTGATCGCGCAAGAGCGATAGGACGAGAGCGATAGGACGAGAGCGCTAGGACCGGACGGCCGTGGGAGAACCCGCGGCCGTCTTCGCGTGGGCCGCCTTACGCTTCGTCGCGCAGCTGCCGGCGGATGATCTTGCCCGTGGTGGTCATCGGCAGGTGATCGCGGAATTCGAGCAGGCGCGGATACTCGTGGGCCGAGAGCCGGGTGCGGACGAAGGCCTGGATCTCGGTCGCCAGGGCCTCGGAGGGGGAAAAGCCTTCGCGCAGCACCACGTAGGCCTTCACGATCTCCGTGCGCAGGGGATCGGGCCGGCCCACCGCCGCCGCCATCGCCACGGCGGGGTGGCGGCTCAGGCAATCCTCGATCTCGGTCGGGCCGATGCGGTAGGCGGCGGACGTGATGAGGTCGTCCTCGCGCCCGACGAAGTGGACATAGCCGTCTGCATCCCGCCGCGCCGTGTCGCCGGTCAGCATCCAATCGCCGCGAAACTTGCTCGCCGTCGCCTCGGGCTGGTTCCAGTACCGCAGGAACATCACCGGGTCGGGCCGCGCGATGCAGATCTCGCCGGGCTCGTCGGCGTCGCACTCGGTGCCGTCGGGGCGCCGGATCGTCACCCGGTGGCCGGGCACGGGCCGCCCGGTGGAGCCGGGCCGCGCCACGCCGGCCGAGGGGCAGGCGGCGAGCACGAGGTTGCACTCGGTCTGGCCGTAGGCCTCGCCGATGGTGAGGCCGAGGGCGGCTTGCGCCCAAGCGTAGGTCTCGGGGCCCAGCGCCTCGCCGGCCGAGGCGATGTTGCGGAGCTTCGACAGGTCGAAGCGGCCGCGCGGGTCCGGCACCGTGCGCAGCATCTTCAGGGCGGTGGGCGGCAGGAACGCGGTGGTGACGGCGTGCTCGGCGATGAGCCGCAGCGCCGCCTCGGGCTCGAACCGCGCCGCCGGCTGCGCCACCACGGGCACGCCGAGGCGCAGGGCCGGCAGGGTGGCGTTGAGGAGGCCGCCGGCCCAGGCCCAGTCGGACGGCGTCCACAGGCGGTCGCCGGGGCGCGGCGGGAAGTCGTGCATCATCAGGAAGCCCGGCATGTGGCCGAGCAGCACCCGGTGGCCGTGGAGGGCGCCCTTGGCCTGCCCCGTGGTGCCGGAGGTGTAGATCATCAGGGCCGGATCGTCGGGCCCGGTGTCCACGGGGGTGAATGTCGCGTCCGATGCGTCGGCGAGCAGGTCGGCATAGGCGAGCGCCCCCTCGCCGGCGCCGTCGAGGCTGAGGACGAGGTCGAGGCCCGGCAATCCGGCGCGCAGGGGCGCGACCTTGGCGAGGCCCGCCGCGTCGGTGATCAGCGCCCGGGCGCCGGAATCGGCGAGGCGGTAGGCGAGCGCGTCGGGGCCGAACAGGCCAGCCAGCGGCAGCGCGATGGCGCCGAGCTTGTAGGCGGCGGCATGCGCCACCACCACGGCGGCCGATTGCGGCAGGAGCACCGCCACCCGGTCGCCCGGCCCGACGCCGCGTCGGCGCAGGGCCGCGGCGAGGCGGTCGGACTCCGCCTTCAGGGTGCCGAACGTGGTGGTGGCGACGCCCGCCGCCGTGACCGCCAGGATGGCGGGCCGGTCCGGCTCGCGCGTCCCCCAGACGTCGCAGACCTCCACGCCCATGTTGTACCGGGCGGGAATGTCCCAGGAAAAGCCCGCGACGAGGCCGGCATAGTCGGAGGCGGGCGCCAGCATGGCTGGGTTCAGAGCTTGTGGCCGGGGAAGCCGCCCGCATGGATGAAGTCGCCGATGGGGCGGCGCCCGTTCGGCACCTCCTTCTCGCGCTCCTCCTCGGTGAGGTCTTCGCGGGGCTTGGCGCGGCCGACCGCGTAGGCCGCCTCGACGTGGTTGCCCTCCGGCACGGCGAGCAGGGTCGCGGTGCGGGGCTTGTCGAACCCGCCCATGCCGTGGACGTGCCAGCCCTGGCGGATGGCCTGGAGCTGGAAGTTGGCCGAGGCCGCGCCGGTGTCCAGGGAATGGCTCGGCGTGGGCTTCAGGACATCGCCGACCTTCATGTGCGTGTTCGACACGAGGATGACCAGCGCCCCCGCATCCTTCGCCCATTTCTGGTTGCCCGGCACGAGAAGGTCGAGGAACGGCGCCCAATGGGGCGTGTCGCGCAGGGCATAGAGGAAGCGCCAAGGCTGGGAATTGTAGGAGGACGGCGCCCAGCGCGCGGCCTCGAACATCCGCAGCAATTCGGATTCCGGCACCGCCTCGCCGGTGAAGGCGCGCGGCGACCAGCGCTCGGTGAACAGGGGATCGATGGCATGGTCGGGCTGGCGCGGATTCACGGCAAAACTCCGGGGCGCGGGGAGCGCCGTTTCGCCTTTGCACCGGATGGGGGCCGGGTGCAAACCCCGGCCCCGTGGCCTTTGGTCCAAGGACTCCGCGGAGAGTCCGATCGAGGAGCGGCCTATTCGACGACCTTCGCGACGGGGCGGTCGTTGCCCTGCGCCGTCTCGTCGTGCCAGGCGCCCGCGCCGTCCTGATAGCGGATGCCTTCGGTCGAGCCCGGCACCTGCTGCTCGGCCGCCGCGGCCTGGGCCGCCTGGAGCGCCTCGTCGTGGCTCGGGAAGGTCTCGGAGAACACGTCGCCGACCTTGTAGGCGTAGCCGCCGTCGTGCTCGACGATGCGATAGGTGACGTCCGTCATGGGGTTGGTCCTCGTGTTGTCGGGGGCGAACCGATGCGGGCCGCGGGTGGTTCCCGGTCGGGCCTTTCCCGGCGGGTAGCCGGCGCTTCGGGTTTCGGTGAGGGCCTTCGCCGTCCGGGTGGCCGGATTCACACGGCGGATTCGCGAACTCCGTCGGAGTCACGGAGCCCAACCCCACCGGCGGAGCCGTCGAAGCTGCCCCATCGGAGCGTGTATTCAAAAGGCGCGAATCTTGCCTCGTCGAATTTCGACAGGCGTCGGGCGCGTCCCATGGACCGCCCGGTGCCCTCTGCGAGCCGCGCAACGACGCGTGGTGGCGGGCCGGATCGTTCGCGACGAATCCGGCGGCCCCGCAGGAGCCTCGAACTAGAAGAAGGACAAGCAATGGCCTATCTCGCGCCCGCGGAGTTCGTCACCAAGATGGTGGACGCCGGCGAATCCAAAGTCTTCATGTCGACCCGCGACACCGTGATCCGCGCCTACATGGCCGGGGCGATCCTGGCGCTGGCCGCCGTCTTCGCCGTCACCATCACCCAGCAGACCGGCATCCCCATCCTCGGCGCGGCCCTGTTCCCCGTCGGCTTCTGCATGCTCTACCTGCTCGGCTTCGACCTGCTCACGGGCGTGTTCGTGCTCGCGCCCCTGGCCCTGCTGGACCGCCGCCCGGGCGTCACTTGGCGCGGCGTGCTGCGCAACTGGGGCCTCGTGTTCGTCGGCAACTTCCTCGGTGCGCTCACCGTCGCCCTGATGATGGGCTTCGTGTTCACCTTCGGCTTCACCGCGCCGCCCGATCAGGTCGGCACCTTCATCGCGGGCATCGGCGAGCGCCGCACCGTCGGCTACGCCGCGCACGGCACGGGGGGCTGGTTCACGATCTTCATCCGCGGGATGCTGTGCAACTGGATGGTCTCGACGGGCGTCGTCGGCGCGATGATCTCGACCACGGTCAGCGGCAAGGTGATCGCCATGTGGATGCCGATCATGTTGTTCTTCTACATGACCTTCGAGCATTCCGTGGTGAACATGTTCCTGTTCCCGTTCGGCCTGCTCATGGGCGGCCACTTCTCGATCATGGACTACCTCGTCTGGAACGAGATCCCGACGGTCCTGGGCAACCTCGTCGGCGGCCTCGCCTTCACGGGCCTCACCCTCTACACCACCCACGTCCGCACCGCCCCGAAGCGGAACGTGGTCGGGATCGAGCGCCGCCACGCGGCCTGAGCGTGCCTCACAATACTCCCGGTCACGACCGGTTCTCACGCCGAGCCCTTCGGTGCAGCGGGCGTTTTGTGAGAGACACCGAATCCGGCACGACCGTCCGGGCCTCGCAGCGCGGGGCCCGGCCCACCGTTCCTCGATGATTCCCGGACGATGCCCCAGGACCTGACGCTCTCCCTCGGCCAGCACAGCGAACGCGGCCGCAAGGAGACCAACCAGGATTTCCACGGGGCCGCCCTCCCCGGGCGCCCCGCCCTCGCCCTCAAGGGCGCCGCCATCGCCATCGCGGACGGGATCGGCAGCAGCCCCGTCAGCCACATCGCCAGCGAGACGGCGGTCAAGAGCTTCCTGTCGGACTATTACGACACCCCCGAAACCTGGTCGGTGAAGACCTCGGCGCAGCGCGTCATCGCGGCCACCAATTCGTGGCTCCACGCCGAGACCCGGCGCAACCGCCACCTGCACGACCCCGAGGGCGGCCGGGATCGGGGCTACGTCACCACCTTCAGCGCCCTCGTGCTCCGGTCGCGCACGGCCCACATCTTCCACGTCGGCGATGCCCGCGTGTCGCGGGTGTCGGGGCGCTCCCTCGAAGACCTCACCGAGGACCACCGCGTGGTCCTGTCGGCCACCGAATCCTATCTCGGCCGGGCGCTGGGCGCCGCCGCCCACGTGGAGATCGACCATCGCCGGGTCGGCCTCGAGCGCGGCGACGTCTTCCTCCTGACCACCGACGGCGTGCACGAGCACGTGCGGCCCGAGGCCATGGCGGCGGAGGTGGCCCGGCACGGCGACGATCTCGACCGGGCCGCCCAAGCGATCGTCAGGCGTGCCTACGAGAACGGCAGCGGCGACAACCTCACCGTCCAGATCGTGCGCATCGACGCCCTGCCCGACGGCGCTCCGGCCGAGCATCTCGGCCGGAGCGCGGACCTGCCCCCGGCCCCGCTCCTCGACCCGCCGGCCCTGTTCGACGGCTACCAGGTGCTGCGTACTCTGCACGCGAGCCACCGCAGCCACGTCTACCTCGCCCTCGACGGGGAGACCGGCGCGCAGGTCGCCCTCAAGATGCCCTCGACGGACCTGCAGGGCGATCCCGCGGGTTTGCGCCGGATGGTGATGGAAGAGTGGATCGCCCGGCGCATCGACAGCCCGCACGTGCTGACGGCCCCCGTGCAGACCCGCCCCCGCAGCCACCTCTACACGGTGATGGACTACGTCGAAGGCCAGACACTGGCCCAATGGCTGCGGGACAACCCCGCGCCGGGCCTCGAAACCGTGCGCGGCCTCCTCGAGCAGATCGCCCGCGGGGTGCAGGCGTTCCACCGGCGCGAGATGGTGCACGGGGACCTGCGCCCCGCCAACATCCTCCTCGACGCGGCCGGCACCGTGCGCCTCATCGATTTCGGCTCGACGCGGGTCGCTGGCATCGCCGAGGATTCGGAAGCGGGCGAACCGGCCCTCGGCACGATCCAGTACACGGCGCCCGAGTGCCTCGCGGGCCACCCGGCGACGCCGGCCTCGGACCTGTTCTCCGTGGGCGTCATCGCCTACCAGATGCTCACCGGGCGCCTGCCCTACGGCGCCAAGGCGGCGCAGGCCGTCACGGAGGCGCGCGGGCGGCGGCTGAACTACGTCTCCGTCGCCGCCGCCCGCGCCGGGCTGCCGCCCTTCGTCGACGCCGCCCTGCGCAAGGCCGTGCATCCGAACCCGGCGCTGCGCTACGACGCCGCCTCGGCCTTCGTGGCGGACCTGCGTGCCCCGAACGCCGCCCTGCCGGGCCTGCGGCCGGCGGCCCTGCTGGAGCGCGACCCCGTCCTGTTCTGGAAGCTCGTCGCCCTGGCCCTGGCCGTCGCGGTGGTCTGGCTGCTGGCCCACCGGGCCTGAGCCCATCGCCGCCCCCTAATGCCGGGTGACGGCCGCCCAGGGGAGGTTCGGCACCGCCGCCTCGCAGCCGGCGATGAGGGAGGCGCGGACGTCGTCGGAATCGTAGCCGCGCCCGTGCGGGAAGGCGACGATCTGCGCCGTCGCCTCGCCGGCCCGGCGGATCCGGGCGATCCAGGCCTCGGCCTCGCGGGTGAAGCGGACCTCGTAGGTCACGCCGTCCTGCTCGAAGGTGTGGGGCTCCATGCGGCGTCTCCTGTCCCGGATCCTCGCTGTCGCGCGTGCGACGTCCCGCGGGGCCTCGCCCCATATGGGCGGCCGGGGTATGGGGTCCAAGCCGTCGTCGCCGTTCGCCCCCGAGGTCCGCCCATGCGCCTGTCCGCCTTTCGTGCCCTGATCCTCGCAGGGCTGGCCTGCGGCTCGGTGTGCGGACCCGCGAGTGGACCCGCCGGAGCGCAGGGCCGCGGGCACGCGCCGGCCCCCGACACCGTGCCGCCGAACCCGTTCGCGTCGAACTACCCCTCGCGGCCGCCCGAGGCGGCCCGGCCGCGCCCGCGCCGGGACCGGGGCGGCGAAGGCCTGCGCCCGCCGCGCGACATCCCGCTGCGCTGAGCCCCACCCTCCTCACCCCTTCCCCCCCTTGCGAGGCACCCATGCATCGTTCCCTGAAATCCGCCCTGCGGGCCGCCGTGATGACCGGGGCCGCCCTCCTCTCCCTCGGCATCGCCTCCCTCGGCCTCGGGCCCGCCGAGGCCGCCGACCGGACCCTGCGCATCGGCTACCAGCGCTCCTCGACCCTCATCGCCCTGCTGCGCCAGGATGCCGGCCTGGAGACCGCCCTCAAGCCGGCGGGCGTCACGGTGTCCTGGCACGAGTTCACCAGCGGCCTGCCGATCATGGAGGCCCTCAACGCCGGGCAGATCGACGTCTCGGCGGATGTCGCCGACACGGTGCCGCTCTTCGCCCAGGCGGCGGGGGCCAAGATCACCTACATCGCCCAGGAGGCGCCCTCGCCCGAGGCCCAGGCGATCCTGGTGCCGGGAGATTCGCCGCTCACATCCGTGGCCGACCTCAAGGGCCGGCGGGTCGCCGTGACCAAGGGCTCGGGCAGCCACTACCTGCTGCTGGCGGCGCTCGCCGAAGCCGGCCTCTCGTTCAAGGCCATCACCCCCGCCTACCTCACCCCCGCCGACGGCCGCGCGGCCCTGGCGAGCGGCGGCGTCGAGGCCTGGGTGGCGTGGGACCCGTTCCTGTCGGCGGCCCGCCAGCAATCGGGCGCGCGGGTCCTGCGCGACGGCGCCGGCCTGTCGCTCTACACGCGCTACTACCTCGCGGCCGACGATTATGTGGCCAAATCCGGCGACGTCCTCGGCATCCTGTTCGCCAAGCTCGCCGAGACCGGCACCTTCGTGAAGGCCGAGCCGGAGGCCGCCGCCGCCCGCCTGGCGCCCCTGTGGAAGATCGACGCCGACGTGATCGTGCGCGCCAACGCCCGCCGCAGCTACCGGGTCGAACCCGTCACCCGGGCGGCCCTGGGGGAGCAGCAAAAGATCGCCGACGCCTTCCGGGCCGAGGGCCTGCTGCCCCGCCCCGTCGACGCCTCCGCCCTCGCCACCTGGCAGCCGCCGGCCCGGTAGGCGGGGGGCCTCATACGGCGAGGCCGAGCTGGCGCGGGGCCTCGCCCGCGCCGGTGTCGAGGCCCGAGAGCGACACGCCGATCAGCCGCACGCTGCGGCGCAGGGGGAACACATCGCGCAGGAGCCCGAGGCTGACCTGCGCCATCGCCTCGCGGCTGGCGACCGGCGCGCCGAGGGAGCGCGCCCGGGTGATCTGTTCGAAATCCGAGAACTTCAGCTTCAGGGTCACGGTGCGGCCGGCGACGCCCTTGCCCGCGCAGGTGGTCCAGACCTTGTCGAGGAGCGGCTGAAGCCGCTCGGCCAGCACGTCGAACGCGGTGGTGTCCTCCGAAAACGTGGTCTCGGCCCCCACCGACTTGCGGATGCGGTGCGCCCGCACGGGGCGCTCGTCGATGCCCCGGGCGACGCCGTGGTAATACCCGCTCGCGCTGCCGAACACGGCCTGGAGTTCGGCGAGCGAGCGCGCCCGGAGGTCGCCGCCCGTGAGGATGCCGAGGCGCTTCATCTTGGCCTCCGTCACCGGGCCGACCCCGTGGAAGCGCCCGATGGGCAGGGCCTCGACGAAGGCCGGGCCCATGGCGGGGGTGATGACGAACAGGGCGTCGGGCTTGCGGTAGTCGGACGCGACCTTGGCCAGGAACTTGTTGTACGAGACCCCCGCCGAGGCGACGAGGCCGGTGCGGGCCAGGATCTCGGCCCGGATGGCCCGGGCGACCGCGGTCGCGGTGGGCAGCCCCCGGAGGTTCTCGGTCACGTCGAGATAGGCCTCGTCGAGGGAGACCGGCTCGATGATCGCCGTGTGCTCGGAGAACACCGCCTGGATCTCGGCCGACACCGCCTTGTAGACGTCGAAGCGCGGCTTGACGAAGACGAGGTCGGGGCAGAGCCGCCGGGCCGTCACCGAGGGCATCGCCGAGCGCACGCCGAACACCCGCGCCTCGTAGCTCGCCGCCGCGACGACGCCGCGCTCCCGCGACCCGCCCACCGCCAGGGGCCGCCCCCGCAGAGCCGGATCATCGCGCTGCTCCACGGAGGCGTAGAACGCATCCATGTCGATGTGGATGATCTTCCGGGTGAGCGCGGTGCTGGCGTCGGTCGTGGCTTCGGTCTCGCGCGACATCGGCCCTCGCGTCTCGGGCGCGGCGAACTGTTCGGTGTTTGTTCTCTTGTTGTGGATTGGGGGGCGGGGGTCAAGGGTGGGGGCCTTATCCGATGAATGATTCTGCTCAGCCTGATGCGGCTCGCCCCACCCTCGTGCCGACTAAGAAATCGAATTCTCATATCTCGCGGATAGCGCGGGTCCCCTCCCGCCTGCGCAGGCGCTGAGATAGACGTGCATCACCTCGTTGCCGCCCTCTACCTCGACGCCTACGCTGCTGAAATGGCTTGGCGCGAGAGCCATCTCCGAGTGAGCAGCAGGAAGCAATACACTCTCATCACGGGCGCCGTCCTCAACCGAGTCCCGTCCATAGCCTACCGCCTTATTCAGGCTCTTACAAAGCAGCAGTGCAAGGACGGATTAAAAGTTTTGGTGAGCACAAGGGTATACACATATAAACCTTCCGCAATATTCTAAGTCTGTCCTTTTGACCAGTATACCTCAACCAGCTTATCAATCGCCATATTTATCTCATCAATATTCGATGGCGTCTCTGGCGGCGCAGGCACAAATTGGCTTGGCTCCACAAATGCCTCAGCCTCTTCGTTTGATTGAGTGCGCTTGCCTTCTTCGATAATTCCAACTTCCCACGCGGCGGTTAGGTCTTTGTAGCACTGGGGAAGCTTTTCAATGTCAAATTTATCACGAGCCGAGGGAATGATGGGAATTTCTACTTTATGCTGGTGCATAAATTGATGTATATAGTTTCTGAGACTAATGGGTTCAGCAAAAGAGAGTCCAGAAACGGACCGTTCGAGCGAATCAAGCTCTCGTTTTTCAGGCGACCGTTCGGTTTGTACGGTGATTACTGGATACGGAGCCCCACCAATAACGCCCTTTAGTTGTTCCTTGCCCCTATACGTAAACTGATAATCGACTAAATCCATGTGCCTTAGCATGGTCAAGAGCCACGCTAAATCAATCGAAAGCCCCAGCTCATGGGCTTGTGCAAATTTTGATACTCTAAATCCTGTATCGATTTGCTTTCCCAGAAAATCGTACTCACTGGGATTTATGTCGGCATTTTTTTCGTCTTCCTCATTCAATTGGTCCCCAATGATGCCTTGTTTGGGGTCAAGAGAAAAACGGCTTGCAGATGTCACAGTTGCATTTGGCGCTGGAAAGGATGCTATCCAAGTGCAACCTTTCACATCTAATTCGGGTTCTTGTTCATTGATTAGACTACCATACTCCGAAAGAGCTTTGGTGAAAGATCGGACGCAGCAGGCAAGATGCTCAAGGCACACAATGCGAATGCAAAATATTATTTCATCCCCAACCGTCTTCCAAACCTTTGGCACTCTATCCGAAAAATTTTCGCTCCCATCATAAGTTGGCAAATAGTCTTTGTAGTGACCATTCATCAAATTGGGGAATTGGCGATAAAAGCTTTTTGTGCGGTTTAGCCAAACTGGATATGGCTCGCCAGGGTCACGTCTATCGCCATGCTTTGCTTTAAAAGCTGTCGACCCGACTAAATCCACGGACATAAACAAACGGACACGATACTCGGGGCATTCACCCATTTAACTAGATCCGTAGCGACTGAGCGCGTATCTCTGCTGCCTTAGGACTTACACCAAAATGCGCCGCCGTTAAGTCGCTAGACCGGTCCATAGACTGGTAAATGCGAGAGAATTCTTCCGAAGGCATTAGAAAGGCAGCAGCAAACCAATTAGCCTCCCATTCTGCGCGCTTCAGAGCCTCATTATCCTCTTTAACCCAACGAGTTGCAGTCATTACTACTCCTGCGCCCGCAGCGGCTACTATCGGGTAGTGCAAGAAAAGATGACCTAATTCGTGCGCAATCGTAAATCTATCGCGCACTACGGAGGTTACGCTAGGTAAAAATATAGTAAAATCATTCATCGAACGAACAACAATGGACTCGGGTAACTTGGTAGCAGTTACCTCGGCAGTTTTATACTCAATCCGCCCCCCCAGCCTTACAACAAGGGGCTCCATAGCATCGCCGGGCTTAAACTTAAGGCGTGCGGCCGCATTCTCGGCAATGGAGTGAACTTTCGCCTTTAGTAGGCGCGTCGGAATTGGATCCGCCGTTTTCACCGATCTCCCCTGAACACGAAACGAAACGTCACCCTAGCGCCTAAAGAACATATACGGAACATAAATTTTATCCACACTCCTTAACAGAGAGGACCTGTCGCCTGCGACAAGACGTCATGATGTGTCGCTGGGCACTTGTCCACACCGATCTCGGTCGAGAGCAGGCACCAAAGCCCTCACCTCCACGCTTTTGGGTGAGTTCGCTGCACAATACCGCATAAAGCCGCGAGGCTGGACCGAGACGGCCTCCCTCGCGGCCGGGTGATCCAAAGCAATCCCCCGCCTCCACCCCAAACATCACACCGGCGCCGGTCCAGGCGTACCCACCGTCCCACACGAATAACAGAACCGGTCGAAGGTGCTCTTGCGGTGGTCGCAGGCCGGGCAGCGTTCGAAGACGCCGATGCCGCAATGCGGGCAGAAATTGGCGGCCGGGTTGGCGAGGTCGATGGGCCGTTCGCAGCCGGGGCAGACCTTCTTGGCGAGGCGGAGTTGGGCCTGGTCGGTGGCGATCTCCGTGCGGCGCTCGGCGTCGGGGCGGGCTTCCGCCGCCTTCTGGCGCTCGTTGTAGGCGTGGAGCGCGTTGATCGCCGTGCGGCCGACGAGGAACGTCACGATCACCCCGACGCCGTAATGCACGTAGCCGCCGTAGCTCGGCAGGTAGGGCACCAGCTCCACGAAGAACGCGAAGGCGGCGGCGAGGGCGAAGCCCCAGACGTAGGGCCAGTTGCGGGTGTGGCGGCGGCGGGCGAGCAGCCATCCGGCGAGTGCCAGCAGGGGCAGGGTGAGGGCGAGGCGGTAGCCGAACACCCGCAGCTCCTGGCCGTGCTCGGCCGCGTCGAGCTTTGTTTGGGCCGCGCCCCGCAGCTCGGCCTCGACGGCGTCCTGCGCGGATTCGCGCTCGGAGAGGTCGAGGGCGGTGCGGTTCAGGGCCTCCAGGCGCTCCTCCACGGCGCGCTCGGCCGCCTTCAGGGCGTCGAGCCCCTCCGTGCGGGCGATGAGGGCCGGGTCCTGGTCGACGCGCCGGGTGGCGTCGCGGGTCTTCAGCCAGTTGGCGAAGGTCTCGCGGGCGGCCTCCGAGGCCGAGCGCGCGGCGTCGAGGGCGAGCTGCGCCTGCTCGGCCTGCCGCCGGGCGTCGTCCTGCGCGCGGCGGATCGCCTTGAGGGCGTCCGTCGAGGCTCGGGCCTGCTCCCGGTCGAGGAACTGTTCGAGGGTGAAGCGGTGCTCGACCTGCGGCAGGTCGCCGACCACGAGGGCGCCGAGGCCGATGAGGAACACCGCGAAGGCGAGGGCCACGAGCCACAGCACGAAATTGAACCACCGTTCGGACAAGCGACGACCGGAACGCATGGGGAGACCTCGCGGGTTTGGTGGGGGATGCGCGTCCGGCCGGGTTTCTAACCCGGCCGGACGCGCGCCTCGTTGCGGTGGCAGGATTCGAGGTCGCGGACCGAGCGGTTGTAGGTCTCGCCGAAGAGCTGGGCCGGCTGGCTCGGATCGCCCTTGGCGCGGATGTCGCGGGCGACGTCGCGGCCGTGCCCGATCACGCGGGCGACGGTGTCGGTGTAGCCGGTGCAGGACGAATTCGCCTTCGGGCTCAGGGCGTCGAGGGTCGCGCCGAGCTGCGCGTTGGCCGTCGACACCGCCGCGAGGGCGGCGAGGAAGGGCCCCACGTCGGCCTTCGGCCCCAGGGCCTCGAACCGCCGCACCGCCCGGCGCAGGGCGAGGCTGGTGGACAGGAGCCGGCGGGCGGGCGCGTCCTCGGGCAGCGCGGCGAGGCGCGCCTCGTCCCGGGCGATCTCGCGCTCGAACAGGGCGGTGCCGTAGGCGTCCATGGCCTTGGCGGCGGCCTCGACGCGGGGCACGAGGATCGGATGCTGCTCGCGGGCGAAGCGGTAGCCGTCCTCCTTGAACTCGCGGGTGGTCTGGTAGCGGGTCAGGGCCTTCAGGGTCGGGTTGAGGGCGCGCAGGGCGTCGCGCAGGCGCGCGGCCTCGGCGTCGATCTCCGGCACGGTCCCGGGCAGCGCGATCGCCGTGTCCAGTTCGTCCAGGACCCCGTCGAAATCGACGATGCCGAAATGGTACCAGGCGTTGGTGCCGAGCTTGGTCCCGAGCTTCAGGACCCGCTCGTTGTCGCGGCGGTAGTCCGCGAGCTGCCGCTCCAGGGGGTGGGAGCGGACGAGGTGGTTCTGCACCTCCGTGTAGGCATTGGCCTTGGCCAGGACTTGGGCCAGGACTTGAGCTTCAGGGTTCGGGGGCGCGGGCGCACGGGCCGGCGCCCGTCCGGAGGGCGGCGCGTTCGGGGTCTGCAGCAGGGCCTGCGCGGCCGGGGCCAGGGCCGGGAAGTCGCACCGGAACGCCTCGGTCAGGCTCCGGCGTACGGCCTCGTGGGCCTGGGCGCATTGATACGCCACCGTCGGGCGGGCGGACGCATCGCGCGCCACGGCACTCCGGAAGCTCTCCCGCAGGGTGTTGATGCCTTGGCGAATGCCGGGCCGGGCCGCCTCGGGCACGCCCGGGCTCGCGGCGCATCGCGCATACGCGTCGAGGAAGGCGTCGCAGCTCTCCACGCCCACGACGTCGACCGGCGTGATGGCCGCCGCAGGCCGGGCCGCGAAGCCGGCCAGGATCGCCAGCGCGCCCGCCACGGTTCGGGCCACGCGGCTACTTGTCCGTCCGGGTCCGTGCATGCGTGGTCCTTGGATTGGGGGGCCCGGGGTCGGGGGGCCCGGGGTGGGCGGCTTCGCCTGTCATGCGGACCCGGACCCGCTTGCGCAAGCTGTCGCACGCGCGGGGCATCGCCATCCGGTCGCCGATCCCTATTTCCTAAAGGGACTCATCACCGTACCGGACGAACCGTCGTTCGACCGAGCCGGCCCCGGCCGGCGGGCGGGCGCGGTCGCCCAGCAGGCGCCGCGACCATGCCCCTCCCCTCGCCGTCCCCCGCCGCCGCATCCCCGCCCCGCCTGTGGCGGCCCCAGCGCGTCCTCGTCACCCGCGCGGCCCGCGGGTTCGCCCATGGCCGGGCCATCGCCGAGCGCGCCGCCGCCCTCGGCGCCGAGGTGGTCGAACTCGCCGGCGATCGCCTGGTCGCCCCGAAGCACGACGACCCGCGCGCGGCCTACCGCGCCGCCAAGGGTACCCTCGCGGTGGTGGTGGCGCCCCCGAGCAAGCGCCGGCTGCAGCCGATCCCGCCCTCGGCCGACTGGCGCTTCGACCTCGCCGAGGGCTGCCACGCCCATTGCCAGTACTGCTACCTCGCCGGCTCGCTCAGCGGCCCGCCGATCACCCGCGTCTACGCGAACGTCGACGAGATCCTCGCCGTGCTGCCGGCGCATCTCGGCAGCGGCGGCGTCACCTCCGTGTCGTCCGAGCGCGCGCACGAGGGCACCACCTTCGAGGGCTCCTGCTACGCCGATCCCCTCGGCATCGAGCACCTCACCGGCAGCCTGTCGGAGGCCGTGCGGTTCTTCGGGCGCTGGGACGCGCCGGTGCAGCTGCGCTTCACCAGCAAGTTCGGCGACGTCTCGCCCCTCATCGGCCTGCCGCACGGACGGCGGGTGCGGGTCCGCATGTCGGTGAACGCCCAAGGGCTGATCCGCTTCGAGGGCGGCACCAGCCCGCTCCAGGCCCGCCTCGACGGGCTCGCGCGCCTCGCCCGCGACGGCTACCGCGTCGGGCTCACGGTGGCGCCGATCCAGCCCTTCGCCGACTGGCCGGCGGGCTACGACGATCTGTTCGCCCGCATCGCCGCGGCGCTGGCCGGAATCCCCGACCTCGATCTCACGGCGGAACTCATCACCCACCGGTTCACGCCCGGCTCGAAGACCGTCCTGCGCGACTGGTATCCGGGCAGCGACCTCGACCTCGACGAGGCGGCGCGCACCCGCAAGCTGACGAAGTTCAGCTCGACCAAGTACGTCTACCCCGCCGAGACCATGCGGACCCTGCGCGCGTCCCTTACGGAGATGCTGGGGCGCCACCTGCCCATGGCGCGGGTGCTGTACTGGACGTGACCCGGGCTTTTCTTCCGGAACGCGCGGCTTTGCGGGAGGCCGCCGCTTGCCTGCGGCGAATCCCGTCATATAACAAGAACATATCATGAACTCGTGCGTTGTCCGACGCGATCACGACAGGGAGGGACCTCCATGGCCCGCTACCGCTTCCATGCGATGAACGGCTCGGACTTCGTGTTCGACGCCGTCGGCAAGGACATCCGCGCACCCGGCCGCGTGACCCGCTGGGCGGAAAGCGTGGCGCAGGACCTGATGGGCCGCCTCGACGGGGAGACGGACTGGTCCACCTGGTACGTCAGCGTCCACGACCTCAGCGGCCGGCGCGTCCTCGTGCAGCCGTTCGTGCCCCCGCACGGGGATGCGCTCCCACGGGGGGCTTCACGCCGATCCCAGCCGGCCCCCCAGATGACGGCCTGACCGCCCGGGACGCCATGCGGCATCATGGGGGAGGCCGCCCGTCGAACCCGAGGGCGGTCCGCCGGTTGGAACGCCATGAGCCAGCACAGCACCGACCCCGCCCAGCAGATCATCGACGCCCGACGCCGCGAGATGGCCGTCGAACACCTGTTGTTCGGAACCATCCGGTTCCTCGCCCAGCGTCATCCCGAACTGCTCGACGATCTCGAAGGCAGCCTCGATCATCTCTGGGACAAGGGTCCGGCGGACGAGCGCGACGACGAGGCCGTGCGCGAGGTCGCGCGGCGCTTCGTCGGGAGCCTCCGGGTCGAGCGCTGAGGGCGATTGGCTCCCCGAACGGCCGCACGTTCGAGCCGCCAAGATAATCCTTCATGAAACCAAGGGTTTCGGGGCGATAGACTTGCTGCACCCGAACGTAATACAGAACAGCATTCCTTTGACTTGATGCATGCGGCAAGGCGACATTGTCGATGGTTCGCCGCCGCACTGCTGGTCCGATCAGTGATCCTCCATCGCGAAATCAGGCGTCCGGCGGCGAGGCCGATCCTGACCTTGCAGGTCTCGAATCTCCCGGTCGCACCGGGGGGTTCGGGAGACTGTGTGCGATCCCGGAGTGTCTCCCGTGCTGCGAAAATCCGCCTGCCTGTTCGCGTTCGCCCTGACCGTGCTCACACCCGCGTTCGGGGTCGCCGCGCAGGAGCCCGTGGCCGCGACCCAACCGAACGCCGCACAGTCTACGGCGAGCCCCCTGGTCTCCACGGAATGGCTGGAGAAGAACCTCGAGGCGAAGAAGCTCCGCATCGTCGAGGTCAGCGTCGATCCGGGCGTGTTCGAGCGCGGACACATCCCCGGCGCCCAGAACGTCGCCTGGCACACGGACCTCGTCGAGACCGTGAGCCGCGACATCGCCGGGCCGGACAAGTTCGCCGCCCTGGTGCGGCGGCTGGGCATCGACCGCGACACCACCGTGGTGCTCTACGGCGACAACAACAACTGGTTCGCCGCCTGGGGCGCCTGGGTGTTCGCCCAGTACGGCCTGACCGACAACGTCAAGCTGCTCGATGGCGGACGCAAGAAGTGGGAGGCCGAGAAGCGCCCCCTCGACACCCGCAACCCCGAGGTCGCGGCCTCGGCCTTCGCCGTCACGCCGGCTTCGCCGGCCCTGCGCGCCCGCCTCGCCGACGTGCTGGCGGTGGCCAAACGCGAGCGCAACGAACAGATCCTCGACATCCGCTCGCCCGACGAGTTCAGCGGCAAGGTGATCGCCCCGGCCGGGGTGCAGGAACTCGCCATCCGCGCCGGCCACATCCCCGGTTCGGTGAACGTGCCCTGGGCCAAAGCGGTGAACGCCGACGGGACGATCAAGTCTCCGGCGGAACTCAAGGCCCTCTACGCGGCGGCCGGCATCGACGGCACCAAGCCGATCATCACCTCCTGCCGCATCGGCGAGCGCTCCAGCCACTCATGGTTCGTCCTCAGCCGCATCCTCGGCTACCCGACCCGCAACTACGACGGCTCGTGGACCGAGTACGGCAACACCGTCGGCGTGCCCGTGGTGAACCTCGCCGGGACCGTCTGGGGCGGCAAGTGAGCGACGGCGTCGCGGCGCGCCCCCTTGCGCCGCCCGCCCCATCGAACGCCTCCGTCCGGACGGACGGGGGCGCCCCCCTGCGGGTCGCCGGGGCGCTCGCCATCGCGGGCGGCCTCGCCCTTGCGGCCCACACCCTCGCGGGCGAACCGGGGGGCGGGCGGCTCGCCCTGTCCCTGACCTTCGGCGCCCTGTTCGGCTTCGTGCTCCAGCGCAGCCGCTTCTGCTTCTACTGCCAGTGGCGCGACCTCCTCGTCACGGGCGATCCGCGCGGGATGCTCGGCATCCTGGCCGCCCTCGCGGCGGGAATCGCCGGTTATACCGTGGTGCTGGGCGCCTGGATGCCGGACCCGTCCGGCGCGCGCCTGCCGCCCGACGCCCATATCGGCCCGGTGGGACCGGTGCTCGTGCTTGCCGGCGCGGTGTTCGGGGCCGGCATGGCGATCTCGGGCTCCTGCATCGGCGCGCATCTCTACCGCCTGGGCGAAGGCTCGCCGACGGCGCCGTTCGCGCTGCTGGGCACCGGCCTCGGCTTCGCCCTCGGGTTCGCCACCTGGAATCCGCTCTACCTCGCCAGCGTCTCAGAGGCGCCGGTCCTGTGGCTGCCGCGCCACCTCGGCTACGCCGGGAGCCTCGTCGCCGCCCTGGCGGTGCTCGGCGCCCTCGCCCTGCTCCTGCTGCGCCGCCTGCCGGCGCCCGAAGCCGTGGCGCCGCCGGGCCACCTGTCGCAGAGCCACCTGTCGCAGAGCCACCTGCCGCAGAGCCACCTGCCGCAGAGCCACCTGCCGCAGAGCCACCTGCCGCCAACGAGCCCCTGGCACGCGGTGTTCGTCGTCCGCTGGCCGGTCTGGCTCGGCGGGTTGGCGGTGGGGGCGCTGGCGACCCTCGCCTACCTGCGGGTCGGCCCCCTCGGGGTCACGGCCGAGATCGGCGGACGCAGCCGGCAGGCGGCGGGGGCCTTCGGGCTGCTGCCCGAGCGCCTGGAGGGGCTCGATACGTTCCGGGGCTGCGCCACGGCCGTGCGGGACGCGGTGCTGACGCCCAACGGCCTGTTCATCGGCGGCCTCGTGCTGGCCTCCCTCGCGGCGGCCCTCGCGGCGGGCCAGTTCCGCCCGGCCATGCCGACGCCGAGCCAGATCGGGCGCGGCCTCATCGGCGGGCTCCTCCTCGGCTGGGGCGCCATGACCGGGCTCGGCTGCAGCGTCGGCACCCTGCTGTCGGGGATCATGGCCGGCGCCGTCTCCGGCTGGGTGTTCGGCCTCGCCCTATTTGCGGGTGCGGCCGGCACCCTGTGGGTCGGGCGACGGGCACGTCTTCTGGCGTAGACGCGGATCAGCGCCCGAAGACGGGTCGCAACGGGGCGGCCTCGGCGTCCTTGTAGATCGGCACGATGGCGCGCAGCCAGCCGCGGGTGTCGCGGCCGCCGTAATTGCTCTGGACCACGTCGCGGGTGACATAGGCCTGGAGGTTCACGGGGCCGAAATCGTAGCCAATGAGGCCGCCCACGGCGACCTGGCCCTGGCGCTTGTAGGCGGGGTTGCGCGTCGGCAGATCCGTCGAGCCGAAGGCGACGGGGCCGACCTCCCACTTCCCGAACTTCTTCGTCGCCGTGAGGTCGAGGTTGAGGAAGTCGGGGTAATACGCGGTGCCCAGCGGCGAGACCGTCTCCAGCACGGTGCCGTAGAGGGCGTGCGCCGTGAGGTTGAGGCCGTCGCCGTTGTAGGTCACGGCGAAGCGCTGGTGCAGCACCGCGTTCTGGATCACGATCCGGGTGTCGCTCGGCAGGTAGGCGCCGAGCAGGTAGCTCGCATGGACGTGTTCGCCGAGGGTCCAGGCGATCTGGCCGGCCAGCAGGGTCTGGCCGAAGCCGCTCTGGTAGGCCGCGCCCCGGGTGCTCGAGGCCGCGATGGGCTGGAGCACGACGAATTGCAGGCGCCCGCCCGCCACGGTCCAGGGCGTCGCCCAGATGAAGCTCGGCAGGTTGATGTTGAGTTCGGTGCCGCGCGGCTCGGTGCTGCGGATGCCGAAGCTCGACGTGTTGACGAAGTACAGGCCGACCGCGAACGGCGCGCCGGCCGGCAGGCCCACGGTCTGGCCCGGCTGCGCCGACGACCCGGCCTGCACCGGCGCCGCCATGCCGGCACCGCCCAGGGCGAGCGCCGCCATGGCCCCGGCCCTCACCCCACTCGTTCGTCCCATCGTGCTCCCGATCGTCCGCCGCAGCCGCGCCCCTCGCGGGCGAAATGGCATCTGGCGACATGGCATCGGGCGAACGCGCGCGCCGCATGGCGTCCTGCCGCAGGTGCGGCCTCCCGGCGCGACCGTGGCGCGAAGGCAACAATCCGGCGCCACCGACGCGGCTTCGACCGGGCGAGGGATTAAGACATGTGAAAAAGCGTGGCCGGCCGATACAATCCCGACACCCTTCCCCGACACCCTTCCACACCGGTCCGATTCCGCGTCCCCGCCCGACATGTGGGGGTCATTCGGCCGGGGTAATGCGGCGGGGCCTGCGATCCAGCCCGTCCGAGACGCCACCGATGCCGTTCCTTCCCCGTTCGTTCCGCAGGCTCCCGGGGGCGACCACGCTGGCGGTCGGCCTGAGCTTCGCCCCGGCGGCCGGAGCCGCCGATCTGGCCGCCGCACCCCGCGTCGCGCCCGCCTTCGTCGATTGGAGCGGCGTCTATCTCGGGATCGAGGGCAGCGCCGGGGCCTCGTTCGGCGCCTTCGATTTCGGCCGGACCACCGTCGGGGGCCGGGCAGTCCC
This sequence comes from Methylobacterium sp. Leaf102, assembly GCF_001422425.1. Classification (NCBI taxonomy): domain Bacteria; kingdom Pseudomonadati; phylum Pseudomonadota; class Alphaproteobacteria; order Hyphomicrobiales; family Methylobacteriaceae; genus Methylobacterium; species Methylobacterium sp. Leaf102. The sequence goes on along the minus strand of NZ_LMMX01000013.1, from coordinate 22,914 downwards.
GGCCTTCCGGACCGGGGACGCGACGGGGCGCTCGGACCGCAGCCGCGAGGCCACCACCGCCGTCGGCGGCGCCTTCGCGGGCTACAACTGGCAGACCGGCCCGTGGCTCGCGGGCGTGGAGGCCGACCTCTTCGGGAGCAACCTCAAGCGACCCGTGGCCTCGACGGCGCCGGGCTTCGGCACCGAGGCCGTCGATCCGGCCTTCAGCCTCATTCGGGTCAAGTCCGACGTGCTGGGTGCCGTGCGCGGGCGCCTCGGCGTCGCCTTCGAGCGGTCGCTGATCTACGCCACCTTCGGGCTCACGGGGGCCGAGGCGCGGTTCCTCGCGACCTATCCCGACCCCGCGACGGGCGCGGTCGGCACCGCGCGGCGCGACCGCACCTATCTCGGCTTCACCCTCGGGGCCGGCGTGCAGTTCGCCGTCTCCGAGCATTTCAGCCTCGGGATCGACTACCGCTACAACGATCTCGGCGGCAGCGGCCGGTTCGACCTCGGCACGGTGCCGGGGGCGGCGGGCGGCCCGGTCTCGACCCGGGCCGGTTTCATCGCCAACGAGGTGATGGCGCGCCTGAGCTGGCATCCGGGCGGCCTGCGCCTGCCCGACGAGGCGGAAGAATCCGGCCCGGTGCTCGGCGAGCGCTTCTCGCTCCACGGCCAGACCACGTTCTTCAACCAGGCCGTGGCGGGGTTCCGTGCGCCCTACAGCGGCCCCAACAGCCTCGTGCCGCACCAGGCGCAGGCGACGACCACGGCGACGCTGTTCCTCGGCCTGAAGCTCACGGACAGCACCGAGCTCTACTACAACCCGGAATTCTCCCAGGGCTTCGGCCTCAGCCGCACCCTCGGGGTCGCCGGCTTCACCAACGGCGAGGCGCAGAAGGCCGGGGCGCCGTTCCCGAAGCTGCGCTCCGCCCGCTACTTCGTGCGCCAGACCTTCGGTCTCGGTGGCGAGACCGAGACCCTGCCCGACGGCCCAAACCAGATCGCCAACACCTACGACGTCGAGCGGATCACATTCATCGCCGGCAAGTTCGCCATGGGCGACTATTTCGACGGCAACCGCTACGCCCACGACCCGCGCGTGGATTTCGCCAATTGGGGCCTGTGGAGCTCGGCGGCCTGGGACTTCCCCGCCAACCTGCCCGGCTACACGCAGGGGATTCTGGTCGAGTACAACCGTGCCGAATTCGCGTTGCGGGCCGCCTACACCCAGGTGCCGAAGGAGCCGTCCAGCGACGTGCTCGACCCGCGGGTGTTCGAGCGCGGCGGCTTCACCATCGAGTTGGAGGAGCGCCACGTGCTGCCGTTCCTCGACCGGCCGGGCAAGCTGCGCCTCGGTGCCTTCTCCAACGTCGGCAACAGCGCGCGCTACCGCGAGGTGGTCGGCCTCGCCCAGGCGGGCACCTTCGACGACATCAACGACGCCGTGGCGGCGACCCGGCGCCCGCGCCGCAAGAGCGGCGTCTACGTCAACCTCGAACAGGCGGTCACCGACGATCTCGGCGTGTTCGCCCGCGCCAGCGCCGCCGACGGGCGCAACGAGAACCTGTCCTTCACCGACATCGACCGGAGTTTTTCCGGCGGCGTCTCCCTCAAGGGCAGCCAATGGGGCCGCCCGAGCGACACCGTCGGCCTCGGCACGTCCATGAACCAGCTCTCGCCGTCCCACCGCGACTACTTCGCCAACGGGGGGCTGGGCCTGCTCATCGGCGACGGGCGGCTCACCTACGCGCCCGAGCGGGCGGTGGAGGCCTACTACGCGCTGAGCCTCGGCAAGGCCCTGGTGCTGACGGCCGACTACCAGTTCGTGGCGAACCCCGCCTACAACCGGGACCGCGGCCCGGCGCACTTCTTCGGCACCCGCCTGCACGCGGATTTCTAGACGTGGCCCGCACGACGCCCGGCCGGAACCGGCAAGACACGGCCGAAGACACGGTCGGCGCCGGCCCGGAGGCTAACATGGGTTAGCCGCCGGCGATCACGGGCTTTTGTCCGTGCCCCCATTCCGGCGTCATTGCGCCGTCATGAATCCCGTCCTTGGGATACGACCCGACAACGGGACGAGCCCCCCTCGAGAACGCCTTCGCGCCGACCGCCGGAAAGTGCCGCCATGTCCACAGGTCCCCGGAAGGGCATCTCCAAACTCATCGTCCTGCTCGGGCTGGTGATCTGCGCCGGTCTCGGCGCCGTCGCTTGGTCGGAGCGCGACTCGGCCTTCGCCGGATGGGTGCTCACCACGGTGCGCGAGCGCATGGCCCAGATCTCCGGCCCGTCCGAGGAGGCGGCCGACACCGTCGGCGGCCGCGCCGACACCGTCGCGCGGGTGTTCCGCCCGAACCCGGCCCAGCGCACCGCCCTGGAGATCGCCCCCGTCCGGGCCGTGACGTTCCGGCCCGAGGGCACGGCCGAGGGGCGCATCGCCCTCAACGACGACGACAACGTGCCGGTCACCTCGCCCTATGCGGGCCGGGTCACCAAGGTGCTGGTGCGGGCGGGCGACGAGGTGAAGGCCGGCGACGTGCTCCTGACCATGGAGGCCACCGACATGGTCCAGGCCCAGAGCGACTACCAGGCGGCGCTGAACACCATCGCCAAGACCACCGCCCTGCTGAAGCTCGACGTGACCATCGCGGCCCGCCAGCAGGAGCTGTTCCAGGCCAAAGCCGTGGCTCTGAAGGACTACCAGTCGGCCCAGAACGACGTGATCGGCGCCCAGAGCGACCTCAAGACCGCCGAGGCGAGCCTGGAGGCGGTGAAGAACCGCCTGCGCATCCTCGGCAAGTCGGATGCCGACATCGCCGCCTACGAGAAGAAGGGCACCCTGAGCGCCGAGACGCAGCTGCGCGCGCCCATCGCCGGCACCATCGTCCAGCGCAAGGTCGGCATCGGCCAGTATCTCAGCACCTCGGCCGAGCCGGTCTTCGTCATCGGCGACCTCTCGACGGTCTGGCTCGTCGCCAACGTGCGCGAGAGCGAGATCCCGAAGATCCGCCTCGGCCAGGACATTGAGGCCCGGGTGGCGGGCTTCGGCCAGCGGGCCTTCAAGGGCAAGGTCGACTACATGGCGGCCTCCCTCGATCCGGCGACCCGGCGCCTCGCCGTGCGCAGCGAGGTCGAGAACCCCGACCGGGTGCTCAAGCCCGAGATGTTCGCCGCCTTCACGATCTTCACCGGCCCCGGCCAGACCGCGCCGGCGATCCCGCCCTCCGCCATCGTCTACGAGGGCCGCCGCGCCCAGGTCTGGGTCGCCCGGCCCGACGGCGCCATCGAGGCCCGCGCCGTCACCCTCGGCCTCGCCGGCCAGGGCATGGTGCAGGTGGTGGAGGGGCTCAAGGCGGGCGAGGAGATCGTCACCCGCGGCGCCCTGTTCATGGATCGCGCCGTCAGCGGCGACAAGGCGTCCTGAGCCGGACCGCACGACCCTTACCGTCCCCCAAGAAATTCCCAGCCCCGATCGGCCGACCATGACCCGCGCGCGATGAACAGCCTGATCGTCTTCGCCCTGCGCCAGCGCGTGCTGGTGTTCCTCATGTTCCTCGCGATGCTGGGGCTGGGCTACGCCAGCTACACGCAGCTGAACATCGAGGCCTATCCCGATCCGGTGCCGCCGCTCGTCGACGTGATCACGCAGAATCCCGGGCAATCGGCCGACGAGATCGAGCGCTACATCACCATTCCCCTGGAGGTGCAGCTCGCCGGCATTCCCAACGCCACGGTGGTGCGGACCATCTCGCTGTTCGGCCTGTCCGACGTGAAGGTGCAGTTCAACTACAACTTCACCTACCAGGAAGCCCTGCAGCGGGTGCTCAACCGCCTGTCGCAGCTGCCGCCCCTGCCGGGCGGGGCCCAGCCGCAGATCTCGCCGACCTCCCCCGTGGGCGAGATCATGCGCTACAAGGTGACGGGGCCGGCGGGCTACTCGTCCACGGAGCTGAAGACCCTGCAGGATTGGGTGCTGCAGCGCCGGTTCAAGGCGATTCCGGGCGTGGTCGACGTCACGGCGTTCGGCGGCAAGACCAAGGAATACGAGATCGCCGTCGATCTCAACCGCCTGCAGGCGCAGGGCCTGACCCTGGTCCAGCTCGTCACCGCGCTCAACAATTCGAGCATCAACGTCGGCGGCCAGACCCTCAACGTCGGCGAGCAATCGGCGGTGGTGCGGGGCATCGGCCTCATCCGCGACATGGACGACATCCGCGACACCATGCTGACGCAGGTGGCCGGCGTGCCGGTCCTCGTGCGCGATGTCGCCGACATCCGCGTCTCCAACGCGCCCCGTCTCGGCATCGTCGGCCATGACGGCCAGAACGACATCGTCGAGGGCATCGTGCTCATGAGCCGGGGCGGCAAGAGCCTGCCGACCCTGAAACTGGTGGAAGCCGAGATCGACAAGATCAACGCCAGCGGCCTGCTGCCCCCCGACGTGAAGGTCGAGCGGATCTATGACCGCAGCGGGCTCATCCACACCACCACCCACACGGTGATGCACAACCTCGTCTTCGGCGTGATCCTGGTCTTCGTGGTGCAGTGGGTGTTCCTGGGCAGTTTGCGCAGCGCCATCATCGTGGCGGCGACGATTCCCTTCGCCCTCGGGTTCGCCATCCTCATCCTCGTCCTGCGCGGCGATTCGGCCAACCTCCTGTCGCTGGGCGCCATCGATTTCGGCCTCATCGTCGATGCCACCGTGATCATGGTCGAGAACGTGTTCCGGCACGTGGCCGAACCCGAGCACAGCGAGGGCCAGGAGGCGCCGGGCGGCCTCACCGGGCGGCTCGGCACCATCGCCATCGCGGGCGCGGAGGTGAACCGGGCGATCTTCTTCTCGGCCACCATCATCATCGTCGGCTTCCTGCCGCTCTTCACCCTGACGGGCGTCGAGGGCCACATCTTCGGCCCCATGGCCAAGACCTACGCCTACGCGCTCATCGGCGGCCTGCTCGCCACTTTCACGGTCTCGCCCGCCCTCTCGGCCCTGATCCTGCCGAAACACGTGGAGGAGCGCGACACCCTGGTGGTGCGCCTTCTGCGCTTCGGCCACGTGATCATCCTGCGCTTCGGCCTGCGCAACAAGGTGCTGTCGCTCCTCGTGGTGGCGGCCATGCTCGGGGCCTCCGCCATCGCGGCCAGAACCCTCGGCCTCGAATTCCTGCCCAAGCTCGAGGAGGGCAACCTCTACATCCGCGGCACCATGCCGGCCTCGATCTCGCTGGAGGCCGGCAACGCCTACGTCGAGCGCCTGCGCAAGATGGTGTCCGACGTGCCGGAGGTGGTCACCGTCCTGTCCCACCAGGGCCGCCCCGACGACGGCACCGACGCCACCGGCTTCTTCAACGTCGAGATCCTGGCGCCGTTGAAGCCCATCGACCAGTGGCGCGCCGGCCTCGACAAGGAGACCCTGGTGCGCACCCTGTCGAAGCAGCTCGACGACGCGTTCCCCGGCATCGAGTTCAACTTCTCCCAGTACATCGAGGACAACGTGCAGGAGGCGGCCTCGGGCGTGAAGGGCGAGAACTCCGTCAAGATCTACGGCAGCGACCTCACCGAACTCACCCGCACCGCCGAGGCCGTGAAGGCGTCGCTCGCCAAGATTCCCGGCATCGCCGACCTCTCGGTCTTCGCCTCCCTCGGCCAACCCACGGTGCGCATCGACATCGACCGGCGGAAAGCCGCCCGCTTCGGCCTGACGCCCGGCGACGTGAACACCACCGTCCAGGCGGCCATCGGCGGCCAGACGGCGGGCGACCTCTACGAGTACGGCTCGGACCGGCATTTCCCCATGCGGGTGCGCCTCGCATCCGAATACCGAAGCAGCCTCGCCACCATCCGCAACATCACCATCGGGGCGCCGAATCCCGCCGGCGGCGTGATCCCCGTGCCGCTCTCCGAGATCGCCACCGTGGAGCTGACCTCGGGCGCGGCGTTCATCTACCGCGAGAACCAGGAGCGCTACATCCCGGTGAAGTTTTCCGTGCGCGGGCGCGATCTCGGCGGCGCCGTGCTGGAGGCCCAGAGCCGGATCGCCCAGGAGGTGCCCCTGCCGGCGGGCTTCCACCTCGAATGGGTCGGCCAGTTCACCAACCTGCAGGACGCCGTGGCGCGCCTCAGTGTCGTGGTGCCCATCACCATCGCGCTCATCGCGCTCCTGCTCTACGTCAACTTCGCCTCCCTCACCGACATGCTGCTGACGCTCAGCGTGATTCCCATGGCGATGATCGGCGGCATCTTCGCCCTGGCCCTGACGCTGACGCCGTTCTCCATCTCGGCGGCCATCGGCTTCATCGCGCTGTTCGGCATCTCGACCATGGAGGGCGTGATCCTGCTCTCCTATTACAACCAGCTCCTCGACGAGGGCTGGGAGCGGGGCGCCGCCGTGTGGCACGCCGCCAACGTCCGCATGCGTCCGGTGATGATGACCTGTGTCGCCGCCTGCGTCGGCCTCCTGCCGGCGGCGGTCTCCACGGGCATCGGCTCGCAGGTGCAGAAGCCCCTGGCGCTGGTGGTGGTGGGCGGCATCATGCTCGCGCCCAACCTCATCCTGGTGATCGTGCCGATCCTCATCGGGCTGTTCTCGCGGCGCAAGCCGGCCCCGGGAATGCGCCCGCCGGAGGCCGCGCACGCGGCGGCCCGGGAGGCGTACGCGTGATGCGCGCGACACAGGGGCGTGAAAGCGTCGATCCCGCACGAACCGTCGCGTTGACTCGCGCGGGTCTGCGTCGCCTCTACGGGCGTCGGACGTCCGGCGGGATCGGCCACATCATGCGACGCACCACGAACGGATCCGGGATGGCGCTCCTGCGTACGGCCCGCGCCGCCGCCCTCGTGGCGGGCCTGGCGACGGTCTTGGCGGCGGGCCTCGGCGGCTGCATGGTCGGCCCGGATTTCGTGCCCCCCGCCGATCCGCCGGTGACCCGTTACACCCGCGAGCCCCTCGGCAACCCGACGGCCACCGACAAGGTGGTGACCCGCCAGGGCGGCTCGGCCGACCAGAACTTCATCGCCGGGGCCGACGTGCCGGGCCAGTGGTGGACCCTGTTCCACTCCAAGGCGCTCAACCGCCTCGTGGAGGAGGCGCTCGCCAACAACCCCAACCTCGACGCCGCCCAGGCGGCCCTGCGCATCGCCCAGCAGAACGTCGAGGCCCAGCGCGGCACCCTGTTCCCGCAGGTGGGGTTCAACGGCCTCGGCTCGCGCCAGAAGGTGCCGGGCGGCGAACTCCAGAGCCCGCTCAACGACCAGCGCCAGCTGTTCTACAGCCTCTATACCCCGCAGGTGACGGTCTCGTTCACCCCCGACGTGTTCGGCGGCAACCGGCGCCAGATCGAATCGCTGGAGGCCCAGGCCGAGAACCAGCGCTTCCAGCTCGAGGCCGCCTACCTGTCGCTGACCGCCAACGTGGTGCTGGCGGCGATCCAGGAGGCGTCCCTGCGCGCCCAGATCGACGCGACGAAGCGGGTGATCCAGGCCCAGACCGAGGTGCTGACCCTCTACAACAAGCAGCTTTCCCTCGGGCAGATCGCCGGGGCCGACGTGGTGGTGCAGCAGGCCGCCCTCTCGGTGTCGATGCAGCTGCTGCCGCCGCTGGAAAAGCAGCTCGCGCTCCAGCGCAACCTGCTCACCGCCCTCGTCGGGCGCCTGCCCAGCGAGGAAGTCACCCAGACCTTCACCCTCGCGTCGCTTCGCCTGCCGACCCGGCTCCCCGTCAGCCTGCCCTCGCACCTCGTGCAGCAGCGCCCCGACGTGAAGGCGGCGGAGGCCAACGTGCAGCAGGCGAGCGCGCTCGTGGGGGTCGCCGTCGCCAACCGCCTGCCGCAGTTCAACATCACGGCCAATGGCGGGTCGAGCGCCGTGCGGATCGCGCAGCTCGCGAGTTCGGCGGCGAGCTTCTACGGCATCGTCGGCACCGTGGCCCAGCCGATCTTCGACGCCGGCACCCTGTTCCGCCGCCAGCGCGCCGCGGAGGAGACCCTGGACCAGGCCCAGGCCCAGTACCGCGCCGTGGTCATCGGCGCGTTCCAGAACGTCGCCGACGCCCTGCGGGCGCTGCAATCCGACGCTCAGGCCGTGGCGGCGGCGGCCGCGGCCGAGAAGGCGACGAGCCAGAGCCTCGACCTCATCCGCAAGCAGTACACCGCAGGCGCCATCAACAGCACCCAGGTGCTCATCGCCCAGCAATCCTACCTGTCGGCCATCGTCACCTCGGCGGGGGCCCGCGCCAACCAGTACGCCGACACCGCGGCCCTGTTCCAGGCGCTCGGCGGCGGCTGGTGGAACCGCAACGACGTCCGGCCGCCCAAGCCGGAACGGGACCCGGCGCCGTTCCTGTAGGGGACGCGCGCCCTGGGCGGAGTTCCACGAAAAAGGGCGCCGGAGACCGGCGCCCTTTTTCGTTTCAGCGAACCGGCGAAACGGTTCGGCGCTCGTCGCCTGTCAGCGCTTGCCGGCGTGGTCGCCGTCGCGCAGCTGGCCGGTGGGCTCCTGGACATGGGCCTCGAGGAACCAGAGTTGCTTGTCGACGCCGCGCGACACCTCGGTGAAGAGATCCGCCGTGCCGGCATCCCCGGCCTCGTCGGTGTCGTCGATGTTCTGGCGCACGGCGTTGGCGTAGACGGCGTAGCGGTCGATCAGCGCCGCGACGTGGTCGGCGATGGCGTAGGCGTCGAGGGGATAGGGGGCGAGCTGCGACGAACCCGCGACGGCCGCCGCCGTGCCCCGGGCGGTCCCGCCGAGCTGGGTGACGCGCTCGGCGACCTTGTCGTTGTAATCGTCGAGCTCGGCGCGGAAACCATCCAGCATCTCGTGGATGCCGATGAACTGCGGACCCTTCAGGTTCCAGTGCGCCTGCTTCACCGCCAGCGCCAAGTCGATGCCGTCGGCCAGACGGGCGTTGAGGGCGTCGGTCGAGACCTGCTTGGCGTTGGACTTCGTGCCGTTCTGGGTCTCGTGGAGCCGCTGGCCCGAGGTGGAATTCGTGTTCGCCATGATCAATCCTTTGCGTTTTGAGGAATGAAATCCCATTCCTCCGCCACGTGATGCACGGCCCGAGGCGATCGCCCCGTGCGTCACGCACATACCTCCATCAAGACGGCGAACGCCCGAGGGTTCCTTGGCCGCGACGCGAAGTGCCCGTGCCGGTCACGGTCGATGGCACGACGCCCCGTCGCGGAGCATCGCGGACCAGGCCTCACCCGTCGATGAGGTGCGGCACGAACCGGGCCCGGTCGGTGGTGATGCGCGACGCGCCCTCGCGCAGGCACAGACCGGCGGGTTCGTCGCCGACGATCCAGCTGCCGACCAAGGCGTGGCGGCCGTCGAAGACCGGGAGTTCGGCGAGCGCCTGGCGCACGTAGCCCTCGCCGCCGTAGGGCCCCTCGTCCCGCTCCAGCAGCACGCCGTCGCGCACGAGGAGGATGTTGGCGCCCTCGCGGGAGTAGAGCGGCTTCTTCACGAACGAAGTGCCGAGGGCCGCCTTGGCGGGGTCGGACTCGAAATAGGCCGGCAGCAGGTTCGGGTGGCCGGGCGCCAGGGCCCAGAGATGGGCGAGGAGCCCCTTGTTCGAGAGCACGGCCTTCCAGGGCGGTTCGAGGAAGCGGGTGGGCGACGCGCCGATGGCGGCGCCGAAGGCGTCGGCGAACATCCACTCCCACGGGTAGAGCTTGAACAGGGCGTCGAGGGGCCCGCCCCCGGCCTCGACGAAACGCCCGTCCTCGGCGAGGCCGATGGCCTCGATGGGCACGAAGGGGGCGGTGAGCCCGGCCTGCACCGCGCAATCCTGCAGGTAGGCCACCGTGCCCCGGTCCTCCAATGCGTCGGGAAAACACGTGAACGCCAACCGGCCCGGCAGCCCCATCCCGGCAAGCCGGGCGATGAGGCGCTCGTGCAGCGCGTTGAACTGGTCGGCCCCCGCGGGCAGGCGCCCCGTCGCGAGGCCGTCCTCCAGCCAGAGCCACTGGAACACCGCGCTCTCGTAGAGGGCCGTCGGCGTGTCGGCGTTGTATTCGAGGAGCTTCGCCGGCCCCGTGCCGGCCCCGCCGTAGCGGAAGTCGAGGCGCCCGTAGAGGGACGGGTCGCGCCGCCGGAAGCTGTCCGCAATGGCGTCCCAGGCATGTTCGGGGATCGCCAGGGAGGCGAGGATCGCCGCATCCGCCACCGCCCGCTCGGCGAAGGCGAGGCAGAGGGCGTGGATCTCGCGGGTCGGCGCCTCGAGGTCGTCCTCGATCTCCGCCAGGGTGAAAGCGTAGTAGGCGCCCTCGTCCCAGTAGGGCGCGTCGTCGAAGGTATGGAAGGTGAAGCCCGCCCGGGCCGCGTGCGCGCGCCAGTGCGGCCGCTCGGGCAGCGTCACCCGGCGCATCAGCCGCCCCCGAACCCGCCCGAGCGGCTGCCCGAGGCGGAGGAGAACGCCCGCCCGGTGGCGCCGAAGCCGCCGGATGTCACCGTGCGGGGTGACGATGGCGCCGCGCGCGCCACCCGCGACGCCACATGGGTCGCCCCGCCGCCGCGGGCGGCGAAAACCCGTCCGCCCGCGCCGGTGCAGTAGCCCCCGCCCCCGCCCGTCGCCTCGTCCGCGTGCCGGTAGAGGGGCTGGGGCGGCAGAGCCTGCTCCACCGTGCGGCCGAGGAGGTAGGCCGCCATCACGGGCACGAAGAACCCGGCCGCGTCCGCCACGACGGTCTCACCCGCGACGCAGCCGTCCGGGCCGTGATGCCCCCGGCACTCGTCCAGGGTGCGGTAGCGCGGCGCGCTCGACGCGTAGGCGGCCAGAGCCGCCGCGTGGTCGGTCGTGCAGGCCTCGGCGCTGCGCAGGCCCTGCGCGGCGCAGGCGGCGGGGTTCTCGTACACGAGGGCGTCCTCCTCCTTCTGGGAGGGATCGAGCCCGGCCAGCACCAGGGCGGCGGTGCCCGCCCCGGCGACGAGGACGAGGGAGATGGCGACGGAGCGCTTGCGGCGGCGCGCCTCGGCGGCGGCGTCCGGTGTCCCCGGGGGCGGCGCCACCATCTCAGGCGGTCATCGAGGCGGCGTTGACGATGCCGCCCGCGAAGGACGCGGCACCGAGGAGCGTCGCGGCGGCCATGCTGCCCGCCTCGATGCGCCGGGAGAGGTCGGGCACGGCGAGGCGCACGAGCCAGTAGATCGCGATCTGCACCACGAGGGCGACGAGGCCCCAGACGATGCAGTCGAGGAGGGATTGCGCGTTGTAGATCGCCACCGAGAGCGGCAGGGCGAAGCCGACGAGGCTGAAGCCGAGGGCCACCGCCGCCGCCGCCACGTCCTGGCGGATCAGGGCGACCTCGTTGTGGGCGGTGGCGAGGGTGTAGACGAGGAGATACGTCCCGATGAGCCCCCCGGCGGTGGCGAGGTAGAGCAGGAAGGCGGGCAGCCCCGAGATCGAGGTCACGCCGGCATCCCCGAGCCGGGGCGCGGCGCTGCCGTAGGCGATTCGTCCATGGCACCGTCTCCCGTCTGAGCCCGTCCACACGGCGTACCATGCGGCCCCGCGCGATCACAACCGCGTGACGGCGTCCTCAACCGGCCTTCGCGTCGGCGGGCGCGTTCATCGGGGCCAGCCGAAGTAACGCGTGGCGGCGCCTCCGCCTTCCGCCAGCGGCCGCGTCAGCCGGCCGTGCCGGTCGATCAGCCCCCAACGGCCCCCGACCATGGCGGACGGCTGGCGCCCATCCGAGCGGCAGCCTTGGCAGACCAGGGCCTCCCCGCGGGCGTTGAACGGGAACGACCAGTCGAAATCCGTGGCCAGGACCCGGCGCAGGCGCCGGTCGTGGAACGCGACCTTGCCGGCGTGACGCGCGCGCACCAACCCCTGCGCGAAGGGGTCCGGCCCGTTGTCGAGGGGGAACACCGCCAGCGCCAGCCCGTCGCGGCGCGCCCAGAGCCAGCCGATTTCGTCGACGACGATCTCCGTCACCCCGCCCCGGAACGGCATGCGCGCGAGGCGGGCGGGATCGATGCGGACGAAGTCCCCCGCGCGGCGGGCGCAGTGCTCCGTGCGGGCGAAATCCGCGTGGACGTCGCGGCAGGCGAGCGGGTAGGCGCCCCCGTCGCGCGCCCGCACGGCCTGCGGCGCGAGGCCGGCCGCGAGCCCCAGGAGGGCGAGCGCGGCGAGCGCTCGTCCCCGTACCGCCCGGCTCACCGGAGGCCCCAGCGCCCGACCGGGCCGGGCGCGCCCGTGGCGTCGTCGACACACACACGCCAGCCGCTGCCGTAGGCGACCTCGCGGACGTCCCAGACGAGGCCGGTGTCCGTCCGGGTCGGCACGGCCGTGCCGGTGGTGGCGAGGCCCGTTCCCGCCGCGGCGCGCGCCGCGATTGCCGCCGCCCGCTCGGGCGTGAGGCGGCCCGTCGCGGGTGCTTGCGCGCCGGATCGGGAGAACAGGCGGTCCAGGATCACCAGCACGGCTCGGGCTCCTCGCATCGACGGGCGAGCATGGGCGTCCGGCCCCGGGATGTCACCCGCCCCGGCGCCGGTTGCGGGGCGGGCGTCCGTCGGTCACACATCCCGGACCGTATCAGGCGGGAAGAACCGCATGGGAGGAACCCGGATGTCCCTGACGCTCGACCACTCCTCCGTGGAGGAACTCAACCTGGCCCTGCGCCTGTATCGGCGCCTGCTGGTCCGCCTGCTCCTGATCCTCGTCCTGGGCTTTGCCGGGGTGATCGGTCTGGCCAAGCTCAGCACGATCCTGTCGCCGCCCTACGGCGTCTATCTCCTCGGGCAGGGCCTGGAGACCTGGGGGCTGCTCGGCCTCCTCGCCCTGCTGTTCGCGGAATTCTGGTGGGAGGGCCGCCAGATCGGCAAGGCCCTGAACCATCCGGGCCTGCTGGATTCCCCTGTCGCCGGGCTGCTGAGCGGCCTCGCCGTGATCGGTGAGCGCGCCGCCGCCATCGGGATGGAGCCCGGCTTCTTCCACGGCCCCCTGCGGCCGATCCGCCAGCGCTGACGGGTCCGTGGCGCTCAGCGCGCCGGCCCCTCGCGGGCGACCAGACTGTCGCGGTGGACCGCGAGGCTCGCTCCGGCGCTCGCGAGGGTGACGGCGAAGCCGAGGGCGGGCAGCGTCCAATCCTCCGCCCGCCACAGGGCCGCCGCGAGGCCCGCGCCGGCGCCGAGGCAGGCCAGGGCCAGGGCGGCCCGCCAGCACCGCACCGCACGCGGCTCGAACCGCACCAGGGCGTTCGCCCACCAGACCAGGGGCAGCATCGACAGCCAATAGAGGGGTTGGGCCCGGGCGGCGCCGTGCGGTCCCGGCACGAGGCAGGCGGTGACCGAGACGGTGGCGGCGAGGCCCGCCACGACGGCGAGCCCGGCCGCCACGTTCGAGGGACGGTCCTTGCGCAGGCGCTGCCAGTAGGCCGGGTCGCGGCGGATCAGGGGGCTTCCTCCCGGGCCGGCGCCGGACGCTTCCAGGCCGCGAGGCGGGCCAGGACGTAGGCCGGCACGCGGTCGGCCACGGCCAGATTCTCCGGGCGCAGGGAGAAATCGTAGGTGAGGCCGTCGCGGTGGACGAGGTAGGTGCAGGTGGAGACCTCGCGCTTGTCCGAAGTGTCCGAGGCGAGGCAGCCGGGCGGGGCCTGGTCGGCCGGCCGCGCCGCGTTCCGGGACGGGAGGCGGTAGAAGCGCCGGTGGTCGACGCCCTCGGAATGGACGAGGCGCTCGCCGCCGGACGGGTCGGGCCGCCACGGCGCGCCCTGGGCGAGCCGCGCATCGAAAATGCCCCATTGCCGGGCATGGAGGGGTGCGAAGCGGCGCCCGTCCGGGTCGCCGACGACGTGGACCACGAGGTCGGTGGCGAACGGGCCGGCATGGCCGTGGCTGAGGGGGCTGTAGCCGGGGAGGCCCGCCGCGACCTCGGCGGCGGGCAGCATCAGCCAGAGCGAATCCGCCGGTTCCCGGCCGAGCCCCGGGAGCGCGTCGAGCCAGGGCAGGCGGAAATTTCGGGAAAACTCGTAGGTGTGCGGCACGGCGTACGCGGTCCCGGCGAGGCGGTACCGCGTGATGCCGAACCGGCCTTCCGCCGCGAAGGCCGCGAGCACGAGGGGCAGGCCGAGGAGCGCGACGAGGCGCGCGACGCGACGCGAGGGACGCATGCGGGACGTTCCTATTCCGTGAGTCTGCCTATTTCGTGGGTCCGCCTATTCCGTGGGCCCGGCGCGGAGCCCGGCCGCTTCCGCCGCGAGGTTGGCGCGGGCGGCCGCCTCCAAGCGGTCGTGGAAGAGGTCGGTCTGGTAGAGGCGCGGCCGGGCGAGGAAGCGGTCGAGGACCTGGGCGCGCCCGAGCCGCCACGCCGCCTCGGGAACGGCGGCGTATTCCCGGCGGATCGCCGCCGCGTAGGCCGCGTAGACGGCGCGCGGCGCACCGAGCACGGCGAGATCGAGGTCGAGGAGGAGCCGTGTCGCCGGGTCCGCGCTCGGGCCGTGCGCCGCCGTCGCGTGGATCATCGCGATCGCGGCCCGGACGCGCGCATCCTCGGACGCCGGCCCCGCCTCGGCACGCAGAAGGTCGGCGCTGCGGGCCTCGTTGTCGGCGCGGGCGGTGTCGTAGACGGCGTCGTGGAAGGCGATGGCGAGGTCGACGGCGTCGCCGTCGACGCCCGCGAAATCGGGATGCGCCCGCGCGGAATCGTGCCCCGCGAGCAGCGCCGCGACGTGGGGCCAGCCGTGATAGTGCCGGTCCGCCGCGCCGTAGCCCGCATCGAGGGCCCGCCACGCCGCCGCGCCGGGCGTGCCGACGGTCCGCGCCCACAGGGCGTCGAACCGCGCGCGAAGGGACGCGTCCGTGGCTTCCATCCTGCCGGCCTCAGTTCACGCGGTGGCAGGTCGAGGTGGTCTCGGCAGCCCCGCGCATCCCGCCCGCCGGCCGCACCTCGCAGACCACGTACTTGCCGCCCCGCTCGAGGGTGAAGCTCGGACCGGAGGCGGAGACGATGCGGTGGCCGCCGTTGAGGAGCGCGCTCATGGGCTCCTCAACCGGCACCCAGGTCGTGGCCGGGCGCGGCGGCACGGCGGGGGCCTGGGCGACGGCCGGGCCGGCCACGAGGATCAGCGGGACGAGGGTGTGGGACAGCGTTCGGCGCATGGGATCGTCCTGGGGTCGGGGGCGGGCCTTCGGCCCGTTCGGGCGGCGAGGGGATCAGGGCGTCACCACGGCGAGGTCGGCCGCAGGCAGCCAGCCGATGACCGGGGCCTTCTCGCCCCGGTAGCGCACGCGCACCCAGGCGTCCCGCCGCTCCAGCACCGCGACGGGATCGAGCCGCACGAGGTAGGGCGCCCGGGCCGGAGCCGGGCCGGGTTCCGGCCGGAAGGCCGTGCGCTCGGCCGTCACGAGGCCGACGCCGATCCATCCGTCCGGGGTCGACGCCGCACGCCGCGAGAGCGCGTAGGGGGTCCCCACCATGGTGCCCGTGGTCATCGAACACCCGCCGTGATCCTCCGCGAGGGTCAGGGCGGCGCCGTCCGGGGTGAAGGCGAGGTCCCCCGGGATGCGTTCCGGCTCGTCGGGAAACCACGTCTCGACCTTGGCCCGGTCGCCCGCGAGGGTCCCGCGCAGGAGGAACACGCAGGCGAATTGCGGGCTCCCGGCTTCGGCCGCCCCCCGTTGCTCGGCGAAGACCCCCGCCACCGCATCGCCGGAGACCGCCAGGGTCAGGCTGTCGTAGGTGCCGGACCGGGCGGCCGGCTCGGCCGCCGCCGCGCCGCAGGCGGCGAGCAGGGCGGCGAGGCCCAGGGCGGTATTACGCACCGTCAGAGGCCCTTCTCCAGCAGCTTCACCACGGCCTCGACCCGGTCCTTCGAGTCGGCGACGTTGGTGAACGGCCGCCAGTTCACGTCGAGGACCCCGCCGTCGAACGTGAGGCGCTTGGCGTAGTTCGAGGCGGGCGCGGTGTTCTCGTCGAAGCGGACGCGGATGGTCTTGAGCTTCGCGGCCAGGGCGTCGCGGCCCATCTTGTCCTTGGCCACCTCCTTCAGCCCGGCGGCGAGGGGCTCGAAGATCGTCTTCTCGAAATAGTCCGGGTCGGAATAGTACTTGGCGTCGCCCGGGAGCGTGAGGTCGTCCCACGCCACCTCCACCGGCACGGCGAAGCCCGCCGCCTCCTGGATCGCCTTTTCCTGCGCGGGGTAGCGGTCCTGGCGGTAGGCCGCGATCGCTCGGCGCTCGGCGAGGCCGATGGTCGGCTCGGCCATGGCCGAGGGGGCGGACAGGACCGACAGGGCGAGCGCGGCGGCGAGGGCGTGGCGGCGTGAGATCATGCGGTGGTTCCTCGGTAGGACGGCCCCGGATGCGGGCTTGGCGTGACGGTTCGATGACGGGGCGGGCACGCTGTCAAAGTGAGAGCCGCCCTCACGGGGAGATCGCCTTCACGGTGTCGGGGCGCAGCGCACCGGGCCGCCGGCCTCGACGGTGGGCGGGGCGGTCCCCGTGAGGCGTACGGGAAACGAGACGATGCTGGGCGTGTCATTCGGGGCCTTTCCGGCCCGATAGCTCCCGGCGCAGGCCTTCACGGGTGCCGGCAGGGCCGCGACGGCGGGTGGAAGCGGCCCGTCGCGGGCGATCCGCGCCCAGCACCCGGCGCCGTGCTTCGGGATCGAGCAGGCCCCCTGCACGCCGCGGAGGAACCCGAGCCGCAGGGTCCCGTCCGCGACCGCGAAGGTGTCGATGCCGGCCTCGGCGGTCGTGTCCCGGATCAGGGTGCGGCCCGTGCCCGCGTCGAGCACCGCGAACGGGACGGTGCCGTTGGTGCTCGCTTGCTCGAAGACGAGGAACCCGCCCGTGCGGCCGAGGAAGCGCTGGCCGGCGGTCGCCAGGATGCGCGCACCCGGCCCCGGCGCGGCGGCGCAGGCGGGGGCGGCGCCGTTCACGAGCGGCACGAGGCTCGCGTCCTCGGGGTCCGGCGTGTCGGTGTCGCTCTCGCGCACCATGAGATCGCGGTAGGTGGTGCAGGTGATCTGCTTGCCCTCCCCCGACATCTTGCCCTCTCCAGACGTCGCGGTCTCGGTCTTCGCGGGCGGCTCGAACCGCGCCGCCTCCCATCCCGCCGCCACTGACGGGGCGGGGAGGCACGCTGCGAGGAGCGCGAAGCGGGCGGCGGGGAGAAGGCTGCGTCTCATGCGGGTTCCCTGTATACGGCGCGGGAGCCCCGAGGAAAGGCAGGATGGAGTGCCATGCGGACCGTTCTCGCCAAGGTCGCCAAGGGTTTTGCCGGGCCGCTCGCAACGCTTCTCGCCGCGCCGCTCCTCGGACCGCTCGCCGTCCGGGCCGAGCCCGCTCTGCCGGGCGACGTGACGGCGTACGTGACGCGGCTGCGGGACTGCAACCATTGGGGCGGGGAGGAGGCCACGGACGCGGCGCGCGGCCGGGCCATCGCGGCGGCCGTGAAGCGTCTGCGCTGCGACGCCGCCGAGGCGGACGGGCGGACCCTGCGACGGCGCCACCGGGGCGACCCCGCCGTCCTGAAGGCCCTCGACGGCGCGCGCGATGCGGACGGTTGAGCGGGGGCCCGACGCCGGCGATCCGGTCCGCCGCCGCGTCCTGCGCCTGCTGCACGTTCCGCTCCTCGGGCTGCTGCTGGCACTCGGCCTCGCCCCGGTCTTCCTGCTGTTTCCCCTCCTGCCCGCGGAGCCCGGAACCGATCCGACCCTGCGGCCCGTCGAACTCTGGCTCGGCACGGCCCTCGTCGGCGGCCTCGTCGGCACCGTGGAGGGCGCGGCGCGGCCCCTCTACCGGGCAGCCGGCCTCGTCCTCGCCGTCGGCCTGCTCTCGATCCCGGTCCTGCGCGTCCTCCTCTGGACCGACCTTCCGGTCCCGCACGGGCTCGCGCGCTGGCTCGGCCTCGACGGGGAAGCCGCCCTCGACGCCCACCTGTACGAGATCTGGCTCGCTGCGTGGCTTTCGGCCTGGGTTTTGGCTTGGGTTTTGGCTTGGCTCGGCCTCGCGCTCCTGGGCCGGCACCTCCCGGCGCGACGCGCCCGCATCGGCCAGGCCGCCGTTCGATGACGGCGCCGGTCGGGGATTCTGGTCCGGGATTGTCGGCGATGATCGTCCCGCCATGATTGCCCCTCGGTCCGACGGGACGCGAAGGGCGGCCCTCGTCGTCGGCGGCTGCGGTGTCGTCGTGTTCGGCTGGGCCCTCGTCGCCTACGCGCCGGTCCCGGGGATCGCCGCGGCCGTCGCCGCGGTGCCGGCGTTCGCCCGCGCGGCGACGCACCGGGTCGCGGTCTTCCTCGCCCTGGCGGCCATCGGCGGCGGCATGACCTGGGCGGCGTTCGGAACGACGACGGGCTACTTCGTCCTGAACCGATCGCGGCTCGACGCCGTGGTAGCCGAGATCGCGGCCATGCCCACCCTGGTGTCCTTCGAACGCGGGCGGGACGATCCTCCGGCGGAGGCGGAGCGAACGGCGTGGTGGGAGAGCACCCGCCTCGTCAACGGCCGGCGCGTCACCCCGTACCGTCCGCAAGGCGCGCGCGACACGGACAGCCTGCGGGAGATCGACGTCCTGCGGGACCTCGGGGTTCCCTACGCCCGCTACCGCGCCCTCTGCGGCGCCCTCGAACGCCTCGGGCTCGCGGGGTTCACCCGCGGTCCCGGCGGCGAGATCGCCCTGGACGAACCGATCCCGGGGGGCACGCCCTGGGGCACGTCGTTCGTGTACCGGCCGGACGATGCGTTTCCGGCCGGCTCCGGGGCCGAGAGCGACCGCCGCCTCGCGCCGAACTGGTTCTTCGTGACGCGGGGCTGAGATTCACCGGACGACGCCGCCGGATTTCTGGAAGCCGGATTCCTGGAAGCCGGATTCCTGGAAGGAAGTGCGGGCGCGCGGAGCCTCCGCCGTGGTGATGGTGCCGGTCCCGAGCAGGGCCGCGAACACGAGCATCGGCACGGCCCAGACCTGCATCGGCAACCCCCAGAAGGCGTGGTCGCGCCCGGCCGGCCCGAAGGTCGTGCCGCGGTTCCAGCGCAGGCCGAGGCCGAGGACGGCGAGCGCCGCGAGACTCATGGTGAGGCAGACCGCCCGGTCCACTTCCGGCCCGTCGACCTGCCGCAGGACGATCAGGGGCAGGAACATCGCCAGCGCCACGAAGAAGACGACCCAGTAGCCCCGCCCGGTCCAGAACACGATCATGCGGCGCCCCCCTCGCGCGGTGTGTGGAGCGATCCGTCCCGCCGAAGCCGAGATCGCATCAACCCATGGCCCCCGCGCCGGCCCGCCGGTTGCGCACCATCGCGGCGAGGGCCGCGACGATGATGGCCGCCAGCGCTCCCGCAATGACCAGAAGCGTGACGGTGCGGTTCCACAGGCGGTCGAGGGCGAGATCGGTGGTGACGAGGTCGGGCCGGGCCGGATCGGCCATCACCCGGACGCTGTAATCGCCCGCATGCACGCCCGTGAACACGGTGTTGATCCGGCGGACCACCGGGCCCGACGGGGTGGGCAGGGTGAGGGTCATGTCGCAGAGGTGGAGCACGATCTTGGTGCTGCACTTGCCGTCGCTCACCCGCGCGGCGGCGACGGGACGCGCCGTGTCGCGGATCTGCCAATCCGTCACCACCGGCGGGGCCGTGTAGACGGCGCAGGCGACGAGGAGGGCACCCAGCGCCACGAGGCCGAACAGGGTCCAGAAGATGTTGCCCCAGCCCTGGCGGGGCGGCGGCAGGCGCAAGGATTCGGTACGCGAGGGCTCGGGGCGGTTGGCGGCGGTGTTCATGGTCGGAACCTCACGGGATCACGGGGGTCTGGGAGGATTCGGAAGCCGCCGCGGTCTCGGCCAGGACACGGCGCGCCTGCGCCGCAGTCTCGGCCAGGACACGGCGCGCCTGCGCCGCCTGCCGGTAGCGGCCGATGAGGTCGGCGAAGTCCTGTACCGACATCCGGTACGGCAGGCCGGCCGTGACGGTGACGATGCCGCGCCCTGCGTCGAGCTTCACCTTGCGGCCGCCCGGCACCGCCTGCGGGAACGGCGCCTCCGGCGGCAGCAGCAGGCGGGTGACGACGCCGTTCTGCCGGGTCGTCATGTCGAGGTCGGCAATGCTGTCCCAGGGGATCGGTCGGTCGAGGCCGGGCACTGCCAGGGCCTCGGGGGTCAGGATCATCGTCGTGCGCTCGCCCCGCCACAGCCGAAATCCGCCGAAGCCGCCCAGGACCGCCCCGCACGCCAGCGCTACCCCCACCACGGCCCCCGCCTGGCTGGCGGACAGGCCGGGCAGGCCGGCGGCGAGCCACAGGAGGGCGACCCCGATGAAGAAGCCGCCCGCCACCAGGAGGGCGATGGCCCCCGGGCGGGTGCTTTCGCGCAGCTCCCGCGCCTCGGTGCCGATCTCCGCCGCCGTCGCTTCGAGATGAGCGCGGAAGGCCGCATCGTGGGCCCGCACCGCGTCGAGGAAATCGTGCGTCGCCGCGCGGCAGAGGCCGGCGGGATCGGCGAAGTAGGCCGCGAGCTGGCCGAGCGCGTGCGGGGGCGGAACGGCGGCGGCGGCGGCCAGGAGTTCGGCGTCGAGGGTCCGGCCGAGGGCCGCCACGCGCTCGCGGGTCGGCGGATGGGTGTCGGTGGGGTGGGCCTGCTCCGCCTCGAGATGCGTCGCCGGATCGTCGAGGCCGCGCGCGATGGCGTGGTCGAGGCTCGCCGCCACGAGGTCGGCCGGGGCGGACCCGGGCGCCTCGGCGGCGGCGTCCAAGGTCTCGGCGATGCGGGGGGCCACCGCCCCCGTGCGCAGGAGCGCCCGCGCGGCGGCGTCCACGGAGGCCGGGCCGGCGCCCGCCGCATCGGCCGCGAACTCGCGGGTCCGGCTCCAGTGGCGCACGGCGAGGTGGAAGTTCTCCATGACGAAGACACCGAGGCGCAAGGACGGGCCGAGGAGCCCGAAGGACCCGGCATGCCCCTCCGCCACCGCGTCGAGGGAGCGGCCGACGCCGGCATAGATCGGCAGGAAGCGCTGGCTGTAGACGGTGTCGCCCCCGGCGTAGTGGGCGAGTTCGTGGCCGATGATCGCCGCCACCTCGTCGCCCCGCAGCAGGGCGAGGTAGGGCAGCGGCAGGTAGAGGATCCGGCCCGTCAGCGGCGCGCCGCCGGGCTCGACCACGGCCGGGCCGGCGCTGACGAAGAAGCCCCCCGTGAGGCCGACCACCACGGCCTCGGGCTTCAACGCCCCGAGCCGGTCGGCCAGCCCCTCGGTGAGCCGCCACAGGCCGGGCGCCTCGGCGGGCGAGACGACCCGGCCGAAGATCGACAGGGGGTCGGGCTCGAAGGCGGACAGCGCCCGGCGCAGGCCCAGAACCGTGGCGCCCGCCGCGATCAGGACCGCCCCGACGGCGACGGCGGCCAGGAACAGCATCTTGATCTCGCCGCCGCCCAGCCCGGGCCGCGCCAGCAGCCCGGCCTCGAAGACCACGGCGGCGACGAAGCCCGCCGTGGTGAGGAGCACCTGGAGGGCGAGCACCGGCGGCAGCAGGCGGCGCATCCACGAGAAGCCGGCCACCAGCGCGTCGCGCGAGGCCCGCCCCAGTCGCCCGAGGGCGGCGCCGGCCAGGAGCACGAGGACCGACAGGAGGGCGGCGCCCCCCCCGGCCGCGACGACCACGGGCGGGAGCAGGCGGCGCCAGTCCATGATCGTCGTCAGGGTCGCGGCCTCGTCCCGGGCCGCCCGAGCCTGAACCAGGGCGAGGGGACCGCCGTAACCCTTGCCGTTGCGGCGGAACTGCATCCGGAAATCGGGGCGCCCGTCCGGCGGCGCCCGCGCCTCCAGATCCGCGACGATCCGGGTCAGGTGCTCCCGCTCGGCGGCGAGATCGGCCCAATCGGCGCCGGCCCGCTCCTGCTCCCACAGGCCGAGGAGCAGGATGCCCAGGGGCAGCAGGACGGTCGCCGCCACGAGGCGGGCGAGGGCATTCAGGCGCGACGGCGCGCGCGGGGTCTTCGTATCGGAGATGCTGGCCTCCTCAGGTCATCGGCCCGAAAGGTGGACACCGGTTTCTCGGGGATGCCGGTGCCCGCACGCGGCTCCGGCCCATCGCCGGGCCGCTGCCGATCGCCGTCGGGCGTTCGCTTCGAAAGGGGGAGCCCCCCGACGGGACGCGACGCGATCAGAACTTGTTCGCCGCCGGCACGTCCGCCGGGATCGGCAGGTGGGTTTCGTGCTTGGCGCAGGGAATCCGGTCGACCCGGCGGGTCTCGCCCTTGATGAGTTCCATGGCTCCGGTCTTGCGGTCGATGTTGAAGTACCCCCCGGGGTTCTTCAGCTTGATGATGTCGCTGGATTCGGCGGCGACGGCCTGCGGCTTCGAATCGAGCGCACCGTTCGCCTTCATCAGCGCCCAGCGCCGGGCGGGAAGATCGATGCTGAAGTAGATCGTCTTGCCACCGGTGTTGACGCAGGCCAGCGTGAACGGCTGCGCCGTCTCCTGCGCACGTGCAGGTTGCTGCGCGAGCGCGGCGCACACGCCGAAGGGGAGTAGAAAACGGCGCGCGTGTTCGTGCCTGTTTCCCCGCATTCGCCCCGCTCCCCCTGACTGCGCCGGCATGATCGCGGCGTTCGGTCATAAGCACGCGGACCGCGATCGGCAAATCCATCGCCCGTGCGCGACGGCCCTGCCTCGCGAGGCGGATCAGGAGACCATGCGTGATTTTGCCCGCCGGCCGTCGCGGATCCGCACGTCACTTTGGAGCTTATCCAAGGTGATCGTGTTTCCCCTCGGCACCCCGTCCGGCGCGCCGGACCTCGCCCGGCCGTTCGCCGGCGACGGGGCGGCGCCGCAACGGGACCAGTTGGAGCCCTCGAAGTGAATCGGAGAGACTTGATGGTGGGAGCATCCGCCACGGCGGCCCTGGCGGCCGTTCCCTCTACGGCGGGCGCCGCACCCGCTGGCGCCGACAAGCCCGTTCTGGCGAAGGTGTCGCTGACGGTGAACGGCCAGCG
>NZ_LMMX01000012.1:18107-423666 GCF_001422425.1 Methylobacterium sp. Leaf102 | reverse complement strand
CTTAGAGTCCGTCCGATAAGTCATGACGCTCGGCCCAGCCTTCGGACGAGGATCATGATGGCGGCGGCGTAGAGGAAGGCCTGAGCTGAGGCGAGGGTCGCTTCCGGGTCTTTCCAGAGGCGGCGATTGCGGCTGATCCAGCCGAAGAAGCGCTCGACCACCCATCGGCGCGGATGCACGGCAAACCCGACCTGATCCTTGGGTTTGCGCACGATGTCGACGGTGATGATCGTGGCCGTGGCCGGCCTGTCACCCGCATAGCCTGCATCGGCGAAGGCTCTGACGATGAACGGGAAAGTGCGACGCGACAGGCATAGCACCGGTCCGGCTCCATCGCGATCCTGGATGCTGGCGGGCTGCGGATCGAGGACGAGGGCGCGTCCGTCCGTATCGACGAGCGCCTGACGCTTGCGGCCTTTGACCTTCTTTCCAGCGTCGTAGCCGCGCGGGCCGCCGCTCTCGGTGGTCTTCACGCTCTGGCTATCGAGCACGGCCGCCGTCGGCGAGGCCTCGCGCCCGGCCCGCTCCCGGTCGGCCAYAACCAGGGTGTGGTTGATCCGCCCGAACAATCCCTCGTCCCGCCAGCGGCTGAAGTAGCCGAACGTCGTGCTGCGCGGAGGGAGATCCTTTGGGATCAGCCGCCACGCGATCCCGCCGCGCAGCACGTAGAAGATCGCGTTCAGCACCTCTCGCATGGTCCAGACGGGCGGGCGRCCACGCGAGGCAGGCTCTGGCATCATGGGCGCGATCACYGCCCATTCCGTATCCGTCAGGTCGGTTTCGTAGCGCAGGCGCGCACGGCTATGCTGCCGGCGAGTGGTCGGGGTCCACATGGCACGTCCAGATGAGGCTTCAGCACCCTTCTGGAATCACCGCCATCCCGGCCACTCAACCCCGGCCGGACATTATCGGACGGGCTCTTAGGGCAGGCTCTGGCATCATGGGCGCGATCACCGCCCATTCCGTATCCGTCAGGTCGGTTTCGTAGCGCAGGCGCGCACGGCTATGCTGCCGGCGAGTGGTCGGGGTCCACATGGCACGTCCAGATGAGGCTTCAGCACCCTTCTGGAATCACCGCCATCCCGGCCACTCAACCCCGGCCGGACATTATCGGACGGGCTCTTATCGATCATAAGAGCGTGGACCTCCTCATAGCTCATCGCCGCGATACTCCAGTTCGCATTTAGAGCATGCTCGTTTTCGAGCGTATCGTGCATGTCCCAGTAGGAGCCGAATATCGTCTCAGACCCATCGGCTTCTAGATGAAAAACGCGATAACAAGGCTTCTGGCCCGAGCCGGTGACGCCAATCTTCACGAAGGCGTTGCCGTGCTCCTTGTTGCAGAGCCGGACCTTATTCAAGACACCGGCAACGTAGCTTCGCTGGTGTACGAGATGTGGCCAAACCGTTGCGATCGTCGAGTCGGGCGCAATCTTCTTCGGCACCGGGACCTCCTGCTCGATGCCGAGCTTACCCTGAGGATCAGAGTTCGGCGAGCGAGCTGTGGGGAAACGAGGAGCTGATCCTAAGAGATCAGTTTCCGCCCTGAACAGGCCCAAGTGGTCGGAATTCCGTCGCATACTCTTAACCCGGCCTTCGCCACGATCCGAGGCGGGCCGGCGCCGCGCCCCCGCCGGTATCCGGGCCTTTACAAATACGGCGAGAGGATCGCCCCCAAACCGATGGGAGAGCGCGAGGCTATGGAGCAGGGGGCAGGTGCCGGGCGGCTCGCCTGGGTCGATGTCGCCAAGGGGCTGTGCATCGTCCTCGTGGTGATGATGCATTCCACCCTGGGCACCGGGGAGGCCATGACGCCGCCGGATCTGGCCGCGGCGGGACTCGTGAGCGAGGGCTTCCTCCACCACGTGGTGGCCTTCGCGAAACCGTTCCGCATCCCGGATTTCTTCCTGCTGTCGGGCCTGTTCCTCGGGCGGGTGATCGACCGGGACTGGCGCCTGTTCGCCGACCGCCGGGTGGTGCACTTCGCCTACTTCTACCTCCTGTGGGTGGTGATCCAGTCCCTCGCCAAGTACGGCGCCATCACCGAGGGGGCGGGTCCGGGCGCCTTCGCGCAGCACCTCGCCCTGGCCCTCGTGGAGCCGTACTCGACCCTGTGGTTCATCTACCTGCTGGCGGTGTTCTCCGTGGTGACGAAGCTGCTGCGGCGGGTGCCGTGGCCCCTGCTCCTTGGGGCCGCTGCCGCCCTGCAGGTCGTGCCGGTGCACACGGAGAGTTACCTCCTGGAGGAGTTCTGTTCGCGCTACGTCTGGTTCGTCGTCGGCTACTTGTTCGCCGAGCGGATCTTCGGGTTCGCCGCCCGGGTGCGGGCCCATCCGCGCGCAGCCCTCGCCGGTCTCGGGCTCTGGGCCCTGGTCGAGGGCGTGCTGGTCTTCACGCCCTCGGGCGGCACCGCTCACCCGACCCTCGCGAGCCTGCCCGGCCTGAGCCTCGTCCTGGGCGGCGTCGGGGCGCTCGCCATCGTGGCCGGCGCGTCGCTCCTGACCCTGGCCGGCGGTCCGGTGACGGCGGCCCTGCGCGCCTGCGGCAGCCGCTCCATCGCCATCTATCTCGGGTTCTTCCTGCCCATGGCGCTCACCCGCACCCTCATCGTCAAGACCGGGGCGATCACCGATGTGGGCTGGGCCAGCCTCGTTGTCACCCTCGTCGCCGTGCTGGTGCCCCTCGGCCTCGAGCGCCTAGTCCGGCACACCCGGCTGTCATTCCTCTTCCGCCGCCCGGCCGCCTTCCACATCGTGGCCGAGCGCGCACCGGTCCGGTCGGGGCTGGCGCCTCAGGCGGCGGCCTGACGGGGCATCGCGATCAGGTCGAGGAAGTTGCCGATCTCGCGGCGACGGTCGGCGTCCTGCAGGATCTGCGCGTCGAGGCGGTGGCGGGCGAGGAGGTCCGGATGCCCGGCGCGGTCGGCGTGGAGGCGGGTGAGGTCGTCGGCGAAGGCCGCCACCGCCGCCTCGTCGGCGCACTGGCCGTCCGCGATCATCTCCGCTGCGCTCATCCGCAGCATGATGCCGAGGACGTCGAGGTCGGTCTCGGGGTGGTACTGCGTGCCCCAGAACACGCCCGGCCCGTGCACGATGGCGATGGCCTGGATCGAGCAGGCGTTGCTGGCGAGCAGGGTGGCGTGGGCGGGCAGCCGCAGCACCGCGTCGCCGTGCACCGCCGGGGCGTCGAAGCGGTCGGGCCGGCCGGCGAGCAGCGGGTGGGCGCGCCCGGCCGGCGTCGGCTCGAGGTCTCGGGCGAAGCCGTACTCGCCGCCCTTCGGGTTGGGTCCGGCCTCGCCCCCCGTCGCCACGGCGGCGACCTGCATGCCCCAGCACGAGCCGAAGACCGGAAGGCCGGCGGCCAGGGCCGCCCGCATGAGGTCGATCTGGCGGGTCACCGCCGGGGAGCCGTCGGCGAGCTTGAGGGTCGAGCCCGTCATCACGAGACCGGAATAGGCGGAGAGTTCCGTGCCCTCGGGCAGGGCCGCATCGGCATCGGCCGGGCTGACGAGCGTACAGGTGCAGGCCGCCCCGCCGCGCGCCCGGGCGATCTCTCCGAGGATCGCCGCGTAGGATTCAGCCGAGGTCGACCCGGTGGCGTCGGTGTGCCGGGCACGGCCGTCGCGGTCGTTGCCGTCGGCGACGAGGAGGTTGAGCATCGCGGGGTCCTGGCCGGAAGGACACGGAAAACGGCGCGCGGGCCGGGCCGTTCCGGTTCGGGGACCGGGCGCGTCGCCGCACGCCCGAGCGGACCCGGGGGGCAACCGTCGCCATTCCGGCAGCGCTAAGGAACCCTTAAACCCGCCGTATTTACCGTGCGGAACCGGGGCACGCCCACGGGTGGGATTGTTCGGGACTGAAGCGGGGCGCATGGCGAAGGGACGCGGACGCGACGGGCGGGGTGAGCCGAACTTCGACGTGCCCGAGGGGCGCGCGTCGGACCCGGCCAGCCTCGACCTGCGCCTGTCGCGGGCCGATCGCGCAGGGGGCGGCGTGGCACGACGGGCAACCGAGACCAAGGGACGGCGCGCCGAGGCACCGGAGCGCGCCGCGGCGCCCGCGAAGGCGCGCCCGCGAAAAGCCCGGCGGCGCTCGCTGCTCGGCCGCTTCGTCTATGCGGGCGTGGTGCTCGGCCTGTGGGCCTGCATCGGCATCGCCGGGCTCGTGGCCTACCACGCCTCGCAGCTGCCCCCCATCGACCAGCTGGCGGTGCCCAAGCGCCCGCCCAACATCGCGATCCTGGCGAGCGACGGCTCGCTGCTCGCCAACCGGGGCGAGACCGGCGGCCGGGTGGTGGGCATCAAGGAATTGCCGCCGTACCTGCCGCGCGCGTTCGTCGCCATCGAGGACCGGCGCTTCTACGCGCATTTCGGCGTCGATCCCGTGGGCATCGCCCGGGCGATGGCCCAGAACATCACCCGCCGGGGCGTGTCGCAGGGCGGCTCGACCCTGACGCAGCAGCTCGCCAAGAACCTGTTCCTGACCCCCGAGCGCTCGGCCTCGCGAAAGATCCAGGAGGCGATCCTGGCCCTGTGGCTGGAGCACAAATACACCAAGGACGAGATCCTCGAGCTCTACCTGAACCGGGTCTATTTCGGCGCCGGCGCCTACGGCGTCGAGGCGGCGGCGCAGCGCTACTTCGGCAAGCCCGCCAAGGCCGTGACGCTGGCGGAGGCCGCGATGCTCGGCGGCCTCGTCCAGGCGCCGTCGCGACTGGCGCCGAACCGCAACCTGCCCGCCGCCCAGGCCCGTGCCGCCCAGGTGCTCGCCGCCATGGAGGATCTCGGGTTCGCCAAGCCCGCGGACGTGAAGGCGGCGCTGGCGCAACCGGCCCGGCCGGCGGGCGCGCGGGGCGGCGGTTCGGCCAATTACGTCGCCGACCTCGTCATGGACGTGCTCGACGACTTCCTGCCGAAGTTCGAATCCGACATCGTGATCGCCACCACCGTCGACACCACCCTGCAGGCGGCGGGCGAGAAGGCCCTGGTGGACGAGCTCAACCTCAAGGGCGCGAAGTTCAACGTCGGCCAGGGCGCCCTGGTCTCCCTGCGGCCGGATGGGGCGATCCGCGCCCTGGTGGGCGGGCGGGACTACGCCCAGAGCCAGTTCAACCGCGCCACTACGGCCAAGCGCCAGCCGGGCTCGGCCTTCAAGCCGTTCGTCTACCTCGCGGCTTTGGAGCACGGCCTGACCCCCGACACCGTGCGGGAGGACGCGCCGGTCAACATCAAGGGCTGGAACCCCGAGAACTATTCGCGGGACTATCGCGGGCCCGTGACCCTGCGGGACGCCCTGGCGCTCTCCCTCAACACCGTCGCCGTGCGCCTCGGCCAGGAGGTCGGCCCGAGGACCGTGGTGCAGACGGCCCAGCGCCTCGGCATCGCGTCGCCGCTCCAGGCCAACGGCTCCATCGCGCTCGGCACCTCGGAGGTGACGCCGCTGGAACTCGTGGGCGCCTACGCGACCTTCGCCAACGGCGGCACGGGCGTGATCCCGTACGTCATCGCCAGCGTGAAGGCGGCCGACGGCAAGGTTCTCTACAAGCGGAAAGACGGCGGCCTCGGCCGGGTGATCGAGCCGAACGCCGTCTCGATGATGAACGCCATGATGCACGAGACCTTCGTGACCGGCACGGCGAAGAAAGCCGAGGTGCCGGGCTGGGATCTCGCCGGCAAGACCGGCACCAGCCAGGACTTTCGCGATGCCTGGTTCGTCGGGTACTCCGCCACCCTGGTGACGGGGGTCTGGCTCGGCAACGACGATGGCGAGTCGACCAAGAAGGTCTCGGGCGGCAACCTGCCGGGCGAGGTCTGGAAGGCCTACATGACCACGGCGCTCAAGGGGCAGACGCCGGTGATGCTGCCCGGTGCCAAGAGCTGGCGCAACCGCGCCCCCGCCGAGGCCCCGGCCACCACGGGCGCCACCGGGGGACCGGGCGGCGTCCTCGGCGCCCTGCTGGGCGAGCCCCAACCCGCCCCGCGCGTCGCCGCCGCCGCCCCGCGCCGCGCCGGCCCGAGCCAGGACGACCGGAACTTCCTCGAGAAGCTGTTCGGGGTCGGGGAGTAGCGGAGGCGTCCGGCACCCTGTCGATGGGGATCACGATAGCGAAGAACCGGCGTCCCCGGGGCGCATTCCATGCGCCCTTTCTCCACCGACCTTACAGCATCGGCAGATGGCGCGGGCGGGGCCCGCGCGGGAACGCGGCGTCGAGGGCGGCGATCTCGGCGGCCGAGAGCACGAGGTCACCGGCCGTCGCGTTGGCGACGGCGCGATCCGGCGAGGCGGTCTTGGGGATGGCGAAGACGCCGTCGTGGCGGGTGAGGAAGGCGAGGGCCACGGCATGCGGGGTCGTGGCGTGGGCCTCGGCGATGCCGGCGAGCACCCGGCCGCCCCGGCTGCCGGGATCGGGGAAAGCCCCGCTGCCGAAGGGCGAGTAGGCCACCAGGGCGACGCCGTTGCGCCGGCACCACGGCGCGACGGCGTGTTCGATGGCGCGCTCCTGCAGGTGATACAGCACCTGGTTGCACGCGATGGCCCCGGGGCCCGCGAGGTGCAGCACCGCATCGAGGCCGTCCACGTCGAAGTTGCTCAGGCCCCAGGACAGGATCTTGCCGCTCGCCTTCAGGGTCTCGAACCCCGCGATCGTCTCCTCCAGGGGGTGGGAGCCCGGCCAGTGCAGGAGATAGCCGTCGAGGCGGTCGGTGCCGAGCCGCTGGAGGGAGCGCTCGCAGGCCGCGATGGTGCCGGCGCGCGAGGCGTTCGACGGCAGCACCTTGGAGACGAGGAACACGGTCTCGCGCCGGCCCGCGATGGCTTCGGCGACGAGGGGCTCGGCGTCGCCGTACATCTCGGCGGTGTCGATATGGGTCATGCCGGCATCGAGCCCGGCGCGAAGGGCGGCCAGTGCCCGGGCGCGGTCGTCGTCGTCGAGGCGCCAGGTGCCCTGGCCGATCACCGCCACGTCGCGGCCCGTGCCGCCGAACCCGCGTTGCCTCATCGTCCCGACCTTTCCCCGTTGCGTCCATTCCCAACGCGGCCGGGCGGCATTCGACGCAGCCGAGGCGGCGCGGCCATACTGGCGCCATCATGCGACGGTGTGCAGGGGGCGTACGGTTCCGCTTCGACAGCGCCGCCCGCGTGGCGCCGGCACCATCGCGAGGGATGTCCCGTGGGCAGTGCCGCTCCGTTCCCGTCCCGCGCCGAATCCCGCCACACCTTCCGCATCCCGGATCACGCCTGATGCTGCCGCAGCACCGCTGGTTCTGGGTTCTCATCCTCGTCGCCTGCGGCGGGGCGGGCCTGCTCTACAACGTCCTGTTCGCCGGGGGCGCGACCCCGCTCGCCGGGCTCGCCTACGGCCTGTGCGTCGGCGCCACCACCCTGGCCTTCGACCGGGGCCTGATCCTCGGCGGACTCCAGGTGCGGATGCGGCGGTTGCCGGCGAAATTCTACGTGCCGGCCGCCGAACTCGCCTACGTGCTCATGATCGCCGCCGGCATCGCCCTCGGCGGCCTCGTGGTCTGGTCGCTCGGGCTCACCGACGACGATCTCTCCCATGCGATCAAGATCACCCCCCGGGTGCTGGCCTACAGCCTCGCCGTCTCGGCGCTCCTCGTCTTCGTGATCCGGATGCGCGACCTCATCGGCGGCGAGGTGTTCGTGAACTTCCTCGTCGGGCGCTACCACCGCCCGGTGCGGGAGGAGCGCATCTTCCTGTTCCTCGACGTCGTCGGCTCGACGGCGTTCGCCGAGACCCACGGCGACCTGACGGCCCAGGCCTATCTCGGCGCCGTCTTCGCCGCCATGGCAGAGCCCGTGCGCCGCAACAGCGGTTCCACGGACGACTACATCGGCGACATGGCGATGATCACGTGGCCCATGGCGCGCGGCCTGAAGAACGCGCGCTGCGTCGCCTGCGTGTTCGACGTGATGGACCGGATCGAGTCGGAGGCCGAGGCGTGGCGGGCGCGATTCGGCACGGTGCCGCGCCTGCGGGCGGCGCTGCACGGCGGCTCGGTGGTCACGGCGGAAGTCGGCGTCGACCGCCACAAGATCGCGTATTTCGGCGACGCCGTGAACGTCACCGCCCGCATCGAATCCCTGTGCCGGCCGCTCGGCACCGAGATCCTCGTGTCGGACGATCTCCTGGCGCGCCTGCCCTACCTGCCGGCCGGCATCGCCGCCCGGTCCCTGGGGGCGCATGCCCTGCGCGGACGCGGCCAGCCCATGAACGTCTCGACCCTGGAACGCATCGTGCCGGTGACGCGGACGGAACCGGTCGTCCTCCCCCGCCGCACGGTGGCGGCCCGATGAGCGACGCGCCGGAGAACGATGCCCCGAAGAACGGAACTTCGGAGAACGAGGCCCGCACGATCGTGGTCTACATCGATGCCGATGCCTGCCCGGTCAAGGACGAGACCTACCGGGTGGCGGGGCGCCACGGCCTCACCGTGGTGGTGGTCGCCAACAGCTTCCTGCAGGTGCCGCGGGAACCCTGGATCGAGCGCGTGGTGGTGAGCGACAAGTTCGACGCCGCCGACGACTGGATCGCCGAGCGGGCGCGGCCCGGCGCCATCGTGGTCACGGCCGACGTGCCGCTCGCCGCCCGGTGCGTGAAGGCCGGCGCCGAAGTGATCGCGCCGACGGGAAAGCCGTTCAGCGAGAACTCCGTCGGCATGGCGCTCGCCACCCGCAACCTGATGCAGGATCTGCGCGAGGCCGGCGCCGTTACGGGCGGCCCGAAGCCGTTCTCGGCCCGCGACCGCTCGGCCTATCTCGGCACCCTCGACCGCGTCGTGATGCGGCTGAAGCGCGGCGGGTTCGGCCAGGGCCCGGCGTCGGCCTAAAGAGGCCGAAGACGGCCTTCACAAGCCGACGGTAACCTAAGAGGCCGACGGCAACCCTCAGAGACCGACGGCGGCCTTGAGGGCGGCGTTGACGCGGTCCTGCCAGCCGGGGCCGTCCTTCTGGAAGTGCTCCAGCACGGCGCGGTCGAGGCGCAGGGTCACCATCTCGCGCGCACCCGGCACGGCCGGGCCTGCCTGGGACGTCGGGGCGGGGCGGGCCGGTGCGGCGGGCGCCGCCTCGGGGGCCTTGGTGGTCGCGGCCTTGAAGGCGGCCTCGGCCGCCTGACGGGGGTCGCTCGGACGACGGGAGCGCTCGAATGCCATGGGTCGATCCTCCGACGCGGGTCTCAGGACGAGCGCTTGCGCTTCGGCGGCGCGGCGGCGGCCGCCGCGGCCTTGGCTTCCGCGTCCGCGGCTTCCTTGGCGAGGCGCAGGGCGCGCAGTTTCACGGTGCGCTCGTCGACGGCTTTAACGGAGGCGATATGCTCGGCCATGGCCTCGGCGCCTTCCTTGGCCATCCGCTCGGCCCGCTCGGCACGCTCTTCGGATCGGGTCCGGGCGTCGGTCTCGTCGCTCATTGCATTCCTATCCTCGACCCCTCCTGAAGGATCGCGCACGGCTGCGAGGGCGGGCCGCAGCGCGAGGAACGCGCGCGGCTCTGCGACCGTCGAGGCCACGACACGCACCGGATGGACCGCGCATGGGCGACGGTCGCGCGGCGGAGGGGCTAGTCCACACACCTTCGCGCGGATCGGCTTCAGGCGGGATGGTTCCGTTTAGCACGGTGCGGCCGGAAAAGGCCAATGGTCCCGGTGCTTATCCGCACTTAAACCGCACGTTCGGCGACGAAAACAGGACGAATCTGCGTGATCCGCCCGCCCTTTCGCGCTTCCTGGTCTGCGGCAGGCGCGGCCGGGCACGGGCCGCGCCTGCCGCTCGACCGGGGGCGTCCCGGTCAGAACAGCGAGATGAGGACGATGCCCGCCACCATCAGGGCGGCGCCGCCGAGCCGCGACGGCCCGGCCTTGACCTGGCGCATGCCGACCCAGCCGAAATGATCGAGGGCCACCGAGGTCAGGAGATTCGCCGTGATGAGCAGGCCGTTGAAGGCGCCGGCCCCCACCTTGTCGACGAACAGCAGGCCGCCGAACACCGCCACCGCGCCGGTGATGCCGGCAAGCGGCATCCACCAGCGCACGCCGGCGACGTCCTCCCGGGTCGGCAGCGGCGTCGGCCGCAGCAGGAAGACGAGGGCGAACACGAACACCACGGGCAGGAACGACACCGTCGCGGCGAGCCACGGGTTCACGAGGGCGCCGCGCAGCCCGGCGTTCCAGACGACGCCCACCGCCTGCAGGATGCCGGCGCCGACGATGAAGGGATAGAGCAGCTTCGGGTTGAGGCCGTGCCCCTCGGCCTTGCCGTCTTCCTTGTCCGCCGTGGTGCGGGCGATGAACACGACGCCCACCGCCATCAGCAGCCCGCCGAGCCAAGGCATCACCTTGAACCCGCCGGCCTGGAGCCCGAACAGCCCGAACGCGTCCATGGCCAGCGACGCCAGGATGTTGGCCGTCAGCGTCAGGCCGTTGAAGGGGCCCGCCCCGACCTTGTCGATGAAGGCGAGGCCGCCGAACACCGCCACCGCGCCGGCGACGCCGCCGAGCGGCGCGTACCAGGGCATCTTACCGAGGGTCTCGAGGGTCGGGAGCGGCGTCGGCATCACGAGGAACAGGGTCGCGAACACGAACACAATGGGCAGGAACGACACCGTGGCGGCGAGCCACGGGTTCACCAGCCGGCCGCGCAGCTGCGCGTTCATGGAATTGCCGAGCGCCTGGAGGACGCCCGCGAAGAGGATGAAGGGATAGAGGAGGGCGGGGTTCACGGGCGGCCTTGGGGCGGGAGTTCGAGGAAGCGGAAGGCGGTCGGACGAGCCGAGGCCGTCCCACAGGACGCAGGCCGTCAGACGAGCAGGAGGCCCGCGAGCGCCAGGATCAGGGCCGGCGGCATCACCAGCAGGCCGAGCTTGAGGAAGCGCCAGAAGCTCACGTCCTGGCCCTCGCGGCGGATGGCGGTGAGCCACAG
Source organism: Methylobacterium sp. Leaf102 (assembly GCF_001422425.1). Taxonomy (NCBI): domain Bacteria; kingdom Pseudomonadati; phylum Pseudomonadota; class Alphaproteobacteria; order Hyphomicrobiales; family Methylobacteriaceae; genus Methylobacterium; species Methylobacterium sp. Leaf102. The sequence goes on along the minus strand of NZ_LMMX01000012.1, from coordinate 412,736 downwards.
GATGGTGGCGAGCGACCCCGTGACGGAGAGGTTCGGGCCGATGTCGATGCCGATGAGGATGGCGCCGGCGATCCGCTCGGGCACGTCCGCCGCCTGGACCGCAGCCCCCGCGATGAGGCCGGCGGGCAGGTTGTTGACGACGTTGGAGAGCACGCCGACGAGGAGGCCGCCGCCCCAGGCCGCCTGTCCGGGCGAGGCCTCGGCCACCGCCTTCAGCCAGGCGACGATCATCGCCAGCACGCCGGTCTTTTCCAGGGATTCGACGAGGATGAACAGGCCGGCCACCAGGGGCAGCACGCTCCACGACACGTCCTTCACCACGTCGACGGCGCCGCCGCGCTTGATGGCCAGCACCACCAGGGTGGTGGCGAGGCCGGCGCAGAAGGTCGGCAGGCCGAGTTCCAGGCCGTAGGCGGAGGCGGCGAGCAGGACGCCCGCCGTGGCGACGATGCCGGCGCCCGCGACCTTGCCGGTGCCCGACAGCCGCACCGCCTCGACGTCCCGCGCCACGGTCTGCGCTTTGAGCGCCGCGTTCTGGGTCAGGCGCAGGACCGCGTAGGTGGCGAGGATCGCCAGGGCCGACGGCAGGGCGAACCGGGCGAGCCACTGCATCAGCGGCGGCATGTGGGTGGCGTAGACGACGAGGTTGGCCGGGTTCGAGATCGGCAGAACGAAGCTCGCCGCGTTGGCGATGAAGGCGCAGATGAACAGGTAGGGCAGCGGGTTCTCGACCCGGGCCGCCTTGGTGGCGGCGTAGACCGCCGGGGTCAGCACCACCGCGCAGGCGTCGTTGGAGAGGAACACCGTCACCACGGTGCCGACGAGGTAGACCAGGAGGAACAACCGGGTGGCCGAACCCCCGGCCGCCCGCACCGCGATCCTCGCCAGCCAGTCGAACAAGCCCTCCTGCCGGGCGACCTCCGAGATCAGCATCATGCCGACGAGGAAGAGGTAGACGTCGGTGCCCTTGCGCGCGCCCTCCCAGGCGGTCTCCGGCGAGATCAGGCCGAGCAGCACGAGGGCGGCGGCCCCCAGCACCGCCCAGACGGCCTCGGGCCACGCGAACGGACGCACGATCACCCCGAGGGTGGCGAGCCCGGCGATGATCCAGGTGGCGAGATGGGGCGTCATCGGTAGAGCGAACATGATCGGGCTGGTCCGTCGAGGCACTGGGAGGCGGCGTGGGGGTCGGGCGGGTGCCTACCAGGGCCGGCCGTTGCGGTTGGGACCGAGCTGCGTGCCGAGGATCCCCTTCTCGGGCCAGGCGCCGACGGCGTCGGCATCGCTGCCGAGGCCCTTCGAGACCGGGATGCCGGCCGCATCCCGGGCGGGCTCGACGGCATCCTCGTCCGTGCCGCCGGCCGCGTCCTCCGCCCGCACCACGAGGCGGCGGGCGTGGTGGGGGAAGGCGATGCGGGCCCGGTAGCGCCGGTCGCCCTCGGCCCGAACCATCGCCTGCCAGGGACCGCCGTCGACGCTGACGCTGCAGGCGGCGACTGGGGCCGCGCCGAGGACGAGGGCGCGGACCTCGAGGGTCTCGCCGACGATGTGCTCGGGATGCGCCGCGTCGTGCGCGAGGCGGCGGTCGGCCGGGGCGGTGACGAGGACGAACGGCCAGGGCCGGACCAGGTCCTTGAAGCGCCAGCTCACCACGCCCCGGTCGATGGCGGCGACGGCGTAGCCCACGGGGCCTTCTTCGATCTGTCCGGTCGAACGGGTGGCGGCGAACACCGTTCGACCGTCGTTGGCGAGCTCGTTGTAGTGGGTGTGGCCCATCTCGACGAGGCGGACCCGCCCGTTCGAGACGAGGTGCGCCACGCGCTCCGCCTCGCCGTCGCCCGCGAGGTCGGCCGGGTAGGTGTGCATGAACAGGGCGCAGTCGCGGGCCTCCCGATCGGCCTGCGCCAGTTCGTGCTCCAGCCAGGCGAGCTGCGCTTCGCCGAGGCGGAAGTCGGGTCCGCCGTAACCGGGGCCGCTCATGTCGAGGAACAGGCAGCGGAGGCCCGACACGTCGATGGCGTAGGGCAGGGGCCGCGCGTCGAGGCCGGCATAGAACGCGTCGAGGCTGCCGCCCTCGACGTCGTGGTCGCCGGTGATCACGTGGACCGGCAGACGCAGCCGGTCGAGGCCCGCGCGCACGAGGGCGTATTGCGCGGGCGTGCCGTTGTCGGCGTTGTCGCCCGGCAGGTAGACGAAATCGAGCCCGTCGGCGGCGTTGATCTGGTCCACGATGGCGGTGAAGTCGCGGGCGTTGGGCGCGTCCGCTTCGGTGAGGTGCAGGTCGCCGATATGGGCGAAGGCGAGGAGGTCGTCGCGGGCCGACATGGAAACCCGCCTAGACCGCCGCGGCCGGCACGGGCGCCGCGCCCCCGCCGGAGGCGTCGTGGCGGCCGGGCTCGTAGCCGTAGGTCTCCGGCATGGCGAAGAGGTAGAGGGCGAAGCCCGCGGCCGCAATGGCGGCCAGCGCCAGGAAGGCCGTGGAATAGCCCGCCGAGACGATGATGACGCCGGCCAGCGTCGCCGAGAGGGCGGCGCCCAGGCCCTGGGCCGTGGCGACCGCCCCCTGCGAGACGTTGAACCGCCCGGTGCCGCGGGTCAGGTCGGCGACCACGAGGGGGAACAGGGCGCCGTAGATGCCGGCCCCGATGCCGTCGAGGAGCTGGACGCCGACGAGGTAGAACGGGTTGTCCGACAGGGTGTAGAGCACGCCGCGCACCGCGAGCACGCCGAAGGCGGCGAGAAAGATCGGCTTGCGGCCGATGGCGTCGGCCTTGGCGCCGACGAACACCGCCACCGGCACCATCACGAGCTGCGCCGCCACGATGCAGATGGCGATGAGCGAGGTGGCGTTGTCCTTGCCCGAAAGCTTGGTCAGCAGCTGGCCGACGGAGGTCAGCATCGCCGCGTTGGAGAGGTGGAACAGGGCCGCTAACACCGCGAACAGCACGAGGTACTTGTTCTTCAGGAGCGCGGTGAAGCCCGAAGGCTCCTCGCCAGCGGCCTCGGCCTTGCTCGACTTGGCTTTGCCCTCGCCGTGGTCGAGGCCGCGGGCGAGGTCGTCGTCGATGGCGTCGGCCGGCACCATCAGCATGGCGCCGATGCTGCAGAAGGCCAGGATCGCCATGAGCCAGAACACCACGATGGGGCCGAAGAAGTAGGCCGTGCCCCCCGCGATGGCCGCCGAGACGGCGTTGCCGGCGTGGTTGAAGCCCTCGTTGCGGCCGATGCGCTTGGCGAACATCTTCGGGCCGACGACGCCGAGCGTGATGGCGGCGAGCGCCGGCGGGAAGATCGCCCCGGCGATGCCGGCCACCGACTGGGTCGCGGCCACGAGGTAGAAGTTCGAGATGAACGGCAGGAGGAGGCAGCTCGCCGTCACCGCGATGGCCCCGGCGATGACCACGGCGCGCTTGGCGCTGGTCCGGTCGATGAGGGCGCCGGCCGGCGTCTGCGCGATGAGGCCGGCGATGCCCGCGATGGTCATGATCAGGCCGGTGGTGGCCTCGTTCCAGCCCTGGTCCGGCCCCCGCACGGCGATGAGGTAGATGGCGAGATACGGCCCGAGGCCGTCGCGCACGTCGGCGAGGAAGAAGTTGAGGGCGTCGAGTCCGCGCAGGGATCGGGCCGAGGGCGTGCGCACGACGGCGCCGCCGGAGGTGTGCGGCTCTGACATGATGAGCCCTTCCTGACGTCGCGGACGTCGTGAGTTCGTCGGGGGGGCGGGGCACGGTTCGGCGTGAGGCCGAGCTTGACCAGCGCTCGCAAATCCCGCGGTGACGAATTCGGTTCCGGGGCGGCGGATTAAATTATCGTGTGTTTCGTACACCCGAGAGCCCCGGCCGCGCGCGGCCGGCCCGACTCACGACGACCGGGGCCTGAACCAGCGGCGCGGCGCGGCGCCCGAACCGTCGACGAATTCGAAGTCGTCGGTGCGGTTGAGGGTGTGGAACCGATGGCCGGGAAAGCCCGCCCCGGCCCGCAGGGTGGTCTCCACGGTCTGGGCATAGCCCGCCATGTCGAGGCGGTCGATGCGGGCCAGCGACAGGGCCTCGCCGTAGCCGCGCCGGCAATCCTGTGCCGGGCGGATCAGGGCGCCGTCGCGCAGGACGATGCGGCCGGCCGGGCGCGCGGCCCCGAAATCGATGAGGACGGGGTTGCGCGGATGCGGTGTCCACGGCCCGCGGAAATCAGGCGCCGACCACAGGTGCAGCGCGTCCGAATAGGCGCCGCGCGCCGCGCGCGGGGGCTCGCCGGGGCCGTGCGCGCGAACGCTGGCGAACAGCCACCACCGCCCGTCCCGCTCGAGGAGGGTCGCGTCGCTCGCGGTCACGCCGGAGATCAGGGTCGCGTGCTTGACCCAGCCGCCGGGAAACGCGGTGGCCCGGTAGAGGTCGACGGTGCCGTTGTCCCCGCTCTCGGGGATCATCCAATGGGCGCCGTCGCGTTCGAACACGAACGGGTAGGAGAGGTGGTGGGCCTCCTCCAGCACCCGAACGGGCACGCCCTCGGGGCCGTCCGGGCCGAAGGCCACGGCCGAGACGACGCCCTTTCCCGTGGCGTGGGGGTATTCCTCGAGGAACAGGATCGTGCGGCCGCGATGCACCAGGGGGAACGGATCGGCGTAGAAGCGCAGGCCGTCGTCGGGCAGGTCGCGCCAGCCCCCCGGCACCTGGCGCAGATCGACGAGGTCCGGGCCGGCGAGGGGGCGCCAGGCGACGCGCCAATGCGGCGCCCGGTAGCACAGGCGATGCAGGTGCCCCGCCACCGCGCGGGCGAGGAGACCGCCGGCGCGGGCCCCGATGGCGGCGACGGTCAGGTCGGTCGGAGCCGGCGGCTCGGGGATCCGGAGCGACGCGCCGGGCGCGCAACCGCTCTCGCCCAGCGCTTCGCCGATCAGCGCCGCGCGGATCAGGTCGACGGTGCGAATGAGGCCGTCCTCGAACGCGGTGCGCATCACCGTGAGGGATTCGGTGCCGAGGCACCCGGCGGCGACGACGCGCTCCGTCTCCCTCAGGGCGGCGACGGGCGCGCGCCCGGCCAGCAGCGCGGCGAGGAGGGCGGCTTCCCCGCAGGCCCCGTCGAAGGTCAGGCGCCAGATCCGGCGCCCCGGTGCCGGGGCGACGTCGCCGCAGAGGTCGAGGACGAGGCCGGTCGGCCCGAGATCCGGATAGGCCGCGAGGGCGGCGAGCGGAACCGGCGCGGCGGGGCCGCCGCCGGGCAGGCGCCGAAGGCGGGCCTCGACGGCGAACAGCAGGGCGGCGTTGTCCGGCAGGCCGCCCGGTCCCGGCGCGCGGGAGACGGAGAGGTCGAGCCCCGGCAGGGCCGCGAGGGCGTCGAGGAGGCGCAGGTGCCAGCGGCGCGGCGCATGCCCGTCGAGGCGAACACCGACGGTCCGGGCGATCGCGCGCGCCATCGCGGGCTCAGGCCGCGGTCACGGCGAGGGCGGTGCCTTGGGCGGCGCGGTGCCGGGCGAACAGCCGGCCGAGCCGGCCCGCGACCACGTGGGACGCGGCCCGGGCGTGGAGCGCCTCCGGGTCGACGCGCCCCTGGCGGATCGCGTCCCACAACCGCACGAACCGTTCGGCCAGGCGGTCCGCCGCGGCACCGGTATCGGCGCCGCGCTCCACCAGGAAGCCGCCGGTGCCGGCGTCGACGAGGGCCTCCACCGTTTCGAGGGCCTCCGACCCGGCCGGGCGCAGTGCCCCGAAGGGGCGTCCGCCGGCGAGTCCCGCGAGGAGCAGGCCCGGCCTGTCCTGCGAGAACGCGACGGCGAGGCCGGCATGGCACGGGGCCAGGATCCGGGCGATGCCGTCCGCGTCCGCCCCGTCGTGACGCCATGTGATGTCGCGGATGGCCGCAAAACCCGGCCAGGAGTCCGGGTCGCCGGCGCCGACGAGGTGGAGCGCCACCCGACCTTCGAGGCGCGCGCGCAGGGCCAGGACCGTCGCGACCACCAGGGTGGGGTCCACGCCGGCATCGGGGGTGGCGGCGAACAGGCGGAACACGCCGTCGTCGCAGGCGAAGGGGTGGGCCCGGGGCAGGCATGGCTCGACCGCGCCGTCGAGGGGCTCGACCTTCGGCAGGTCCCCGGGAAACCGCGCGGCCATGCGCCGGGCCACGGCCGGGTCCGCGCACACGATGGCGGTGGCCCAGCGCAGGGCCAAGCGCTCGCCGAGGGTGCGGACGAAGCCGGACGACCGGTCCGAGGCCTCCCCCCGGTCGCCGCCGTGGATCGTCTGGATGGCGGGCAGGCCGAGGAGCCGCGCCAGGGGGGCGAGGCCGAAGCGGTGCAGGTCGGCGGTGGCGGGGCCCGGCCCGAGGGCGCGCCGGATCGCCCGGCGATGGCGCAGAGTGCCGAGCCCGACCCGCAGGGTGAGGCCCGGCCCCGCGGGCGCATCGTCGCCCCGGCTGCGCGCGACGGGGAGGAAGTCGAAGGGCCGCCCGTCGCGTTCGAGGGGCCGGACCACGCCGAGGGCGCAGTCGCCGACGGCGTCGGTGCCGACGAACAGCACCGAGACATCCGCCGGGCGGTGGCGCAGGATCCGGTGGATCCAGCCCGCGACACGGCCGGTCTCCGCACTGCGCGGGTCCATCGTGTCGATGATGCACAGGCTGTGGCACGGTGGGCCGGTCGGGTCCGGGCCGTCGTCAGGCCCGTGGCCGAGGCCGAGCCTCCGCAGGGCCGGCTCGAGGGTGGTGAGGCTGAAGAGCAGGGCGGCGCAGCGCGCGTAGCGTCCGGTCAGGGCCTTCGGGGCATGCGCCAGCCGCCACAGCCATTCGAGGCGCGCCGTCCTGACGAGGCGCGGCGCCCGTACCTGGGCGCCGGAGAGGAAATCGAGGGCCGCGCCGACGCAGACGAGGCCGAGCCCCGGGTGGCGCATCGCGGCGCGCGCCGCGAACAGCTCCTGCTTCGGCGCACCGAGGGCCACGAAGACGAGGCGCGCGCCCGACGCCGCGATCCGGTCGGCATCCGCGTCGGCCGCCGGCGACAGGGGATCGAAGCCGAAGGGCGGGGCGTGCCAGCCGCGGATGTCGAGGTTCGGGCTCGCCATTCGTAGGACGGCGGCGGCCTCGACCAGGCTCTCTGCGGTGGCGCCGAACAGGTACACGGGCACGCCGTCGGCGGCCGCCGTGGCGCACAGGGGAACGACGAGGTCGGCGCCGGTGGTCACCCGCACGGGGGGCGGGTCCCGGCGGGACGCGCCGCGCCCGGCCAGGAGGGCCACGGGCCAGCCGTCCGCGCTGACGAACGTGGCGGCGCGGTAGGCGTCACGGAAGCCCGCATGGTCGCGCAGCTTGACGAGGTGATCGAGGTTGAGGGTGAAGAACGTGAAGCCGTGCCCCGTGGCGGCGCGCGCCCGCACGGTGGCCACGGCCCCGGCGAGGCTCGCGACGTTGATGAACTGACCGTCCACGGACAGGGGGGCGCTCACACCTCCCGGAGGGGCGCTCACACCTCCCGGAGGGGCGCTCACACCTCCCGGAGGGGCACTTGCCCCCCCCAGGGGGGCGCCTGTCCCCCCCGGAGGGGAACCTGGTGGTGGCGCGATCGGGGGCATCGTCAGGCTTTCATCGCGGCGGGCGGCCTCGACAGGTTGCGTGGGCGTGGCCTCCGGTTCTGCGTCGAAACCCCGCGAAACGCCAACGATGGGCGTGAAACGATCCATCGGCCCGCCGCCGCTCGCCCGACCGGCGCCGCGGACGATCCCGTTTCGGATCACCGCTCCGGGGCCGCGTACCGCCATGACCCCGCGGGAGGCGCCGGCCTCCGCTGCGCCACGGGGCGCCCCTGCCCCCGGCGAAGCCTCGCCTAGGGCATTGGCGCCGGCGCTGCGGCCGTCCGGTGAGGGAGAAGGGGCACCAGTCGCCCGGATGGTCCGGGGCACCGGTCTGTCGAGGCTCACGTCTCGTGCTCCGTGCGGGGGGCACCCCGTCCCGCTCCGGGGCAAGGGGCGGGTGGGGGCGAGCGGGAACTGCAAGTGCCGCGCCGGCTACCCATGCCCTCCCGACGCCACATGCGGCGTCGGCCACCCATGCCCTCCCGACGCCACATGCGGCGCCGGCCGCGACGGGCGGGCCCCGCCCGGTGTCGTGTGGGCGGTCTGCGGTCTTGCGTCTCGGAACCCGCTTCACGTCGAGGACCTCGGCGAGGGGAAGCGCCGGCCGGCCGACGCGGACCCGCTCTGCGCCCGCAACGGTTTCCGAACCCCTTCCCGGCGGGGAAAGGCTCACGCCGGGTGGGGTTCGGCGAGGACGCTATCCGCGCGCCGCCTGAGGGCGCCCGGCGGGGGCACGTCCTGGGCTGCGGCCCCGTGCTGCGTGGTGTCCGGTGTTGTGGCGTCTCGGGATATGGCGTCTCGGGATAGGGCGTCTCGGGATAGGGCGTCCTGGGACGAGGCATCCGGCGGGGACGAGCCGGCGCAGATCCGGTTGCGGCCCTGGGTCTTGGCCTCGTACAGGGCGGCGTCGGCCGTCTTTGTGGCGCGCTCGAAGCTGTCGTCGCCGAGATTCAGGGTGGCGGTGCCGATGCTCACCGTGACCGGGAGGGGGCCGCTGCGGAGGGGGAACGGCTGATCGGCGATGCTCGCCCGCAGGCGCTCGGCGATGGCGGCGAGTTCCTGTGGGGTGACCCCGGGCAGCACGGCCAGGAATTCCTCGCCGCCCCAGCGGGTCACGATGTCGGTCGCCCGCAAGGTGCTTCGCACCCGCTTCGCGAAGGCGGTGAGGACGAGGTCGCCGCTCTCGTGGCCGTAACGATCGTTGATGGCCTTGAAGTGGTCGATGTCGGCGATGAGGAGGCCGGCCGGCGACCGCCCGTCGAGGGACGCGACGCGGCGCTGCAGGGCCTGCTGCAGGCCGCGACGATTGTAGAGGCCCGTGAGCGGGTCGGTCTCGGCGAGGCGGAGGAGATTGCGGTTGGCCCGCTCCGCCGCCATGGCGACGAAGCCGAAATAGACGAAGACCCCGGTGATCTGATCGAGGATGAGGGAGCCGCGGGCGCTCTCCGCCGAGGCCATCGGCATGTCGGTGCCGAGCAGCATCGCGATGGAGAGCAGGAAGGCCAGGGTGTAGCAGGCGAAGGCCAGAGTCTCGATGTACTGCGACCACAGCCGTGCCATTCCGGCCGTCCGGCGCACGGTTTCGTGGAGCGACAGGAGCGCCACGACGAGGCAGGAGGCGAAGACGCCGGTCAGCGCCAGCCGGCCGGAGAGGCCGGCGGCGAGGATGGCCGGATAGACCAGGCCCGGCAGGGCGCAGAGGAGGACGCCGAGGCCGATGTTCACCGGCCGGCCGAAGAAGCTGCGAAACCCCGTCCAGGCGAGGACGAGGCTTCCGCCGTAGAGCCAGTACACCACCATCGTGACGGGAACCGACGGCAGGGTCTCGGGTGGAACGCCCATCATGACGAACGACCCGGCCATCGACGCGCCCATGGCCCCCATCCACTGCCACAGATAGGTCTGCCCACGTTGGCTGAGCGCCATGACGAGGAAGACGATCACGTAGGCGCATCGACTTGCGGCGCTGGCGAAATGCAGTGTGGCAAGGTCGAGCAACATGACGCACGGTTCTCTTGAGCGACCTGCTCCGACGGATACCTGGTGAACCCGGCGCCCGTCGCCTTGCCCCCAAGAAAGATCTCGAACTCGATCGGCCGCTACGCTGGAGAAAGCGAAAACTGGATTTCTCTCTGTTCGACTGAGTTTGCACGCGAAACTCTAATGAATTCCTAGTCGGACGATTCAGAGATCAGCTCTGAATCTAGTCATGCAAGTCAGGGTTTCGAAAGTTTCCCGTCATAGGACTTTTGCTGGGCGCGCATCGCGAGACTGCGCCCCCGGAACGGCCGGGTCCCGCCCGTTCCGGTGACCGCCGGACTCCCCCTGCGGAATGGACCCCCGAAAGCACGCCCATGTCGACGTTCGAGACCTCGTCCATCGCTCCCCTCGTCGGAGGCGGTCTCGTCGAGCCCGGTCTCTCGCGGGCCCGCGTCCTGTCCCTCGCGGCCGCCCTGTGCCTCGCAGGCACGGCGGTGCGCGGCGCCGAGCCGGCGGTGGAGCCCCTCCCGGCGGCGGTCGGCCTGCGGGCGGGGGACTGGCTCGTGCACGGCCGGATCATCGGCATGGTGCCGACCGAGCGGACTTCGCGCATCGAGGCCATCGGCGGCCGGATCGACACGCCCGCCGCCCTCCTGCCCGATGTCGACCTGTCCTATTTCCTGACCGATCACATCGCCGTCTCGGGGCAGGCCGGGGCGATCCGGACCAGGCCGATGATTCGGGATTCGCTCGTCGGCGACATCGCGATCGGATCGATCTGGAATGCGGCCGTCTCCGGCGTGGTGCGGTACCATTTCCTGCCGGGCGCGCGCTTCAATCCGTATCTCGGCGTCGGCGTCAGCGCGACAACGCCCGTCGCCGTCCGTCCGGCGGCGGGGATCCCGGCTTTCACGGTGCCGTCGCAGACGAGCCCGCTGCTCCAGGCCGGATTCGACCATCACCTCACCGGCAACTGGTTCGCGAACGTCATGGTCAAGTACGTCTTCGTGCCGCCCGTCGCGTACGAGATCGCCGGGGTCAAGGTGAAGACCGACCTGAACATGCTCGTCCTCGGTGCCGGGCTCGGCTACCGTTTCTGACGGGTGCCACGGCGCCGTCCTGGGGGAGGGCGGTGCAAAAGATCTTGTTCGCGGATGCGAACCCGGGTCATCTCGCTCCGACACGAGAGGACCAGCATGCCCGCCAGCGCGAACGCCCCCGAACTCGACGCCTACTGGATGCCGTTCACGGCCAACCGGCAGTTCAAGGCTGCGCCCCGCATGCTCGCGGCGGCGCAAGGCATGCACTACACGGCGACGGACGGACGCAGCGTCCTCGACGGGACGGCGGGCCTGTGGTGCGTCAACGCCGGTCACGGACGGCGCGAGATCGCCTCGGCCGTGGAGCGCCAGCTCACCACCCTCGACTTCGCGCCCTCGTTCCAGATGGGCCATCCCATCGCGTTCGACTTCGCGGAACGCCTCGCCGCCATCGCGCCGGGCGGGCCCGATGCGGGTCTCGACCGGGTGTTCTTCACGGGCTCGGGGTCGGAATCCGTCGACACCGCCCTGAAGATCGCCCTCGCCTACCAGCGCGCCATCGGCCAGGGCACCCGCACCCGGCTCATTGGACGCGAGCGCGGCTACCACGGCGTCGGCTTTGGCGGCATCTCGGTGGGCGGCCTCGTCAACAACCGCCGCGTCTTCCCCCTGCTGCCGGCTGTCGACCATCTGCGCCACACCCACGACCTCGACCGCAACGCCTTCACGCGGGGCCAGCCCGCGCACGGGGCGGAGCTCGCCGACGACCTCGAGCGCCTCGTGGCGCTGCACGGGGCCGAGACCATCGCGGCCTGCATCGTCGAGCCCCTGGCCGGCTCAACCGGCGTGCTGGTCCCGCCGCAGGGCTACCTCGAACGCCTGCGCGCGATCTGCACCCGCCACGGCATCCTGTTGATCTTCGACGAGGTCATCACCGGCTTCGGCCGCCTCGGCACGCCCTTCGCCACGGACTATTTCGGCGTGGTGCCGGACCTCGTCACCACCGCCAAGGGCCTCACGAACGGGGCGCTGCCCATGGGGGCGGTGTTCGCGAGCCGCACCGTCCACGACGCCCTGATGCACGGGCCGGAGGGCGCCATCGAGCTCTTCCACGGCTACACCTATTCGGGCCATCCGGCGGCGTGCGCGGCCGGAATCGCCACCCTCGACATCTACGCCCGCGAGGGTCTCCTCACCCGCGCCGCCAGCTTGAGCGAGACCTGGGCGGAGGCGGTGCACGGCTTGGCCAACGCGCGCCACGTCATCGACGTCCGCACCCTCGGCCTCGTCGCCGGCATCGAACTCGCGCCCCGCGACGGCGCGCCGGGGGCCAGGGCCTACGACGTCTTCGTCGATTGCTTCGCGCGCGGCCTGCTGGTGCGGGTCACCGGCGACATTGTCGCCCTGTCGCCGCCCCTCATCGTCGAGCCAGGGCAGATCGACACCATGGTGTCGATCCTCGGCGACGCCATCGCGCGGATGGCGTGAGGGTCCAGCTGGTCCGAGGGCCCCCGGGCCTCCCCGCCTGGGGGCCCCCCGAAAGCGGTAGGCCGCGCGTTTACCCTTCGGTAACCCCGTGGCGGGTGAATGGTGGCCGGGACCTGCCGCCTCGGGCAGTCTTCCCGACTGCCGGAGGCGCCGATGTTCCCCTTGATGTTCGTAGCCATCGCGGCGGGGCTCGGCACGGCCGCCGCCGTGGCGCCCACCAGCATAGCGCTCGCCGTGGTGTCCGCCCCCTTCGGCGGCAGCTTCGCCGCTCTCGCGGCCGCCCTCTATCTCGCCCGCCGCAACGCTGCCGCGGCGGCGCGCGCGGCCGCGCCGCCGGATCTCCACGACCGCACCGACGCCATGGTGGCGGCCCTGCGCAGCCTGGAGGTGCACGACCGCGCCCGGGAGGCCGCCGGCCGGTCCGCTTCGGGAACGCCCCGCGTCGGCAGGCCCGCCGCCGGCCGCAACGTCGCCTGAGCCCGCGGGCGCGATTCGCCGGGCCCGCCGACGCCCCTCGGCCCGGCCGCCCCGTCTCCGCCCAAAGGCGGCTTTCGCTTTTCGCACCCGCGGCCTAACCTCGCGGGAGACGGACCGGCCCGTCTACGGGGAGCGATCGATGCGCGTGATGATCCTGGTCAAGGCGACGGCCGACAGCGAGGCGGGCACCATGCCGTCCCTGGAGCTGCTCGAAGCCATGGGCCGGTTCAACGTGGAGCTCATGCAGGCCGGCATCCTGCTCTCGGGCGAGGGCCTGCACCCGTCCGCGCGCGGGCGGCGGGTGGTCTTCGACGGGCCCGACCGCACGGTCACCGAGGGGCCGTTCGCCGACACCGAGAGTCTCGTCGCCGGGTTCTGGATCTGGAACGTCGCCAGCCTCGACGAGGCCGTGGCCTGGGTCCGACGCTGCCCCAATCCGATGCCCGGCCCGAGCACCATCGAGATCCGGCCGCTGTTCGAGGAGGCGGATTTCGCCGCCGCCGCAACGGCGTGATGGTTTAGACCCCGTGACGGTTCGGGGCGTGGGCCGGGCGGGTCAGATCAGGTCGGCGAAGGCGTGGCGGGACCACGCCGCCGAGGGGGCCGGCCGCGTCGGCATCCGCACGGGGATGCCGCGCGCCGGGTTCGCGCGGCGCGGTCCGGCGGCCGTCTTGGTCCGGCGCTTGGGTTTGGCCGGTCCACCCACGGCGTCGAACTCGAACAGCAGCCGCTCGCCGTGTTCGTCCCAGATCCATCCGTCTCGGGCCAGACCGATGGAGCGGCCGGAATAGGCGAACACCTCGTCCGCATCGATGAACGCCGCCGGCGTGCCGTTCCAGAGATAGATCGACTGACCGTCGCGACAGAACGCGGTCTCGCGACCCTCACGGTCGAACAACTCGATCATTCGGCAATCCTCATCCTGGCTCCGTCATGCGCCTCCGGGCGCCGGGACTGGATGACCGTGCGTGTCAGCCTGACGGCTCGGGCGGCCTTTGACAACCGGCGCCCCGGCCGGTCCCCGTCAGGGCAGGGCCTCGAACGCCTGCATCAGCAGGGCCGCATGGAGGCCGACGGCGAGGAACGGGCCGAAGGGCAACCGGGTCGCCCCGTCGATGGACCGGCCGCGCAGGGCCGCGACGGCCAGGACGGCGAGGGCCAGGACGCTCGCCGCGAGGATCATCGCGGGCAGGCCGGCAAGGCCGGTCCAGGCAGCGCCCGCGGCGATGAACTTCACGTCGCCGAGGCCGAGGCCGACGCGGCCGCGGAGACGCGCATGCGCGGCGCGCACGGCCCACAGGACGGCGAAGGCGAGGCCCGCCGTCGCGAGGCCCTGCGCCAGGGCCGAGACGACCGCCGAGGAAACCGCCCAGGAAACCGCCGACGAGTTGCCATCCAGCGCCCGCCCCGCCGTCACGGCGAGGCCGAGGCCCAGCAGGGCGAGGTTGAGACGGTTCGGGATGATGCGCCGGCGCCCGTCGATCACCGCCACCGCCACGGTGATCGGCAGCGGCAGCAGGGCCACGATCAGCGGCGTGTCGAAGGGGACCACGCGGCGTCAGGCCGCCGTGGCCGGGGACCGGCCGACGGTGACGAACTGGCCGGGGGGAATGCGCGGTGCCGCCGCCCGCTCGGGAATTCGACGCTTGGGAGCGCCGCCTTGTGAAAGGGACGGGCCTTGCGAAAGAGACGGGCCTTGCGAAAGGGACGGGCCTTGCGAAAGAGACGGGCCTTGCGAGACGGATGGGGCTTGCGAGAAGCGCGAGGCTTGCGGAGGAACGGCGTCCTGCACCGTGGCGAGGGGATCGGCCTCGGGTTCGAGGATCTCCAGGAAGGCGGCGCGGCGGCCCGGCCGGCACAGCTTCTTCCACAGGAGGCCCGCGCCGAGGGAGGCGGCGACGGCGGCGGCGAGCCAGAGCGCGATGAGGAGGCCGAAGGCGACCCCAGCGTTCAGTTCCCGCATGAGGCCGAGGACGAAGGCGGTGTACCACGACACCCCCGAGACCGCCCCCGAGACCAGGAACACGGCGGTGCGGCCCCGGGAGACGCCGTGCAGCATCGGCCGGCGCACGTCGCGCAGGACGCCCGGCAGCACGAGGGCGTGGATCATCAGGCCGTTGACGGTCAGCACGCTCACCACCACCACCTTGGCCCAGAGCTTGGGGTTCTCGAGCTTCTCCGGCGCCTCCAGGGCGTAGAGGGCGAGGAAGCCGAGCCCCGACAGCCACAGCAGGCCGATCCCGACCGCCACCACCTTGCTGATGAAGTGGAAGGTGCGCTCGATCTCGGCCGGCATTCCACCCCAGCGCATCCAGCGCAGGATCCAGAAATCCAGCATGGTCGCGCCGCCGAGGCCGAAGCAGAGCCCCATGAGGTGCAGGCCGACGAGGAGGGTGAGGAGCCGCACGTGCGGAAGCGGCTCGGGCAGGGGAATCCTGAGCGGTAGCGGGATGACGAGGGCGTCCGCCAGGGCCGGCCCGCAGACCGTGAGGCAGACCGCTCCGGTGCAGGCCCCCACGAGGGCACGGATCGCCACGGGGCGCCCCTGATCCGTCCGCATCCGCACTGGAAGTCCTCCCGGCCCGCCGGAGACGACTCGTCCGCCGCCCATCTCTCATCGGGGACGATAACGGGAAAACTTAAGCAATCGGTATCCGTGTCGATCAGCAGAGTCTTCATGAAGTTCCGGCAGATTGAGCCTATAGCTTCAAGGGTGCTGGGACGATGGAAGTACAGATGCAATCGATCCGCGACGACGGGGAGCCCAACCCCGGGGAAGCCGGCTTCTCCCTCGTCGAGCTCCTGGTCGTCCTGGCGATCATCGGAATGATCGCCACGATGGTGACCCCACAGGTGTTGGGCTACCTCGGCCGCGCCAAGGGTGAAACCGCGCGGATCCAGATCAAGAACATCGGCCAGGCCCTGGAACTCTACTTCCTCGACCTCGGCACCTATCCGACGACGAACGAAGGCCTGTCCGCCCTCGTGGCGCCACCCGCCGGCAGCGTCGCTTGGCGCGGGCCCTACGTGCGGGACGCCAAGGGCCTGACCGACCCGTGGGGCCAGCCCTACCTCTACCGCTCCCCCGGCCTCGGCAACGCCCCCTTCGAGGTCACGGCGCGCAGCCTCGCCGGCCTGTCGGGCGAAGCCAACGCCGTCGCGGCCCGCTGAGCGGGGCTTCGCGGTGCGCCGGGCGGGGCGCCGCGGCCCATTGGGCGGCGCGTCGCGGCCCGCTGGGCGGGGCCCCCCTACCGGCGGGGCTTCTGCATCTTCACCACGGTGTTCTTCGGCTTGCCGAACGGCTTCAGGGGCGCCTTGGCCTCCAGGGCGGCCCGGGCCAGGGCCTGGGGCTGGGGCGCACCGGCGACGATGCGCCGGAGCGCGTCGGCCATCTCCTCGAGGGTCTGGGCCGCCTCGCCCTCCAGGGTCTCCTCGGGCCGGATGCCGTTGAGCTCGGGAGCGATCTCCTCGGCCGCCTCGCGCAGCTCCTCGATGAGTTCGGCGGCGGAATAGCGCGGGGGTGGGGACGTGGCCATGGCGCGACCATGCCAGCCCCGCGCCGGCCCGACAACTGGCCTCCGGACCCGAGGATCCTCGGAACCCGCGTCCACCGCACCTGGGTCCACCGGGTTCCGGCGGCGGCCCGTGAACTCTCGGGTGTCTCGGCTGTTGCGTGACCACCCGCCACCGAACGAACGGCCTTCCATGACCCGCCTCGCCCTCACCGCCGCCCTCGCGGCGATTCTCGCGGCCAGCCCCGCCTTGGCCCAGCCCGTGGCCCCGACGGGCGGCGCCGGCAACACAGGCGTGATGACGCCGGCCCTGGAGCCCGACGCGGGGATGCAGGCGAAGGACCGCCCCCTGCGCCCCGCCCCGAACGTCGTCGGCAATCCGAGCCCGGCCTCGGTTCCGGGCAGCACCCCCGGCGTCAACGTCGGCGGCACCCCGACGAGCGGCCCGCCCGGCACCGGCGGCGCGTCCGGCGGCCCCTCCCTCGGCAACCGCTAGGACCTCGTCCCGGATCGCGCATCCGGGACGGCGGTTCAGGGGGCCGCCGATGCCTCGCCTTCGACCGAGGCGCCGACATCCCCCGTTCGGGGCCTCGGCGCCTCAGCCGAGGGCGTCGGCGACGGCCTTGCCGCAGGCCTCCGTGGTCGCCCGGCCGCCGAGGTCGCGCGTCCTGAGCGCCGGTTCGACGAGGACCCGCTCGATGGCCGAGACGATCTCGGCCGCGGCCGCCGTCTCGCCGAGGTGCTCGAGCATCATCGCGCCCGACCAGATCTGCCCGATGGGGTTG
Organism: Methylobacterium sp. Leaf102; assembly: GCF_001422425.1. Classification (NCBI taxonomy): domain Bacteria; kingdom Pseudomonadati; phylum Pseudomonadota; class Alphaproteobacteria; order Hyphomicrobiales; family Methylobacteriaceae; genus Methylobacterium; species Methylobacterium sp. Leaf102. The sequence goes on along the minus strand of NZ_LMMX01000012.1, from coordinate 395,895 downwards.
GCGACGCCCTGGCCGAAGATGTCGGGCGCCGAACCATGCACCGGCTCGAACAGGGACGGCTGGCTCCGGTCGGGGTTGATGTTACCCGACGGCGCGATGCCGATGGTGCCGGTGCAGGCGGGCCCGAGGTCCGACAGGATGTCGCCGAACAGGTTCGAGGCCACCACCACGTCGAAGCGGTCCGGGTTCAGCACGAAATGCGCCGCCAGGATGTCGATGTGGTACTGGTCCCAGCGCACGTCCGGATAGTGTCCCGCCATGGCCCGGACGCGCTCGTCCCAGTACGGCATGGTGATGGAGATGCCGTTCGACTTCGTCGCCGAGGTGAGATGCTTCTTCGGCCGCGTCTGGGCGAGATCGAAGGCGTAGCGCAGGATGCGGTCGACCCCGTGGCGGGTCATGATCGTTTCCTGGATGGCGAATTCCCGGTCGGTGTCGGCGAACATGCGCCCGCCTGCATTGGAATACTCGCCCTCGGTGTTCTCGCGCACGACGTAGAAGTCGATGTCGCCGGGCTTGCGGCCGACGAGGGGGCACGGCACCCCCGGCATCAGGCGGGCCGGGCGCAGGCTGACATACTGGTCGAAGGTCCGCCGGAACTGAATCAGCGAGCCCCAGAGCGAGATGTAGTCGGGCACCCGCGCGGGCATGCCGACGGCGCCGAAGAAGATCGCCCGGTGACCGGAGATCCGGTCCTTCCAATCCTCGGGCATCATCCGCCCGTGCTTATCGTAGTAATCGCACGAGGCGAAATCGAACCAGTCGAGGTCGAGGGTGAAGCCGTGGCGCCGGGCCGCCGCCTCGAGGACGCGCACGCCCTCGGGAACGACCTCGTTGCCGATGCCGTCCCCGGGCACGACGGCGATGCGATAGCGGCGGTTGGTCATGGGTGCGGGTCTCCCTGGCAGGCGGGCCGCACGATAGGACGGCGGGGCGGTGCCTTGCCAGAGCGCGGCGGCCCGGTCAGTTCGGGTCCGAACGCTGCAGGAACTCGATGCGGACCGCGTCCGGCCCTTCGATGAAGACGACCCGCAGACCCGGACGCACGTCGGTGATGCCGGACACGATGGTGACGCCCCGGCGGCGGAGCTCGGCGTAGGTCGCGTCGATGTCGAGGACGCCGAGGCCGATGTGCTCGATGCCGAGATGCGGCGCCGGCGCGGCGGGGGGCAGTCCCTCCGGCGCCTGTTCGATGAACAGGGTCAGGCCGCCGAGGTCGAGGATCACCCGGCTCACCGGGCTACCCTCGCGCCCGACTTCGCGGGCTCCGAGCTTGTCGACGTAGAATGCGCCGGCCGCGGTGGCATCGCGGCTGCGCAGGTGGAGGTGGTCGCAGTGGAGGCGGGTCGTCAGGGCCGTCATTCTCATCTCCCTCATCTCCGGGGATCGGGCGTCACCCGATGGGCAGGGGCCGCGGGCGTCAAATCCAGGCGCTAAGCCAGAGCCTGGGGATGGGGCGGCACCGCTCCTAAACGCAACCGGCGCGACGCCCCGAAGACCAACGGCAAGACCGAGCGCGTCGTCCAGACGTTCCTGCGCGAAACCGGCCTATGCCCATGCCCACGACACGTCCGATCAACGCGGAGACGAACGCTCGGCCTTCTACTCCAGGTACAACTGGCCGCGGCCTCACGGGGGCATCGACCACCAAGCCCCCATCGGCCGACTCGGATTATCCGAGGGCGACCTGCCGATGCTCCATACCAAGCCGCGCCGCGCGCGGCCGAAGCCCAATCGGGAGGCGTAGCCTCAGGCCGCTCAGGCCGCCTTCGGCCGTTCGCCTGCGGGCGCGTCCTTGAAGGCGACTCCGATGAACTCGTTGTCGATAGTCAGGCGACGCCCGACCCGGCCGCCTGGTGTACGGATTTTGTGATCGTGAATGTGGACGCCGAAGATGTGATCGATCCACTTGGCGTTCTTGCAGAGGCGGCGTGCGCGCAGCATCGTCCAGGGCGCGATTTTGCGCAGCTCGTTCTCCGTGTTGAATTCGTTGACCGCAAGGGCCTCCCCCACCCAGGGGTTGACCGTGATGTCGCCGACGTCGTCGAGGTAGATCGGCAGAAGGGGGAGGTATTTATCGGGTGAGCCGCGGAAGATTTCCAGGGCTTGCTTGGCAGAAGAATAGTAATCCACGTCGATGGACGCGAACCCGATCGGCGCATCCGCCGTCACGGTCTCGAGGAAGCGGGGCAGGGTCTCGGCGATGTCGCCGATGATCAGCTCGCAATTGATCGGGAGGTTGTTCCGCAGGCGCTCGACGTCCATGGGGAAGTCACCGGCCTGATAGATCTCCGGCAGGTCGCGGTAGTCGATAGGCGGCGGCATTCCGGTGCCGGTGTCGAAGCCGACGACGCGGAACGTGATGCCGGTGGCCTTCGTCACGTTCTCGGCGATCCGGCAGATGTTGAGAAGCCCCGCCCCGGACGCCACGCCGAATTCGAGGATGGTCAGGCGTGTATAGCCCCATTCGCGCGCGAGGTCGGCGGCGCGCAGGATCGGGAAGGCGTATTGCGGCCGGATCACCAGATCGAAGTCGACCTTCCGACGAAAGCTTCCAAACAACGCCACGAACGCCGCAGCGATGTTTACGTGAAGGGGTTCGGTGAGCCGTTCCGCAAGGACGCGCTCGAACTTTCCGGGACTGAAGATACGCCGGACCAACGGATTCAACATGTGAAACCCTACGCCAAAAGATCTTTTCCAGCATCGGACATAAGTGACCTCTCCATGTTCCCGCAAGATTAACGCTGCGCGAAAGCTTGATTATCAACAAAAACAAAGCTGCTTGACTGTTTGCCAATGTTTTCATGGTAAAGAGCGTCGAAGAGGCCGTGGAATTGAGATTCCACGGCTGTATCTGTCGCGCGGGGGCTCCTGTCCGACGTACCGAGGACACGCCGCCGGGACAGGCGCCCGCCACGGCGGAGCGTGTCCTACGCCTGCGCCCGGCCCACCGCCATCAGGGCGAAGGCGTAGATCAGGCCGACCTCCTCCAGGCGGTCGAAGCGGCCGGCCGCACCGCCGTGGCCCGCCTCCATGTTGATGCGCAGGAGCACCGGGCCGCCGCCCGTCATGGTGGCCCGCAGGCGCGCGACCCATTTGGCCGGCTCCCAGTAGGTCACGCGCGGGTCGGTGAGGCCGCCGAGCGCCAGGATCGCCGGATAGGCTTTCGCCGCCACGTTGTCGTAGGGCGAGTAGGACAGGATGGTCTCGAAGGCGGCGAGGCTGTCGGCCGGGTTGCCCCATTCGGGCCATTCCGGCGGGGTCAGGGGCAGGTCGCCGTCCAGCATGGTGTTGAGCACGTCGACGAAGGGCACGTCGGCGACGATTCCTGCGAACAGCTCCGGCGCCATGTTGGCCACCGCCCCCATGAGCATGCCGCCGGCCGATCCGCCATGGGCGACGATGTTGCCGGAGCGGGTGTAGCCCGCCTCGATCAGGGCCCGTCCGCATGCGACGAAGTCCGAGAAGGTGTTGGGCTTCTTGTCGCGCTTGCCGTCGAGGTACCAGTTCCAGCCCTTCTCGGTGCCGCCGCGCACGTGCGCGATGGCGTAGACGAAGCCGCGATCGACGAGGGACAGCAGGTTGGTGCGGAACGCCGCCGGCATCAGGGTGCCGTAGGAGCCGTAGCCGTAGAGCAGCAGGGGCGCCGATCCGTCGAGGACGAGGTCGCGCCGGTGCAGGAGCGAGACAGGCACGGTCTCGCCGTCCGGCGCCGTGGCGAACAGCCGGCGGGTGACGTAGTCCTCGGGCTTGTGGCCGCTCGGGATCGTCTGGCGCTTGCGCAGCTGCCGCGAGCGGGTGACGCAATCGTAGTCGTAGGTCTCGGCCGGCGTGGTCATCGACGAGTAGGTGAAGCGGATCACCGCCGTCTCGAACTCGTGACCGGGCTGCAGCCCGAGGGAATAGGCCTCCTCGGCGAAGGCCACCACGTGCTCGGAGCCCGCCATGTCGCGCACGACGATGCGGGGCCGGGCGTTCTCGATCTCCAACCGCACGATGTGCTCGGCGATGATGTGCTGGTGGCGGATCATCACGCCGGTCCGGTGCGGCACCACGTCGGTCCAGTTCTCGCGGCCGGGCGCCTCGATCCGGGCGGTGGCGATCTTGAAGTCCACCGCCCCGTCGGCGTTGGTGAGAATGAAGAGGTGAGGGCCCCAGTTCTCGACGGAATAGATGAGCAGGGGCGTGCGCGGCTGCACCAGCACGGGCGCCGCATCGGGGGCGCCCCGGTCGAGGAGGCGGACCTCCGAGGTCTCGTGGTCGCTCGCCGTGATGGCGAGGTGGTCGCCCGACTGGGTCTCCTCGATGTGGACGAAGAAGCCCGAATCCGGCTCCTCGTAGAGCAGCACGTCCTCGGCCTGCGGGGTGCCGAGGCGGTGGCGCAGGACCCGGGCCGGGCGGTGGTTGCTGTCGAGGGCGACGTAATGGAACGCGCTGCCGTCCTTGGTCCACACCACTTCGCCCGTGGTCGCCTCGATGCGGTCGGGGCCATCGAGGCCGGTGTCGAGGTCGCGCACCCGGATGGTGTGCAACTCCGAGCCGTTGGTGTCGGCGCTCCAGGCCAGCCGCGCGTGGTCGTCGGAATGGACAGCCGCCGCGATCTCGAAGAAGGCCAGACCCGCCCCCTCCCGGTCGCCGTCGAGGAGAATGACCTCGCCCTCCTCGGGGCCGCCCTCGGCGGCGGTCTCGGCGCCTTGCCCCGGGATCACCACCACGGTGCGGGGCCGCCGGCACACCAGGGGATGCTGGCCGCCGTCGCGGTGCCGGGTGTAGTAGGCGAACGGCCCGTCGGGCTCAGGCACGCCGCTGTCGTCCTCGCGGATCCGCCCGCGCATCTCGGCCACCAGGGTCTTTCGCAGGGCGGCGACGGGTTCCAGGGCGGCGTCCGCGTAGGCGTTCTCGGCTTTCAGGTAGGCGCCGATCTCGTCCGGCAGGGCAGCCGGGTCCTTGAGGACGGCGCGCCAGTTCTCCGCCTTGAGCCAGGCGTAATCGTCGGTAATCGTGCGGCCGTGGATCGTGAAGGCATGGGGCCGCGCTTCGGCCACCGGTGCCGCTGACGGAACTGTGATGGGAATACGGTCGGTTACCATGGCCAAAATCCTCGGATCGGGCTGGCGCGGCGCGGGGCGGGCATGCTTCGCATGATCGAACCGGCGTGCCCGCCACTCGTCACAGCCATGTGCAGCGCCGGGAGGGGGCCGGCAAGGGGCCTCCGACCGGGACGGAGCCCTGGACCGGGGACGATCGGAGCGGACGCGGGCTCGCGGGGGCAAGACGATTCACCGTTACGGCAAGCCGTTTCGTCGCCGCGATGAGCCCTCGCGGCTCCCGAGAATGAGCTGAAAAGTACATGATTGTACAGCTCAGGACATTGCGCGCCGTGTGCAGATGTGTCCGTGCAATTGTGTTCGATGAATTATTATTCAGTGCAACGGCGCGACGCAAGATGGTTTCGACTGCCTTGTCCTGCGCTGGAGGAATGATTAATTGCTTCCCGTCCCATGGCAGGGTGCGTCGCTATAGATTACACTCCTTCGGGAGGGCGGACGTTGATGCTGCAAACCATCATCAACCCATCGAGGCATTGGGCGCCAGACCGATCGGGCTTTTTCGTCCCGGGGGGATCTGTGCATTTAAGGAAACGCTAAGACTATGACTGAATTTGAAAATTCGGTGGATTACGTGGAACTGACGGTCGACATCGTTTCGGCCTACGTGAGCAACAACCCGGTTCCCCCGGCGGAGCTGGCCCAGCTCATCGGCCGGGTCCACGCCTCGCTGATCCAGATCGGCAGCGGCCAGGAGGAGCCGAAGGCTCCGTCCGCTCCGCAGCAGCCGGCGGTCTCCGTCAAGAAATCCGTGACGGCGGACCACATCATCTGCCTGGAAGACGGACGCGTGTTCAAGTCGCTCAAGCGTCACTTGCGCGCGAAGTACGACATGAGCCCCGAGCAGTATCGTGCGAAGTGGGGCCTGCCGCCGGACTATCCGATGGTCGCCCCGAACTACGCCAAGGCCCGGTCCGACCTCGCCAAGGCCATCGGCCTCGGCCAGACCCGCAACGGAAACTACGACGAAGCCGCCTGAGGGCGGTCCGGCATCGCACGAAGGTTTGCCGTCGAGGCGGCGACTTCGAGGCGATGCCTCGCACCGGGCGGAGCCACAGCATCCGCCCGGAGAATCATGTCCAGGCAATGGGAAATCGGGCTTGATCTAGGACTTATATCCTTTACCATGGGTTGCAGGGCGATGAGCTAGCCCGCGTTATTCGTGGAACAAATCATGAACAGAATTCGATCCGTTGCGTCGACTTCCCGCACTACGGTCCGTCCGGCCGGCTTGGCGCCGGTTCTCGGGCGCGACGCCAGGCGCCTCCTCGCGGCCCTGGCCGAAGAGGGCGCCTACGCGCTGCCCGATCCAATGGCGGACGGCGCCGGCACGGAGGGCGGGTTCATCGTGCGGGTGGGCGGAGCCGGCGTGTCCCTCGGGGCCGGGCGCTTTCCCGCCGCAGCCGGGGCGGCGCTCCTGTCCGCCGACCTCGCGGAACGGGCGGCCGGCCGCAACGCGCGCCTCACCCTCAGCCCGGCCGGGCTCGCCCGCCTGCGGCGCGAGCGGGCGGGCACCCATCCGCCCTACCTCGCCCAGCACCTCGACCTCGTCGGCGAGGGTGGCGCCCGGCAAGGCGCACGCGAAGGGCGTCCCTTACGCGACGCCGCCGAGAGCCCGCTGGCATGGATGGCCCGGCGCCGGGACCGGGACGGCGTGCCGCTCATCGACGCCGCCTGCTACGAGGCCGGCGAACGCCTGCGACGCGACCTGACCCGGGCGGTGATGATGCCGCGCATGGGGGCGGATTGGAGCGGGCCGAAGGTCGACGGCTCGGGGCCGCGCGATCCGTCGAGCGCCTCCGACGCCATGCTGGCGGCGCGCCAGCGCGTACGCACGGCCCTGGCCGCCGTGGGCAGCGACCTCTCGGGCCTACTCATCGACCTCTGCGGCTTCCTGAAAGGGCTGGAGCGCATCGAGGCCGAGCGGCGCTGGCCGGCGCGCTCGGCCAAGGTGGTGGCCCGCATCGCGCTGGCGCGTCTCGCCGAACATTACGGCTTCGAGCGCGAGGCCGTGGGGCCGGACCGGGGCCGGATGCGCCTGTGGCGGGACGCTGCGGCGCTCTGATTTTCCGCATCCGTTCGAACGGGCCCGGCCGATGCGACGCTCACGCCGCCAGGAGCCGGGCCGCGTCGTGATGGATGCGCTCGGCCATGGCGCGCACGCCGTTGGACCGCTTCGAGGTGAGGTGGGCGCCGAGCCCGATCTCCTTGAACACCCCGAACACGTCGACGGCGCCGATCTCCTGCGCCGTCTTGCCGTCGTGAAGGGCCATCACCAGGGCGATCAGCCCCTTGGTCACCGTGGAATCGCTGGTGCCGCGCAGGCTCAGCCGCGGTGGCTCCTGTGCCTCGTCCATGCGGGACGCCACCCAGACCTGGCTCTCGCAGCCGTGGACCCGGTTGTGCTCGGTGAGGAGATCCTCCGGAAACGGCGGCAGGGCGCGGCCGAGTTCGATGAGGTACTCGATCTGGTCCGGTCCCTCGTCCAGGATTCCGAAATTCTCGATGATGGTCTCGATGGGCGGCAGCATGGATGGGGGCGGTCTCGCGATCGGGCGGGGCTTCCTCCGATATAGGCCTCCCGCCGGCGGATGCGACCCCGAAGCGCCGCCCGCGTCGGGGATGCGCAGGGCTCGGGAGCCCCGTCAGGCCGTCCGGTCGAGGGGGCGCTCGGTGGTCGCGCGGGCGGCGGCCGCCTGCTCGGCGTAGGCGCGGGCCTTGAGGATCACCGGATCGGGCAGCTGGATCACCACGTCGCCCGATGCCGGATCGACCTCCTGATAGACCACCGTGCGGGTGTCCCGGTCGATGCGGACGCGGGCCTCGTTCGGCGTCACCGCCGCGTCCGGCTCCGGCCGGGGCGCGTCACGCTCCGGATTGCGGATGTCGACGCGCACGGCGGGCGCGAGGGGCTCCGGCGCGGCGACGGGGGCGACGGGGGCCGGACCCGCGCCCGGTCCCCGGAACGCCGGGGTCGCGGTGATGGTCGAGATCTGCATCGTTCGCCCCGCGCCTCCTTGGATGACAGGATACCAGTCCGAGAGACCAGTGAACGCGCGGGGCCTGAATCGAGTCTTAAGGAATCGTCCCCGCCCACCGGTCCGTGCGTGTGTCGTCAAGGGAGCGTTGCGGCCATCCATCGAATCTTAAGAATCGGGGCGGGCGTTTCAGATCTCCACCGGCGCGGTACTCCCGCCTGTACTCCCGCCGGTGCCGATGCCCTGGGGATCGAACGCGACGCTCTTCACCACGGCGAAGACCGGGCGGCCCGGCGTGAGCGCGAGGTCGCGCACGGAGGCCTGCGTGAGGCGGGCGGCCAGCGCCACGCCGCCGCACGCGAGTGTGACGCGCACGGCCCCGTCCCCGAGGGGCGCGAGATCCCGCACGGTCCCGGCGAGCACGTTGCGGGCGCTGAGGCCCACGGGGATCTCGATCGCCACCAGCACGTCGCGGGCCGGCACGAGGAGGCGCACCGCCGTGCCGACGGCGCGGTCGAGGCGGGGGACGCTCAAGGTTCCGACGGCACCGGAGAGCCGGGTGAGGCCCGAGGCGGAATCGTGCCCGGCCACCACCATGTCGAGGCGGCTGCCGCCCTGCGCGGCGTGCTCGGGGCCGAGTTCGCCGCTGCGCAGCAGGGTCTCGGCCGGGCCGGCGGCGGCGACGCGCCCGGCCTCCAGCACCACGAGGGTGTCGGCGAGGCGCGCCACCTCCGACACGGCGTGGCTGACATACACGATGGGCAGGCCGGCGGCGTCGCGCAGGCGCTCGATGAGGGGCAGTATCTCGGCCTTGCGGGCCGCGTCGAGGGCGGCGAGCGGCTCGTCCATGAGGAGCAGGCGCGGGCGCGACAGCAGCGCCCGGCCGATGGCGACGCGCTGGCCCTCGCCCCCTGACAGGCCGGCGGGGCGGCGGGCCAGGAGATGGCCGATGCCCAGCAGCCCGACCACGTCGTCGAAGCCGAGGCCGGGGCTCTCCGCGTCGCCGCGGGCGAAGAACCGCCGGCCGTAATCGAGGTTCTGGCGCACGCTGAGATGCGGCAGCAGCCGGGCTTCCTGGAACACCACGCCGATGCGGCGGCGATGGACGGGGATGGCGATGCCGCCTTGCGTGTCGAGGAGGGTCCGCCCGTCGACGACGATGCGGCCCCGGTCGGGCCGCGCGAGGCCCGCGAGGCAATCGATCACCGTGGTCTTGCCCGAGCCCGAGGGCCCGAACAGGGCGGTGAGGCCGGAGGGCGCCGTGAAGGCGACGTCGAGCCGGAAGGCGCCGCGCGCGAGGGCGGCCTCGAACCGGAGGCTCATCCGGCCCCCAGCCGGCGGGCGAGGCGCCGGGCCAGGAGTTCGGAGGCGAGGAGCGCCGCCATGGAGAGGGCCACGGAGACGAGGGTGAGGCGTAGCGCCCCGGCCTCGCCGCCCGGCACCTGGGTCAGGCTGTAGATGGCCGAGGGCAGGGTCTGGGTCTCGCCAGGGATGTTCGACACGAAGGTGATGGTGGCGCCGAACTCGCCCATGGCCTTGGCGAAGGCCAGCACCGCCCCGGCGAGCACGCCCGGGAGCGCGAGCGGCAGGGTCACGGTGCGGAACACCGCCCAGGGCGAGGCCCCCAGGGTCGCCGCCGCCTGCTCGACCCGCCGGTCCACGGCCTCGATGGACAGGCGCATGGCCCGCACCATGAGGGGGAACCCCATCACCGCGCAGGCGAGCGCCGCCCCGGTCCAACGGAACGACAGCACGATGCCGGCCTCGGCCAGCGCCGCCCCGAAGGTGCCGCGCCGGCCGAAGGCGAGGAGCAGGAGATAGCCCGTCACCACCGGCGGCAGGATCAGGGGCAGGTGCACGAGCCCGTCGAGGAGACTGCGCCCGGGAAAGCGTTTTCGCGCCAGCAGCCAGGCGACCGCCAGGCCGGGACCGAGGCTCGCCACCGTCGCCACCGCCGCCACTCGCAGGCTGAGGGCGATGGCGGTCCACTCGTCGGGCGTGAGGCCGAGGGCGAGGCCGGGAATGTCCAAGGCGCAGTCCGGGGTAAGGGCGCGGCGGATCGCGGATCGGTCGCCAAGCTACGCGGTTTAACGGGCGCTGCCCACGATGCGACCCATGGGCCCGCGCCGCCGGCGACGGCGCGCGCAACTTCAGGCGTCGGAGCTGGCGAACCCGGGCCAACCCTTCGAAGGCCGCCTCAGGACTGACGCTCGTCCTCGTCGCGCAGCGAGGTCTCGGAGCGATGCAGGCGGCTGAGGAGCACGAGCATGGGCCCCGGCACCGGCGCGGTCAGCGCCTCGGCGTCGAGAATCCCCGCGCGTCCGCGGGCGAGGCGCCTGCGGGACTTGGACATTTCCGCCATGACCACCGGCGTTCGCGCACCGGTTCTCTTGATTTTCATACGCACACGGGCACCCGCGATGATCGAAGCGACTCCGGGAAGCGAGGACAAACGCGGAACTTCCGCCCCCGTTCCGTAAGATTTTCGCGACAGTGGCGACGCATCGCCCGGGATGTTAGAGCCCTCGTCCATGCTCGAAGGCCTTCCCCCCCACCGCCCGACCCACGTGCTCCGGCTCCTCACGGACGAGGGGGCGGCCAAGGCGATGACCGACCTGCTGGGCGAGATGTTCGACCCGACGCAGACGGCGGTGGCCGCCTTCGAGGCGGAGGACGGCCGGACTTGGCGCCTGGAGGCGTATTTCGCCGACGCGCCCGACGAGGCGTGGGTCCGCGACCTCATCCGGCCCGTGGTCGGCGACCAGGCCGATGCGGCGACCTTCGAGACCATCGACCAGCAGGACTGGGTCCGTGCCTCCCTCGAGGGGCTCAACCCCGTGCGGGCCGGGCGCTTCCTCGTCCACGGCAGCCACGACCGCGACACCGTGCGGGTCAACGATCTCGCCATCGAGATCGAGGCGGCGCTGGCCTTCGGCACCGGCCACCACGGCACGACGCTGGGCTGCCTGCGAGCGCTGGCCGACGTGCTGAAGCGCGGCCGCCCGGCCCACGTCCTCGATGTCGGCACCGGCACCGGCATCCTGGCCTTCGCGGCGGCCAAAGCCCTGCACACCCCGGTCATCGCCGGCGACCTCGACCCCGAGGCGGTGACGACGGCCATCGGCAACGCCCGCCTCAACGGATTGGGCCCGACGCTCCGGCTCTACCAGGGCCCGGGCGTGCGCCACGCGCTCGCCGCCCGGCCGCGCCGGTTCGACGTGGTGTTCGCCAATATCCTGGCCCGCCCGCTGAAGGGCCTCGCGCCCTCGCTCACGGCGGTGGTGGCGGATCGCGGCGTGCTCATCCTCTCGGGCCTCATCGAGCGCGACGTGCCGGGCGTGCTCTCGACCTACCGCCACCGCGGTTTTCATCTCGCCCGCCACGGCCTCATTGAGGGCTGGGCCACCCTGGTGCTCAAGCGCGGCGGCGCCGCACCCCGGCCCCTGCGCGGATGGTTGCCGCACTGAACCGCCCGGCGTAACCCTGGCCGCATGACGCGCGTCCGCTTCCAGACCTTCGACGATCCCAGTCACCGCGCGGGCGCCGCACGCATCGCGGCCCTGCGAACAATCCTGGCGGCGGAGGGGCTCGACGGGTTCGTGGTGCCCCGCGCCGACGAGCACCAGTCGGAATACGTGCCGCCCGGGGCCGAGCGCCTCGCCTGGCTCACGGGCTTCACCGGCTCGGCGGGCACGGCGGTGATCCTGACGGACACCGCCGCCTTGGTGGTGGACGGGCGCTACACCCTCCAGGCTCCGGCCCAGGTCGACACCGCCGTCATCACCCCGGTCCAACTCGCCGAGACGAATGTCGAGGCGTGGATCGGCGCTCATCTCACGCGCGGCCAGGTGCTGGGCTACGATCCATGGCTGCACACGCCGGACGGCGTCGCCCGCCTGGCGCGGGTCGCCGAAAAGGTCGGGGCGACCCTGCGCGCCGTCGCCGCCAACCCCGTCGATGCCGTATGGGCCGACCGGCCCGGCGCGCCCGCCGGCCCCGTGGTGCCTCATCCCCTCGCGCTCGCCGGCGAGGCGATCCCCGAGAAACTCGTCCGCATCCGCGCGGCCCTCGCTAAGGCCGCGTGCGCCGCCCTGGTGATCTCCGATCCGCACAACCTTGCCTGGGCGTTCAACCTGCGCGGCGCCGACGTGGCGCACACACCCCTGGCGCTCGGCTACGCGATCCTGCCCCTGGAGGGCCGCCCGACCCTGTTCCTCGCTTCGCCCGACATCGCCCCCGCCTTGCGGGCGGCGCTGGCGCCGGTCGCCGACCTCCGGCCCCGCTCGGCGTTCGAGACCGCCCTCGACGGGCTCGCGAAGGGCCGGACGATCCGCCTCGACGCCGCCACGGCGGCCATCGCGTTGAAGGTTCGGATCGAGGCTGCCGGCGGCGTGGCCGAGACCGGCCCGGACCCGATCACCGCCCTGAAGGCGGTGAAGAACGAAGCCGAGATCGCCGGCACCCGCGCCGCCCATTTTCGCGATGGCGTCGCGGTGGTCCGCTTCCTCGCCTGGCTCGATGGGGCGGAGGGCTTGACCGAGATTGCCGCCGTGGAAGCCCTGGAGGATTTTCGCAGCGAGGGCGGCGTGCTGCGGGACGTCTCGTTCCCGACCATCTCGGGCAGCGGCCCCAACGGCGCCATCGTGCATTACCGGGTGAGCCGCGAGACCGACCGAAGGGTCCGGCCCGGCGAACTCTTTCTCATCGATTCCGGCGCGCAATACGCCGACGGCACCACGGACATCACCCGCACGGTGGCCGTCGGCCCGCCCACGGACCTCATGCGCGACCGCTTCACCCGGGTGCTCAAGGGTCACATCGCCATCGCGCGGGCGGTGTTCCCGAAGGGGACCACGGGGGCGCAGATCGACGGCTTCGCCCGCGCCGCCCTGTGGGACGCCGGCCTCGACTTCGACCACGGCACCGGCCACGGGGTCGGCGCCTTCCTCTCCGTGCACGAGGGCCCGCAGCGCATCGCCAAGACCGGCACCGTGCCCCTGGAGGCCGGCATGATCCTCTCCAACGAGCCGGGCTATTACCGCGCCGGGGCGTACGGCATCCGCCTGGAGAACCTCGTCCTCGTCGAGCCGCGCGCCATCCCCGGGGGCGAGCGCCCGATGCTCGGCTTCGAGACCCTGACCCTGGCGCCGTTCGACTGCCGCCTCGTCGCCGTGGACCTCCTCGGCCCGGCCGAGCGCGCCTGGATCGACGCCTATCACGCCCGGGTCCGCGACGCCCTCGGCCCCCACCTCGACGCCCCGACGCGGGCCTGGCTCGACGCGGCCACCCGCCCCCTCGCCTGACCCCGCGCGGTTGACACCCGCCCGGCCTTCGCCAACACCCCGCACCGCACCGGGTCCCCAAAACCCCGGCGCCCGCGATTGGGATGGACCTTGAGACCGATGACGGTGATGCGCTCCTACCTGGACTTCGAGAAGCCCGTCGCCGAACTCGAGGCGAAGGTCGAGGAACTGAAGGCGGTGGGCGCCCGCGACGGCGCCGTGTCCATCTCCGAGGAAGTCGGGCGTCTCGAAGCCAAGGCCGCCTCCGCCCTGTCGGACATCTACGCCTCGCTCACCCCGTGGCAGAAGACCCAGGTGGCCCGCCATCCGCAGCGGCCGCACTTCGTCGATTACTGCGCCGATCTCATCACCGAGTTCACGCCGCTCGCCGGGGACCGTGCCTTCGGCGAGGACGCCGCCATCGTGGCCGGGTTCGGCCGATTCCGGGGCCGGTCGGTGTGCGTCATCGGCCAGGAGAAGGGCCACTCGACCGAGACGCGCCTGCACCACAATTTCGGAATGGCGAAGCCCGAGGGCTACCGCAAGGCCGTGCGTCTGATGGAGATGGCCGACCGGTTCGGCCTGCCGGTCCTCGCCTTCATCGACACGGCGGGCGCGTTCCCCGGCATAGAGGCGGAGGAGCGCGGCCAGGCCGAGGCCATCGCCCGCTCCACGGAAGCCTGCCTCGGGCTCGGCGTCCCCAACCTCGCCCTCGTCATCGGCGAGGGCGGCTCCGGCGGCGCCATCGCCCTCGCCACCGCCAACCGCGTGCTGATGATGGAGCATGCGATCTACGGCGTGATCTCGCCCGAGGGCGCCGCCTCGATCCTGTGGCGCGACCAGGGCCGGGCGGCGGACGCCGCCACCGCCATGAAGATCACCGCGCAGGACCTGCTGCGGCTCGGCATCATCGACACCATCGTGCCCGAGGCCACGGGCGGCGCCCATCGCGGCCGCGCCGCCGCCACGGCCGCCGCCGGACAGGCGATAGCCAGCGCGCTCACCGAATTCGACGGCCTGTCGCCGGACGAGATCCGCGACCGCCGCGCGGTCAAGTTCCTGGAGATCGGCCGGAAGCTGTAGCCGACTGGGGAACGATACGGGCGCTGGACGTTTTGTCGCAGGTTCGTGGCAGGAACCTTTTAACGTTTATTCGGACGGGCCGTGCGGGAGCGCACATGTGTCGGATGGTGGACGACGCCGCGACCACGATGAAAAGTCGTTCCGCACCAATGGCTTCGCGTACGGTTTGTTGGGCCCCGGAACGGGGTTCCGCGGGTCCGTCGAACCATGCCCGGGATTCACAGGCTCCCTCGGCCGCCGCTGCCATCGCCTTGCGGTAACAAGAGGGTAAGTTTAACGGAGCTATTGGGTTGGGGAGTGGCGTCCGACGGGAGAATCCCGCGGACGCGTGACTTTTGAGAACGGGGTTCCCCATGGCTGTGCGCCCGTCGGCGTTGCGCCCGTCCGTGATCGCTGCCCTCGCCGCGCTCACGATCTCGCTTGGCGCCTGCCAGGACGGTTCGACGGGCGGCGGCGTTCCCCTGCGCGCCCTCGCGCCCGTGCCGCCCAAGACCCTCGCGCTCATGACCCAGAAGGGCATGGCCCAGAACGACCCGATCCTCATCCGCGCCTACAAGAAGGAGGCGGAGATGGAGGTGTGGAAGCGCGGCACCAACGGCCAGTACGCGCTCCTGAAGACGTTCCCGATCTGCCGCTGGTCGGGCCAACTCGGCCCCAAGACCAAGCAGGGCGACCGCCAGGCGCCGGAGGGCTTCTACACGGTGACGCCGGGGCAGATGAACCCGAACTCGTCGTATTACCTCTCGTTCGACACCGGGTACCCCAACGCCTACGATCGGGCCAACGGCCGCACGGGCAACTACATCATGGTCCACGGCACCTGCTCGTCGGCGGGCTGCTTTGCCATGACCGACGAATCCATGGGCGAGATCTATGCGCTGGCGCGCGATTCCTTCGCCGGGGGCCAGCGGGCGTTTCAGTTCCAGTCCTATCCGTTCCGGATGACGGCGGCGAACGTCGCGAAGTTCCGCAACGACCCCAACGCACCGTTCTGGAAGAACCTCAAGGAGGGCTCCGATTACTTCGAGGCCCTGCGCGAGGAGCCGAAGGTCGGCCTGTGCGGCGCCCGCTACGTGTTCGGCGGCTCGGACGCGGCCGCCGGCTCGTGCACCCCGCGGGTCGACCCGCAGGTCGCCGAGAAGCGCGACCGCGACAACCGCGAGATCGCCGAACTCGTCGCCAAGGGCACGCCCGCCACCCGCGTGGTCTACGAGGACGGCAGCCAGAACCCGGTGTTCCGGCCGCAGCCGCCGGCCAACACCCTGGCCTTCGCCAACCTGGTGAAGCCCGAGGAGCCGGAGCAGCCCTACGATCCGAAGGACTACGCCCGCCACCATCTCGGCGAGGTCAGCCGGCCCGAGACCATCGCGGGCGCCCGCGAGATCGAGGTCGACGCCAAGGGCCGTCCGGTGATGCTCGCCAGCGCCGAGGCGCCGATTCCCACCAAGGCCGCGGCCGCGCAGGCCGCCGCCAAGGCCGGCAGGACCAAGCCGGGTGTGTTGAGCCCCACCCTGATGGCGAAGGCCGAACCCGCCGCCGAGCCGGCCCCGGCAAAACCCGCCCGCGTGATGGTGGCCGACGCCGACGGCGATCCGGCCGCCTACAAGAAGCTGCTCGGCAACCTGTTCAGCAACGGTCCCGCTCCGGCGACCCCGGCCGCCGACGCGGCGACGATCCCGCCCGCCGTCGCGGCCGATCCGGCGCCGGCCAAGCTCACGCCGAAGGCCCCGGCGAAGGTTGCCCATGCCGGGCAGATCCATGCGGCGGCGAACCCGCCGGCGAAACCTAAGCCCGCCACGATCGTCACCGCCGAGGAGAAGGCGGCGAAGTCGCCCACGAAGACCACCGGCTCCATCACCAGGAACGCCGCCGCGAAGGATTGAGCGGACGCGCTCCCGAAGAGGGACGCTCCCGGATCGATACCGGTGTCATGCCGCTGCACGGCCTCGGGATGACACGGCATCGGTCGGGCCCTGACGGCGCGATGCGGCAGAGGCCGTCGCCTCGTCTCCCCTGGGAGCACGAAATCGGGCCTCGCCAAACACGCACATCCTATCCCGAACGAAAAAAGGGCCCCGCGAGGGGCCCTTTCCGAATCGATCGCGCGCGGCGATCGATTACATGCGGCGCATCATCCGGCGATGCATCATCTTGCGATGCATGTGGCGGCGCTCCATACGGCGCTCCATCCGGTTGCGCATCATGCGGCGTTCCATACGACGCTCCATGCGGGTCATCTGCACGGTGGACACGGTCTCGGGGGCAGTGACGCCCATCGGCGCGCCGGGCGCGGCCGAAGCGGAGGTGGCGAGGCTGGCACCGCCGAGCGAGGCGAGCACGGCGATGGCGAAGGTCAGTTTCCTCACGTGGAACTCCCGTTGTGTTCTTGTCCGAGTGCGGCACCCGGTCTGCACGTCCGGCCCTTGCGGGTGAAGGACACGTGGCGCGCACCGGAGTGAGCGGCGGGCTCCGCGATGCCTGCCGCTGATAACCCACGAGTCAGAGATTCGTTTCCTCGAAAGCCCGCACCCAATCAGCACAAATTCCCGAGCGCACGATATCGTCGAGGGTGAATTCCACCACGGGGATCGGCATCATCCGGCTTTTGATGAGGTGGATCACCGTGCGCAGGCCCGAAGTCTCGCGCAAATCCGTCTGCGACACGTCGCCGTTGATGATCACCTGGCAATCGTCTCCGATGCGGGTGAGGAACATCTTGATCTCGGCCGTGGTGGTGTTCTGCGCCTCGTCGAGGATCACGAGGCAGTTCTTGAAGGTGCGCCCGCGCATCACCTCGAACGGCACCACCTCGATGTCGCCGGTCTTCACCGCGATGTCGAAGGCGGCCGCGCCCATGCGTTCCTTCATGGTCTCGGTCAGCGGCGCGACCCAGGGGGCGATCTTCTCCTCCAGGGTGCCGGGGAAGTACCCGAGCGAGCGGCCCGACGGCACGTTGGGGCGGGTGATGATCACCTTGCCGATCCGGCGCTGGCGGAGCTGGTCCGCCGCCCGGGTGCCGGCGATGAAGGTCTTGCCGGTGCCGGCGGGGCCGAGCACGATCACCTGCTTGTGAAGGGCCAGTGCGTCGAGATACTGGGCTTGGCGGTCGGTCAGGGGCTGGATCGGGCTGAGGTTGCGTTCCTCGTCGAAGCGGGTCCGGTGCAACCGGACGGGGCGATCTTCCACAAGTTCAAGTCGTGTGCGCCGTCTCTTCATCGATCAATACTCCACCTGGACTTGGCCAACCGGACTCAATCTGAACTGCACCTGTTGAACGTGACGCGCCGAACCCTCTTGCCGTAATCCTCGTCCTCTCCCTCGACCGGGCACCAGTGTCCGTCACCAGCCAATCCGGCCGCAAGTGGGCGGTTCCCGGCCGGGCGGCCTTGCCTGTGGATGGCGAAGGCGCCCGGTCTTCGTGTCTCTCGCAAAACTCCCGCTGCACCGGTGCGTCCACGGTTTAGAACCGGCGGCGATCGGGAGTTGTGTGAGGCACGCTTCGTCCGCCCATCGATCGTTGCATGCACCATGCCGCACTGGAAGCGACGGCGGCATGACGGTCGAATATTCTCGATCATTGATGTAGAAAGTCCGCATGATTTCGGACTTGGGCGCGCGGAGAGAAGTTTTCTCGCGGGCCGGCGAATCTCGTCCCCGCGTCACCCACGACCTCATCCTGAGGTGCCGGAGCGAAGCGGAGGCCTCGAAGGAGGGCTCCAGGACCCAGTGCGCTCTTTGGAGCCCTCCTTCGAGGCCGCTGACGCGGCACCTCAGGATGAGGTCGTGGGTGGGAAAGCGGGCCTTCCAGCCACAAGCCCGCTCACGCCGCTTGAATAAAGCTGTCCAGCACCATCTTCTGCCCGGCCTTGTCGAAATCGACGGTGAGCTTGTTCCCGTCGACCGCGGCGACGTCGCCGGGGCCGAACTTGGTGTGGAACACCCGCATGCCCACGGAGAAGGCCGAGGGGGCGCCGGTGGATTTCGCGATGAGTTCGCCCTCGATCTGGCGTGGGCCGGACCCGCGGTTGGCCGGATTGCGCGCGGGCGTGCTTCCGAAATTGCCGGTGTTGGCGGTCGCGGCCTGCGCCCGCTGCCAGCCCGGGGTGCCGTAGGACGAGCCGAACGGCGTCGGGTTGCGGTCGAAGCGCGAGGCGCCGGCAGAGAAATGCGCGGGGGCGTCGATGACGTCGACGCTGCCGGGCGGCAATTCGTCGATGAACCGGCTCGGCACCGTGGAGGACCACAGGCCGTGGATGCGCCGATTGACGGCGAAGGACAGCTTGGCGCGCTTGCGGGCCCGGGTCAGGCCCACATGGGCCAGCCGACGCTCCTCCTCCAATCCGGCCCGGCCGCTCTCGTCCAGCGCCCGCTGGTTCGGGAACAGGCCGTCCTCCCAGCCGGGGAGGAACACCGTGTCGAACTCGAGGCCCTTGGCGGCGTGGAGCGTCATGAGGGACACCCGGTCGGCGCCCTCCTGCTCGCTCGCCTCCATCACCAGGGAGACGTGTTCGAGGAAGGCGGCCATGTCGGGAAATTCCTCCATGGAGCGCACGAACTCCTTGAGGTTCTCCAGGCGCCCGGCCGCGTCGGCGGATTTGTCCTTCTGCCACATCTCGGTGTAGCCGGATTCCTCCAGGATGGTCTGGGCCACCTCCGAATGCGGCTTGGTGCCGACCATCCGGGCCCACCGCGAAAAGCTCTCCACCAGGGCGCGCACCCCGGAGCGGGCGCGCGGCTTCAGCTCGTCGGTCTCCGTGAGGAGCCGCGCGGCCTGCAGCAGGGGCACGCCCTGGGACCGCGAATACCCGTGCAGGATCTGCAGGGTCGCGTCGCCCAAGCCCCGCTTCGGGGTGTTGAAGATCCGCTCGAAGGCGAGGTCGTCGGACGGATTCTGGGTCACGCGGAGATACGCGAGCGCATCGCGGATCTCGGCGCGCTCGTAGAAGCGCGGGCCGCCGACGACCCGGTAGGGGAGCCCCAACTGGACGAAGCGGTCCTCGATCTCGCGCATCTGCGCCGAGATCCGCACCAGCACGGCGATCTCGGAGAGGGGGTGCTGCTTGGCCTGGAGCGATTCGATGGCCTCGGAGAGCTGGCGGGCCTCCTCTTCCGAATCCCAGGCGCCCGCCACCGTCACCTTCTCGCCCGGCACGTCCTCCGTGCGCAGGGTCTTGCCGAGGCGCCCCTCGTTCTTGGCGATGAGCCCGGACGCGGCGGCGAGGATGTGGCCGGTGGAGCGGTAGTTGCGCTCCAGGCGTACCACGGTGGCACCCGGAAAGTCGTGCTCGAACCGCAGGATGTTGTCGACCTCGGCGCCGCGCCAGCCGTAGATCGACTGGTCGTCGTCGCCGACGCACGCGACGTTGCGGTGGCCCTGCGCCAGCAGGCGCAGCCACAGGTACTGGGCGACGTTGGTGTCCTGGTACTCGTCCACCAGAATGTAGCGGAAGCGTTGCTGGTAGTTCTCCAGCACGTCCGGGTTCTCGCGCCACAGCTTGAGGCAGAGCAGCAGGAGGTCGCCGAAATCGGCGGCGTTGAGGGTCAGCAGGCGGGCCTGGTAGGCGGTGTAGAGCGCGCCGCCTTTGCCGAAGGCGAACGCGCCCGCCTCGCCCGGCGGCACCTGCTCGGGCAGGAGGCCGCGGTTCTTCCAGCCGTCGATGGCCGAGGCGAGGGCGCGGGCGGGCCAGCGCTTCTCGTCGATGTTCTGGTCGACGATCACCTGCTTCATCAGCCGCAGCTGGTCGTCCATGCCCAGGATCGTGAAGTCCGAGCGCAGGCCGACGAGTTCGGCGTGGCGTCGTAAAATCTTGGTGCCGATGGAGTGGAAGGTGCCGAGCCACGGCATGCCCTCGCCCGCCGGGCCGATGAGCGCGCCGATGCGGTGTTTCATCTCGCGCGCCGCCTTGTTGGTGAATGTCACCGACAGGATGTCGAAGGGGCGCGCCTTGGCCGTCGCGATGAGGTGGGCGATGCGGGTGGTGAGCACCCGGGTCTTGCCCGTGCCGGCGCCGGCGAGCACGAGGACGGGGCCGTCCGTCGCCTCGACGGCGCGGCGCTGCTCGTCGTTCAGGCCCTCCAGGTAGGGCGAGCCCTGCGGCCTGAGGGAGGCCATGGCGCGGGCGGCGATGGAGGTGGGCGCGTCGGAAGCGGGCACCGGCCGCGAGGCCCCCGCCGTGTCGGGGTGTTGATTCATGCCGCATCCCTGGACCAAAACGCGAACGGCGTCGAGGGCGGGCGGCAAAGCGCCCGTGGGGGAACCCGGCTTTCGCCCCGCGCGTCGTCTCGGCAGAACCCCATCGCCCCACAGGGAGGCTTCGCCATGACCGCGTCACCCCGAATCACGACCACCCGCACCCTGGCGGCCCTCGCCCTCCTGGCGGCGGGCGCCGGGCCTGCCCTGGCCCAATCCTCGGGCAATCCCAACACCCTCAACAACATGAACGAGCGGCTCTCGACCCAGAGCCAGATCCGCGGGATCCAGAACCAGCAGCAATTCGACAACAGCCAGAACCGGATGCAGATTCAGCGCAACGAACTGTTCCGCCCGGAGCCGAGCGCCGGCCCGGCCATCATCGCGCCCCGCCGCTAGGCGCGGGGGGGCGCCGGGCGCCTCGCTTCCGGGCGCGGTTCGCCCTACATCGCACCCCCATGACCGATTTCACCCTCGACCCGCGTCTCGCCGCCGACACGGTCCATGCCGGCGACCTCGCCTTGTGCCGCGTGCTGCTGATGGACGATGCCCGGTTCCCGTGGCTGATCCTCGTGCCGCGCCGCCCCGACGCAAGCGAGATCACCGATCTCGGCGCGAACGACGCGCACGCCCTCATGGACGAGATGCGTCTGGCGACGGGCGTGATGCTGGCGCTCGCCAAGCCCGACAAGGTCAACGTCGCCGCACTCGGCAACGTCGTGCCCCAGCTCCACGTCCACGTCGTCGGCCGCTTCCTGTCCGACCCGGCCTGGCCGCGCCCGGTCTGGGGGGTGGGCGAGGCCCGGCCCTATCCGCACCACGCCCGCGCCCAGATGATCGAGCGCATCGGCGCCCTGTTCGCGGCGGCCTGAGGGTGACGGACCCCCTCGCCGGTCTCGGCTACGTCCACAACCGCCTCGTGCGCCATTCGGCCGAGAGCGACGCCGCCGTGCCGCTCCTGACCGCGCCCGGCGCCCGCCTCGTCGCCATGGCGGGCGAGCGGATCTTGCTCGCGAACGGCTCCGCCCTGCTCGATCCGGAGCGCATCGCCGCGCCCGGCCCGACCCTGTTCCTCGGCCGCCTCGACGGGGCACCGGTCTTCGCCGCCGCCCTGGCGCCGGAGCGCGCGGAGGCGTTCGACGCCGAACCCGATCTCGCCACGAACGATCTCCGCAGCCTCGCCGCCGAGGGATCCGTCGCGCCTCACGAACTCGGGCTCGTCGCCACGGCGAAATCGCTTCTGGCCTGGCACGCGCGGAACCGATTCTGCGCCAATTGCGGTGCCCGGACCGAGCTCGCCGCCGGCGGCTACCGGCGCGATTGCGGGTCTTGCGACACCCACCACTTCCCGCGCACGGACCCGGTGGTGATCATGCTGATCACGCGGGGGGATCGCTGCCTGCTCGGCCGCTCGCCCCGGTTCAAGGAGGCGATGTATTCCTGCCTCGCGGGCTTTCTGGAGCCCGGCGAGACCATCGAGGCGGCCGTGCGGCGCGAGACCTTCGAGGAAGTCGGGATTCGCGTCGGCGCGGTGACGTACCACGCGTCCCAGCCGTGGCCGTTCCCCGCCTCCCTGATGATCGGCTGCGTCGCCGAGGCCCTCGACGAGGCGATCACCCTCGATCCCGTCGAGCTCACCGACGCCCGCTGGCTCACCCGGGACGACGTGTCGGCGATGATCGTGGGGACGCACCCCGAGGGCCTCACCGTGCCGCCGCCCATGGCCATCGCGCACCTGCTCATGCGCGCCTTCGTGGATGGGACCGCCTGAGGGCAGGCCCCGACGCCCGCCCGCGAACCCTTGCGGACCTCGTGGGTTGTGCCTGCTTGAGGCCGCCGCCCCCGGCGGCCCACGAGTCTGGAACACGCCCATGGACATCGCCGTCGACACCGTCACCGAGATCATCCTGCGCCTGCGCGCCGTCGAGGTGAAGGAGGGCCCGACGGACCCGGATTCCGGCTCTAACGCCATCGACGACGGCGCCACCGACATCCTCACCTCGGGCACCGACGACGCCACCGAGGAGGAGGTCCGGTCGATGATCGGGGCGCTCAACGACGACGAGCGCGCCGACCTCCTCGCCCTGATCTATGTCGGGCGCGGCGACATGGAGGCCGAGGAATGGGGCGACGCCGTGCGCTTCGCCCGCGAGCGCGAATCCGTCGGCGAGGGCGCCGCCCGCGAACTCCTCGGCACCCCCAACGCCGCCGATCTCCTCGCGGAGGGTATGGCCAACCTCGGCATCACCCCGGACCTGCCGCAGGCCTGACCTGCCCCTCACAACCACCGCTCCCAAGCGCCCCGCCGGTCACCCCGTCGGGGCGTTTTTTCGTCCGGACGGAGGCCGGTACGGTCAGGCTTCTTTCGCCTGCGGTGCAACTATCCACACCGTTAACCCTTTATTAACCCGGCGATTGCCGCGCTCGAGCCGCCGTGAGACCTTTCGTTAACAGAAGATTAACGGGAACGGGCCGGCCATGCGGATCGCGATTTCGAAGTGCCTGGAAGCGGTTACGGGCAGCAGCCTCGGCCGTGCCGCGCTTCTGGCCGGTCTTCTCGGTGGTCTTCTCGCCGCCCCCGTGGCCGCCCCGGCCCAGACCTTCGCCTCCCTGCCCGCCACCCCGAGCGTCATCGCCAGCGGCCCCGCCGCCAAGCCCATCGCCGCCTGGGTCGCCTTCTGCGAGAGCTACGCCGCCGAGTGCGCCGTCGACCGCACGGAGCCCGCCACCATCGCGCTCGACGCGGCGACCTGGAACACCATCGTGTCCGTCAACCGCCGGGTGAACAAGGCCATCCGGGCCGTCACCGACATGGACCACCTCCACGTCGCAGACCGCTGGGATCTGGCGGAGGACGGCTGCCGGCCTGCCGCGCCGGGCCATGCGGATGACCGTGGTCATCGACGAGAAGGGCGAGGGCCACGCGGTGCTCACCCTGATCACCGACCGGGGCGACTTCATCCTCGACAACAAGACCAACGCGGTCCAGTCCTGGCGCCAGACCGGCTACACCTTCATCAAGCGCGAGAGCCAGGACACCCAGGCCTGGGTCTCCCTCGGTCGGGCCACCTCGCCGGTCACCACCGCCAACCGCTGATCCGACCCGGACCTCACTGCGGGCTGGCGAGCTTCATGGTCACGAGGCCCGAGACGATGAGCAGGGCCGCGACGATGCGGGCGGGACTCGCCTCCTCGCCCAGCACCGCGATGCCGAGGACGAAGGCCCCGACGGCGCCGATGCCGGTCCAGATCGTGTAGGCGGTGCCGAGGGGCAGGGTCCGCATCGACACGGCGAGGAGGGCGACGCTGCCCACCATGGTGACCGCCATGATCGCCGTCGGCCACGGCCGGGTGAACCCGTGCGACAGCTTCATCGCGTAGGCCCAGGTCACTTCGAGGAGGCCGGCGGCAACGAGGGTGATCCAGGCCATGGGGGGTCCTTTGCGCGGGGTGGCCGATCCGGCGCCGCGCGGCGCCGTCCCGGAACGGCACGGTTCGCGCGCGGCGATCGTCAGGGCCCGTTAAACACCTTGCGCGACGCTGTCTCCATCCGGAGACCTTTCCATGACGACCCGCCCATGACGACCCGGGCCGGCGCGGTGTGCGCGCTCCTCCTCGCGGTGTCGATCGGCGTTCCCGGCGGGGCCTGGGCCGGCGACGCGGCCGACCGGCATGCCACTTGGCGCGGCTGCCTCCACCGCACCTTCGCCATCGAGACGGCCCGCACCGCCCGCATCCGCGCGGCGGACGCCTCCCTGCGCGCGTGCGAAGCCGACGAGGCGGCCTACCTTACCGCCCTGTCGACCTCACCGCTCCTCGACGGCGACGACGTCGCCCGCGTTCGCCCCGCCCTGATCCAGCGCGCACGGGGCTGGCTGCTCGCCGGCGGCACCCGGCCCCTGTGATCCGGCCGGCCCGGCCGGTTATCCGCCATCGTCGAGCGGGCCGTCTCACGCCACCTCGGCTTCGTCCGTCATGCCCTCGCGGGACCGGATCATCGCCGCGAGGGCGGTGGGGCTCATGGCCTTGCCGTAGAGGTAGCCCTGGCCCTCGTGGCAGCCCATGCCGCGCAGGACCGCTTCCTGGTCGGCGCCCTCGATGCCTTCGGCTATGACCTCCAGGCCGAAGTTCTCGGCCATGCCGAGGACGACGCGGATGATCTCGGCGTCGTGCCGGTCGGTGAGCACGTCGCGCACGAAGCTGCGGTCGATCTTCAGGCGGGTGAGGGGGAAGCGCTTGAGGGAGGAGAGCGAGGCGTAGCCCGTGCCGAAATCGTCGAACGCCACCGCGACCCCGTGGGCGTGCAGCGCCCGGATCGGCTCCAGGATCGCGTCGTCGGCCTGGAGGGCGATGCGCTCGGTGACCTCGAGTTCGAGGGCGGCGGGCGGCAACCGGTAGCGGGTGAGCGACCGCATCACGTCCTCCGCCAGGGTTCCGGCCCGCAGTTGGGCGGTGAACAGGTTGACGGCGACCCGCAGCGGCGGGAGCCCCGCCGCCCGCCACTGCGCCGCCTGCCGGCAGGCCTCCTCGACGATCCAGCGTCCGATGGCGGCCGCCATCGGGTGGGCTTCGAGGGCGGGCAGGAACACGCCCGGCAGCAGCAGCCCGCGGGACGGATGGCGCCAGCGCAGCAGGGCCTCGGCGCCCACCACCCGCCCCGTGTCGAAGGCGACCTGGGGCTGGTAGTGCAGCACGAGTTCACCGGCCTCCAGGGCGTGGCTCAGCTCGTCGTGCAGGGTCCGGCGGGCGATCACCGCGCTGCGCATGGCCGGCTCGAACAGGCGGTAGCAGCGCCGCCCGTCGCGCTTGGCCTGGTAGAGGGCGAGGTCCGCATCGGCGATGAGGGCCGCGGCGTCCGTGCCCCGGCCGCCGACGGCGATGCCGAGGCTGAGGCCGACGTGGAAGGTGTGGCCGGAGAGCTGAAACGTCGCCTGGAAGGTGTCGAGGATCCGCGTGGCGGTGGCGGCCGCCGGGATCGGGTCGCCGCACGGCGCCAGCAGGATCGCGAATTCGTCGCCGCCCAGCCGCGCCACGGTCACGTCCGGCGCGACGCAGAGCGGAAGCCGCACGGCCACGGCCTTCAGCAGGGTGTCGCCGGTGGCGTGGCCGAGGCTGTCGTTCACCTCCTTGAACCCGTCGAGGTCGAGCAGCAGCACCGTCGCCGGCCCCTGCTCGAGGGCGGCCCGAAGGCGTTCGTCGAACTGCGCCCGGTTGGCGAGCCCCGTCAGGCTGTCGTGGTGGGCCATGTGGACGAGTTGGTCGTCGCGGGCGCGCCACGCGCTGATGTCGCGCATCATCGCGCCGATCCCGATCCGCCCGTCCGTGGTCCAGGCGGACATGGAGAACTCGATGGGAAAGGTGGTGCCGTCCCGGTGCTGGGCAACGAGTTCGATGGTCCGGCCGACGAGCTTCGAGGTCGCACCGACCACGAACCCGGCGAAGCGCTCGCCGTGCCGTGCCCGGAATGACGGCGGGATGATGATCTCGACGTCCTGCCCCGTCATCGTGCCGGGCGCGTAGCCGAACAGGGTCTCGGCGGCGCGGTTGACGAAGGTGATGGTGCCGCCGACGTCCACCGCCAGGAAGGCGAAGGCCGCCGCCTCGGCGAAGCCCCGTGCGATACCGTCCGCGCACGCCCCGCCCTCGCGTTCGAGGTGGTCGGCGGCGAGGGCGGCGAAATCCGCGAGCCGGCCCATCTCCGCCGCGTCGAAGGCTGCGCGGGCGCCCGGGGCCCCGACGCGAAGTTCGCCGAACCGACGCCCCCCGGCGCCGAGCAGGGGCGTCGCGGCCTGGAAGCCCGTCGCGTCCGGTGCGTCCGATCCGGCGAATCCGAAGCCGCCCCGGATCGATGCCGCTGGGCCCGTCCCGAGGGTGATCCAGGCGAGCGGCGTGCCGAGGCAGCCGGCTGCGAGGGCCGTGATCCGCGTGAGGCCGGCTTCGGCCGGAAGACCGGCGGACGCCTGGGCGGCGGGCATCCGATCGACGTCCCGATCTTGCGCGGACCAGACGTCCGATGGGGTGCTCAGGAACATGCGATCGAGACCGGCACTCGCGTGTAGGACAGTCAGGATGACGCAAAAAACTTATAAAATGATTGTCCGGCCCAAGGTGAGCTCCTGCCGGTCCGGGTCGATCCGTTCCGGATGCCGAATTGAACTTGGACCCCGAACCCCGGCGGGCGCGTGGGGACCGCCCTCGGTGTCCCCGATGGCGCGGCGGCCGGATCAGGCGAAGGACTTGTCAGGCGAGGGATTTGTCAGGCGAAGGACTTGCGGGGATCGAAGGCGTCGCGCACGGCCTCGCCGGCGAAGACGAGAAGACTCAGCATCACCGCCACCACGAGGAAGCCCGTGAGCCCGAGCCACGGCGCCTGGATGTTGTCCTTGCCCTGCGCCAGCAGCTCGCCGAGCGACGCCGAGCCCGGGGGCAGGCCGAAGCCGAGGAAGTCCAGGGAGGTCAGGGTGCCGATGGAGCCGTTGAGGATGAACGGCAGGAAGGTCAGGGTCGCCACCATGGCGTTGGGCAGCAGGTGCCGGCTCATGATGCGGATGTTCGACAGCCCGAGGGCGCGGGCGGCGCGCACGTACTCGAAGTTGCGCGCCCGCAGGAACTCGGCCCGCACCACGCCCACCAGGGACACCCACGAGAACAGCAGCAGAATGCCGAGCAGCACGAAGAAGCCGGGCTCGATGAAGGCCGAGATGATGATGATGAGGTAGAGGGTCGGGATGCCGCTCCACACCTCGATGAAGCGCTGCAGGGCGAGATCGACCCAGCCGCCGAAATAGCCCTGCACGGCGCCGGCGATCACGCCGATCACCGACGAGATCAGCGCCAGGATGAGCCCGAACAGCACCGAGATGCGAAAGCCGTAGATGATCCGGGCCAGCACGTCGCGGGTGGTGTTGTCGGTGCCGAGCCAGTGCTTTTCGAGCGCCGCGCACGGCTTGCCGACGGACTGGCACTGCTGCTCCGTCAGCATCCAGGTCGGCGGCGAGGGCGAGGGGGTCGGCAGCCCGTCGATGATGGTGTCGTAGGCATACGGGATCGGCGGCCAGATCGCCCAGCCGTTGTCGGCGATCTCCTTCCGGGTCTCGGCCGAGCGGTAGTTCGGCCGGGCATAGAACCCGCCGAACTTCTCGTCCGGGTAGTCTATGAGGACGGGAAACAGGATCTCGCCCTTGTAGGACACGACGAGGGGCCGGTCGTTGGCGATGAACTCCGCGAACAGACTCGTGCCGAACAGGGCCGCGAAGATTACGAACGACCAGAAACCGAGGCGGTTGCGGCGAAAATTGGCGAGCCGCCGCCGCGACAGGGGTGAGAGCCAGCCCGTGCGGGGGAGGGCGGCTGGCGCGGCCATCCGGGGAACGGCGACCTGATTCATCGGTGATCCCCGGTGTGCAAGGCGCTCAGCCGTCGATCCGCACCGCCGTCCCCTCGATCTCGTTGGGGCGCAGGCCGCCGGTCTTCTCGAGGTGGCGGCGCAGCAGGGCGACGTTGCGGCGGTTTGCCTTGAAGGCCGCATCGAACAGGTCGCCGGCCAGCGGCACGATGCCGAGCGCCCCGTCGAACACCACGTTCGCCATCATCCGGGCGACGAGCCAGCGCGGCGCCCCGAGCCGGCGCGCCTCGTTGACCACGTAGGAGGCGATGACCATGCCGGCGACATCGCCGATGATCGGCACGAGGCCCACGATGGCGTCGAGGCCGACCCGGCGGTTGATCCCCGGAATCAGGAAGGCCGAATCCATGAGGTGCGCCAGCGCCTCGAGGCGCAGGAGCGTCGCCTCGCGGTCGTCGGCCTGCGGCCGGAACGGTGTCGCCGCACCGGCCTCTCGGGAAAAGTCCGTGGTCGGGCGGCCGGGAATGCGCGGTGTGCTCATGACCCGGGATGTGGCCCCGGCCGCGCGCCCCCGCAAGCACCGGCCCCATCAGGCGGCCCTCCGGGACACCTGCCCGAGGCGGTCGAGGGCGGCGTCGAGGGTCGCGTCGGACTTGGCGAAGCACAGGCGCACGATGTGGCGCACCGGGTCGGCATCGTAGAACGCGCTCACGGGAATCGCCGCGACGCCGTGGGTGCGCACCAGATCCTCGCAGAACGCCACGTCGCCGGTGAAGCCGAGCGGCGCGATGTCGACGTTGAGGAAGTAGGTGCCGGCCGAGGGCAGCACGGTGAAGCCGCGCTCCGTCAGCCCGGCGCTGAGGCGGTCCCGCGAGCGGGCGAAGCGTTCGCGCATCCGGGTGAAATAGTCGTCGGATTTGCCCAAGCCGTAGGCCACCGCCACCTGCAGGCAGGGCGGGGTGGTGAAGGTGAGGAACTGGTGCGCGCCCGCCACCACCCGCAGGAGCGGCGGGGCGGCCATGACGAAGCCGACCTTCCAGCCCGTGAGCCCGAAGATCTTGCCGGCCGAGCCGATCTTCACCGTGCGGTCGCGCATGCCGGGCTGCGCCATGAGCGGGGCGTGCGCCGCGCCGTCGAACACGATGTGCTCCCACACCTCGTCGCAGACCGCGATCACGTCGTGGCGCGTGCAGAACCCCGCCAGGAGCGCGAGGTTTTCGCGGGAGAACACCGTAGCGCTGGGGTTGAGGGGGTTGTTCAGCACCACGAGCTTCGTCCGGTCGGAGAAGACCGCCGCCAGGGCCTCTTCCTCCAGCCGGAAATGCGGAGGCTTGAGGTTGACGATGCGCGGCACGCCGCCGGCCTGGCGCACCATGGGCAGGTAGGCGTCGTACAGGGGGGCGAACAGCACCACCTCGTCGCCGGGTGCGATGAGGGAAAGCAGGGCGGCGGCCAGGGCCTCGGTGGCGCCGGAGGTCACCATCACCTCCGTCTGCGGGTCGAGGTCGAGGTCCTGATGGTGCCGGTAATGCGTCGCGATGGCGGCGCGCAGCTCCGGGAGGCCCATCATCGGCGGATACTGGTTGTCGCCCGCGATCACCGCCTCGGCCGCCTTGCGGCGCACGTCCTCGGGGCCGGGATCGTCGGGAAAGCCCTGGCCGAGGTTGATCGCCCCACATTCGCGGGCGAGGCCGGACATCACGGTGAAGACGGTCGTGGGCAGGTTCGCGAAGACGGGATTCATACGGTTCGGCAGGCGAGGGTGCGACGACGCCCGGGCGTCGGGAGGCCGGATGCGTAGCACGGCGCCCACGCGGGGTGAAATGTGCGGTTCCGCACGTCCGGGGGCGCTGGAGGGGCGCTCACGGCTGACGATTGTTGACATTCATCACCCGTGACGTAGGTTCCGGTCATGGCCGGAGCGACGGCGGCTCTCACGGGACTTCGCCCCCTCGTTTCGGGAAGGCGGCGGTCGCTCCGGTCCACGAAGCTTTCTTCAGAGACGCGGATCCGCCCGGGCTTTTCTGCCCGAGCGGATCGTTCTTCCCGATCAGGTCGAACGTCCTGAACTTGAACTTCCCAAATTTGGACTTCCCAAGCTCGGACTTCCCGAGTTTGTACTTCCCGAGAAAGGCCGGCGCCCCCAGCGACGGCCTTTTTTCGTGTCCTGCGGTTTTTCCGTGTCCGGTCCCTGCGCCTGTGGCAGGAACGGGAGGCCATGCGCGTCCGGACCTGTCTCCTCCTCGCCCTCGCCACCGCCCTCCTGGGCGCGGGCCTGCGCCACCTCGTCCCGGTGACGCCGGTGGACGAGGAGTACCGTGCGGTGGTGCGGGCCTACGACCCCGCGAACCGGCCGTGATCCACAGGAGCGACGGACAGCAACACGGGGGAAACGCGGACGCCGTACTGGCGTCGTATTGGGCGGCCAGAAGGGGCACCATGCTGCGCCGCCGTGGAACCGAAGCCTCCGGAGCCGAGGTCGATCGCCGCCCCCGCCCGGGTGCGACGTTGCCCCGTTCTGTCGGACCGGGCGACGCGTGCTTAGATCCACTCCAGTCTGTCCGCGAGGGCGCCTCGCCCGCCGATGCCGTGACGCCATGAACGAGAATTCGCCGATCCGCACCGAGACCGCGCGGGACTACGCGCCCCCGTCCGAGACCCGCGCCGCGCCGACGCGGGGCGGGCGCGGCTGGCTGTGGTTCGTCCTGCTGCTGATCCTCGCGGGCGGCGGGTATTACGGCTACCGGCACTACCTCGCGCAAAAGCCCGAGGGCACGACGGAGACGGCCGGACCGCGCGGCAAGGGCGGCCGGGGCTCCGGGCGCCATGGCGAGCCGGCCCAGGCGGTCGGCATCGCCACCATCGCGGCCGGCGACGTGCCCATCGTGCTCGGCGGTCTCGGCACGGTGACGCCCCTCGCCAACGTCACCGTGCGCTCGCAGATCAGCGGCTACCTCATGGAGGTGGGGTTTCGCGAAGGCCAGATGGTGAAGAAGGGCGATTTCCTCGCCCAGATCGATTCGCGGATCTACGAAGCCCAGCTCGCCCAGTACCAGGGCCAGCTCATGCGCGATCAGGCCCTGCTGCAGAACTCGAAGCTCGACCTCGCCCGCTTCCAGCGCCTCGCCCAGCAGGATTCGATCTCGAAGCAGAACGTCGACACGCAAGGCGCCCTGGTCAAGCAAAACGAGGGCACGGTGGCGGCCGACCAGGCGCTGGTGGACCAGCAGAAGCTCAACATCACCTACACGCGCATCGTCTCGCCCGTGGCGGGCCGCGTCGGCCTGCGCCAGGTCGATCAGGGCAACTACATCACCGCCGCCTCGACCAGTCTCGTGGTGGTGACCCAGCTCAACCCGATCTCGGTGGTGTTCACCCTGCCCGAGGACGACGTCGCCCAGGTGATGCGCCGGGTGCGCACGGGCGACAGGCTCACGGTCTCGGCCTACGATCGCGGCGACACCACCGTGCTCGCCACCGGCACCCTCGACACCGTGGACAACCAGATCGACACCACCACCGGCACGGTGCGGCTGCGCGCCCTGTTCGACAACACCGACGACGCCCTGTTCCCGAACCAGTTCGTCAACGCCAAGCTGACCGTCGACACCGTGCGGAACGCCCCCATCGTCCCCACCGCCGCAATCCTGCGCGGCACGCCCGGCACCTACGTCTACCTCCTGCAGGGCGACGACAAGGTCGTGGTCCGCCCCATCACCCTGGGCGAGGCCGACGGCGCCCGCACGGTGGTGAAGGCCGGCCTCGGCGTCGGCGACCGGGTCGTGGTCGACGGCACCGACCGGCTTCGCGATGGCGCCCCTGTCCGCATCACCGACGACGGCACCCGTCCGCCCGGTGCCGCCGGTCCGAAGCCCGAGGACGCCAAGGCGGAGGCCGCGAAGGCCGATGCCGTCGCCCCCGAGGGCCAGACGCGTGAACGCCGCCGCCAGCGCCCGGCCGCGCAATGAGGTTGCCCGGCCGCTCGCCACCTCTCGGCCGGTGCGGACCTTCGCCGTTAACTCCGGCGTTCGCCGCCAGCACGGGTCCCCTCTCCTGGAAGGAGAGGGACAGAGTGCGATGTGCGAACGCTCCGGATAAGTCACACACCTCACCCCAGCCCTCTCCTTCCAGGAGAGGGAGTTCCGTCGGCGGCTCCCTCGACGGCGTGGGGCTCGCCCCATGAACCCGTCCCGCCTGTTCATCCTGCGGCCCGTCGCCACCACGCTGTTCATGCTGGCGATCCTGATGGTCGGGATGGTGTCGTACCTGAACCTGCCGGTCTCGGCCCTGCCGTCGGTGGATTACCCGACGATCCAGATCCAGACGTTCTATCCCGGCGCCAGCCCCGAGGTGATGACCTCGGCGGTCACCGCGCCGCTGGAGCGGCAGTTCGGCCAACTCGCCAACCTCAACCAGATGACGTCGCAGAGTTCGGCGGGCGCCTCCGTCGTCACCCTGCAGTTCAGCCTGGACCTGCCCCTCGACATCGCCGAGCAGCAGGTCCAGGCCGCCATCAACGCCGCCGGCAACCTGCTGCCGGCGGATCTCCCGGCCCCGCCGATCTACGCCAAGGTGAACCCCGCCGACGCGCCGATCCTGACGCTCGCGCTCACGTCGAAGACCATGCCGCTCACCGAGGTGCGCGATCTGGCCGAGACGCGCCTCGCCCAGAAGATCTCCCAGGTGGCGGGCGTCGGCCTCGTGAGCACCGGCGGCGGCCAGCGCCCGGCGATCCGGGTGCGGTTCAACGCACGCGCCTTGGCGGCATACGGCCTCAACATCGACGACCTGCGCACCACCATCACCAACCTCAACGTCAACACACCGAAGGGCACCATCGACGGGCCGACCCAGTCCTACGCCATCAACGCCAACGACCAGATCCGCGACCCGAAGGCCTACGACGCGGCGATCATCGCCTACAAGAACGGCGCCCCGGTGCGGCTTTCGGACGTGGCCGACGTGGTCTCGGGGCCGGAGAACACCAAGCTCGGCGCTTGGGCCGACGAGACCCCGGCGGTGATCCTCAACATCCAGCGCCAGCCCGGCGCCAACGTCATCAGCACCGTCGACAAGATCCAGAAGCTCCTGCCCCAGCTCCAGGCGACCCTGCCGGCGGCGATCACCGTCGGCGTGCTGACAGACCGCACGGTGACGATCCGCGCCTCCGTGCACGACGTGCAGGTGGAGCTGGCGCTCGCCATCGGCCTCGTGGTGCTGGTGATCTTCCTGTTCCTGCGAAGCGTCTCCGCCACCCTGATCCCGAGCCTGTCGGTGCCGCTCTCCCTCATCGGCTCCCTGGCGATCATGGACCTGTACGGCTTCTCGCTCGACAACCTCTCCCTCATGGCGCTCACCATCGCGACGGGCTTCGTCGTCGACGACGCCATCGTGGTCATCGAGAACATCGCCCGCCACGTGGAGGAGGGCGACCCGCCCCTCGAAGCGGCCCTCAAGGGCAGCCGCGAGATCGGTTTCACCATCATCTCGCTGACCGTCTCGCTCATCGCCGTCCTCATCCCGCTCCTGTTCATGGGCGACGTTGTCGGGCGCCTGTTTCACGAATTCGCCATCACGCTCGCGGCCACCATCGTGATCTCGGCCGTGGTCTCGCTGACCCTCGTACCGATGCTGTGCGCGCGCCTGCTGAAGCCCGTGCCGGCCGGGCACGCCAAGCGCCGCGAGGGGTTCGTCGCCCGCACGGCCCGCCGGTCCATGGACGGTATCATCGCCGGCTACGGCCGGATGCTGCGCGTGATCCTGCGCCACCAGGGCCTGACCCTGGTGGTGACCCTCGCGACGGTGGCGCTCACCGCCTACCTGTTCGTGGTGATCCCCAAGGGGTTCTTCCCCGTGCAGGACACGGGCGTCGTCCAGGGCATCACCCAGGCCGACCAGACCGTCTCGTACGCCGCCATGGCCGAGCGCCAGCAGAAGCTGGCCGCCCTCATCCTGCAGGACCCAGACGTGGCCAGCCTGTCGTCGTTCATCGGCGTCGACGGCCAGAACGTCACCCTGAATTCGGGCCGGTTCCTCATCAACCTCAAGGCCCACGCCGCGCGGACATCCACGGCGAGCCAGGTCATCGAACGGATCAAGGCCGCGACCACGGGGGTCGCCGGCATCCGGCTCTACCTGCAATCGGTGCAGGACCTCACCATCGACACGGCGGTGAGCGCGACGCAGTATCAGGTGATCCTCGAGAACCCGAACCTCACGGAGTTCGAGACCTGGGTGCCGCGCTTCGTGCGCCAGCTCCAGACGTCGCCCCTGCTCATGGATGTCGCGAGCGACCTCCAGGCCAGCGGTCTCGCCGCCTACATCACCATCGACCGGGCGACGGCGGGGCGCTACGGCATCACCCCGGCCACCGTCGACAACGCCCTCTACGACGCCTTCGGCCAGCGCATCATCTCGACGATCTTCACCCAGTCGAACCAGTACCGGGTGATCCTCGAAGCCGACCCGGCCCTGCACAGGACCATCGAGAGCCTGGACCACATCTTCCTGCCGTCCTCCACGGTGGCCTCGGGGCAGGTCCCGCTCTCGGCGGTCGCCCGGGTGAGCGAGCGGCGGGCGCCGCTGCTCATCTCCCATCTCGGCCAGTTCCCGGCCACCACCGTGTCGTTCAATCTCGCGCCCGGCGCGGCTTTGGGCGACGCCGTGGCGGCGGTGGAGGCGGCGGGCAAGGCCATCGACCTGCCGCCGAGTTTTCGCGTGGTGCCGCAGGGCTCGGTCTTCGCGTTCCAGTCGGCCCTGTCGAACCAGCTGTTCCTGGTGATCGCCGCCATCGTCACCGTCTACATCGTGCTCGGCGTGCTCTACGAGAGCTTCATCCACCCGATCACGATTCTGTCGACGCTGCCCTCCGCCGGCATCGGGGCGCTCCTGGGGTTGATGCTGTTCGGGCTGTCGCTCGACATCATCGCGGTCATCGGCATCGTGCTCCTCATCGGCATCGTGAAGAAGAACGCCATCATGATGATCGACTTCGCGCTCCAGGCCGAGCGCGAGGACGGGATGAGCCCCCGCGACGCCATCTACGAGGCCTGCCTCCTGCGCTTCCGGCCGATCCTGATGACGACCCTGGCTGCCCTGTTCGCGGCGGTACCGCTCATCGTCGGCACGGGGGTGGGCGCCGAACTGCGCCAGCCCCTCGGCATCGTCATCGCGGGCGGCCTCATCGTCTCCCAGGTCCTGACCCTGTTCACCACGCCGGTGATCTACCTCGCGTTCGACCGCCTGGAACGCCGCCTCACCGGCCGCCGCGAAGGCGGCGCCGGCCCCGTCGAGGCGCTGCCGTGAACGTCTCCGCCCCGTTCATCCGCCGGCCCGTCGCCACGATCCTGCTCACCCTCGGCGTGCTGCTCGCCGGGATGTTCGCGTTCCTGAAGCTGCCGGTGGCGCCCCTGCCGCAGGTGGATTTCCCCGTGATCCTCGTCCAGGCGTCGATGCCGGGGGCCAGCCCCGAGACCATGGCGACCACCGTGGCCGCGCCCCTCGAACGGCGCCTCGGCGCCATCGCGGACGTCAACGAGATGACGTCCACGAGTTCCGTCGGCTCGGTCAGGATCATCCTGCTGTTCGGCCTCAACCGGAACATCGACGGGGCCGCCCGCGACGTCCAGGCGGCCATCAACGCGGCCCGGGCCGACCTGCCGACGGCGCTGCGCCAGAACCCGACCTACCGCAAGTTCAACCCGGCCGATTCGCCGATCCTGATCCTGGCGCTGACCTCGAACACCCTGTCGCCGGGCCAGCTGTACGATTCTGCCGCCACGGTGGTGCAGCAGAAGATGTCCCAGCTGCCCGGGGTCGGCAACGTCGACATCGGCGGCGCGTCGCTGCCGGCGGTGCGGGTCGAGCTCGATCCCACCGCCCTATTCAATTACGGCATCGGCCTCGAGGGCATCCGCGCGGCGCTGGCCTCGGCCAACGCCAATTCGCCCAAGGGCGCCATCGAGACCGACACCCGGCGCTACCAGCTCTACGCCAACGACCAGGGCCGGGTGGCGGCCGATTACCGCGACATCGTCGTGGCCTATCGCAACGGCGCCGCCGTGCGCCTGACCGATGTCGGCAAGGTCGTGGATTCCGTGGAGGACAAGCGCAACCTCGGTCTCGTCAACGGCAAGCCGGGCGTGATCCTGTTCATCTACAAGCAGCCCGGCTCCAACGTCGTCGACACCATCAACGGCCTGAAGAAGGCGATTCCCCAGGTCCAGGCGGCGCTGCCCGGCGACATCGACCTCATGGTGACGGGCGACCGCAGCGCCACCATCCGGGCGTCGCTCGCCGAGACCGAGGAGACCCTGCTCATCGCCGTGGTGCTGGTGATCTTCGTGGTCTTCGTCTTCCTGCGCTCGGGCCGCGCGACCCTGATCCCGGCGGTCGCCGTGCCGATCTCCATCGTCGGCACCTTCTCGGCCATGTACCTGCTGGATTACAGCCTCAACATCCTCTCGCTCATGGCGCTCATCATCGCCACGGGCTTCGTCGTCGACGACGCCATCGTGGTGCTGGAGAACATCCAGCGCCACATCGAGCAGGGCAAGGCGCGGGTGGAGGCTTCACTCTTGGGCGCCCGCGAGGTCGGCTTCACCGTCATCTCCATGAGCCTGTCCCTGGTGGCGGTGTTCCTGCCGATCCTGCTCATGGGCGGCATCGTCGGGCGCCTGTTCCAGGAATTCGCCGTCACCCTGTCGCTGGCGATCCTCATCTCCCTGGTGCTGTCGCTGACCACCACGCCGATGATGTGCGCGCTGCTCCTCAAGCCCCAGACGCACGACCCGGCGCGCCGGCCGAATGTCTTCCTGCGCGGCCTGGAGGCCGGGTTCGACGGCATGCTCGCCGCCTACGAGCGCACCTTGCGCATCGCCCTGCGCCACCGCCGCCTCGTGGTGCTCAGCCTCGTCGCCACGGTGGGCCTCAACGTCTACCTCTACGTCATCGTGCCGAAGGGCTTCTTTCCCGAACAGGACACGGGTCAGATGATGGGCGGCATCCAGGCCGACCAGCGCATCTCGTTCCAGGCGATGAAGCAGAAGCTCGAACAGGCAACCGCCATCGTGCAGGCCGACCCGGCGGTGGACAGCGTCGTCGGCTTCACCGGCGGGCGCGCCACCAACTCGGCCAACGTCTTCGTCGGCCTGAAGCCCAAGGCCGAGCGCGACCCCATCGAGAAGGTGATGACCCGCCTGCGGCCCAAGCTCTCGCAGGTGGCGGGGGCGCGGCTCTACCTGTTCCCACGCCAGGACCTGCGCATGGGCGGGCGCCAGAGCTTCGCCACCTACCAGTACACCCTCCAGGGCGACACGGCGGAAGAGCTCTACGCCGCCGCCCCGAAGCTGCTCCAGGCCCTGCAGAAGGACCCGACCTTCGTCGACGTGTCCTCGGACCAGCAGGAGGGCGGCCTCGAGACCCGCCTCGTCATCGACCGGGCCACCGCGTTCCGCTACGGCCTGACGCCGGACAAGATCGACAACACCCTCTACGACGCCTTCGGCCAGCGCCAGGTCTCGACGATCTACAACCCGCTCAACCAGTACCACGTCGTCATGGAGATCGCCCCGCGCTACCTCCAGAGTCCCGACACCCTGAAGACGCTGTTCGTCTCGACGTCCGGCGGCAAGGCGCGGGGCTCGGCCACCACCAACGCGGTGGCCGGCACCGTGGCGACGGGCGGAACTGTGAACACCAATCCGGCCGGCAATGCCGGCCCGAGCGGCACCGCCGCCGTGACGGACCCGGCCGCCGCCCTCGCGGGGGATTCGGCCCGCAACGCCGCCGCCAACGCCATCGCGGGCGGCAAGGGCGGCGCCTCGTCGAGCGCCCCGGTCTCCTCCGCCAAGGAGACGATGATCCCGCTCTCGGCCTTCGCCCATATCGAGACCGGCAACGCCCCCGTGCAGGTGAGCCACCAGGGCCTGTTCGTCGCCACCACGATCTCGTTCAACCTGGCCCCCGGAAAAAGCCTGTCGGACGCGACCCGGATCATCGAGCAGACCATGACGGACCTGCGCCTGCCCGCCACC
Organism: Methylobacterium sp. Leaf102; assembly: GCF_001422425.1. NCBI lineage: Bacteria > Pseudomonadati > Pseudomonadota > Alphaproteobacteria > Hyphomicrobiales > Methylobacteriaceae > Methylobacterium > Methylobacterium sp. Leaf102. The sequence continues at coordinate 357,872 of NZ_LMMX01000012.1, read as the reverse complement.
ATCCACGGCGAGTTCGCCGGCGGCGCCAAGAGCTTCCAGGAATCCTCGTCGCGCCAGCCCCTGCTGATCCTCGCCGCCCTGGTCGCCGTCTACACCATCCTGGGAATCCTCTACGAGAGCTTCATCCACCCGCTCACCATCCTGTCGACCCTGCCGTCTGCCGGCATCGGCGCCCTGCTGGCGCTCCTGGTCTCGGGCACCGAATTCACGGTCATCGCCCTCATTGCGGTGTTCCTGCTCATCGGCATCGTGAAGAAGAACGCCATCATGATGATCGACTTCGCCCTCGACGCGGAGCGGACGCGCGGCCTGAAACCCCGGGACGCGATCTTCGAGGCCTGCCTCTTGCGCTTCCGCCCGATCATGATGACAACCCTGGCCGCCATGCTCGGCGCGCTCCCCCTCATCCTCGCGGGCGGGGAGGGCTCGGAGCTGCGCCGCCCCCTCGGCATCGCCATCGTCGGCGGCCTCATCGTGAGCCAGATCCTGACCCTCTACACCACCCCCGTCGTCTACCTCTACCTCGACCGCCTGCGCCGGCGCGGGCCTGCGCTCGACGCGGTTCCCGGCGCGGTTCCTGGCGCGGTTCCTGGCGCCGCCGAATGAGCGTGGGTAGTTTGGTGGATCGTCGCGCGCGCAGTGACGTCACGTTCCGATGCGACAGCGGGCCGATGCATTCCGAAGGTGGCGCGGGTCCCCTCTCCTGGAAGGAGAGGGACAGGGTGAGGTGTGTGGACTCTCCGAATAGGTCCCACACCTCACCCCAACCCTCTCCTTCCAGGAGAGGGAGCCCGTCGCATCTCGTCGCCCTCGTCGCCCTCGCGGCGTCGGTCTCCGGCTGCATGGTCGGCCCCGACTATTCCCGTCCCTCCGTCGAGACGCCGCTTGCCTTCAAGGAGGGCGGGGCCCGCGAGGACAGTGCGGCCTATGTCGCGAGCCGCAAGGGGTGGCGCCCGGCCGCCCCCAACGACGGGGCCGAGCGCGGCGACTGGTGGCGGGTTTTTCGGGATCCGGCCCTCGACCGGCTGATCCGCCTCGTCGACGTCGACAACCAATCCCTGCGCGCCCAGGTCGCCGCCTACGAGCAGGCGCGCGGTTTCGTCGCCCAGGCCCGCGCCGCCCTGTTTCCCACGGTGATCGGCGCGCCGAACATCACCCGCTCGCGGGTCGGGGGCTCGGAGCGCACCACCGTCTCGCTCCAGGGGCAGGCGAGCTGGGAGCTCGACCTGTTCGGCCGCATCCGGCGCAACCTCGAGAGCGAGGTCGCCACCGCCCAGGCGAGCGCGGCGGATCTGGCCCTGGTGCGCCTCACCATCCAGTCCGAGGTCGCGAACAACTATTTGAGCCTCAGATATCAGGACTCGCTCCAGCGGGTGTTCGACGAGAACATCGCGGGCTTCAAGAAGAGTCTGGCCATCACCGAGAACCAGTACGCGGCGGGTGTGGCCGCGCGGTCCGACGTGATCACCGCCCAGACCCTGTTGCAGACGACGCAGGCCCAGGCCATCGCCATCGGCCTGCAGCGGGCGATCTTCGAGCACGCCCTGGCGACCCTCGTCGGGCGCCCGCCCGCCGAACTGTCCCTGCCCGTCGCGCCGCTCGCCGTGCACCCGCCCGCCGTGCCGGTGGGCATTCCGTCGGCCCTGCTGGAGCGCCGCCCCGATGTCGCCCAGGCCGAGCGGACCGTGCAGGCCCAGAGCGAGCTCATCGGCGTCGCCGTGGCGGCGTTCTACCCCACGCTCACCCTCTCGGCCTCGGGCGGGGTCTCGGGCCTGACGTCGAACGGCGTGTTCTCGGCCGCCAACCAGGTCTGGTCGGTCGCTGCGGCCGGCACGGAGGTGTTCTACGACGGCGGCGCCCGCGCGGCGGCGCTCCGCATCACCCGCGCGGCCTACGACGCGGCGGTGGCGAATTACCGCCAGACCGTGCTCACCGCCTTCGGGGAGGTCGAGAACGGGCTCTCGGGCGTGCGCATCCTCGCCCGCCAGCAGGCGGCGCAGGACGAGGCCGTGGCCTCGGCCCGGCGCGGTGTCGAGATCACCCTCAACGAGTACCGGGCGGGCACGCAGAACTACACCACGGTGGTGACGGCCCAGTCCATCGCCCTGAACAACGAGATCAACGCCCTGCAGATCCGCCTCAACCGCTTCACCACCGCCGTCGCCCTCATCCGGGCACTCGGCGGCGGCTGGGACGTGCGCAGCCTGCCCACCGGCGACGAACTCAAGGGCACCCGCCTGCCCATCGATTCCGGACAGGCCTTGCGAACGGACGAGTGAGACTGTTTTCCGGATGATCCTTACGGAGACAGTCTCAGGCAGCCCGCGCGGCGCCTGAGCGAAGCCCAGATCCGCATCGCGAAGCAATCGACCGGAACTGGTATGACTCAGCGGGCGATCAGGCGCTCGATCTCGTCGCAGGCGGCCGATACGCCGTCCTCCCGGGTCATGCGCATGCGCGTCTCGGCGCAGGCCTGCGCCACGGTCTCGGAGGCCAGAAGACGGTTGAGGGCCTGGGCGGCCCGGCCTGGGGTGAACCAACGCCGGCCGAGCATGGCGCCGACGCCGAGGCGCTGGAGGCGCTGGCCTTCGTCGAAATGGTCGAACGCCACCGGGACCACGAGCTGCGGGATGCCGGCGGCCAGGGCCTGGGCGACGGTGCCGATGCCGCCGTGGTGGATCAGGGCGGCGGCGCGCGGAAGCAGCACGCTCAAGGGCGCGTAGGGGACATGGATGACGCCCTCCGGCAGATCCGTGGGCATCTGACCGGACTCCGGCGCCAGCATCACGCCACGGCGGCCCATGGTCCGACACAGGGCGCAGGCCGTCCGGAAGAAGGCTTGGCCGTGACGCATCGCCGACCCGTAGGTGAACACCAGGGGTGGTGGCCCTGCCGCGAGGAACTCGCTCAGCTCCGAGCTCAGGGAAGGGGTATCGCCGAGACGATCGACCAGGGGAAAGCCGACCTGCGCGGCCTGGGCCGGCCAATCCGCCTGGGGGGCGGTGAACCACTCCGGAAACATCAGGAGGATCCGTGTCGGGCTGTTCCACCAGTGCCGCAGGCGGCGCACGGGCGCGAGATCGAGGCGCTCGCGCAGGGCGTTGAGTTGGGGCAGGGCGGCCGGGCCGATCACGTAGCGGTCGGCGCCCCGGCCGAGCCAGTGCCGTAGGCGGGACGGCAGCAGGTGGGCGAGGGGGATGCCCGGCAGAACCGGCGCGGCGTGCCGGCTCTCCACCAGCAGGGGCATGACATGCACGGTCACGACGGGCAGGCCGAGCTTGTCCTGCGCCACGCGGGCGCCCAGGCCGAGGGTCGAGGCGACCACGAGGGTCTCGCCTGGTGCGCTGGTACGGGCCAGCCAGTCGTAGGTCTGCTCCGTCGTCGGGGCGAGCTGGTCGAACAGGACGAAGGCCCCCCGCCTCGGATGCCACAAGTCCGGCACCGCGACGGTCCGCTCGTAATCGGCGCGCGTGCCGAGAGCGTGGAACGGCAGGTGAGCGCGGGCCGCCAGCTGCGCGAAGGGGGCGGGCGCCGCCAGAACCGCGGCATGCCCGCGTCGCACCAGTTCGGCCCCGAGGCCGATGAAGGGAAGGACGTCGCCGTGTGAGCCGACGGCCACCAACTTGATTTGCATGTTCGGTCTGTGATGCGGAGTCCGGGTGTCCCGCTCACATAGGTAGAGGGTTCGTGTTCGCCATCCTGCGGTTGTGATTCGGGCCTTGGCGGTGACTGGCCGCCCTGCAACGATGTGCGGAATCTTATGGGGTCGAAGCGTTGTCGCAGCAGGGACGATGCGATGGATCTTCAGTAGAACATGCGGCTTTGCCTGCTGTCCGCGTCATGTTGGCAGGATCGTCCATGCAGCGGCATGCGAATCCGCCGTGAAATCATGCAGCCGGCCCGGGCTTCACATTTCGTTGACTCTGCCGACCGCGAGACGGCCTTTTCGCTTTACATAGAACAAAACAGGAACAAAATGGGAGAGCTCAACGAAAGGCGCTTCCCATGCTCAAGCGGATGATCCTCACCGGCGCGGTCGAATTCATGGCCTTCGGTCTCCTTGCGGTTTCGGTCGCCGCTTGGGCTGTCGCATTGGCGCCGTTGCGATAGCGTTGCCGACGCATCACGGATGGCGGCCTTCCACAGCCAAACGATCCGCTCCGCGCATTCTTGATGGATCGTTCACCACGAGTCGGGCTGTTGGGAGCATGGCGCGCATCCTCAAAGATCCCGGCTTCGTCCACCTCCACGTCCACTCGTCGTTCTCGCTCCTCGAAGGGGCGCTGAAGGTCGGGGACATCGTCAAGGCGGCGGCGGCCGACCGGCAGCCGGCCCTGGCGCTCACCGACACCAACAACCTGTTCGGGGCCCTGGAATTCTCCGAGAAGGCCTCCGGATCGGGGATTCAGCCCATCGCCGGCCTGCAGGTGACGGTGGCCTTCGAGACGCCCGATCCCATGGCGCGGGTGGTTCAGGGGCAGGCCGGCTGCGCCAACGTGGTGGTCCTGGCCCAGGACGAGGCCGGTTACGCGAACCTCCTGCGGCTGGCGAGCCGCGCCTACTTCGACGGCGCCCTCGGCGATGCCCCCCGGGTGAGCGCCGCCGGGCTGGCCGAATGCGCCGGCGGGCTCATCGCCCTCACGGGCGGGACCACCGGACCCCTCGACGGGGCGTTGCGCCAGGGCCGGGCCGAGCTCGCCGCCGCGCGTCTCGCCAAGCTCAAGGCGGCCTTCGGCGAGAGCAACCTCTACGTCGAGATCCTGCGCCACGGCCTGTCCGACGAACGGGCCATCGAGCGCGAGCTGCTCCGGCTTGCCGATGCCAACGGCCTGTCCATCGTGGCCACCAACGAACCGTTCTTCGCGCGTACCGGCGATTACGACGCCCACGACGCGCTGCTCGCCATCGCGGACGGACGCCTCGTCTCCGACGAGCGCCGGCGCAAGCTCACCCCGCGGCACGCTTTCACCACGCGCGCGCAGATGGCCGAGCTGTTTGTCGATCTGCCGGACGCCCTGAACGCCACGGTCGAGATCGCCATGCGCTGCGCCTACCGCGTGCGCACGCGCAAGCCCATCCTGCCGAACTTCGCCCGTGTCACCGCCGACGCCGTCGCCGGCGAGGCCCCCGGTGCAGCCGGGGCGGAGGTGGTGAGATCCGAGCCGGAGGAGCTGCGCGCGCAGGCCATCGCCGGCCTCGACCTGCGCCTCGCACAGCACGGCACGGCGCCGGGCATGAGCGAGCAGGTCTATCGCGACCGCCTCGCCTTCGAGCTCGACGTCATCGTCGGCATGAAGTTTCCCGGCTACTTCCTCATCGTGTCGGACTTCATCAAGTGGGCCAAGGACCACGACATTCCGGTCGGCCCGGGCCGTGGCTCGGGTGCCGGATCCCTGGTGGCGTGGTCGCTCCTCATCACCGACCTCGACCCGCTTCGCTTCGGCCTGCTGTTCGAGCGCTTCCTCAACCCCGAGCGCGTCTCGATGCCGGATTTCGACATCGACTTCTGCGTCGACGGCCGCGAGCGGGTGATCCAGTACGTGCAGGATCGCTACGGCCACGAGCAGGTCGCGCAGATCATCACCTTCGGTACCCTGCAGGCGCGCGGCGTGCTGCGCGACGTCGGCCGCGTCCTGGAGATGCCCTACGGGCAGGTGGACAAGCTCACGAAGCTGGTGCCGCAGAACCCGGCCAACCCCGTGACCCTGACCCAGGCCATCGAGGGCGAGCCCAAGCTCCAGGCGGCCATGGAGGAGGAGCCCATCGTGGCCCGCCTCATGGAGATCGCCAAGAAGCTGGAGGGCCTGCACCGCCACGCCTCGACCCACGCCGCCGGCGTGGTCATCGGCGACCGGCCCCTCGAACAGCTCGTCCCCCTCTACCGCGATCCGAAGACCGGCATGCGGGTGACCCAGTTCAACATGAAGTGGGTCGAGGCCGCCGGCCTGGTGAAGTTCGACTTCTTGGGTCTGAAGACCCTGACCCTGCTGCGCTACTGCACCGACCTGCTGGCCAAGCGCGGCATCATCGTCGATCTCGCCTCGCTGCCCCTGGACAACGAGGCGACCTACCTGCCGATGAAGCGCGGCGAGACGGTGGGCGTGTTCCAGGTGGAATCCGCCGGCATGCGCAAGGCGCTCGTCGAGATGCAGGCCGACCGGTTCGAGGACATCATCGCCCTCGTGGCCCTCTACCGCCCCGGCCCCATGGCCAACATCCCGGTCTATTGCGAGCGCAAGCTCGGGCGCGACGCCGGCAACGAGGCGAGCTGGTATCCGCACGCAAAGCTGGAGCCGATCCTGCGCGAGACCTTCGGCATCATCGTCTACCAGGAACAGGTGATGGAGGTGGCCAAGGTGCTGGCCGGGTACTCGCTCGGCGAGGCCGACATGCTGCGCCGCGCCATGGGCAAGAAGATCAAGGCCGAGATGGACGCCCAGCGCGACCGCTTCGTGAAGGGCTGCATCGAGCGCGAGCTCACCAAGGCCAAGGCCGACGAGATCTTCGACCTGCTGGCGAAGTTCGCCGATTACGGCTTCAACAAATCACACGCCGCCGCCTACGCCCTGCTGACCTATCAGACCGCCTACCTGAAGGCGAACCACCCCGTCGAGTTCCTGGCCGCCGCCATGCAGCTCGACATCGACGTGACCGACAAGCTCGCCGAGTTCCGCCAGGACGCCCAGCGCCTCAGGATCGTCGTCGAGCCGCCCTCCATCAACACGTCGGGGGTCAACTTCGAGGTCAAGGACGGCCGCATCGTCTACGCCCTGTCGGCCATCAAGGGCGTGGGCCGCGGCGCCGTCGAATCCATCGTGGAGACCCGGGGGGAGACGCCCTTCCGGGACCTCGCGTGCCTGGCGCGCCGCCTCAACCCGCGCATGATCAACAAGCGCACCCTGGAGAACCTCGTGGCGGCCGGGGCCATGGACACCATCGAGCCGGACCGGGCGCGGGCCTGCGCGGCCATCGAGCCGATGATGAAGCTCGCCCAAGGGGCCGCCGAGGCCGAGAGCACCGGCATCGCCGACATGTTCGGCGGCGTCACCGCGGCCGACGTGACCCTGCGCATCCCGGCCTACGAGGGCTGGCCGATGGCCGACAAGCTCAAGAAGGAATACGACGCCATCGGCTTCTTCCTCTCGGGCCACCCCCTCGACGAGTACGGCGATCTGCTGGGCAAGCTCCGGGTGCAGACCTGGGCCGAGTTCTGCAAGGCGGTGCGGGCCGGCACCACCAGCGTCGGCCGGGTCGCCGCCTCCGTCCTCGACCGGTCCGAGCGCCGGACCAAGACCGGCAACAAGCTCGGCATCGTCATCCTGTCCGACCAGACCGGGCATTTCGAGGCGATCATCTTCTCCGAAGGCCTCGGCCAGTATCGCGAGATCCTGGAGCCCGGACGTCCCCTCGTGCTGCAGATCCAGGCCAACCTGGAGGGCGAGGACGTGCGCGCCCGCATCGTCACCGCCGAACCCCTCGACGTGGCGGTGGCCCGCCACCAGAAGGGCATGCGCATCTATCTCCGCGACGAGCGCTCCATCGCGCCCGTCCAGCAGCGCCTGCAGGTGCGGGGCGAGGGCGAGGTCTCGCTGATCCTCCTCCTCGACAACGGCGACCGCGAGGTCGAGGTGAAGCTGCAGGGCAAGTATCAGGCGACGCCTCAGATCGCGGGCGCGCTCCGGGCCGTGCCGGGGGTGGTTCAGGTGGAGGTGAACTGAGGCGACGGGCTTGCCGCCGGCCTGCTCGGCGCTTGGGGCGCCCCGTCGGCCCGCGCCATGGCATCCAACCGTTCGGCCACCAACGCCTGCAAGGTCCACAGGTGCTCGTCCAGGATCCCCTCCCGCGCGCAGGCCTCGGCGGTGCGGAACAGGTACTCGGCACTCGGCCCGAGATGCCCGGCCCCCGTGGCGATGCGGTCGGCGATCTCGGGCTCCGTCAGGCGGCCGGTGTAGCGGTCGCTGGCGCAGTTGACGACGAAGGTCAGGGCGGTGACCGGGCCGTCGGCGGTCTCCACCACCACCCAACGGGAGGCGTAGCCGTTGCCGCGCATCTCCCGGCGCCAGACCGGCAGCAGGGTGACGTGCGGATCGTCCCCCGCGAGCCGGAACGCGACGCCCCGGCACAGGCCGCCGCGATCGAGGGCCAGGACGAGGCCCGGCCGCTCCGTGCTCCCGCGGAACCGCCGCTGCAGCAGGCAGAACCGACGGTGATAGCCCCGCACCGTTCCGGTGCGCCGCTCGGTGAAGGTGAATTCCGGCTGCCAGATCAGGGAGCCGTAACCGAACACCCACAGGCCCTCCGCGCCGGACGGTCGCCGGGTGAGCGCCTGGGCGAGGCCGGGTTCGAGTTCGTCGTCGGTGAGGAGGGTGAGGGCGCCCGGGTCGTCGCGGACGGGATCGGGATGGGCGCGGGCGATGAGGTCGAGGCTGAGGCTCAACGGGCGTTTCGGCATGCCCCAGGGTCTCATCCCCTCACCGCGGGAGCAAGCCCGGGCCTATCCCGATGGATCAGGCGGGATTGCCGAGGGTCTCGAGTTCCGGAAACGGCTCCGTGCGGTGCCCGTTGCAGATCTCCTCATCGTCGGACACCACGCCGAGCACGCCGCCCGTGTCCCGGATCACGGCCTTCGCCCGCTCGCCCTTGCCGAACGTCCGGCCCTTCATCCGCGTGGAGACGCAGTAGAGGGTGCGCCCGCCATCCTCGAACGGACCTGAGATGCGGCTGTGCTCGAACCGTATGGGGATCACCGACACGGAGCCGAAATCCACCTGCGCCAGGGCGAGGGCGGCGATGCGGGTGCGGAGCGTCGCGCCGGGGGAGGGGGCCGGGGCGCGGGGCGTGCAGGCCGGGAGCGCGCAGGCCACACCAAGGAGCAGGAGCCGAGCCGGACCACCCATCGCCATCTCCGCTCGCCTCGGCTTCCAGCACAAGCCTAAGCTTATTCCCGCCCTGCGGGAAAGGGTTCATTGGTGCAATCTTCGCTGCCGGCGCGCTTTTCCTTCCCGCCGGCATCGGCCTATGGAGAGGCATGCAATGGACCGACGACGGCCTCGTGCTCGGCCTGCGCCGGCAGGGCGAGACGAGCGTGGTGCTCGAACTCATGACCGCCGCGCACGGGCGCCATCTCGGCCTCGTCCACGGTGGCCGCTCGCGCCGGATGCAGCCCGTGCTTCAGCCCGGCAACCGGGTCCAGGCCACGTGGCGGGCGCGCCTCGACAACAGCCTCGGCGCCTACGCCGTCGAGCCCCTCGAATCCGTGGCCGCCCGGCTCATGGGATCGGGGCTCGCCCTCCACGGCATCGCGCACCTCGCCGGGCTCCTGCGGCTGCTGCCCGAGCGCGACCCGCACCCGCAACTCTACGAGGCCGCCCGCATCCTCATCGATCACCTCCACGATCCCGACATCGCCCCGCCCCTGATGGTGCGGTTCGAACTGGCGATCCTGGCGGATCTCGGCTTCGGCCTCGATCTGTCCGCCTGCGCCGCGACCGGGGGCAACGACGCCCTCATCTACGTCTCGCCCCGCTCGGGCCGGGCGGTGAGCGCGTCGGCGGGCGAGCCCTATCGCGACCGCTTGCTCGCCCTGCCGGACTTCCTGCGGGAGCGGGCGCCGGGCGATCCACTGCCGATGACCCCCGAGGGCGCCGACGTTACGGCGGGGTTTACCTTGACGGGGTACTTCCTCGATCAGCACATCTGGGGACCGCGCGCGCTGCCGCCCCCGGATGCCCGGGCGCGCTTCGTTGCCTTGGGGACGGGAAGCGCCTAAGTCATGTTCTTGATTTGTTCTGATTTGGGGTCGTGTCGCCCCTGGAGATCGTGATGGGCCAGCCCTTCGAGCCGCCGTCGGGCTCCGACGGCATCGAGAGCGTCGAGCTGAAATCCGCCCTGGAGGACCGCTACCTCGCCTATGCGCTGTCGACCATCATGCACCGGGCGCTGCCCGATGCCCGCGACGGGCTGAAGCCCGTCCACCGGCGCATCCTGTTCGCCATGCGGCTGCTGAAGCTCGACCCGACCTCGGCGTTCAAGAAATGCGCCCGCATCGTCGGCGACGTCATCGGCAAGTACCATCCGCACGGCGACACGGCGGCCTACGACGCCCTGGTGCGCATGGCCCAGGACTTCGCCCAGCGCTATCCGCTGGTCGACGGCCAGGGCAATTTCGGCAACATCGACGGCGATAACGCCGCCGCCCAGCGCTACACCGAAGCCCGGATGACGGAGGTCGCGCGCCTCCTCATGGAGGGGCTCGACGACGATTCCGTCGATTTCCGCCCGAACTACGACGGGCAGGAAGAGGAGCCGGTGGTGCTCCCGGCGGCCTTTCCGAACCTGCTCGCCAACGGCTCCCAGGGCATCGCCGTCGGCATGGCGACCTCGATCCCGCCGCACAACGCCGCCGAACTCTGCGACGCGGCGCTCTATCTCATCACCCGCCCGGAGGCGACCTCGGCCCAGCTCCTCACCTTCGTGAAGGGGCCGGACTTCCCCACCGGCGGCATCCTCATCGACAGCGCCGAATCCATCACCGAGGCCTACCGCACCGGGCGCGGCGGATTTCGCGTGCGCGCCCGCTGGGCCAAGGAGGATCTCGGGCGGGGCACCTGGACCATCGTGGTCACTGAGATTCCCTACGGGGTGCAGAAGGCGCGCCTCATCGAGAAGCTCGCGGAGCTGCTGCAGGAGCGCAAGCTCCCGCTGCTCGCCGACGTGCGCGACGAATCGGCGGAGGATGTCCGCATCGTGCTGGAGCCGCGCGCCCGCAACGTCGATCCCGTCATCCTGATGGAGTCGCTGTTCCGACTCACCGAGCTCGAGGCCCGCATCTCCCTCAACATGAACGTGCTGGTCGGCGGCCTCGTCCCCCGGGTCATCGGTCTGGCCGAAGCCCTGCGGGAGTGGCTCGACCATCGCCGGGTCGTGTTGCAGCGCCGCTCGCGCCACCGCCTCGCCCAGATCGACCGGCGCCTCGAGATCCTCGGCGGCCTGCTCATCGTCTACCTCGACCTCGACGAGGTCATCCGCATCATCCGCGAGGAGGACGAGCCGAAGGCCGCCCTGATGAAGCGGTTCGAACTGACGGAGATCCAGGCCAACGCCATCCTCGACACCCGCCTGCGCTCCCTGCGCAAGCTCGAGGAGATGGAACTCAAGCGCGAACTCGATACCCTGACGACGGAGAAGCTCGGGATCGAGGAACTCCTCGGCTCCGACAAGCTGCAATGGGCCGACATCACCAAGCAGATCCGCGCGGTGAAGAAGACCTTCGGACCCGAGACCAAGATCGGTGCCCGGCGCACCACCCTCGAGAACCCACCCGACACCGCCGGCATCGACTTCACCTCGGCCATGGTCGAGCGCGAGCCCATCACCGTCATCGTCTCGGCCAAGGGCTGGATCCGGGCGCTGAAGGGGCACGTGGCGGACCTCTCGGGCGTCGCCTTCAAGGGCGACGACAGCCTGAAGATCGCGTTCCCGAGCGAGACCACGGCCAAGCTCCTCGTGCTGGCCTCCAACGGCAAGGTGTTCACCCTGGAGGCGGCCAAGCTCCCCGGTGGCCGCGGCTTCGGCGACCCGATCCGCCTCATGGTGGATTTCGACGACGGCACCGAGATCGTCGCGGCCCTGCCGTATCAGCCGGGCGCCAAGCTGCTGGTGGCGGCCTCCGACGGGCGCGGCTTCGTGGCGCCGGCCGACGCTCTGGTTGCCAACACCCGCAAGGGCAAGGGCATCATGGGCCTCGATGCGCCCGCCACCGCGACGCTGCTGGTGCCGGCGACTGGCGACCACGTCGCCGTCTGCAGCGCCGACCGTCTGCTCCTGGTCTTCCCCCTCGCGGAGATGCCCGAACTGGTGCGCGGCAAGGGCGTGCGTCTGCAACGCTGCCGCCAGACAACCCTGACGGATGCCTGCGTCTTCACCCTCGCCGAGGGCCTGCCGTGGCGCGAGACCGGGGGCGAGGCGCGCCTCGCCCAGGCGAGCATCCTGGAGAAATGGATGGGCCACCGCTCAGACGCCGGGACGCTCATGACCCGAAGCTTCCCGAAGTTCGAGCGGTTCGGCAAATAGGCCGCTGGTTCGTCGAGTGACCCGCCAGAACGACAATGCCCGCCGAAGCGGGCATTGTCGTTGATCGATACGGGCCGAAGCGGCGTCTGGCGCTCGAAACGTCAGCGGCGACGGAACTGGCCGCGCATTGGCGGACGCGGACCGGCGGAACGCTCGTCCTTGTGGCGGAACACGAGGCGGCCCTTCTCGAGGTCGTAGGGCGACATTTCGACGGTGACGCGATCGCCCGCCAGAGTCTTGATGCGGTTCTTCTTCATCTTGCCGGCCGTGTAGGCCACGATCTCGTGCCCCTGGTCGAGCTGCACGCGGTAGCGTGCGTCCGGCAGGATCTCGATCACGAGACCGTCGAACTGCATCAATTCTTCTTTCGCCATCCACACTCTCCAAGCGGGACAGCCAGAACGGGGCGACCCGGAATATAAAACGAAGCCGTTCGGCAAAACGCGGCGGGCGGCGGGTCCGATCCCATCGGATGCGCAACACCGGCGAGCGTTGCCCCGACATAATGTTGGGATCGGCGCGAAGCAAGCTTTTCCGGCCCGATGGCGAATCCCATCGACAGGGAAGCATGGAAATCAGCCATTGCCCTTCCGATCGAACACGCGATCGCGCCGACCGCCGGGACCGTCGATCTCAAGGGTCGATCGTATTGCCCGCGTAATCGATCCGCCCGTCCGGCGTGCGGCGCCAGACCTGCAGGACGTAGGCTGGTCGGCGTGGATCGGCCTTGAGGTCGCCACGTGCGTCGTAGGCGAGGGGGCCGAGCACCGTCTTCACGGCCGTGCCGCCACGAAGGAAGGCGGCCACCGCCCGGGCGTCCGTCGATCGCGCGCCCAGCATCCCGCCCCGCAGCACCTCCACGGCGGCGTAACCTTGTGCGACGAAGACCTGTGCGGCGAGGATCTCGGCCTCCGGCATGCGCGGCTTCGTCGGGGACGGCTTGACCTCGGGCAGGCGCGTGACGGGCGCCACGGTCATCACCGTGCCGTCGGCCGCGGCGACCTGGGACAGTTCCTTGTCCAGAAGCCCGTCGCTGCCGACGAGGGGCGCGTCGAGACCCGCCTCGCGCATGGCCCGCAGGAGCACGATGGCCTCCGTCGCGAGGCCGCCGAAATAAACGACGTCCACCCGTGCCCGTTTCAGGCGGCCGGCGAGGGCGGACAGATCCTTGTCGCCCCGCGACAGGGCCTCGAAAGCGGCCTCGCCCTGGGCCGCCGCCTTCAGGGTCCGCGCCACGCCATCGACGAGGCCGCGTCCGAAGGTGGTCTTGTCGTGCACTAGGCCGATGCGGCGTCCGGCGAACTGCCTGGCGAGGTAGGCCCCCGCGAGCGCGCTCTGCCCGGCTTCGTTGGCGCCGGTGCGAAACACGTTCCAATGGCCACCGGCCGTCAGGGGCGCCCAGGCGACCCCTGTCGTGACCGCGACGATGCCGGATTCCGCGTAGACCGGAATCGTCGCGCCGGCCACGGCGGCGTTGAGGGGGCCGACGATGAAGCCGATCCGCTCCGCGGCGAACCGACGTGCCACTGCGAGCCCCTGTTTGCCGTCGCCAGCGTCGTCCGCCACCACCAGGACGAGGCGCTGTCCATTGACGCCGCCCGTCCGATTGATCTCGGCGACCGCCTGTTCGGCACCGGCGCGCATCCCCTGCCCGAACGCGGCGTCCTGTCCGGTGAGGGGGGCCGAGAGCCCGATGACGAGGGGACCGGGCTGAGCCTGGGCGGCGCTGGCGAAGAGCGCGAGAGCCACCGCAAAACGTCTCATTGGGCCTGTCCTCGCACCCCGAACCCGGAAAGATGGCGCCAGGATAGGCCGGCGCAAAGCGTGCGCAAGGTTACGTCCTGGCGCTCGGGTCCTGGCGCTCGGGTCCCGTCGGCCGCATTGTCCTGGCGTCGGGGGAGCTTACCTCCCGTCTTCCGTGTTGCGCGGAGAGGGGCCGTCGTCCCAGATCCCGGAGTCTATCATGCTCTCCACCGAGAACGACATCCTCAGCGCGGCCGAGGCATGGCGCCGTGCCGGACGCGGCGTGGCCCTCGCCACGGTGATCGAGACCTGGGGCTCGGCACCCCGACCCGTGGGCAGTCACCTCGTCGTCGATTCCGAGGGCAACTTCCTCGGCTCCGTCTCGGGGGGCTGTGTCGAAGGCGCGGTCATCACCGAGGGCATGGACGCCATCGCCGATGGGCGGCCGCGCGTCGTCGCGTTCGGCGTCGCCGACGAGACCGCCTGGCGGGTCGGCCTGTCCTGCGGCGGGCGCATCCGCGTCTATGTCGAGCCGGTGGCCTGAGGCCGCCATGCAGCTCGATGTTCTGACCCTTCTCAATGCCGAGCGCGCCGCCCGGCGCGCCGCCATCCTGGTGACCGACCTCGACGGCGGAGCGCAGCGCGTGGTGCGCGAGGCCGAGATTCCCGCCGATCCCCTCGCCGCACTCCTCGCCAAGCGACTGGCGTCGGGCAAGGGCGGTCTCGTCGATGTCGAGGGCCGCGAGGTCTTCCTCACCGTGCAGGCCCCGCCCGTGCGCCTCGTGATCATCGGCGCCGTGCATATCAGCCAGGCCCTGTGTCCCATGGCGATGGCCCTCGATCTCGCCGTCGCCGTCATCGACCCGCGCACGGCCTTCGCGACCCCCGAGCGCTTTCCCGGGATCGAGCTCGTCACCCTCTGGCCCGACGAGGCCCTGGGCGGTGCCGTCCCGGCCCTCGACCGCTACTGCGCCGTCGCCGCCCTGACGCACGATCCGAAGATCGACGACCCCGCCCTGATGGCGGCCCTGCGCGCCGAGTGCTTCTACGTCGGGGCGCTGGGCTCGCGAAAAACCCATGCGGCCCGCGTCGGGCGGCTCGAACGGGCCGGGTTCCCGCCCGATGCCATCGCGCGGATCGCCGCCCCCATCGGCCTCGACATCGGCGCCGTGAGTCCGGCCGAGATCGCCGTGTCCATCCTCGCTCAGGTCGTGGCGGCGCAGCGCATGCCCCGCGCCGGGGCGCCGGCGTGAGATTCGGGGCGGTCCCGACCCGCGAGGCCGCCGGCCTCATCGCGGCCCATACGGTTCGCGAGCATGGCGTGATCCTGCGCAAGGGGCAGCCGATCCCGGCCGAGGACGCGGCCCGCCTCCATGCGGCGGGCGTGAGGGAGATCGTGGCGGTCAGCCTCGAACCGGGGGATGTCGGCGAGGATGCCGCGGCCGAGCGGCTCGCCCTGCGCCTGGCCGGACCGGGCCTGCGCCGCGATTCGCCGTTCACCGGGCGCTGCAACCTGTTCGCCGGGCAGGCCGGACTCCTCCTCCTCGACCGGGCCGGCATCGACGCCGTGAATGCCGTCGACGAGGCCATCACGGTCGCGACGCTGCCGGCCTTTCGCCCGGTGGCGGCCGGCGAGATGGTCGCCACCGTGAAGATCATCCCGTACGCCGTCGCGGGCGCCGCCCTGGAGCACGCCTGCCGGATCGCGCCCGACAGGGCCGTTCGGGTCGCGCCCTACACGCGCACCCGGGTCGGCGTGGTCTCGACGCTGCTCCCCGGTCTCAAGGATGCGACCGTCGACAAGACCCTGGCGACCCTGGCCCGGCGCCTCGCACCCACGGGGGCGGGAATCGTCGCCGAGTCCCGGGTTCCGCACGAGGCCGGTGCGGTCGGCGCCGCGATCCGGGCCCGCGTGGCGGAGGGCGCCGACCTCGTGGTGGTGTTCGGCGCCTCCGCCATCACCGACCGGCGCGACGTGATTCCGGCGGGAATCGAGTCCGCCGGCGGTCGGATCGACCACCTCGGCATGCCCGTCGATCCGGGCAACCTCCTGCTCGTCGGGGCGCTCGGCGCGGTCCCGGTGATCGGCGCGCCCGGCTGTGCCCGGTCGCCGAAGGAGAACGGGTTCGACTGGATCCTGCACCGGCTGCTCGCCGGGCTCGCCGTCACCCGCGCCGATATCGTCGGCCTCGGGGTCGGCGGCCTTCTCATGGAGATCGGGTCGCGGCCCCAGCCCCGTTCCGGCGGGACCCCGGCCGACGACGATGACCACTGACTTCGGGCTCGTGCTCCTGGCCGCCGGGCGCGGCACCCGGTTCGGTCCGGCGCCGAAGCTCCTGAGCCTCCTCGACGGCGAGCCCCTGGTGCGCCACGCGGCGCGGGCCGCCCTGGCCGCGCGCCTCGGTCCGGTGGTGGCGGTGCTCGGCGCCCATGGGCCGGCCGTGCGCGCGGCCCTGGAAGGGCTCGACCTCACCTGCATCGACAACCCGGCCCATGGGGAAGGTCTGTCCACGTCGCTGCGGGTCGGCCTCGATGCGCTGCCCGCCGCGGACGCGATCCTCGTGCTGCTCGGCGACATGCCACGGATCGGCCCCCACCACCTCATCGCCCTGGCGGACGCCTTCGCCGACGGCGATCCGGCGGCGGTCGTGCCCGTCCATGACGGACAGCGCGGCAATCCGGTGCTGCTCGATCGCCGGCGCCTCGACGCCGATCTCGCCACGCTCTCGGGCGATCAGGGCGCGGGCCGCCTCCTGGCCCGGCGCTCGGACGTCCGTGAAGTGCCCATGGACAGGGCCGTGCTTCAGGACGTCGATACGCCCGAAGCCCTCGCCGGCCTATGACCCGTCGGGATCGGCCTTGCCGCGCTTTGCCTCGGCCCGGCAGCGGTCCGAGCAGTAGCGCACCTCGTCCCAGACCCGCTCCCACTTCTTGCGCCACGCGAACGGCTTTCGGCAGTTCACGCAGGTCTTGGTGGGAAGGTCGGATTTCTTGCGCATCCGCGCCATGGAAGGGTCCTGATGGAAGGGTCCTGCATGAACGGGCCCCGATGTCGCCGGGTCGTTGTCTCGGTCGAAGGTCGTATCCGGCCCCGAATGGCTGTCTCTGAGACTTCGGCGTCCGGTCACCGCCCGAGATGATCGACCTCCGTCACCGCTATCGGGCTCCACCGGTTGAGCTGAATGTAGCCGTCGCGGGCCGCGATGACGACGTGGCGGCGGTAGCGGTGGACCACCGTGCCGGGGGTATGCCGATGGGCTTCGCGCCAGCCTTCCGCAGACGCCACGTAGATGCGGCCGTCACCGAGCCGCGCGATGGTCTCGATGGTCCCGAAGGCACGCACCCGCCGCAGGATCGCGTCCACGTCGCTGCGGAAATCGAGGGTCCGGTCGGCGTCGGTGACGCGCGGCCAGTACGAACCCTCGCCCTGGGGCTCGGCCCTGCGCCAGCGGGCCGGCAGATCGCGGGCGATGGGACCGGCGGCGAGGCGGCGCGCGGCGAGCTGACACTTGGAGAGCAGGCTCTCGTGGGTCTCGTGGTCCGACAGGGCGAAACGCTCCTGGGCGATGATGTCACCGGTGTCGAAGCCCTCCTCGCCGAGCACGTGGGCGGTGACCCCCCATTCGGTGTGGGCGTCGGCCACCGCCTTGAACAACGGATATGGGCCGCGCCCCATGGGCAGGGGCGATGGGTGGATGTTGACGCCGTAGGCCGCCAGTCCGCGCCAGCCCCGGATCAGCCAGGGATAACCCGCCACCACCAGGGCCCAGTCCTGCCCATGCGCCTGCGCCAGGGCCTGCATGTCGGGGGCCTTGATGCGCGAGAGCTGCATCGGCACGCGGTGCCGCCGCGCCTGGGCGACCACCACCTCGTTGTGATCGTAGATCCCGTCGCAGGGGCGGGTGAACAGCTTGATCGGCGTCCAGCCCGCCTCCACGAGGCTCTCGAACACGCCCCCGAGGAAATCGATGCCGGCGAAGGCGAACTTCATGGGCGTGTCTCGCTGAAGGGGCTGCGACGCCACGGATGGGGCGATCCGGGTGAGGGACGCTCCACGTCGCCCCCGCGTGCCTTACCTAATCCATCGCGAACGGAATGGGAGCGGGCATGAAGCGGGTCATCCTCTATGGCGGAACGGGCGGTATCGGCCGGGCGACGGCGACGGCCCTACGCCGACGCGGCTATCGCCTGCACCTCGCGGCCCGCGATGCCGGGCGCCTGGAGGCGGCGGCCTCGGAACTCGGGGAGACGACCTTCACCGCCGGCGACGTCACCGATCCGGATTTCTTCAAGACGGTCACGGAGGAGGCCGGACCGGAACTCGGCGGATTGGTCTACGCCGTCGGGACCATCAACCTGCGGCCCTTGGCCAAACTGACGATCCAGAATGTCGAAGCCGATTTTCGCATCAATGCGCTGGGGGCGTTCCTGGCCATCCAGTCCGCCGCACCCGTGCTCAAGGCCTCCGCCGGCGAAGCCGGGGTCGGGGTGGTCCTGTTCTCCACGGTGGCTGTGGCGCAGGGCTTCCCGGCGCATGCCTCCGTCGCCATGGCGAAGGGCGCGGTAGAAGGCCTGGCCCTCTCGCTCGCCGCGGAACTCAGCCCGCAGATCCGCGTCAACGTCGTCGCGCCGTCGCTGACCCGTACGCCGCTCTCGGCATCCATCACGAATAGCGCCACCCTGGCGTCGGGGATCGCCGCAATGCACGCCCTGCAACGCCTCGGTACACCGGAGGACATCGCCGGCCTCGCGAGCTTCCTCGTCTCGGAGGAGGCCGCCTGGATCACCGGTCAGGTGGTCGGCGTCGATGGTGGCCGCTCGGCCCTTCGCACCAAGGGGTGAGCCGGTGCGGGCCTCACCACGGCGTCCAGACGGTGAGGCTCACATAGGGGCTGGCCGAGTCCCGCGGTTCGAACTGCAGGCCCGCCGAGGTGCGCAGGCTGAAGCGGCCGACGGTGAAATCCGTCGCGTGTACGCCGAGGTTCCATTTCCGGTAGCCGGTGTGGTCGGCGTAGAGGGCGAGTTCGGGCCCCAGATAGGGATTCCAGCCGCGCCACGGTTCCACCTGCCATCCCCAGGACACGCGTCCCCACGCGGCGGTCCGCGACGTATCGAGGATCGCCGTGATGGTGAGGAGCGTCGCTTCGGCTGGCCGGGCCCAGACCTCGCCGTGGAGCCGGGCGCCGACGCGGGCCGGTTCCAAGCGGGACACGCCCCCTCTCGTCACGGCTTCGATGGAGCCTTCGGCCCCTGCATAGGCGGCAAGGACGCCCCAATCGTAGAACCACTGGTAGCCGACCACCGCCGCCGCCGTGGCCGTCTCCCGCCGGCCCGTTCCTTCCCGTCGCATGCCGGCCCCGAGGCTCGCGAGGGCGACGAACCCCTCCCGGTCGATCCGGTCGAGGGCGACTTTGGCACCGGCGCTGACGAAGGTCGACGGACCCGTCTCGAGGCTTCCGAACAGGAGCAGCGAGACCGGATCGTCCTGAGCCTGCACGATTCCGGAGGCGAGGACCGTCGGCACGAGGCCGACCACCGCCACCCGAACGGCGCGCATGCGCGATCGTCTTCGCAATGGTCCGTCGTTCGTCACATCCAGCGATTCCCAAAGGATGTAACGAGACTAGCATGAAATCCTGAATTGTATGAATCGAAGTCGTGATCTCAGGTGGTTGTACGGTTTGATATCTCGCTCGCCGAAGAAACGGCACGCATGATTACTTGAGATTATAATTATAGGAAATGTGCAACCTCTAGTCGCTGAGTTTCGCGGGTGCGTCCCGGCACATCGGCACCCGTGCCGGCCCCACCCGTGCGCTTGGCGCCGGAGTCCGACTAGGTTACAGCCCGCGACAGGACCGTCGCCAATGGCCGAGCTTTCTTGTCACCAGGTGCCCGAACTTCCGAAGTGCTGACCGTCCTCGCCGAGCAGGAGAGCGAACGGCTGACCGTCGGCGATATCGTCGCGGTGTTGCAGGACCGTGCCTTCGCCCTGCTGATCGTCATCCTCGGCTTGCCGAACTGCCTGCCGATGCCGCCGCCGATTCCCTTGGTGTGCGGATTGCTGCTTCTGCTCGTGGCGGTCCAGATCACGGCCGGCATGGCCTCCCCGTGGCTTCCGCGTGTCCTCCTGCGGCGCTCCGTCGCCCGCAAGGATGTCGAGCGGGCCGCAAGCCGGGCCGTCCCCCTGCTCAGGCGCCTCGAGAAGTGGTCGCGCCCGCGCATGAGCTTGTTCGAGACGGGCCTCGGCCTGCGCGGCGTCGGCCTGATCCTGCTCACCCTGTCCTTGGCGCTCATCGTCGCCGCCCCCATCGTCGGGCAGATTCCCCTCGGGCTCGCGATCTGCCTCGTCGGTCTCGGCTTGGTCGAGCGCGACGGCGTCGTCGTGATGTTCGGCCTTGGCGTCGGGGCACTCGGCGTTCTGCTGAATGCGGGCTTCGTCTATGCCCTCGTGTCGGGCATCATGAGCCTGTTCAACCTGTAGGGACGTCCAGCCGCCGGCCGAGGCGACGGGTGTGTGGGCCGGATGCGTGGGGTTTCGTTCCGCGCCGCTTACCCTTCGAGGTGGCGCGGCCGGATGAGGCGGCGCACCAGGCCGCCGCGGGGACCGATCAGCAGCGAGACCACGTAGAGGGCGCCGGCGGCCAGCACGATCGCGGGGCCGGTCGGAAGGTCGGCCCGGTACGAGAGCGTCAAGCCGGCGACGCTCGCCATCATCGCGCACACCACCGAGACGGGGATCATCCCGCTGAGGTCCGTCGCCCAGAAGCGGGCGGTGATCGCCGGCAGAAGCATCAGGCCCACGGCCAGAAGCGTCCCGAGCGCCTGGAAACCACCCACGAGATTGAGCACCACCAGCCCGAGGAAGGCGTAGTGCACCGGCCCGCCGGCGCGGCTCACAGTACGCAGGAACAGGGGGTCGACGCATTCCATGACCAGCGGGCGGTAGAGCGCCGCGAGGCCGAACAGGGTGATGGTCGCGATGCCGCCGAGCAGCAGGAGCGCCGGGTCGTCGAGGGCCAGCACCGTCCCGAACAGGATGTGCAGCAGGTCGATCTGCGAACCGCGGAGCGAGATCAGCACCACGCCGGCGGCGAGGGAGATGAGGTAGAAGGCCGCCAGGCTCGCATCCTCCTTGATGATGGTGGAGCGTGTGACGGCCCCCGCCAGCAGGGCCACAGCGAGACCGGCCGCGAGCCCCCCGAGGGTCATCGCCGGCAGGGACAGGCCCGCCACGAGGAAGCCGACGGCCGCCCCCGGCAGGACGGCGTGACTCATGGCGTCGCTCATTAAACTCATGCGCCGCAGCATCAGGAACACGCCCACGGGCGGAGCCGAAAGGGACAGGGCGAGGCACCCCACGAGGGCGCGTCGCATGAAGCCGAATTCGACGAACGGGCCGAAGAGGCCATCGATCAGGGTGTCGATCACGGAGCGTCCCGGTGGGCGTGGTCCCGAGCCTGTCCGTGGCTGTGCGGATGGGCATGCGTGTGGGGGTGGGCATGCGGATGGGCGTCGGCGACCCCGCCGGCCGACCGGCCGCAGATCGCCGCATCCTCGTCCCACGCCTCCGACAGGGCTTGGGCGCGGGCGAGATTGTCCGCGGTCAGCACCGCGTCCGTCGGGCCCCATGCCACCGGTTCGCGGGCCAGCAGCAGGGTCTGGGGGAAGTGGCTACGAACCTGGGTGAGGTCGTGCAGGGCGGCGACGACGGTCCGGCCCTGGCGGTGCCAAGCGCCGATGAGGCGCAGGAGATCCGCGCTCGTGCGTCCGTCGACGCCGGTGAACGGTTCGTCGAGGAGAATGATGCGGGCATCCTGGACGATGAGGCGGGCGAACAGGGCGCGCTGGAACTGGCCGCCCGACAAGGTGCCGATCGGCCGATCCTCGAAGCCGACGAGGCCGACGGCGGACAGCGCCTCCACCAGGGTGTCGCGGTAGGGCGCAGCCCGGCGCCATGGCCCGATCCGGTGCCACAATCCCATGGCCACGAGGTCGAGGACGCGCAAGGGGAAGCCCCGGTCGATCTCCGCCGATTGCGGCAGGTAGGCGATGGCATCGGCGCGACCCGAGCGGTCGATCCGGCCGTCGAGGCACGGGACTTCGCCGACGATGCCCTTCAGAAGCGTCGATTTGCCGGCCCCGTTGGGACCCACGAGGGCGAGCAGCGCGCCGGGCTGGATCGTGCCGTCGAGGTGGTGCACGGCCGGGTGGCGATCGTAGCCGAGGGTCAGGCCGTGGAGCGCGATGGCGCCCGTCGGCGGGCTCACGCCAACACCCACAGCACGGCGCCCCAGAGCAGGGCGGCCAGCACCGCGGCCAGAGCGAAGCGGAGATGCGCCCCCGCCTGGAACAGCGAGCGGCGGGGCAGGGGATTGGAGCGGGTCACGGGAAGGGTCAATCGGACCGGACGGGCGCGTCGGCTTACGTTGCGCGCTGATACACTGTAACATCCTACGAGTTCAACGGGCCGGAGCCGCCGGCTCGCCTCAGTGTCTCTCACAGAACTCCCGCTGCACCGCCAGGCCTAGGGCGAGAACCGGCGGGAATCGGGAGTATCGTGAGGCACTCTCACGGGGATCGGGAGCCCATGCAGGATCACGCGGGCACGCACACCGAGGCAGGCTGTTGCGGCCATAACGGCCCCGGCGAAGCCCTGGCGCGGGCAGAGGCCATGTGCCGGGCGCGCGACCTCCAGTTCACCCGCCTGCGCCGGGACGTCCTCGCTGTGGTGGCGTCGCAGGCGCGTCCGCTCGGCGCCTACGACATCGCCGAGCGCCTGAGCGGATCGGGCAAGCGCGTGGCGGCCGTGTCTGTCTACCGGGCCCTCGATTTTCTCACGGAGAACGGCCTCGTCCACCGCATCGCCAGCCGCAACGCCTTCGTTTCGTGCGGGCATACGCACACGGATGGCGCCGGCTTGGTCTTCCTGATCTGCCGAAACTGCGGCTCCATCGACGAGACCACCTCGCCCGAGATCGAGGATCAGCTCGGCCGCACCTTGGCCAAGGTGGGATTCAAGCCTTCGAGCCGCATCCTCGAGGTCGAGGGCGAGTGCGGCGCCTGCCTCGGCAAGCCCGCCGCGGGCTGATCGAGGCCGGCACCGGACGCTCCTGTCTTCAGAACGCGTTGTTGTAGGCGCGCGGCGAGACCACCGTCTGGACCATGATCCTGAGATCGAGCCAGATCGACCAATTGTCGATGTAGTACAGGTCGTGAGCGACGCGTCGCTCCATGTCGAGGTCGGTCAGGGTCTCGCCCCGCAGGCCGTTCACCTGTGCCCAGCCGGTGATGCCCGGCATCACGTTGTGACGGCGAGCGTAATGGGCGATCCGGCGCTCGAAGCTGCGGTCGTGGGCGAGCGCATGGGGGCGGGGACCGACCAACGCCATCTCGCCGCGCAGGACGTTGATGAGCTGGGGCAGCTCGTCGATGTTGGAGCGGCGCAGCACCGCACCGATGCGGGTGATGCGCGCGTCGTTGCGCGAGGCCTGACGGAAGACCGAATCGCCCTCCGTCTTCATGCTGCGGAACTTGTAGACGCCGAACGGCTGCTGGTTGAAGCCGTAGCGCCGCTGGCGGAAGAACACCGGCCCCGGGCTGTCGAGCTTGATCAGGACCGCCACGGCGGCGAACAGCGGAGCCAGCATCACCAGGGCGGTTGTCGCCAGGGTGAGGTCGACGGTCCGCTTCAGCAGGATTTCGCCGGCCTGGAGGGGGCGTCGCCCGATGCTCAGCCCCGAAAGGCGCCCGACGCGGCCGGGCTTCAGATCGGGGAAGCGGTCCATCACCGAGCCCGGGCGCAGGTGAAGGGCCGCGGGAACGCGCAGGAACGCGTCGATGCAGCGCTCGATGTCGCTGGCGTCGGACCACGGGACCAGGATGAACACGTCGTCCGGGCGCAGGAAGCGCACCACGGAGACGGCGAGGTCGAGGTCCTCGGCGATCCGCGTCTCACGGGCGAGGGCGTCGTCCCCGGCCTCGATCCGCCGCAGGTAGCTCGTTCCGATGACCCGAAGACCCAATGCGTCCGTATCGTTGTGGGCATAGAACCGGGCGATGTCCTCCTCGAACCCGACGAGATGGATGCGGTTGACGGAAGCCGAGCCCGGGGTGATCGCCCGGCGCACCAGGGCGGTCATGCCGAAGCGCACGGCGAGCATCGTCGGAAGTCCGGCGAGGAAGAAGCCCAGGGAGACGATGCGCGAGAAGTCGTTCGTGGTCTTCGTCACGAAGCCGAGGATCAGCACCACGGCCCAGGCCGAAACCCACAGGGTCGCCGCGCGTCGCAGGTGCGGACCGTGGGAGAGGGCGGTTTCGATGCTGTACTCCTCCCGCGTCAGGTTGGTGAGGAGCACGATCATCGCCACGAGGCCGGCGATCTGCGACCCGCCGCTCACGCCGCTCGGCGGGAACTCGCCCAGCACCCCGAACGAGTACGCGACATCCACCGCGTAGGCGGTGCCGACGATGGTCAGAAGGTCGGCTATCGCCACGGCCGTGGAGATGCCGAGGCGGAAGGCGGCACGCCTGCGCCGGGGCAGAAGTGCCGCCCAGACATCGCGACGCGCATCGGTCGTCATCGGCACCGCCTGCGGCGCGGTCTGGTAGATCTTCTGGATCGGTTCCTGAAACATCTGGAGTGCCATGTCCCGTCGTGAGGCGGAAAGTGTCCCAAATCGCGCCGGTGACCGGAGCGATCGAGGTTTCGTGGGATCGCTGCGCAATCTCCGGACCTTCCCGCCCGCCGCAAGAGACATGATGCGGCCGCCTGCTCGTGATTAACCATCCTGCCTTTGTCCCGCAATCGAACGAAAACTTATCCACGGACAAGTCTCGGCGTGATTGCCGCCGGCCCTGGTCTTCCACAGTTCGGGACTCTAGAGGCGTGTTCGCGGGCTGAGCATGGACCATCGTCGTCGGTTCGGTTCATTTCGGGGTCGGCTTTACCGAGACGAAACGGGTGATGGGCGCGACGGCACGGCGTTCTCCGAGCCTCGCCCGGCCCTTCGCATCGGCGGCTTCCGGCACGGTCATGATCGCGACACCGATGGCGCTCATCGGGGCGGCGGCCGCCCGTATGCCGCGGCCAGGAATGCGTCGGGAATCGCCCATGACAGGAGCCATCGAACCAGCCATCGGCGACCCGCCGCAGGCGCCGGCCGTGCGGGACCGTGCCGCGGGCGTGGGCGTGCCCGGTCCGGCCTTCGCGGTTCTCGGGGCGCTCAGCCTGTCGCACCTCCTCAACGATCTCGTGCAATCCCTCCTGCCGGCGATCTATCCGCTCCTGAAGACCCAGTTCCGGCTCGATTTCGGACAGATCGGCCTTATCACCTTCGTGTTCCAGGTGACCGCATCGGTGCTGCAACCGGTGGTCGGCATCTACACGGACCGCCGGCCGCTGCCGTTTTCCCTGGCGTTCGGCATGGGTTCGTCCCTCGTCGGCCTCCTCCTGCTGTCGGTGGCGTGGGCGTACGGACTGCTTCTTCTGGCGGCCGGCCTCGTGGGCTTCGGTTCGGCGGTGTTCCATCCCGAGGCGACCCGCGTCGCCCGCCTTGCTTCGGGCGGACGCTACGGCCTCGCCCAGTCGGTGTTCCAGGTCGGCGGCAATGCCGGCACGGCACTCGGACCCCTGCTGGCGGCCTTCGTGGTGGTGCCGCACGGGCAGGGGAGCGTCGCCTGGTTCTCCCTCGTCGCGCTCGCGGGGATCTGCGTGCTCGCCCTCGTGGGACAATGGTACGCCGGACGGCTTCGCGCAGTCCCGCGTCCCGCCACCCGCGCCGGTGTCTCCGCTGCAACGGTCCTGTCGCGCCGGCGGGTCGGTCTCACCATCGCAATCCTGTTGACGCTGATTTTCTCGAAATATTTTTATCTGGCGAGCTTCTCGTCCTACTACACTTTCTACCTGATCCAGCGCTTCGGCGTGTCGGTGGCCCAGTCGCAGATCTACCTGTTCGTGTTCCTCGGCGCGGTGGCGGCGGGCACCATCCTGGGCGGTCCCATCGGCGACCGCTTCGGACGCAAGCCCGTGATCTGGGGGTCGATCCTGGGTGTCCTGCCCTTCACCCTGGCCCTGCCGCACGCCGATCTCGTCTGGACGGTGGTGCTGACGGTGCCCATCGGGATGATCCTGGCCTCGGCGATGCCGGCGATCCTCGTCTACGCGCAGGAGCTCCTGCCCGGCCGGATCGGTCTGGTCGGTGGATTGTTCTTCGGCTTCGCATTCGGCATGGGCGGGCTCGGCGCCGCGGTTCTGGGCGAGGTCGCCGATCACGCCGGCATCACCGCGGTCTATGCGCTCTGCGCCTACTTGCCGCTCATCGGCCTCGTGGCGGTCTTCCTGCCGCGGCTGGCCCGGTGAGCCGTATCCTGTCCGAACGGGACCGGCACTCCGGCGCCGGTCCCGTCGAAGAACCCTCGGGGGGATGTCAGGCCGGGGTGTTCGACGCGCCGCCCAAGGTCTGGATCGTCTCGAAGCCTTCGAATTGCGGATGACCGAGGTAGAGCGGCTTCGTCGTGGGCACCCGGCCATGCGCTTTGCGGAACTGCTCCGAGCGCGTCCACGATTCGAAATCGGATTTCGAGGCCCAGACCGTGTGTGATGCGTACAGCACGTGGTCCTCGTGCTCGGGACCGCGGAGCAGATGGAATTCCACGAAGCCCGGCATCTCGCCCAATTGGCTGTCCCGCCCGAGCCAAACCTGCTCGAAATCATCGGTGGAGTCCTTGACGACTTTGAAGCGATTCATAGCGATATACATGATAAGGTTCCGCGTTTCCCGATGAGGTTCGGGTTGACCGACATCCTAGCCCGGCCGATGCGACAACCGGAAGTACCACGCCATGACGTCCATCATCTTGCCGAGCCGGCCATGAAGGCGCCCTTCGTCCCAAGGGAACGCTTGCCTTTCGGGCCGGCTTTGTGGTCAAGCTACCGCCGCGATGGGGTTTCGGCCAAAATCGAGTAAAATGACTGTAAGCGCGAAGCGGGGACGGTGCGCTGAGCTTCTCCGTCGATCCACTAAAGCGCACGTTATCATGGATCGGACGCTCGAACTCAATCGAGGGTCGTACGACACAGTGCGTCACTCTTCCTTTCGATCAGTTTCCGTCGTTGGTCCAGGCGGCAGCGTCCATCTAACCTAAGGACTGAATCGAGATATGATGCCCAAGCAGACCACCGATGTTGATCGCCTCGTCGGGTTGCGGATCACCGCCCTCCGCAAGGCGCGCGGCTTGAGTCAAACCGCGCTCGGCACCGCCGTCGGCGTGACGTTCCAGCAAGTTCAGAAGTACGAGAAGGGCCAGAACCGCGTCGGTGCCGGGCGCCTGCGCGAGATCGCCCGACTCCTCGAAGTCCCGGTCTCGGCGTTCTTCGAGGATGACGATGCCGGCGGCACCCAGTCGGACGTCTTCGGCTTCCTGAGTGCCCAGGGCGCCATCGAACTGCTGCGTGCCTACGCGCTGATCGAGAACGACCAACTCCGCAAGGATGCTCTCTCCATCGTTCGGACGATCTCGAAGATGGGCAAGCAGGCTCCGGAGCCGGACGCCGTCGTCGAACAGGCTTGAGCCCTGGATCGGACGGCCCGGTTTCGGCGGGCTATCCGATCAGGTGGAAGAAGCTGCCCGTCACGCGCCCGTGTCGATGCCCGGCGAGGCCGAGGGCCACACCTTCCGCATCGGTGACGCTGGCCAGGGCCGCTTCCGCCTCGGGGGCGGGCGTGCGCTCGCTCGCATAATGGAATTCGTGGCCGACGAGGCGCGTGCCCGCGGCCCCGAGGGGACCGTCGGCGATGAGGGTCGCGACGCGGTAGCCGAGGTGCAACTTGCGCGTCCGGTAGGACGTCGCGACCGGGAGCAGGCCGGCCATGGGGTGGGTGACCCCGTCGGCATCCTCCAGGCTCTCCCCCAACACCATGTAGCCGCCGCACTCGCCGTGGATCGGCTTTTGCACAGCGAAGTCGCGCAGACCGCCGAGGAAGGTTAACGCGCTCGCGAGCTGGCCGGCGTGAAGCTCTGGATAGCCGCCCGGAAGCCAGGCCGCATCGCAGGAGGCCGGTGGCGCCTCGTCGGCGAGCGGCGAGAACGGGACGAGTTCGGCCCCCTGCGCCCGCCAGCCCGCCGCCATGTGCGGATACAGGAACGAGAACGCCGCGTCCGAGGCCACGGCGATGCGCTGGCCCGGCGGGTTCGGCAGTGCGCCCGCGCGAGGCGGCGGCGCGGCACCGCCGGCGGCGGCCAGGATCGCATCGAGATCGAGGCCGGCTTCCGCCAGGTCCGCCAGCCGGTCGAGGCGAGCATCGAGGTCGTTGGTCTCGCGGGCCTGGACGAGGCCGAGATGGCGCTCGGGCAGGGTCAGGGTCGCGTCGCGCATGAGGGCGCCGAGGACCGGCAGGCCGACCCGCGCCAGCCCCGCCTCGACGAGGCGACGGTGACGGGGGCTCGCGACCTTGTTGAGGATCACCCCCGCGATGCGGATGCGCGGATCGTACAGCGAGCAGCCCAACGCCACGGCCGCCGCCGATTGCGCGGCCCCCGACACGTCGAGGACGAGGAGCACGGGCCAGCCGTAGCGGGCGGCGATGTCGGCGTTGGCCCCCGTACGGCCTGCGCCGGCGACGATCCCGTCGAACAGCCCCATGGACCCCTCGGCCACCACGAGGTCGGCATCCGTGCCGGCGAGCCCCGCCACGGCGTCGAGCATGGGCTCGGGCATGGCGAAGCTGTCGAGGTTGAAGCTCGGAAAGCCCGTGGCGGCGGCGTGGAACGCCGGGTCGATGTAGTCCGGCCCGCATTTCGCGCCGCGCACGGCGAGTCCGCGCCGGCTGAGCGCCCGCATCAGCGCGAGGGTCACGGTGGTCTTGCCGGAGCTCGACCGGGGCGCGGCGACGAGGAGGCCGGGCACGTTCATGCGCGTTCTCCCGCCGCCGTGCCGGCCGCTCGCGTTCCCGCCTGCGGCCGGAAGCGCCGGTCGTACGCCGTCGAATAGAGGGCGCTCTCGCGGAACTCGGCCGGGTCGAGGGCCGGGCCGACGAGGATGAGTGCCGTGCGCTCGAGGCCTGCTTGCGTGACGGCGGCCGCGATGGTCGCCAGGGTTCCGGTGAGGACCCGCTCGTCGGGCCAGGTGGCGCGGAACACCACCGCGGTTGGACAATCCGGCCCGTAGAACGGCGTCAGTTCGGCGACCACCCGATCGATGACGTGGATCGAGAGGTGGAGGGCCAGGGTCGCGCCCGTCGCCGCGAAGGCCGCGAGGGTCTCGCGCTCCGGCATGGCGCTGGCCCGGCCCGACGTGCGGGTCAGGACGACGGATTGGGCCAGCCCCGGCACGGTGAGTTCGCGCCCGAGCAGGGCCGCGGCGGCGGCGAAGGACGGCACCCCCGGCGTCACCGTGTAGGGAATGCCGGCCTGGGTCAGGCGCCGGGTCTGCTCGGCCAGCGCGCTCCAGATCGAGAGATCGCCCGAATGCAGGCGGGCGACATCGTGCCCGGCCGCGTGGGCGGCGGCGCATTCGGCCACGATGGCGTCGAGGTCGAGGGGCGCCGTGTCGACGATGCGCGCGCCCGGCGGGCACCAGCCCAGGATCTCGGGTGCCACCAGGGAGCCGGCATGGAGGCAGACCGGGCAGCGGGCGATGAGATCGCGGCCGCGCACGGTGATGAGGTCGGCGGCGCCCGGGCCGGCGCCGATGAAATGGACGGTCATGGTGCCTGAGTGACGGATTCGCGGGCCAGCGCAAGGGCGCATGTCGCCCCGGCACTCGCGATGCGGGGCAGGATGAGGGTCGCGGCGGCGCCCGCCACCGCAAGGGCGGCGGCTTCCGCCACGGAGCCGACCCCGCGCGTCGCCGCGATGCGGGCGGACCGGGTGAGGACCCGGGCGTCCACGGCGATCATGGCGTCCGCCGCGACGGCGACCAGGGGAACCCCGAGGGTTCCGGCGACGGCCCGGATGGCGGGTGCATCCGCCCGGTCGGCCGGGGTGGCGAGGCACCCGAGGGGGGCGCTCTGGTTCGCCAGAGCCCGCCGGAGAAGGGCGAGGATCTCGTCCGCGGACGTCGCATGGCGAAAGCCGAGGCCCGCGACCAGCCGGTCGGTCACGGCTTCGTCCACGCCCATTGCGTCACCGGCATCGCGTGGCGCCAGCCGTGGAGGTGGCCCACCGGGTCGGCCTTGGCCACGACGAGACGTTTGAGGCTGCCGCCCTGCCGCGCGAAGGCGGCGAGCAGGACCGCCTCGCCCTCCAGGGTGACGACGTTGGAGACGAGGCGTCCGCCAGGGGCGAGGGCGTCCATCACCCGGTCGAGGAGGCCCGCGGCCGTGACGCCGCCGCCGATGAAGACCGCGTCGGGGCGCCCCAGCCCCACGAGGGCGGTGGGTGCCGCGCCTTCCACCACCACGAGGCCCGGGACGCCGAGGTGATCGGCGTTGCGCCGGATGCGGGCGGCGCGGGCCGGATTCGCCTCGACGGCGACGGCCCGCAGGCCCGGCCGGCGCAGCATCCACTCGATGGAGATGGAGCCCGCCCCCGCGCCGATGTCCCACAGGCACTGGCCCGCGCGGGGCCGCAGGGCCGCCAGGGTCACGGCGCGGATGTCGGACTTGGTGAGCTGTCCGTCATTCTCGAACCACGCGTCGTCGAGGCCGGGCGCCAGGGGCACCACCCGGGCGTCGGGACCCGCCGCCACCGCGATCGCCAGGGTGTTGAGGGGATCGATGTCGTGGAGGGCGAAGGCTTCGGCCGGTGCGCTGCGGCGGCGCTCGCGCGGGCCGCCCATGGCTTCGAGCACCGTGAGGGTCGAGGCGCCGAACCCCCGCTCCGTCAACAGGGCCGCCACCGCGGCCGGGGTCGAGCCGTCCCAGCTCAGAACGAGAAGGTGGGTGCCGGGCTGGAGGTGGGGCAAAAGATTGGGCAGTGCCCGCCCGTGCAGGGTGAGGCAGCCGGTCTCGGCCACCGCCCAACCCAAGCGGGCGCAGGCGAGGCTGAACGCGGAAGGCTGGGGGAACACCCGCATCTCGTCCGCCGGTACCAAGCGGGCGATCTCCGCGCCGATGCCGTAATGGAACGGGTCGCCCGTGGCGAGGATGCAGGTCGGTCGGCCGCGCCGCGCCAGGATACCCGGATAGGCATCCGTGATGGGACTCGGCCAGATCCGCGCCTCTGCGGCGAGCGGCCCGGCGAGATCGAAGTGCCGGCGTCCGCCATAGACGCATTCGGCTCCGTCGAGGGCGGCGGCGGCGGCGGGGCTCAGGCCGTCGCGGCCGTCCTCGCCGATGCCCACCAGGGTGAGCCACGGCCGGCTCGACACGGGCTCAGCGCTCATGGAGAAGGCGTCCCATGCTCAAGCGTCTCCTCATTCTCGGCGGTACCGGCGAAGCCAGCGCCCTGGTACGGATTCTGCCGCCGGGCGTCGAGGCCACCCTGTCGCTCGCCGGCCGCACCTCCGCGCCGAAAGCCGAGCCGGTGCCGATGCGGGTCGGCGGCTTCGGCGGGGCGGAGGGACTCGCGGCCTGGATTGCGGCCAACCGCATCACCCACGTGATCGACGCGACCCATCCGTTCGCCGCCCGCATGGGCGCCAACGCGGCCGAAGCCTGTGCCCGCACCGGTACCCCGCTTCTGGCCATCCGCCGTCCGGCCTGGGATCCGGTGCCGGGGGATCGCTGGGAAGAGGTCGCCACGATGGAGGCCGCCGCGACGGCCCTCGGGCCGGTGCCGCGCCGTGTCTTCCTCACGGTGGGACGACAGGAGATCGGCGCATTCGCGGGCGCGCCGCGTCACACCTACGTGGTGCGTGCCGTCGAATCCGTCAGCCTGGACGTCCCGCACCTCACGACGATCGCCGCGCGCGGGCCCTTCGCGGAGGCCGACGAGGCGGCCTTCCTGCGCGACCAGAGCATCGAGGTTCTGGTGAGCAAGAACTCCGGCGGCCCTGCGACCTACGGCAAGATCGCCGCCGCGCGGGATCTCGGGGTGCGGGTGATCATGGTGGCTCGGCCGCCAAAACCCGACGTTCCAAGCGTCACCGACGTCAGCGGCGCCCTGGTATGGCTCGCGACACCATGACGGGTGCTGGGTCGTCTCCCCCGGGGAGGAGAATTCACCTCCTCAAGTCGGCACGCTGCGGGGGGTGTAGACGTAGGGCCGGAGCCCGTTCCCGCGCGGAATCAGGCGGGTGCCCGAGGCGCCGATGATCACCATGGTGGCCATGTCGGCGGTGGTCTCGCGGGCCTCGGCCAGGGTGAGGACGCGGATCGCCTCGTCGGGGCGCGAGACGGCGCGGGCGAAGATCACCGGGGTGTCGGGCGCGCGGATCTCGGCGGTCAGCGCCAGGGCGCGGCCGAGCTGCCAGGGCCGGGCCTTCGAGATCGGATTGTAGAGGCTCACCACGAAATCTGCCCGCAGCACCGCCTCGAGCCGAGCGATGACGACCTCCCAGGGCTTCAAATTGTTGGACAGCGACAGGGCGCAGAAATCCCCGCCGAGCGGCGCGCCGAGGCGGGCGGCGGCGGCCAGCATGGCGGTGATGCCGGGTTCGACGGTGATGTCGAGCTGCGCCCAGGCCGGATCGCCGGCCTCGACCGCCTCGAAGATCGCCGCCGCCATGGCGAAGACGCCGGGGTCGCCACCGGAGACCACCGCCACGTGACGTCCGGCTGTGGCGAGCTCCAGGGCATGGCGGGCGCGGTCGACCTCGACGCGGTTGTCGGTGGCGTGCCGGGTCAGGCCCGGACGCTCGGGAACCCGTGCGACGTAGGGAATGTAGCCGATGAGGTCCTGCGCGCGGGCGAGCGCCGCTTCGGCCGACCGGGTGAGCAGGTCGGGATCGCCCGGCCCGAGGCCGACCACCGTGACGGAGCCGGTCACGGCCGGCGGCCCTCGCCGGGCAGGAGCACCATGGAGAAGTAGGGCGCCACGTCGTCGGGCTTGTCGCGCAAGGCCACCACGCGCTCGCCCGTCATGGTGCCGCGCTCGACATAGACGGCGCGCTCGAGCACACCGGCTTCGGCCAGGGCGGCGCGCACCTTCGGCAAATGGCGGCCGAGCTTCATGATCACGGCGGCGTCGGTCTGCGCCAGCCGCGCGACGAGGGCGGCCTGCGGCAGGGTCGCAGGCAGAATCGTGAGTACGTCGTCGCCCCAGGTGATGGGGGTTCCGGCCCGGGTCCAGCACCCGGACATGCCGGTGACGCCCGGCACCACCTCCACGGGGAAGCGGTCCTTGAGGCGGCGCCACAGATGCATGAACGAGCCGTAGAAGAACGGGTCGCCCTCCGAGAGGATCGCCACGTCGCGCCCGGCGCCGAGGTGGTCGGCCAGTTGCCCCGCCGCGTCGTCGTAGAAGCTCGCCAGGGCCGCGACGTAGTCGGGATGATCGGGGTGCAGCTCGGTGGTGTACGGGTAGGCGAGGGGGAACTCGCGCGCCGGGTCGGACGTCAGCACCGCGTCCGCGATGGTGCGGGCGTTGCCGCGCCGGCCCTTCTTGCAGAAATGCACGAGGACAGGCGCCGCCTGCAGCACCTTCATGGCCCGAACGGTGAGGTAGTCGGGTTCCCCAGGACCCATGCCGACGCCGAACAGCGTGCCGGTGAGCTTCGCCACGGGGCTCGCCACGGCTTCGAGAGGCGCGGTGGGGGGGAGGGGGGCGCCCGCCTCCATCATTCGATCTCCTGCGCCAGGGCGTTGATGGCGGCCGCCGTCATGGCGCTACCGCCGCGCCGGCCATGCACCACGATAAAGGGGACGCGCCCATCGCGGGCGAGGGCTTCCTTCGATTCGGCCGCGCCGACGAAACCCACGGGAATGCCGATGATCGCGGCCGGCGGGGCGACGCCCTCGTCGAGGAGTTCGAGGAGGCGAAACAGGGAGGTCGGGGCGTTGCCGACCGCCACGACGCTGCCCGGCAGGTGCTCGCGCCACAATTCCATGGCGGCGGCCGAGCGGGTCGTGCCCATGGCGGCGGCCAGTTCGGGTACGCGTGGATCGCTCAGGGTGCAGATCACCTGGTTGTTCGCGGGCAGGCGGGCGCGGGTGACGCCGTCGGCCACCATGCGGACATCGCAAAGGATCGGTGCGCCGGCCTTCAACGCGGCCTCGCCGCGACTCGCAAAGTCGTCCGACGCCTCCACGTCGCGGGGGAGGTCGGTCATGCCGCAGGCGTGGATCATCCGCACCACCACCCGCTCGGCGGTGCCGTGGAAGCGGGCGAGGTCCGCCTCGGCGCGGATCATCGCGAAGGAGCGGGCGTAGATCGCCTGCCCGTCGCGCAGGTAATCGAGGCGCGAACTCATGGTGTCGTGGTCCTGAAGGCTTGGGCGAGGGTTTGGGTCGGATCGGCACTCCTTACGCGGTCCAGCGCGGCCTCGAAAGTGAGTTGCATCGTCGGCTCGCCATCGGGACGGCCTTGAAGGACGATGCCGTAGCGACCGGACCGGCCCACGAGGGTGAGGGTGGCGGCTCCCGGATGGGCGCAGCCCTTGGCGCAGCCGGAGACGTGGGCATCGATGCCCGTGCCCTTGAGCGCCTCGGCGAGGCGGGCGGCGTCGATGAGTGTCGGCGTCGAGCCCGAGGCGCAGGCCGGCGCTCCGGGGCAGGCCGCGACATGGCCGCGCGGATCGTCGGCTTCATGGATAAATCCGTCTCCGCCGAGGGCATGACGGGCACGATCGACGTCATCGCGGTCGCGGCCCACGAACACGAAGCCCCGGGTCGGGCTGAGCGCGAGGCCGGGCGATGCGAGCCGCTCGCTCCATGCGGCGAGGCGATCGAGGGCGTCGGCGGTGCAGCGTCCGAAGGCGGTCTCGACGGCAAGGGCGGTCCGGCCGTCTCCGAGATCGTGCAGTCCAGGCGCCAGGGATGAAATAGGGGAGGGGGCCGGCATCGCCGTGCCGGCGAGACGATTGCGGCGTGAGGTATCGAGGTCGCGCATGCGCCGGGCTCCGCTCCCGGCCAGCACAATCAGGCTCTCGGACACGTGCGCGAGTGCCCGCGCCGTTGTCACCGGCGCGAACCAGATCGGTCCGTCCGGTCCTGCGAGAGACCAGGCGATGCCGTCCGGCGCGACCATTCGGAGCTGGATGTCCGCATCCGCCCGACCGAGGCCGGAGGCGCCCGTTTCCTCGATGGCCACCAGGGCTTTCGGCGGCAGGCCGGGAATCGCTCGGCCGATGGCTTCCACGGCCTCGGCCAAATCGGAGAGTCCGAACAGCGGCGCGGTCAGGGTCAGGCGCTGCGGGCCGCCATCGGCACGGATATCCCCCAGGCCCACGGCCGTGAGGTGGCGGGCGAGCATGCCTTGAGTCTCGGGCGTGACGCCCCGGATCTGAAGGTTGGCTCGTGCGGTGACGTCGATATGGCCGTTGCCGAAGCGGCGTGCGCCCTCGGCCACGGCCCGCGCCTGGGCGGCGGTGAGGCGCCCGAGCGGCGGGTGGACCCGCGCCAGGAGCCCGTCGCCCGTCTGCATCGGGCGGGCGAGGCTCGGGCACCAGCCGCGCCGGCTCGCGGCCTCGGGCAGAACGCGGCGGGCGACGTTCACTCGGCCGCCTCCGGCAAGCGTTCGTCGGCCGCAATCGCCTCCGGCATCAGCTCGTCGGCCGCCATGGCGTTGCGCCGCGTCGTCCACAGACCCCGGCGGCGGGCCTCGTCGAATCGCTCCAGGATGGCGCGGGCGGCCTCGGGGTTCGCAGCGCGCAGGGCATCGAAGGTGTCGAAGTCGGCGATCATCGCGCCGTAGAGCCGGTCGAGATCGGCATTCGACACGGCGTCCGTGGTGGCGGCGAGGACGAAGACCGCGTCGATTCCCTGCGCCAGTTCCTGGGCGCCGCGATAGCCGTGACGCAGCTGCGCCGCGATCCAGCGCGGATGGGCGAGTTTTCCGCGGATCAGCCGGGCCGCGTCCTCGCGGGCCGTCCGGGCCTTCGGGGCATCCGGGGTCGCGACATCGAGGCTGTAGAGGGTCGGCTGGCCCCCTGTGAGAGCGGCTGCGGCGGCGAACCCACCCATGGCCTCGACGGCGGCGTCGCCGTCGAGCAGGTCGCGCTCGGCGATGTCGAAGGCATGGACGTAGGCATCGGCCTGGGCGACGCGGGCGGCGAAGCCTGCATCGGCCACGTCCGATCCCCCCCCATAGGCATGCGAGGTGGCGTCGAGGTAGGCGCGGCCGAGATCCGCGCGCTCCTCCCAGGCCCCGTCGAGCGCGAGCCCGCCGGCGCCGGCGCCGTAGCGGCCCGGTGCCGCGCCGTAAACGCGGGGCGTCGCCTCGCCCCGGCGGCGCGCGGCCGCGAGGGGGTTCTCCGCGTCCTCCTCGTGACGCGCCGCGACGGAATCGGCTGCGCGGGCGAGGAGCGCGAGGGTATCCGGGAAGGTGTCGCGGAACGCCCCCGAGACCCGCACCGTCACGTCGATGCGCGGCCGGTCGAGGAGCGCCAGGGGCAAGACCTCGAAACCGGTGACACGGGTGGAGGCGTGGTCCCAGACCGGGCGTACGCCCATGAGGGCCAATGCATGAGCCACGTCCTCGCCGCCGGTCCGGAGCGTCGGCGACGCCCACAGATCCATGACGATGCGGGCGGGATACTCGCCCTCGTCCTGAAGGTAGCGGCGGACCACGGCATCGGCGGCCTTGGCGCCCAGGGTCGTGGCGGCCCGCGTCGGCAGGCTGCGCGGGTCGAGGGTGGTGAGGTTGCGCCCCGTCGGCATCACGTCGGTACGGCCGCGCGAGGGCGAGCCGGCGGGACCGGGGGCGACGAAGCGACCGTCGAGGGCTGCGAGCAGTCCGTCGCGCTCGGCCGCTGCGCAGGCGGCCACGGCTTCGGAGGCCTGAGGCGCCGCCCGGCCGAAGACATGGAGCCCGTCGCGGGTGGTGACCTCGCCGAGATCGCACAGATGGGCGTCCAGCGCCGCCAGGGCATCCGGCATGGGGGTGCCGATATCGATGCCCGCCGAGGCCAGCAGTCCGGCCGACTCCGCCTCGTCCAGGATGGTGCGGGCGATGATCGCAGCGCGGCGCGGATCGAGGATGCTCGCCGCCGAATACTCTTCCACGAGTTCGCGCAGGTGTGCCGATTCCGGGTCGAGACCCGGGCATTCGGTCTGCGGCGTGAGATGGCCGAGCGCCACGCCGCCGAGGCGGCGCTTGAGGGGGGCGGCTTCGCCGGGATCGTCGACGATGAACGGGTACACCACCGGCAGGGACCCGATCGCGCGGGCGGGCCAGCAATTCGGCGACAGGGCCACGGCCTTGCCCGGCAGCCACTCGGTGGTGCCGTGGGTTCCGAGATGGATCAGGGCGTCGAAGTTCTCGCGCAGGCCGAGATGGAAGGCGAGGTAGGCGTGGGTCGGCACCGCATCGGGGTCGTGATAGCCGGCCTTGCGGTCGGCGGCACGGCCACGATCGGGCTGGAGGAACAGGGCGACGCGGCCGTTCGGAGCGCGAACACGCTTTCCACCTCCAACCTCATCCTGAGGTGCCGCGTGAGCAGACTCGCAGGAGGGCTCCAGGCATCGCAGGTCCAACTGGACCCCTCCTTCGAGGGCTCCACTCCGCTCCGCCACCTCAGGATGAGGGTGTGGGTGGGAGGTCGGGCACACCATCGAAAAACGGAAGGCGCCGTCGACGATAAGGGGATCAGCTTCTGGCTCCCCCCAAGACGCGATCAGCTCGGCCCGATCGGCCTCCGGCAACCCCGCGAACCACGCCCGATACGCGTCGAGGGACACCGAAAAATCGCGTGGCCCGTGCGTGAGCGCGCGCATCACCGCGTCGGCTTGCGGCAGGGCGCCGGCGGCGTAGCCCGCCGCCGCGAGGTCCTCCACCATAGCTCGCGCGCTCTCGGGGGTGTCGAGGCCGACGGCAAAGCCGGCCCGGCCGCCGCGCGCCGGGTAGTCCGACAGCACCACGGCGAGCCGCCGTTCCACCCGGGGCAGGCGGGCGAGACGCACCCAGGCCGCCGCCCGGTCGGCGAGCGCCGCGATTCCCGTCGCGTAGGGACGTGCGCGGCGCTCGGAGAAGCCGTCGATTTCGGGGCCGTCCTCCTTGAACGAGATCGGGAAGCCCGAGAGCCGGCCGTCGAATTCCGGCAGGGCCACCTGCATGGCGAGGTCGGCCGCCGACATCCCCCGGGCCGAGGCGTCCCACGCGGCGTGGGCCGCGCCGAGGGTGTAGGCCTGGATCACCGGGCAATCGGCGTCGTCCAGGACGAAGCCCGCATCCTCGCGGGCCGAGAAGGCGGTCGCGGCCACGACGAGGTCGGGCTTTCGCGCCGCGATGGTGTCGCGCAACGCCGCCAGGGCCGCGGGGTCCTTGAGGCTCGAGACGGCGACCACCAGCACCTGCAGGCCGCGGGCCCGGAGTGCATCGCCCAAGGCCGCCAGGGGCGCGGCATCCCCCGACAGGATCGCCGAGCGGTAGACGACGAGGAGCGCCAGGGGCACCGTGCCCGCCTGCAAGGGCCGGCCGGCGGCTAGAGCCCGATCGCGGTCGATGGGGCCGCAGCCGGGGCAGCAGACGAAGCCGCGCGGCAGGGCTTGCGGCTCCTCCACGGTGCCGGGAAAGCCGATCTCGGCCGCGATCCGCCCGAGCATCCGGCGCAGGTTGTCGGCGCCGCCCGCCCGGAAATAGGCGTCGAGGACGGGTGCGAGGTCGGGCGCCGTCGAGAAGGCATCCAGGCGATCGTCGGGCCGGTCGTCGCCCGGCAGGACGATGAGGCGAACGCCGTTCGCCCGTGCGGCGGCAGCGGCACGCTCGATGCCGTAACGCCAGTAATCGAGCCCGCCGAGGCATCGGATCACGACGCATTTCGACCGCGCGATAACCCCGTCGACGTAGAGGTCCACCGACATGGGGTGACGGAGCTTCGCGAGTTTCGCCAGACGCAGGGTCGGGGCCGGCCCCTCGCCGGCTTGCGGAAATGCCGCTGCGAACGCGCCCGCGACGCCGAACAGGTCGGAATCCGTGAACGACAGGAACACGATGTCGCCCGGCGCCTGACCGAGATCGATGGCGGCTTCGCCCTCGTCGAGGGAAACCGTATCGACGCGGATCAGATGCATGGCGGGATGCGCGACCTCACAGCCGCGCCTCCGTGAGGGGCCGGCCGATCCGGGCGCGTCTGCGCCGGCGCAGCCGCCAGAGGGCGCGGACGAGGAACAGTCCGATCGCCGCCACGGGAAGCCAGGGCAGGCTGGCGACGGCGAAGCGCAGGGCGGCGCCCGCACTGGCGCCGAAGGTCTGGCCGGCCTGGCTCCAGGCTTCCTCGACGGGGGCGAAGGCACCCGCTCGCGCGCTGTCCGAGCGAAGCGAAACCGAGACGATTTCGGTATCGACGCGCCGTTGCAGGCCGCGCTGCTTCGCCTCCCCCTCCTCGATTTCGGATTGGACCTTGGAGAGTTCCTGGGCGATGCGGATGAGGTCCTCCACGCGCGTGTCCGCCTTCGCGGACAGTTCGTCGAGACGCGCGCGATAGGCGGCGAGCTGGGCGAGCCGGCGTCCTCCGTCCGCGATGGGTGTGGTCAGGTCGTCGGCCCGTGTCGCCTGACGCCGCAGGACCACATCGCCCGCCGCCTCGCCCGGCAGGGGAGCCGTGAGGAACGCCACGTAGGGGGCGACGGACTCGTGCGGCAACCGGACCTGAATCTGCGCCTGCGGTCGCCCCTGCGGACGCGGACCGTCATCGATGGACGACGTGACGAGGATGCAGCCGAGGCCCGCATCGGTCAGGCAGCGGTCACGCGCCGCCGCGAAATGCGCCGCCACCCGATCGGGCGGCAGGCCGATGGTGAGGTCGTGCGTATAGGCGAGCTTGGCTGCGGTGTTGCGGGCGGGCTGGGCCAGCGCGAGGGGATTGGCGGTGTCGGGCGCCGGCGGGCGCGTGTCGGAGCAGCCCCCCAGTCCGAGGAGTACGGCAAGGCCCAGGGCCGCCGCCGCGCGGCCGTTCCGTACCGCCATGGCGCTCACCCGGCCAAGGCGGCGGCGACCGCCGCCTGATCGAATCCCTTGAGGCCGATGACGACGAGGCGGCCGTCGCGGGCTTCCGTGCTTTTCCAGGGTCGGTCGTAGTGATGCGCGATGCGGGTGCCGACACCCTGCACGACGAGGCGCATGGGCTTGCCCGTGACTTCGGCGAACCCCTTGATGCGCAGCACGCCGGCGGTCTCTGCCGCGCGACCGACGCGGATCGCCAGGTCCTCGGCGGTGGCCGTGGCCGGGACGGGCAGGGCCACGGAGTCGAAATCGTCGTGGTCGTGGTCCTCGCCCTCGCCGTGGTGCGAGGGTCTGGCGTCGAGATCGTCCTCGGCCGCGGCTCCGAGGCCGAGGATCACGCGGGGATCGAGGCGGCCGTGCTCGGCCTCCACCATCTTCACGGCGCGGGGCAGGTGGGCCTGAACCTCGGCGCGGACCTTCTCGCGGCCGGCGGCGTCGAGGAGGTCGGCCTTGTTCATCACCACGAGGTCGGCGCAGAGGATCTGGTCCTCGAACACCTCTTCCAGGGGATTGTCGTGATCGACGTTCGTGTCCTCGGCACGCTGGGCGGCGGAGGCCGCCGGATCGTCGGCGAAGAAGCCCGCCGCCACGGCCGGACCGTCGATGACCGCGATGACGCCGTCCACGGTGACCCGCGAGCGGATCGCAGGCCACTGGAACGCCTGGACCAGGGGCTTGGGCAGGGCGAGGCCGGAGGTCTCGATAAGGATGTGCTCGGGTGGGTCGGCTCGGTCGAGGAGCTTGTTCAGGGCCGGCACGAAGTCGTCGGCCACGGTGCAGCAGATGCAGCCGTTGGCGAGCTCCACGATGTCCTCGTCTTGGCAGCCTTCGATGCCGCAGGCGGCGAGAAACGAGCCGTCGAAGCCGATATCGCCGAACTCGTTGACGATGATCGCGAGCCGCCGGCCGTTCGCGTTCTCGACGAGGTGGCGCACGAGGGTCGTCTTGCCGGCCCCGAGGAAGCCGGTGACGATGGTGCAGGGAATCTTCTCGACCAGGGTCATTCGGCGGCGTCCGTACTAGGGTGCGCCGCGAGCGGCGGGATGCGGGCGACGACGCCCTTGCGGAATTCCTGGGGCCGCGCCTTCCACGGCACGAGGCCGTCGGGCGTCTCGCCGTAGAGGCCGACCCCTTCGAGGATGATCCGGGCGGATTCGGTGGCGTCGAGGTCGCCGTAGACGTAGGTCCAGCGCCCTTCCGAGGCCACCGCCACGGTGCATGGCCGCTTGCAGACGGAGAGGCACTCGACGCCTTCGATCCGCAGGCCGGTCTGGCCGTGCTCACCGACGGCCTCCCGGAGCGCGTCGAGGAGGCGCGCACCGGCGCGGGGTTCTGCCGGGTCGCCGGCCGCACGGCAGGCGGTGCAGACGTAGAGGGTGACCACGTCAGGCATGCGCCGTCGCCTTACGACCGAACAGGGCCCAGGCCCAGCCGTAGGCGAGCCCGATGATCGCCCAGAACACGAAGGCGATCCCGAGCGAGCGTGCGGCGAACTGGGCCGCGTAGCCCGCCGGCAGGGCGGAAGCCGCGTGGCTCGTCTCGGGTGCTCCGGCGAGGTGTGGTGCCACGATCAGGACGAGGCCGCCCGCGATGGAGATCGGCGCGCGGCGGATGGCGATGAGGTAGAGCCCCATGGCGGTGGCGACGGCGGTCATCACCCACCAGAACTGACGATCGGCGAGGGGGGCGGCGTCCATGCCCGGTAGTTCCGGCGGCAGGCCGAGGGCCGGCGCCAGGGCGACGGCGAGGAAGCCCGCCACGGCGAAGCGCAGGCCGGTCTCGGGTGTCGGTTCGCGCCCGCAGGCCAGCAGCACTGCGCCGAGCAGCAGGGCATACCCGACGCCGCCCACCAGGGTGGCGAGCGCCGTGAACGCCATGCGCGGCAGTCCGGGTCCGGGCTGCCAGGCGGGCGCGGTCTCGCCGCCGGACACGCCCGGGTCCTTCGCGCCGTGATCGTGTCCGCCATGCACCCGCACCACGAGGGATGCGAATCCCGGCGCGGGGGGCGATACGGGGGCTTGAGCCTGCGTCTCGTAACGCTCAGCCGCGATGATGAGCGGAGAGGTCAGGGCGAGCTGCAGGCCCGTCGCGACGATAGCCGCGAGGAAGCCGGCGACCAGGGCCGCCGACACGAGCCGGATGATCATGGG
Organism: Methylobacterium sp. Leaf102; assembly: GCF_001422425.1. NCBI lineage: Bacteria > Pseudomonadati > Pseudomonadota > Alphaproteobacteria > Hyphomicrobiales > Methylobacteriaceae > Methylobacterium > Methylobacterium sp. Leaf102. The sequence goes on along the minus strand of NZ_LMMX01000012.1, from coordinate 315,924 downwards.
GTGTCTGCCTTCAGGCGCCAGGCGCTCAGTGGCAGGGAAAATTCTGGGTGTGGCGGAAATCGTGCGCCGCGTTGTGGAGCGCCATCGCCGGGGCGAAGCCCGCCATGAACACGAGGCCGAGGCCGAGGAACGCGGCGACGAGAACGGCCCCGAGGCGCTCGTTGGTGCGGGTGCCGGTCAGAACGAGGGTGTTGGTCGACATCGGTTGATCTCCTGGCCGCCCCGCCGGCGGCCGTGGTCGAAGGTGAGGACGAAGGTCCCCGGTGCCGGACGGCAGGTCTCCTGGCTCGCGGGTCATCCGGAACCTGCCGCCTTCCCGGATCGCTCCGGTGGCCGATGGCAGGCCCGTCGCCGCTCACAGTTGCGGGGGCAGCCGCGGTTTCAAGGCGCTTGCCCCTCACCGCGTTCCCTTTTCACCCCGTCGCCGGGGCACCGTCCGATCCCGATGCTTCTACGCGGTCGCGCGATCCCTGACAACGCGCCGCTGTGCCGTTTGCATCGCCTTTGACCACACAAGGGCGTTTCGGGCTAAAGAAGCCCTATGCGGCAGCCGTCCCCCCCATGACCGAGATATTCCCCCGTGTGACCCTCGTCCTCGGCGGCGCGCGCTCGGGCAAGAGCGTCCATGCCGAGGGGGTGATCGAGGCGCAGCCGCCACCCTGGCTGTATCTCGCAACGGCCCAGGCCTGGGACGACGAGATGCGCGACCGCATCGCCCTCCACCGCACCCGAAGGTCGGCCGACTGGATCACGCAGGACGCGCCGATCGACCTGCCCGAGGCGGTCGCGGCCGCGCGCGGACCGGTACTGGTGGATTGCCTCACCCTCTGGCTCACCAACCTGATCCTGGCGGAGGCCGACGTCGAGGCCGCGACCGGGGCGCTGCTCTCCGCTTGCGCCGACGCGCCGGGGCCGGTGGTCCTGGTCGGCAGCGAGGTCGGCCTCGGCATCGTGCCCGACAATGCCCTCGCCCGCCGCTTCCGCGACGCGGCAGGGCGGCTTCATCAGCGCCTCGCCGCACAGGCCGACCGCGTCGTGTTCATGGTGGCGGGGCTGCCGATGATCGTGAAACCCCAACTTGGAGACCACGCATGAGCGACGCCGCCGACCGCCATCGGGAGAAGATGGAGAAGCGCAAGGCCGTGCAGGATGCCGAGGTGGCGGAGAAGACCATCGAGAAGGGCCTCCTCATCGTCAACACGGGTCCCGGCAAGGGCAAGACCACGGCGGCCCTGGGCCTGATGCTGCGGGCGCTGGGCCACGGCTGGCGGGTCGGCGTGGTGCAGTTCATCAAGGGCGCCTGGGACACGGGCGAGAAGCACGCCCTGAAGGCCTTCGGGAACCAGATCGACTGGCACACCCTCGGCGAGGGCTTCACCTGGGAGACCCAGGACAAGGCCCGCGACATCGCGGCGGCCGAGCACGCCTGGGCGAAGGCCCTGGATCTCATGGCCGATCCGAGCATCCGCCTCGTGGTGCTGGACGAACTCAACATCGCGCTGCGCTACGACTACCTGCCCATCGACGACGTGGTGGCGACGTTCCGGGCACGCCGACCGGACCTCCACGTCATCGTCACCGGCCGCAACGCCAAGCCGGCCCTCGTCGAGGCCGCCGACCTCGTCACCGAGATGGGCTCCGTGAAGCACCACTTCGCGGCGGGCGTGAAGGCGCAGGAGGGGATCGAGTTTTGAGGTTCCAGCCGTCATGACCCGCGCCATCATGATCCAGGGCACCGGTTCGGATGTCGGCAAATCCCTCATCGTCGCCGGTCTGTGCCGCGCCTTCGCCCGGCGCGGGCTGCGAGTGCGGCCGTTCAAGCCGCAGAACATGTCGAACAACGCCGCCGTCACGGCCGATGGCGGCGAGATCGGACGGGCCCAGGCGCTCCAGGCGAGGGCCGCCGGAGTGGCGCCCTCGGTCCACATGAACCCGGTCCTCCTCAAGCCCCAGAGCGAGACCGGCAGCCAGATCGTGGTGCAGGGCCGGATGGTCGGCCAGGCCGCGGCCCGGGACTACCAGGGCTGGAAGCCGCGCCTCCTCGGGGCCGTGCTCGAAAGTTTCACCCATCTGAAAGCCGAGGCCGACCTCGTCGTAGTCGAGGGCGCCGGCTCGGCGTCGGAGGTGAATCTGCGCGCCGGCGACATCGCCAACATGGGCTTTGCCCGCGCGTCGAACACGCCGGTGATCCTGCTCGGCGACATCGACCGGGGCGGCGTCATCGCCAGCCTCGTCGGCACGAAGGCGGTGATCGACCCGGCCGACGCGGCGATGATCCGGGGCTTCCTCGTCAACCGCTTCCGCGGCGATCCGAGCCTGTTCGCCGACGGCATGGACCTCATCGCCCGCCACACGGGTTGGCCCAGCCTCGGGCTGATCCCGCATTTTCCGTTCGCCGTCCGCCTGCCCGCGGAGGACGTTCTGGGACTGGTCGGCTCCGAAGCAGGCGCGGCGGGTCGCACGGTGGTGGCCGTCCCCGTCCTGCCGCGCATCGCCAATTTCGACGATCTCGATCCTCTGCGGGGCGAGCCGAACGTCTCCGTGGTTCTGGTTCGTCCGGGGGAGCCGATCCCCGTGGCCGACCTCGTGCTCCTGCCGGGCTCGAAGACCACCATCGCGGACCTCGATGTCTTTCGGTCCGAGGGCTGGGATATCGATCTCGCCGCCCATGTCCGGCGCGGCGGCCGGGTGCTCGGCCTCTGCGGCGGCTACCAGATGCTTGGGCGCCGCCTCGCCGACCCGTTCGGGATCGAGGGCGCGCCCCGGACGGTGCCGGGTCTCGGGCTCCTCGACGTCGAGACGGTGATGACCCCGGTCAAGCGCCTCGAGGCCGTCACCGGCACCTCGTTGCCCGACGGCGTACCGTTCTCGGGCTACGAGATGCACCTGGGTGATACCACCGGACCCGACGCGGCGCGCCCGCTCGTTCGTTTCGCCGATGGGCGCCCGGACGGGGCGATTTCGGCCGACGGCCGGGTCGCCGGCACCTACGTGCATGGCCTGTTCGCCGACGACGCGCAGCGCGCCGCGTGGCTCGCGCGCCTCGGCGCCCGGTCCGGCGGCGACGCCTACGAGGCGGGGATCGAGACCGTGCTCGACGCGCTCGCCGACCACCTAGAAGCCCATGTGGATTGCGACCGGCTGCTCGTCCTGGCGGCGTAGCGGGTCAGGCGTGGGGCGATCCTTGCGGAAGACGAGCGCGGTCGCCGGCATCGCCGTCATCGACTCCGTCGGCAATTCCCGCGGCTTCATCGTGCAGGATGCCACGCCGCGCATCCGCACTGGCGCGCCTTGGCCCCGGTCTAGGACCTCGCGGGTTGTCTCGGGCTGCGGGCCTGATGGTTCTCGGTACTGTCGGTGCTCCGCCGCGGTACTGCGCGTCGAAGCACGCCGGCGGTCGGTCAGGCCGGAGCAATATCGGTTCGACCCGTCCTGATGCGCCGAGCCGGCCGCCTACGGGATCGCCACCGCATACTCGCGCGGCGCGCCGTTCACTACGCTGTCGAACACCACCAGCACCCGACCGGGGCCGAGGCGCACGACGCCTTCGGGCTTCGCCCTGGAATCGTCGCCGTCCAATGGCGCAAGGGTGCCGAGCGCCGCGACCTTGCCGGACGACGGATCCGCGAGGAACAGCCCATAAGGCACCGACAAGCCGTTGCGGGTCGGACCCGAGAGGACGAGAAGGCGACCATCCGGCAGGACGGTGAGATCACGGATGCCGGCATCGGCCCCGAGGGCGAGGGGGATCGTCGTCGGCTTGACGTCGAGCGGCGCGTCGCCGGGGGCGAACAGGGGCGCGACGGGTACGGAGACGAGGAAGGCCCGTCCGTCGATGACGGGCGCGCGGAGACCCGCGTAGAGAGTGTCGCCGATGACCGCGAGGCCCTCGACGTTGAGACCGGAGAGCGGTTTGCCGCCCTCGCGGGGTTCCAGATCCTTCAGAAAGTACGCGCCCACCGTATCGGCATTTCGCAGGGCGTCGCCGAGGCGGTAGGTCGTCTCCACCCTGGTCCCGGTGGCGTCGGCGCGCAGGCGCGCGAGGATTGCGGTGGAGAGCTTGAACTCCCGCCCCCGCCGGCTGCAGCCATGTGAGCCGGTGACGTAGAAGTCGGGTGCCGCATACGCCACGGCCTCGCCGTCCATCTCGCGGTACGCGCCTTGGCCCAGGGTGCAGTCGCCCGTGGTCGGGGGCGCGCCGACGGTGGCGGTGGGCGGCTTGCGGCCGACGATGTCGACGACGGCGCCCGGCGTCAGCGTCGTGCCCTGGAGGGTGACGAACTGGGCGCCCGCCGCCTCGTCGTCCACCACGACGCAGTTGCGCCGACCGGCTTCGGCCGGCGCGCAGGCGATGCCGCTGATGTCCTCGGCCGGCTTGGTCTTCTTCTTCGTGATCTCGCCCGCCAGTCCTTCGGCGACCGCGTAGGGCTGCCCCACGGGCTGCAGCATCTCGGCCCGGGCCGGCGACAGGAACGCCAGTCCCCATGCGGCAGCGACGAGGGAAGGACGAATCATGCGGTATCTCCGACGGACGGGCGGCGTGGCCGTGCTCATAGCAGCGCAACCGCGACGAGGGCGAACGTCACCGCGGTGAGGCCGAACAGCAGGAGGCACGCCGTGCGATAGAGGGCCAGCGCCCGCTCCACGTCGGCCGGGCCCGCCTCGGCGCGGCCATCGCCCATCCAGGCATCCTCGACTGAGGTCGCGCCGTAGACGCGCGGACCGGCGAGCCGCAGGCCGAGGGCTCCGGCCATGGCGGCCTCGGGCCACCCGGCGTTGGGCGAGCGGTGGCGTCGGGCGTCGCGCCGGAGGGCCCGCCATGCCGCGCCCGGCGAGGCGCCGCTCTGAAACAGCGCCGCCACGACGATGAGTCCGCCGGCGAGGCGCGAGGCCGGCAGGTTGACGAAGTCGTCGAGGCGGGCGGCGGCCCAGCCGTACGCTTCGTGGCGCGGGGTGCGATGGCCGATCATGCTGTCGGCGGTGTTGATCGCCTTGTAGAGCGCGCCGCCCGGCAGGCCGCCGACGCCGATCCAGAATGCCGGCGCCACGATCCCGTCGGAGAAGTTCTCGGCGAGACTCTCGATGGCGGCCCGGCAGATGCCGGCCTCGTCGAGGGTTTCGGGATTGCGACCGACGATCATCGACACGGCGACGCGCCCGCCCGTCAAGCCGTCGTCACGAAGATCCGCCGCCACGCGGGCGACGTGGTCGTGCAGGCTACGTTGGGCCGGCAGGCTGGCGCAGAGCAGGCCGAGGGCCACGAGGCCGCCCCAGTTGCCGAACAGCGCCGCGGTGGCCGTGAGCCCGAAGGCGGTCCCGGCCACCGCGGCAAGAAGCAGGACCAGCCCAAACATGCCCATGATCCTGCGGCGGTACTGGCCACCCGTGTTCAGCCCCCCGTCGAGCCGGCCGATGAGGGCGCCGATCCAGGTGACAGGGTGGCCGAGCGCCCTGTAGAGCCGGTCGGGATAGCCGGCGGCCGCTTCGACGGTCAGGGCGAGCAGCAGGATGGCGAGCGTATCGGGCGGATGGGTGAAGGCGGTCCAGGGCATGTGGGTTCGGTCAGCGAGCCAGTCCCCATCGCGCATGGCGGCGATCTCGACGCGGCGCGCACCCTGTTCCCGGATGCGCCGACACCGTGGATCGACCTCTCGACGGGGATCAATCCGGTGCCCTACCCGTGTCCGCCCCTCGAGGCCAGCGTGTTCCACCACCTGCCGTCGTCGGCCGACCTCGCGGCCCTGAACGCGGCGGCGGCCCGGGCCTACGGTGTCGCCGATCCGCGCGGGATCGCGGCCGCCCCCGGCACGCAGATCCTCATCGAGACCCTGCCGCGCCTGTGGCCCCGCGCCCGTGTCGCCGTGGTGGGGCCGACCTATGCCGAGCACGCGGCCGCGTGGGGGAGGGCCGGCCATTCCGTCGTGGCCGTGTCGACGCTCGACGCGGAGGCCGACGTCGTGGTGGTGGTCAATCCGAACAACCCCGACGGGCGGACCTGGGACGGCGCCACGCTCCGCACGCACGCGGATCGGCTGGCGGCACGTGGCGGCCTCCTGGTGGTGGACGAAGCCTTCGCGGATCTCGAAACCGTCGACTCCCTCGGGCCGCATCTCCGGCCGGGTCTCGTGGTCCTGCGCTCCTTCGGCAAGACCTATGGGCTCGCTGGCATTCGACTCGGCTTCGCCCTGGCGGAGCCTACCCTTGCGGGCCGCCTCGCGGAGGCGCTCGGCCCCTGGGCGGTGTCGGGACCGGCGCTGGCCATCGGCCGGGCGGCGCTCGCCGATGCCGAATGGCGCTGCGCCGCGTCGGTCGCGCGCGGTGCCGATGCGGGACGCCTCGACCGGATGATCGCCCGCGCCGGTGGGCGGGTGGTCGGCGGAACCCGCCTGTTCCGCACGGCGGACTTCCCGAACGGGCCGGAACTGTTCGCGCGACTCGGCGCCGCCGGGATCTACGTCCGGCGCTTCGCCGCGGCCCCCGCGCGCCTGCGCTTCGGCCTGCCGGCGGACAGGACCGAATGGTGCCGGCTCTCCCGGGTCCTCAGGTAACCTTCGGCGTCCCGGGCTCGAGGATCGCGACGAGGAGGCCGGCGCCCGAGAGGGCGAGGCCCACGGCGCAGACGCCGGGCCAGCCGGCCATGAGGAAGGCTTGGCTGCCGGCGAAGGCCCCGAGCGCCCCGAACACGAACATCACCGTGAAAAGAACCGTGTTCACCCGTCCGCGCGCGCCCGGGACGAGGGCGTAGACCCGGGTCTGGTTGGCGATGAGTGCGCCGTTGAGGCCGATGTCGATGAGGAGAACGCCGAGCCCCACGGCCACGAGGGAGACGTTGCCGCCGGCCCACAGGACCACGAAGGCCGCCACCACGAACAGGCTGCCGGCCACCACCACGGGCCGGGCGCCGCGCCGGTCGGTGTAGCGGCCCGAGACCGGCGCGATGAACGCGCCGACGACCCCGATGACGCCGAACAGCCCGGCGCCGGCCGCCGTGAGATCGAAGGGCGGCGCTTCGACCAGGAGGGCGAGGGTCGTCCAGAACGCGTTGAAGCTCGCAAACAGCAATCCCTGGCACAGGCTGGAGCGGCGCAGGGCCGGCTGGGTGCGAACCAAGTGGAGGATCGACACCATCAGGGCGCGGTAGCGAAGGGGCCTGGTCTGGGCCGTGCGTGGCAGGGTCGCGGCGGCGATCCCGGCGATGATCAGCGCCACGGCGCTGGCGGCGTAGAACACCGCGCGCCAGCCGTATTGCGCGCCCACGAAGCCACTCACCGTCCGCGCCAGGAGGATGCCGCTGAGGAGCCCGGTCATCACTTGGCCGACCATGCGGCCCCGGGTGGCGTCGGGGGCGAGTTCGGCGGCGAATGGCACCGCCTGCTGCGCGGCCGAGGCGAGAAACCCGATGGCGAGGCTCGCTCCTGCGAGCGCTCCGAGGTTGGGACTCATGGCCGCCGCCAGGAGGGCCACGGCGAGGCCGAGCATCTGCGCCAGGATCAGGCCGCGCCGCGGCAGGCTGTCGCCGATGGGCACGAGGCACAGAATGCCGAGGCCGTAGCCGACGAGGGAAGCGGTCGGCACCAGGACTGCCGCCCGGTCACCGAATTCGCTCACCAGCAGGGCGAGAAGGGGCTGGTTGTAGTAGATGTTCGCCACGGCGCCCCCGGCGATGAGGGTGAGGCCGAGGCGTGCCCGAAGGGTGAAGTCGTGGTCCGTCGCCGGTGCTGTTCCGCTCATGCCGCGCCCCGTGTCGCCGCCGGGCACCAAGCGCACGTCTCTGGCATGGCCGAAAGCGTCATGGCCGAAAACCTTCCGATCGGGGTGAGGAGGGGTGAGTAAGGCCCAGCGGGCCGTGTCGGCAAGGCCGGTGGAGCGGGCCGGCCGGACGCGTCGTCGCAGGACCGTTACCTTCGGATGAGCCCGTTCTCATGTTTTCGAGGTAGGGACTGCACGATTTGACGGCCAAGGCCACCCGAAGACGGCGTACAAGCCGGGCGAGGCTCTTGGAATACGCGGATTCTTGCGGTCTGATCGTGAACGGGATCGGGTGATGCCACGCTTCGTTCCGCCGGAGCGCGGTGCCGGGTCCGATGACGGAGCCTCGCATGCCGAATTACCGTATCGAGTTCGCCAAGGAGATTCTCGGGGTACCGTTCCCCGTCGGCTCCGTTGCCATTGTTCGAGCCCGCGATCCCATGCGGGCCCTGCGCGCTGCCGAATTGCGCTTCGCGCGCCAGCACGGGGTCGAGGATTGGCGGGAGCGGGCCGACCGGGCCGAGATCATTGCCGGCGGGGATGCGAGCTGAGGGACACGGCGTTCCTTTCTCGTATCCGAGTCCACGCAGGCGTTCGGCGGTTCTGCGGAAAGAACCTTCGTCCATCGCTCGCCGAAGCTTGGGGGCCGTGACTGCGAACCCGCCTCGGTCCCTGGTCCTTCGAGCGGGGCCGTCATAGAAGGTTCGTCGAACCCTGCGCGGATGCGTGGGGTGGATACGCCCGGTCCGGGCGCCAGCACGGGGACGGGCAGCTTCCATGGCGGCGATCTCTTTCTTCGGCGATCTGCTGCAGACCATCAGCGACCGCGGCCGCGACCTCATCGGGTTCGGACGCGGCGACCTCGCCGCCCGTGCCGATCCGGGGGAACTCGTCAAGCTCTGCGAGGATCTCATTTCCCGCCGCGGCGAAGCCTCGGGCGTCGCCCTCGCCCGCCTTATCCTCGACCGCTACGCCAGCCTCGCCCGGCCCGAACGGGCGAGCTTTCTCCGCCTCGTCGCCACCGAGTTCGCCGCGGACCACGAGGCCGTCGACGAGGCCATCGCGGCCTACCGTGCCGACCCGACCCGGGCGGCGCTCGGCGTTCTGCACGACGCAGCCGAGCCGCGCAGCCAGGAACTGATCCGCCGCCTCAACCTCGCCCGGGACGGCACCCTCGCGCTGGTCCGCATGCGGGAGGACCTGCTCGGGCTACGCCGCGCCCTGCGGGACGAGGAGGCCGACCCCGATCTCATCGACGCGGCCGACAGCCTCGACAGCGATTTCGAGCATCTGTTCGCCTCGTGGTTCAACCGCGGCTTCCTCGTGCTGCGCCACATCGACTGGACGACGCCCGCCCACATCCTCGAGAAGATCATCCGCTACGAGGCGGTCCATGCCATCGCCGACTGGGACGACCTGCGCCGTCGCATCGAACCCCGTGACCGGCGCTGCTTCGCGTTCTTCCACCCGGCCCTCGTCGACGAGCCGCTGATCTTCGTGGAGGTGGCGCTCACCGCCGCCATCGCCCCGGCCATCGCCCCGATCCTGGCCCACGAGCGCGAGATCCTGGCGCCGCGCGCGGCCACCACGGCGATCTTCTACTCGATCTCGAACTGCCAGAAGGGGCTCGCCGGCGTCACCTTCGGCAACTTTCTCATCAAGCAGGTGGTGGAGGATCTCGCCCGAGAGATTCCGAGCCTGAAGACCTTCGTCACCCTGTCGCCGGTACCGGGCTTCGCGACGTGGCTCGACCGCGAGCGCCGGGCCGACGCGCCGCAGGGGCTGACCCGCGAGGATGTCGAGGCCCTGCGGATCATCGACGAGCCGGACTGGCAGGCCGACAAGACGAAGTGCGAGGCCGTCCGCAAGGCGATGATCCCGGCGGCCGCCGCCTACTTCCTCCGCGCCAAGAACGAGCGCGGCAAGCCCCTCGACCCCGTCGCCCGGTTCCACCTCGGCAACGGGGCCCGGCTGGAACGCCTGAACTTCCTCGGCGACGTCTCGGCCAAGGGGCTGGCCCAGTCCCGTGGGCTGATGGTGAATTACCTTTACGACCTCGCGGCCATCGAGAAGAACCACGAGACCTACGCCAACCTCGGGACCGTCGCAGCTTCCGGCGCGGTGAGCCGCGAGTTGCGCAACAATCTGCCGCCCACCCGCGCCGTGGCTCTCGCCGACGCGTGAGAGTTCGACCGAAAGCCACCTGAAGCCCGCATGCCCAATCACCTCTTCGATCTCGTCCGCGCCAACCTGCCTGCCGATCCGACCACGAAAGCCTTCGTCGAGACGGGAGACGGCACGCACTTCACCTATGCCGACCTGCTCGCGCGTTCGGGCGCATACGCGGGGGCCCTCGTCGGGCTTGGGGTGAAGCCCGGCGACCGGGTCGCGGTCCAGGCTGAGAAGAGCCCGGAATTCCTGTTCCTGTACCTTGGGACCGTGCGGGCCGGGGCGGTGTTCCTGCCGCTGAACACCGCCTACACCGCCCACGAGGTCGCCTACTTCCTCGGGGATGCGGAACCCTCGGTGTTCGTGTGCGATCCGGGCAAGCACGGGGCCTTGGAGTCGATCGCGCGCGATGCCGGCGTGGCGCAGGTGCGGACCCTCGATGCATCCGGGCGCGGGAGCATGGTCGCGGCGGCGGATGCGGCGGCGGATGACTTCACCGACGTGGCGCGCGGGGCCGACGATCTCGCCGCCATCCTCTACACCTCCGGCACCACCGGGCGCTCCAAGGGCGCCATGCTCACCCACGAGAACCTCGCCTCGAACGCCCGGACCCTGGCGGCGTTCTGGCGCTTCACGGCCGACGACGTGCTGCTGCACGCCCTTCCGGTGTTTCACACCCACGGCCTGTTCGTCGCCACCAACACCGTTCTGGCCACGGGCGGCACGCTCCTGTTCCTGGCGAAGTTCGATGCGGCACAGGTTCTCGGGCTGATGCCGCGTGCGACGGCGATGATGGGCGTGCCGACCTTCTACACCCGCCTTCTCAGGGAGCCGGGACTCGATCCCGCCGCCACGAAGACGATCCGGCTGTTCGTCTCCGGCTCGGCGCCCCTCCTCGCTGACACGCACCGCGACTGGCAGGCCCGCACGGGCCACGCCATCCTCGAGCGCTACGGCATGACCGAGACCAACATGAACACCTCGAACCCGTATGACGGGGCCCGTGTCGCCGGCACCGTCGGATCGGCGCTGCCGGGCGTCGTCGTCCGGGTGGTGGACCCCGAGACGGGGGCCGCACTCGGCACCGACGCCGTTGGCATGATTGAGGTGAAGGGCCCCAACGTGTTCCAGGGCTACTGGCGCATGCCGGAGAAGACCGCGGCCGAGTTCAAGGCCGACGGGTTCTTCATCACCGGCGACCTCGGCAAGATCGACGCCGACGGCTACGTGCACATCGTCGGGCGCGGAAAGGACCTCATCATCACCGGTGGCTACAACGTCTATCCGAAGGAGGTCGAGAATGAGATCGATGCCCTGCCGGGTGTGGTCGAATCGGCGGTGATCGGCTTGGCCCATGCCGATTTCGGTGAAGGCGTCGCGGCCGTGGTCGTCGCCCGGGAGGGCGCTCCCGACGAGGCCACGATCCTGCGCACCCTCGAGGCGCGACTCGCCCGCTACAAGTGCCCCAAGCGGGTGCTGTTCGTGGAGGATCTGCCGCGCAACGCCATGGGCAAGGTCCAGAAGAACGTCCTGCGGGAAACCCATGCGGATCTTTTTCGCACCTGACGCAGGCGCCTGCGGCGCGCCTGGAAGATCCACGCCTGCGGCGCGCCTGGAAGATCCACGCCTGCGGCACCTTTGGAACGTCCGCATCCGCGTTGACGTTTGTCCGAGCGTAAGCTCAAGCTTGGCTTCCTGAACCAACCGGTCCACGCTGCGATGTCTTCCTCCCCCGAACCGGCGACCGCTTCGAGCGGCGCGGCTTCCGTGCTGTGGACCCTGGCCATGGGGGCGGCCCTCGTCGCCCTCGCGGCCGGCACGAGCGGGCGGCCACGACGGGATCGGCCCGCCGCCGCGCCCGAGCCCGACCGGTGCCGGGAGGAGGGGGCGCGCTCCCACAGCGGGCGCTCCGCCGAATGGGTCGCGGCCACGCAGATCGAGCGCGGTCGCGCCGCCCGGACCCCAATGGAGATCACCTCCAAGGGCTGGAAGGACATCCTGTTCCGGGTCTACCTCGAGTTCAACAAGGACCGGGTGCTGTCGGTCGCCGCCGGGGTGACGTTCTACACCCTCCTGTCCCTGTTCCCGGCCATCGCCGCCCTGGTCACCTGCTACGGCCTCGTCGCCGATGTCGGATCCATCAACGAGCATCTGGCGAGCCTGCAGGGCGTGCTGCCGTCGGGGGCCATCGAGATCATCGGCGATCAGGTCAAGCGCATCGCCGCCAAGGGCGGAGGGTCCCTGGGGCTGACCTTCTTCACGAGTCTTCTCATCTCCCTCTGGAGCGCCAACGCCGCCATGAAGGCGATGTTCGATGCCCTCAATGTGGTCTACGAGGAGGAGGAGAAGCGCTCGTTCGTGATGCTGAACCTGCGTTCGCTCACCTTCACCATCGGCGCCCTGCTGTTCACGATCTTCGCGCTGTCGAGCATCGTCGTGCTGCCCCTCGTGTTCACCTTCGTGGGCTTCAGCGACACCGCCTGGCTTCTGGCGCAGCTGCGCTGGCCGGCCATGCTGGTGGTGGTGCTCGGCGGCCTGTCGCTGCTCTATCGCTACGGGCCGAGCCGGGAGCGGCCGCGCTGGCGCTGGGTCGGCGTCGGCGGCGCCGTCGCCGGCGTGCTGTGGCTCATCGCCTCGATCTTATTCTCCTGGTACGTCTCGAGCTTCGGCAACTACAACGAGACCTACGGATCCCTCGGGGCGGCCATCGGCTTCATGACGTGGATCTGGATCTCGACGACCATCGTGCTGCTCGGCGGCGAGATCAACGCCGAGATGGAGCACCAGACCGCGCACGACACCACCACGGGCGCTCCCTTGCCCATGGGCGCACGCCGGGCCCGGATGGCCGACACCCTCGGCGCCGTGGCCTGACGCCCGGCCTCCTCGGGGCGGGGCCGGGACCCTATCTAGGGGACACACCGTTTCCTCTCGATGGATCAAATCATGACCGCACCGACCGCCGACACCCGCACCGACGCCGAATGGCGCGAGATTCTTTCCCCCGAGCAGTACCGTGTCCTGCGTGGGCACGGCACCGAGCGCGCCGGAACGAGCTGCCTCAACGCGGAGAAACGTCCGGGCGTGTTTCATTGTGCCGGGTGCGATGCCCCGCTGTTCGAGAACGGCACCAAGTTCGAATCCGGCACCGGCTGGCCGAGCTTCTTCGCGCCGTTCCCCGACGCGGTCGAGACCCAGGTCGACCGCAGCCATTGGATGACCCGGACGGAGGCCCATTGCGCCCGGTGCAAGGGCCATCTCGGCCACGTCTTCGACGACGGACCCGCCCCCACCGGCCTGCGCTACTGCATGAACGGGGTTTCGCTCCGCTTCGAACCCGAGGTGTGAGACGGATCGGCTCCGAAGGTCGTATGACCCGCTGAGCTGGGGACGGCGCGGTGGATCGCGGGGGTGGTCCGGCGCGCGATCTTGATTTCTGTGGTGTTTTGCTTAGTCCCGAGAGTCAATTTTTAAATGAATACCGCAGCTTCGGTCTGGGAAGGGGATGCCTGACGCATTCCTTTCCGGATCGAGACGCCCTCGATTGTCAGTCCGGCGGATCTTCGACCGTGGGACGAACAGACCTCCGGAGAGTCCGCAATGAGCATCGTCCGCCGGTTCCTCGTCGCCCCGTCCCTCGTTCGCCTGATCCGCAAGGAGCGTGGTGGCGCACGGGTCACCGAGGGCTACTTCGCGCCCCAGGCCGGACGGGTCTCGTACGTTCGGGTCGATGGCCAGCAATGCCATCTCGTCCTCGTCAACACGGATCAGAACGGCGCTTCGAGCGAGGAGCGCACGGACGTGCCGCGCGCCCATGGCGACGCCCTCCTCGACGTCTGCAGCGGCAAGGCGCAGTACGACCGCACGGTGATCGCGCTCGGTGCCGGCCGTGAGGCGCGGGTCGACCGTTACGTCGCCCCGGGCAATCTCGACCTCGTGAGCGTGACCTTCGACGAGATCGGAGACGCAAACGGCTTCTCCGTGCCGGTCTGGTTCGGCCCCGAGGTGTCCGGCGACGCGGCGTACGAGCGCCATGCCGTCGCCCTCCAGGGCGTACCTCAGCCGGGCGAGATCGCCCTGAGCAACGCCGCCCTGGAAGCGGTGCTCGACCTCGTCGAACCCCGGTTCGGCTTCGGCCGCTACGGCGGCGCGTCGGGTGCCGCCGCGAAGCCGGCGGACGAGGACGGGATGATGAAGGCCTTGCGCCGGGTCGCCGGGGGCGGAGCCGCTGCCCAGCCCAGCCCGCAGGCCGCGGCCCCTGCGCCGGTCGCGGCGCCCGAGCCTGCTCACCCGGAGGCTGGCCAGAACGACGCCCGCATCGACGAGGTCATCGAGAGCCTGTCGCAGGCACTCGGCAATCCGCAGCCCCTGCCGCCGGAGGGCGAGCCCGCCCAGCCGGCGCGTGCCGAAGAGGCTGCGGGCGAATTCGAACGCTGGACTGTCCGCCCGCGCCGCAACCAGACCTGATCGGCGTCCCCGATCGGCCTGATGAAGGTGGCACGTTTGAGAATGTCACTTTCATCCCTGCCTGTGCGATTGAGTGGTGCACGCAACTTCGCTAGCGTCGTGGGCAAGAAACACGAAGGCGTGCGCGGTTCAGTGCACGGGCGAGGGAACCATGGCCCAGGCGATGACACACGGCACGGCGGCCGAGCCCCCCCGGGTGGCCGAGCCCTGGTACAAGGTTCTCTACATCCAGGTGCTGATCGCCATCGCGCTCGGCATCCTGCTCGGCTACCTCCATCCGGAATGGGGCAAGTCGGTCAAATGGTTGGGCGACGCCTTCATCGCTCTGATCAAGATGATGATCGCGCCGATCATCTTCTGTACCATCGTGCACGGTATCGCATCCATCGGTGACCTGAAGAAGGTCGGCCGCGTCGGCCTGAAGGCCCTCGTCTATTTCGAGGTGGTGTCCACCATCGCGCTTCTCATCGGCATCCTCGTCGGCGAGGTGGTGAAGCCCGGCGCCGGCTTCAACGCCGACGTGACGAAGCTCGATGGCAAGGCCGTCGAGAAATACGCCAAGTTGGCCGCCGACGACTCCGTGACGGGCCACATCATGGCGCTGATCCCGAAGAGCTTCTTCGATGCGTTCGCCACCGGCGACCTGCTTCAGGTACTGCTGATCTCGATCCTCACCGGCGTCGTCGTCACCGGCATGGGCAAGCGCGGCGAGGCCATCACCCACGCCATCGACACGATGGGGCAGATCTTCTTCCGCATCATCGGCCTCGTGGTGAAGCTCGCGCCCATCGGCGCCTTTGGCGCCATGGCCTTCACCATCGGTCAGTACGGCATCGGCAAGGTCGTCGATCTCGCCTGGCTCGTCGGCACCTTCTACGTCACCGCCTTCCTGTTCGTGGTGATCGTGCTCGGCGGCATCGCCCGGGTCGCCGGCTTCTCGATCTTCAAGTTCCTCGCCTACATCAAGGACGAACTCCTGATCGTGCTCGGCACCTCCTCCTCCGAGACGGTGCTGCCGCACATGATGACGAAGATGCGCCGGCTCGGTGCCTCGGACTCCGTTGTCGGACTCGTGATCCCGACGGGGTACTCGTTCAACCTCGACGGCACCAACATCTACATGACCCTGGCGAGCCTGTTCCTCGCCCAGGCCGTGGGAGCGGACCTGTCGTTCGGCCAGTATGCGACCATCATTCTCGTGGCGATGCTGACCTCGAAGGGGGCCTCCGGTGTGACGGGCGCCGGCTTCATCACCCTGGCGGCCACGCTCTCGGCCATTCCCAACAACCCGGTGCCGGTGGCCGCCATGACCCTGATCCTCGGTGTCGACAAGTTCATGTCCGAGTGCCGGGCCATCACCAATCTCATCGGCAACGGCGTCGCAACCGTCGTGGTCAGCCGCTGGGAGGGCGAACTCGACCGGGAGAAACTGCGTCAGGTGATGGACAACCCCATCGCCATCGGTACGGACATCTCGGATCACGCACCCAACATGGACCCGATCACCACGCCGTCCGCGGCGTCGGCGCCCATCCCCGTCCCCGCACGCTGATCGGAACGTCTTGCGCCTCGGAATCGACCTCGGCGGCACCAAGATCGCCGGGGTCGTCCTCGACGCGGCGGGCATGATGCGGGCCGAGGCCCGTGTCCCCACGCCACGCGAAGATTACTCAGGCACCCTCGCGGCCATCGCGGCCCTGGTCGAAGGCCTCGAATCCCGCACCGGCCCCGTCCGCAGTGTCGGGGTCGGAATGCCGGGGGCCATCGCGCCGGCCACCGGTCTGGTCAAGAACGCCAACTCGACATGGCTGAACGGCCGTCCCTTCGCCGACGACCTCGTTCACGCCCTCGGCCGCCCCGTGCGCGTCGAGAACGACGCCAATTGCCTCGCCGTATCGGAGGCCGTCGACGGGGCGGGTGCCGGTGCCGCCGTGGTCTGGGCGATCATTCTCGGCACCGGCGTCGGCTCAGGCATCGCCCTCGAAGGACGAGCCCTCGCCGGGCGGTTGCGTATCGCCGGCGAGTGGGGCCACAATCCTCTCCCCGCACCCCGTGACGATGAGCGCCCGGGACCCGCCTGCTATTGCGGCCGCTCCAGTTGTATCGAAACGTGGTTGTCCGGACCCGCACTCGCCGCCGACCATGCCCGGCGCAGCGGGCGGCCCATCACCGCCGAAGCCGTCGTGGCGGCGATGCGCGCAGGCGATCCCGTCGCGCAGGAAACGTTCGCGCGCTACCGCGACCGCCTCGGCCGGGCTTTGGCGCAGGTCGTCAACATCCTCGATCCCGATATCATCGTGATCGGCGGCGGGCTGTCGCGTCTGCCCGAGTTGTTCGAGGGCCTGACGGAGCTCACTGCCCCGCACGTGTTCTCGGACCGCTTCGACACGCCCATTCGTCCGAGCCTGCATGGCGACGCCTCCGGAGTCAGAGGGGCGGCCTGGCTGTGGGACCCTGGTACCGATGGCGCCTGACGCGCCGTGAGGAGACGAGACCCCTTGTCAGGGGCAAGAATTGCACATAAACATATCTTTATGTCTATCGCAGGCCCCATAGCGGACTCATCGGTGCCGTTCACGCATGCCCTCGGCGTGCTGCGCGCGGCGGCCGAAGAGACGCGCCTGCGTATCCTCGCCCTGCTGGCGGACGGGGAATTGTCGGTCTCCGACCTCACCGACATCCTCGGTCAGTCGCAGCCGCGCATCTCCCGGCACCTCAAGCTTCTCGTGGAAGCCGGTCTCGTGGAGCGCCATCGCGAAGGAGCCTGGGCGTTCTTTCGCCTCGTCGATGGCCGCGCCGGCCTCGTCGACCCCCTCATCGCCGGGCTCGACTCCCGAAGTGCTCCGATCTCCGAGGATCGGGCGCGACGCGAAGCCGTGCGGGCGCAGCGCGCCGAGGCGGCCCAGACCTTCTTCGCGCGTCTCGCTCCGAAGTGGGATCACCTGCGCTCGCTCCATGTGCCGGAGGCCACCGTCGAGGCCGCCGTGCTCGATGCGCTGGGCAACCGGCCGATTCACAACCTCATCGATCTCGGCACCGGCACCGGCCGGATGCTCGGACTGCTCGCCGGCCGGGCCAGCCGGGCGACGGGCCTCGATTCCAACCATGCCATGCTGTCGGTGGCGCGCGCCAACCTCGAGCGGGCCGGCCTGTCGCGGGTCGATCTGCGGCAGGGCGACATCCATGCTCCGCCGTTCGGGCGCGGCAGCTTCGATCTGGTGCTGGTTCACCAGGTCTTGCATTACCTCGACGATCCGGCTCGCGCCCTGCGCGAAGCCGTGCGGCTCGTGGCGCCGGGGGGGCGTCTCCTCGTGGTGGATTTCGCGCCCCACGATCTCGAGTTCCTGCGTGAAACCCAGGCCCATCGCCGCCTCGGCTTCGCACCCGAGCAGGTGACGGGCTGGCTCAACGATGCAGGACTGTCCACCGTCACCACCCGCGATCTCGCCCCTCCGCCGGCCCTGGCCCACCACCAGCTCACCGTGACGCTCTGGCTCGCCTCCGAAGCCGAAGAGGCCGGGCTTGAGCGGGCCGTCGCCTGACCGACGCACGTCACATCCTGTTCGCGATCCGTCTGAACCGACCGACATTGAGGACGACCCCGATGCCCACCGCCTCCCAACACCGCGCCAGCCGCGACGGCTACCGTCCGATCAGCGTCTCCATCGAGTTCTTCCCGCCGAAGACCGACGAGATGGAGAAGATCCTGTGGTCGTCCATCGAGCGCCTGGCGCCGCTACAGCCGAAATTCGTCTCGGTGACCTATGGTGCCGGCGGATCGACCCGTGAGCGCACCCACAACACCGTGGCCCGCATGGTCCGGGAGACGGGTCTCAGGCCCGCCGCCCACCTCACCTGCGTCGATGCCACCCGCGAGGAGATCGACGCCGTCGTGCAATCCTACTGGGATGCCGGCGTGCGCCACATCGTGGCCCTGCGCGGCGACCCTCAGGACGGCGTCGGTACGACCTATCGTCCGCATCCGGGCGGCTACGCCCAGACGGCGGACCTCGTCGCCGGGATCAAGCGCATCGGCGACTTCAAGGTCTCGGTCTCGGCCTACCCTGAAAAGCATCCCGAGGCCGCCAGCCTCGACGCCGACATCGACGCGCTGAAGGCCAAGGTCGACGCCGGCGCCGATCAGGCGATCACGCAGTTCTTCTTCGAGAACGACATCTACCTGCGCTACGTCGACAAGGTGCGGGCGGCGGGCATCGATATCCCAATCATCCCGGGCATCCTCCCCGTCCAGAACTTCAAGCAATCGGCCAACTTCGCCCGCCGCACCGGCGCCTCGGTGCCGTACTGGCTCGCCGCCCGCTTCGAGGGGCTCGACAACGATGCCGACACCCGCCGCCTCGTGGCGGCGGCGGTGGCGGCCGAACAGGTGCTCGATCTCGTCGATCGCGGCGTCAACGACTTCCACTTCTACTCGATGAACCGTTCCGACCTCGTCTACGCCATCTGCCATCTCCTCGGCCTGCGTTCGCAGGCCCCGAAGGTGGCGGCGGCGAAGGCGGCCTGAGCACACGCGTTCGACCTTCTCAGAATCTCATCCTGAGGCGCCCGCGTCGGCGGGCCTCGCAGGAGGACACCAGCACCAATGTGCGAACGGGAGCCCTCCTTCGAGGCCTCCGCTTCGCTCCGGCACCTCAGCACGAGGTGGTTTGATGGGACCCAGCGTCTCCAAGGATACACCATGACCGACCTGCGACCCGTCGATGGAAAAGAGATCGAAGCCGCGCTCCGTGCGCGCGCCGCGGAAAAGATCCTCGTCCTCGACGGGGCGATGGGCACCGTGATCCAGCGCCTCGGCTACGGCGAGGCGGACTTTCGCGGCAGCCGCTTTACGGATCACGGCCACGACCAGAAGGGCAACAACGACCTCCTGATCCTGACGCAGCCCGATGCGATCCGGCAGATCCACCTCGACTACTTCCTCGCCGGCGCCGACATGTGCGAGACCAACACGTTCTCGGGGACCACCATCGCCCAAGCCGATTACGGCATGGAATCGATCATCCACGAGCTCAATTCGGAGGGCGCGCGCCTCGCCCGCGAGGCCGCCGCCCTGGCCGAAAAGCAGGACGGCCGCCGCCGCTTCGTGGCCGGCGCCATCGGCCCGACGAACCGCACCCTGTCGATCTCACCGGACGTGAACAATCCCGGCTACCGCGCCGTGACCTTCGATGAGGTGCGTCAGGCTTACATCGAGCAGGTGCGCGGCCTGATGGACGGGGGCGCCGAACTCATCCTCATCGAGACCATCTTCGACACCCTCAACGCCAAAGCGGCGGTCGCCGCCGCCTGGGCGGTGTTCGAGGAGCGGGGCATGGTCCTGCCGATCATGATCTCGGGCACGATCACGGATCTCTCCGGCCGCACCCTCTCGGGCCAGACCCCGGAGGCGTTCTGGAATGCGCTCCGCCACTCCGCGCCCCTGACCATCGGCCTCAACTGCGCACTCGGCGCGAAGGAGATGCGCGGCCACATCTCCGAGCTGTCGCGCATCGCCGACACCCTGGTCTGCGCCTATCCGAATGCGGGCCTGCCCAACGAATTCGGTCTCTACGACGAGAGTCCCGAAGCCATGGGGAAACTGGTGGGCGAGTTCGCCAGCGCCGGTATCGTCAACATGGTCGGCGGCTGCTGCGGCACCACCCCGGACCACATTCGCGCCATCGCTGAAGCCGTCGCGGGGTGCAAGCCCCGTGCGATCCCGGAAGTGCCACGCCTGATGCGCCTGTCGGGCCTGGAGCCGTTCACCCTGACGAAGGAGATCCCCTTCGTGAATGTCGGCGAGCGCACCAATGTCACGGGCTCGGCCAAGTTCAGGAAGCTGATCACCGCCGGCGATTACGCGGCGGCCCTCGACGTCGCCCGGGATCAGGTGGCGGCGGGCGCCAGCATCATCGACATCAACATGGACGAGGGCCTGCTCGATTCCGAGAAGGCCATGGTCGAGTTCCTCAACCTCGTCGCGGCCGAGCCCGACATCGCCCGCGTGCCGGTGATGATCGACTCCTCGAAGTTCCACGTCATCGAGGCTGGGCTCAAGTGCGTCCAGGGCAAGGCGATCGTGAACTCGATCTCCATGAAGGAGGGCGTGGAAAAATTCATCGCCGACGCGAAGGTGTGCCGCTCCTACGGCGCCGCCGTGGTGGTGATGGCCTTCGACGAGCAGGGCCAGGCCGACAGCTACGAGCGCAAGGTCGAGATCTGCACCAAGGCCTACCGGGTTCTGACCGAGGAGATCGGCTTCCCGCCGGAAGACATCATCTTCGATCCGAACGTGTTCGCGGTGGCCACCGGCATCGAGGAGCATAACGGCTACGGCGTCGCCTTCATCGAGGCGACGAAGACCATCCGCGAGACCCTGCCCCATGCCCACATCTCGGGCGGCATCTCGAATCTCAGCTTCGCCTTCCGGGGCAACGAGCCCGTGCGCGAGGCCATGCACGCGGTGTTCCTGTATCACGCGATTCAGGTCGGCATGGACATGGGCATCGTGAATGCCGGCCAGCTCGCGATCTACGCCGAGCTTCCGGCCGAACTGCGCGAGCTGTGCGAGGACGTGGTCCTCAACCGCCGCGACGATTCCACCGACCGTCTGCTGGAGGCGGCGGAGCGCTTCAAGTCCGGCGGCGGCGTCCAGGCGAAGACCGCCGACCTGTCCTGGCGCGAGGCGCCGGTGCAGAAGCGCATCGAGCACGCCCTGGTCAACGGCATCACCGAGTACATCCTCGCCGATACCGAAGAGGCGCGCCTGGGCGTCGAGCGCCCGCTCCACGTCATCGAGGGCCCGCTGATGGCCGGCATGAACGTGGTCGGCGACCTGTTCGGTTCGGGCAAGATGTTCCTCCCGCAGGTGGTGAAATCCGCCCGCGTGATGAAGCAGGCCGTGGCCTACCTCGAGCCGTTCATGGAGGCGGAGAAGCTCGCCAATGGCGGTGACGGCAAGCGCCAGGCCGCCGGCAAGATCCTGATGGCGACGGTGAAGGGAGACGTCCACGACATCGGCAAGAACATCGTCGGCGTCGTGCTCGCCTGCAACAACTACGAGATCATCGACCTCGGCGTGATGGTGCCGGCGGCCAAGATCCTCGACGTGGCCAAGCGCGAGAACGTCGACATCGTCGGCCTGTCCGGCCTCATCACCCCGTCGCTCGACGAGATGGTGCACGTGGCCGCCGAGATGGAGCGCGAGGGGTTTTCGGTTCCCTTGCTCATCGGTGGGGCCACGACCAGCCGCGTCCATACCGCCGTGAAGATCCACCCTTCGTACAACCGGGGCCAGACCGTCTACGTGACGGATGCCAGCCGCGCCGTCGGCGTGGTGTCGAGCCTGCTGTCGAAGGAGACACGGGATTCGACCATCGAGAAGGTCCGGGCCGAGTACAGGAAGGTCGCCGACGCGCACGCCCGCTCGGAGCTCGACAAGCAGCGCCTACCGCTGGCGAAAGCCCGCGCCAACCCGTTCCGGATCGACTGGTCGGGCTACCAGCCGAAGAAGCCGAGCTTCACCGGCACGCGGGTCTACTCCTCCTACGAGGTCGCCGATCTCGTGCCCTACATCGACTGGACGCCGTTCCTGCAGACCTACGAGTTCAAGGGCCGCTACCCAGCGATCTTCGAGGATCCGAACCAGGGGCCGGCGGCGAAGGCCCTGTTCGACGATGCGCAGGAGATGCTCGCGCAGATCGTCGCCGAGCGCTGGTTCAACCCGAAGGCGATCATCGGCTTCTGGCCGGCCAACAGCATCGGCGACGACATCGCCCTCTACACCGGTGAGAGCCGCTCCGAGAAGCTCGCGACTTTCCACGGCCTGCGCCAGCAATTGTCGAAGCGCGACGGACGTGCCAACACCTGCCTGTCGGATTTCGTCGCTCCCGCCGACACCGGTATCGCCGATTACGTCGGCGGCTTCGTGGTCACGGCTGGCCTGGAGGAGGTTCGTATCGCCGAGCGCTTCGAGCGGGCCAACGACGATTACCGCTCGATCCTGGTGAAGGCGCTGGCCGACCGCATCGCCGAGGCCCTCGCCGAGCGCATGCACGAGCGTGTGCGGAAGGACTTCTGGGGCTACGGCGCCGATGAGACCTATGCGCCCGAGGACCTCGTACGCGAGGAATATGCCGGCATCCGTCCCGCCCCCGGCTACCCGTCGCAACCCGACCACACCGAGAAGGTGACGCTGTTCGATCTCCTCAAGGCGGAGTCGCGCATCGGTGTGAAACTCACGGAATCCTACGCCATGTGGCCGGGCTCCTCTGTCTCGGGTCTCTACATCGCCCATCCGGAAGCGCATTATTTCGGCGTCGCCAAGGTCGAGCGCGATCAGGTCGAGGATTACGCGCTCCGCAAGGGCATGGATCTGGGGCAAGTCGAGCGCTGGCTCGGGCCGATCCTCAACTACGATCCGGCCCGCTATCTCGCAGCGGCGGCGGAATAGGGTACGAAGCCCCTCCTCGCTTGCGGGGAGGGGCGATGATGGTCCGGACGTCGAAACGCGCGGGAGTGTGTCCGGGCAAGGCTTGACCGTGGGGACGGCTGCGCTTCAATGCCCGCCGAGACTTTGGCGAGGCCAGACGGAAGGGCGCCCCGATCGTGTACCGGCTGACCAGCCCCGTGCTGTCGACCAAGATGCCCGCGGCGCTGGCGGTCATCACCCTCGGCCTGCTGGCCTCGGGCTGCACCGGCTTCTCCTACCTGTCGAAGACCTATGTCAGCCTGACCCCCCAGGTGGTCACCATCGGCTGCAAGGATCCCTACGAGGTCTACGACCAGCGACGCCTGCGCAAGATGCTCATCGTCTCCAATTCCCTGCGGGAGGTCACCGGCTGCGGGATCGACGACCGGCTCGAGGGCGGCGACCCGGCCCTGACCCGAACCAAGCGGTTTCGCGATGCGGCCCGCACCTATCTCGACGAAACCGTGCGGGAGGATTGCCGGATCACCGGCGAGACCGTGTTCACGGATCTCCAGACGGAGTTCGCCTACACCTGTGCCGGTCCGATCGAGCCACGCGGGACCAAAGTCCCGCGCCTGCCGGGTCGCAACCGCGTCGGGCTCTGAAGGCTCGGCCCCGGAGGATCAGGTTTCGGGCGGATGCTGGAACGTCCGCTCGATGGCGTCGCCCGATGCGGCCAGTAAGGCACGCGCGAGGATGCGGGCCTCGTCCCGGTCGAGGGCGAGGATCGCGGTGAATGGCTGACCGGCGACATCGGGCAGGCCGATCTCGAGCTGTACGCCATCCGCGCTCTCCGCGACCGACAGGCTCCAGTCCCGGTCGTGTGACCCTCGGCTCATCGTCTCGTCACCCTCGTGGCGGGTGCGTCCCGCCATTCCTGCATGAC
This sequence comes from Methylobacterium sp. Leaf102, assembly GCF_001422425.1. Classification (NCBI taxonomy): domain Bacteria; kingdom Pseudomonadati; phylum Pseudomonadota; class Alphaproteobacteria; order Hyphomicrobiales; family Methylobacteriaceae; genus Methylobacterium; species Methylobacterium sp. Leaf102. Next base: position 292,183 of record NZ_LMMX01000012.1, on the reverse strand, counting down.
CGATCCCCTGCGATCAGGCCAGTCTCGCCCGGCGATTGACGTCGCGCCACCCGGTGGTGTTTGTGCGCCCCGACCCGCCCGGTTCATCGCCGGGTCCACAAACCTTCGAGAAAGACACCCATGTCCGAGATCTGGTTCCGCACCGGCGAAGCCACCGTGCTCGCCGCCGAAGGGCAGTACACCGATGCCATGCCAGAGGTGCTCATCGGCTCCACCCGTGGACCCGCCGGCCACGCCTTCGCGGGTATGATGGGGCAGGTTCAGGGGCACACCCGGATGTTCGTGGTGCGCGACCTCAACCAGCTCGTGCGCCCGGCGACGATGATGACCACCAAGGCCACCATCCACACGGCCGAGTACGTCGAACTTCTCGGCGGCGTGGTTCAGGCCGCAACGGGCGATGCCATCATCGACTGCGTCATCGAAGGCGTGCTGCCGAAGGATGGCCTCGACGATCTCTGCATGATCATCATGATCTGGCTCGACCCGCGCTGCGCCGACGATACGAATCTCGACCACAAGGACCTCTACCGTACGAACTACGAGGCGACGAAGCTCGCCATCGCGCGTGCCATGAAGGGCGAGCCGTCCATCGACGAACTCATCGCCAACCGGAAAACGGTGAAGCACTACGCGTTGGAGGACGTGATCGAGTATTGAGCGCGAACGCCGGCCGTACGCATCGAAATGGTGGGCACGGCCCCTCGGGGATCGACGGTTTCGGGCCTTTCGCGGGCGGGCCCGCGATGGACCCCGACCGACCCCTACACAGACAGCCCGCATGGAGAACCGGAACCGGATGCCCCTCAAAATCATCGCAGCCATCGCGTTCGCGATCGGCGCTGCCTCGGCGGTCCAAGCTCAGGGCCTCGCACGCGGCGCGCAGGATGGCGCAGAACGGGGCGGCAATATCGCCGGCCCCCTCGGAGCGGCCGTCGGCAGCGCCATCGGGGGCGCCGTCGGCACGGCCAACGAGATCCTGGGGATCGATCGGCGCGAGCGCTTCCGCATCTATACGCAGGGCGAACGACGCCCCTCCTTCGCCCACAAAGGGCCGATTCAGGTCGGAACGGTCCTGCCTCCGAACGGTGTCGTGTACTACGACGTCCCGCCCGAATTCGCCCTGAAGGGTTTGAACTACACCATCGTCAACGATCATCCGGTTCTGGTCGACCCGGCGACACGCCGGATCGTCGAGGTGATCGATTGAGCTTGGATTAGGAACCCTGTTCCATATCGGCATTTCCGAAGGCCGGCGTGCCGCTTCGGATCCGATCTTCTGGAAAACGGACATGGCCGGCCCGGGCGGACGTATCCAACCCGAGCCGGCCAAGCCGAATATCAGTGGCCGGTCCTTCGCGAAGGACCGACGGCGTTGTCAGCGGTCGCGACGCTCACGCACCGTGCCGCGCTCCTCGCGGCGCTCCATGCGCTCTTCGCGCCGATCCGGATCGACACCGAGGACGCCACCGACCGTGCCCGTCGCGGCTCCGACCGCACCGCCGACGATGCCACCGACCGGCCCGGCCGCGCGATTGCCGTCCTCCACGCCGCGTTCCGCGCCGCGTACGGTTCCCTGGGCCTGAGCCGAGGCCGACAGGGCCAGGGGTGCGAGAACGAGGGTGCTTGCGAGAATGAAAGCCTTCATGGCCGTCTCCTTGATCTGCTGCGCTGGAGGCCCCGCGGCGTGTCGCGCCGACGGGGCCAGCTCATGAGGTCAACGAACGACGGCCGGATTGGTCCCCATCTCCGACACTTCTTGCCGCGAGGGAGGACCAGCGGGGCTTCCGAGCCAACCGATCAGCAGCTCAGCCGGCGGCCTTCGCGGCGGCCGAACTTCTGATAATGCGCCAGCGCCGAGGTCAGTTGGCCGGCACGCAGGGCTTGGGCGACGTCGGGGTTGCACCGCACGTAGGAGCGCTCATCGAACCCGCCACCACCGCCCCGATCCGCATAGCCCGAATCGCGACCACGCGACCCGCGTCCGCGATCGTCGTAATCGTCGTCGCGATCACGGCGTCTCTGCCCATAATCACGATCGCCATAGCCCGAGTCGCGCCGGTCATAACCGTAATCCCGCCCGCCGTAAGGCTGAGCCTGTGCGAGATCCACCGGGACCAGCAGGCTCATGCCGACAGCCGCCACTGCAAAAAAGACTTTCATCGTGTGTTCTCTCCCCAACTAAGCACCACAACGATCCTGGGCCGTCGTCGGTTCGATCATCGGCCTCAATGCGCGAATGACGATCTGCCGAAGAGCCCGACGGATAGGATTGGCTCGGCACGAACCGCGTCGTCAGCAGCGGCAATCTAATCTGGCACTCCGTAGGACTCGACTGATGTGTGAGCCGTTTCTCGGCGCACGAATACGTAGATGGCTTCGCGTCCGGTGTCCGAACCGTCGAAATCGCCCAGCACACCCGCGAGGCTGAGGCCGCACCGCTCCGCATTCCTGACGATCTCGGTTCGATCGACTGCATGATAGACGAGTTCTTCCCACGACTGCCGCGTGATCGTCCCGGCGGGATCGATCAGGGTATACTCCATCACCTGACAGAATCGGCCGGTGTCCTCTGCGAACGTTCGCGCGACCACGCGGATACGGACGCTGTCCCCGGCCGCATTGTACGGACCGGACAGTTCCTCGTCGCCGAGGGGCTGGCGCAGCATGGCATGGGCGGGCAGATGGATCGCCGCCTTGCCGCCGGGTTTCAGATGCCGGGCGACGACCGCCAGGGCGTCCGCTCGCGCGGTGGGCGTGCCCAGATGCGCGTAGCCGTAGAACGGGATGATCGCTCCATCGAATTGGCGGTCCAACACGATGCGGGTCATGTCGCCCTGCATCAGGGCGATGCGGCTTCCCACCTCCGGCGGCAGGCGCTCGCATTTCATGGCGGCGCGCTGGATCATCGCGGGCGCCAGGTCGACGCCGAAGACGCCGTAGCCGCGCTCCGCCAGAGCGATCACGATCCGGCCGGTGCCGCAGCCGAGTTCGAGGACCGACGATCCGGCGGGGCCCACGAGGTCCGCATAGAAGTCGATATCGCCCCGAAAGGGATAGGCGCTCGAGACAACATCGTAGAACGCCGCACTCAAGCCGGTATCATCGTAGTAGGGGAGGTTGCTCATCGCATATCCAAGGAGGCTGACCCGTCGCCCATGGGCGGCCGGTCAGACGTTCCGTTGTCCTGCCGCACGATGGAAGCGCGCCTCAAGTGCCGGCCTGCTCGCGGCCGATGCGGCTGTGACGGCGGCTCCAGCTGAAATAGATCACGAAGCCGATGGCGAGCCACACGAGCAGGCGCAGCCAGGTCTCGCCATCCAGCGACACCATCATGGCAAAGCAGCTCACGATACCGAGGATCGGCACCAGGGGGACCAGGGGGGTGCGATAGTCGCGTCGTGCATCGGGTTGGGTCCGGCGCAGGATGATCACGCCGGCACAGACGAGCATGAAGGCCAGCAGCGTACCGATGCTGGTCATGTGGCCGAGCTGGCTGATCGGAAGGAAGCCGCCGAGCGCGCTGGTGAAAACCATGAAGAACAGGTTCGAGCGGTACGGCGTCTTCCAGGTGGGATGAATCTTGGAGAAGAAGCCCGGGAGCAGCCGGTCCTGGCTCATGGAGTAGAACACCCGGCTCTGGCCGAGCAGCAGCACCAGGATCACCGTTGAGAAGCCCGCGATGACGCCGAGCGTCACGAGGCTGCGCAGCCACGGAAACGGCGTCTGTGCGATGGCGGTGTTCACGGGCGCCGCATCGCCCCTCATCTGGTCGTAATGCACGAGGCCGGTGAGCACGCCGGCGAACAGGATGTAGATGACCGTGCAGATGGCAAGGGAGCCGAGGATTCCGATCATCATGTTGCGCTGGGGGTTCTTGGCCTCCTGCGCCGCCGTCGATACGGCGTCGAAGCCCACATAGGCGAAGAAGACGACGCCCGCGCCGCGCATGATCCCGCTCCAGCCGTACTCGCCGAAGGTGCCGGTGTTCTCGGGGATGAACGGCACGTAGTTCTGCGCCTTGATGTAGAACAGGCCCACGCCGACCACGACTGCCACGACGGCGAGCTTGATCATCACCACGACGGCGTTGACCCGGGCCGATTCGCGGATGCCGATCATCAGGAGCGCCGAAGCCGCCACGATGATCAGGATCGCCGGCAGATTGACGAGGCCGTGCGCCGTCACGCCATCGACGGTGTAGGTCTCGAACGGCGAATGGACGAGGCCCGGCGGAAGGTTGATGCCGAGGGTGTCACGCAGGAAGCGGGTGACATAGCTCGACCAGCTCACCGACACGGTGGCGGCCCCGACCGCATATTCGAGGACGAGATCCCAACCGATGATCCAGGCGACGAGTTCACCCATGGTGGCATAGGCGTAGGTGTAGGCCGAGCCCGCCACGGGGATCATGCCGGCGAGTTCGCTGTAGCACATGCCGGCAAACGCGCAGGCGATGGACGCGATGGCGAACGAGATCACCACGGCCGGGCCAGCGTGTTCGGCCGCCGCGATGCCGGTGAGGGAGAACAGGCCGGCGCCGATCACCGCGCCGATCCCCAGCGCGATCAGGCTCCACGGCCCGAGGGTGCGGGCGAGCTTGTGCTCGCCGCCCTCGGCATCGGAGTTCAGCCGTTCGAGGGATTTCGTCCGGATGAGGTCGTCCGCCAAACCGCCGGCCATGCAACGTCTCGCTGTTGGAAATCCGTGAGATGGCCGCGACGTTAACGCAAATTATCCGATGTACCAGCCGGTCGCCGTGCGCCCGTCGCGGTTGTCCCACGCGAGGGCCATCAACGCGCCCGGGCAGCAGCGAGCGAGCCCTCGATCAGATCCTTCAGAATGCCGGTGGCGGAAGCCGTGATCGCGGGGCCGGCAGTGCGTGGCGTGCCGGCCACGAAGGGGGGCTGCGGTGCGTACTCCGCCACGAGCTGGCTGGTCCGGGCGTAGTCCGGATCGCGCAGGCGCGCGGACAGCGCCAGGGCGAAATCGAGACCGGCCGAGATGCCGGCGCTCGTCACGCGATTGCGGTCGAACACCACCCGTTCATCCACGGGGATCGCATCGAAGAGGGGCAGGACCCGATCGCGGACGCACCAGTGCGAAGTCGCCCGGTATCCCGTCAGCAGGCCCGCCGCGCCGAGGATCAGGGACCCGGTGCAGACGCTCGTGACCCAGTCCGCCCGCCCGGCGCGATCGCGCAGGAAAGCGAGCAGCCGCTCATTGCGCATCTGGTCGGGCGTTCCATCGCCGCCAGGCACGATCAGGACATCGAGGTCCCGCGGACAGGTCTCGAAGTCCGCGGTCGCGACGATCTCGAGTCCGGTATCGCTGGCGACGGGGCCGATCCGCTCGGCCACCAGATGGAAATTCGGACCCGCGAGACCAGCCAAAAGGGCCTGGGGCCCGACCACGTCCAGGGCCGTCATCCCCGGAAACAGCACCATGGCGATCTGCCGGAAAGGCGCCGGGTGGGCCGTCGTTTCGGCGAATAACGGCTGGCTACCCGTTGCGGAAAATCCGGCCGACAGTATGCCCATCGTCGCGAGGGTCACGGCCTCGCGACGGCTCGGTCCGGCATCGGCCGCCGGCCCGTGTTCGGGGCCGGCGCGACGTCCCGCAGGATCAGGCGGACTTGAGATGGGCGGCGAGATGCTTGTTCATCTCGAACATCGTGCACTTATCCTTGCCGAAGACCTTCTTGAGCTTGTCGTCGGCCAGGATCTCGCGCTTGTTCTCCGGGTTCTGAAGCTCATGCTTCTTGATGTATTCCCAGACCTTGCTGACGACCTCGCCACGGGGCAGGGCGGCATCACCGACAACGGCCGCGAGCTCGGGCGACGGCTTGAGCGGCTGCTGGAGAGCGTTCGGCTTGGCGCCCTCGCCCTTGGGGGCGGCGACCTTCTTGCCCTTTGCGGCGGTCTTCTCGGCGGCCGGCTTCTCGTCGCCAGTCGCGGCGCTCTTGTCCGCGCTCTTGGTGGCACTCTTGGTCGTGGTCTTGGCCATGGATTTCCTCCAGAGGTTCGGCAGCGAGCGCCGGTACGCCCACGGCACGTGGCCTCGGAGCGCATAGCTGCAACAACTAAGCAGTGTTGCGACCGTTCCAAGGGAAATCCGCCCTGTGCTTGGGAGCCGTCCACAGGGAGCGCGCCCTATCAACAGGATCGCTCCCGGCGCACGTGGAGAAGTTCAAGGCGCACATTCGAGATCTTGATCGGTGTCGGCGTTGTACTTTGCCTTGTCCGAGCGCGAAGCCAGCGATTCCAGCGGGCGGTAGCGCTCGCGCGATGCCGAGCCAAGGCCATGACTTGCAATGGTTTTCTCGAATTCTCGCAACGCCGGCCGGTAGGGCGGAGGTCTACGGCGATCCCTTGTTCCGGCGGCGACCGACCTCGCCGGAATACGGCCGGCTTCAGCCGAGGGTGCGCGGCGGACTACGCGGTTCGTCCTTGCCCGCGAGGAACGAACTAATTTTCGCCCTCGATGGATCGACCGCCCGACGCGGCTTTTGCGCCTTCCGGAAACGGACGGTTAAGCCTCCGAGGCCGAGGGTCCGGCCATGATCATCGCCGTCTTCGCCCTCGCCCTCTGTGCGGCCCTCGCTCTCATCGGCGGTCTCGGAGCCGTCATCGCGTCCGAGTCCGGCACCGTCTCGGACGCGCCGCACGGCGCCGGGTACATCTGAGGCACCCGTCCGGGGAGAGCGATCCGGGAACCGGGGCGGGGCGCTCGCGCGTTTGCCGTTCCAGACATCCCGGAGCGACGAAATGCCGACCGATCTTCCCAATGAGCGCCCGATCAGGCCAGCCGGGACCCTCGAACTCGATCCCAAGGGCGAAGGGGTCGCCATCGACGAGACGCCGCGCCTCATCGCCTCGGACAAGGTCGAGGGTACGGCGGCCTACGACGCGGACGGCGCGCATCTCGGCACCGTGCATAATTTCATGGTGGACAAGGTTTCGGGACAGGTCGCCTACGCGGTCCTGTCGTTCGGCGGCTTCCTCGGTCTCGGTGAGAGCTACCATCCGCTGCCGTGGCGCTCGCTGCGTTACAGCGTCGAACTCGGCGGGTATATCGTCGACATCGACAAGGATACCCTCGCCCGAGCTCCGACGCACGGGGCCGGCGAAGATCCGTTCGCCGATCCCGCCTTCGGCGGACGCCTCGACGATTATTACGGCGGCCGTCGCTCCGCGATCTGAACTGCCTTAGGACAAGGGCCGGCGCATCGAGCGCCAGCCCTTGGACGCGCAGATCCCGGGTGGCCTCAGAACTTGCCGCCGACGCCGACGCCGCCCGAACCGAGGCTGGGGGTCATTCCACCGCTGCCCGAGCCCGAACGCCCGTCCGCGCTGCCTTCGATGTCCTCACGGCGAATGCGCCGCTCTTCCGACGCGGACGCGCGGGCGACGCCGCCTGCCGAGCGAGGCAGATCGAGTCGTCGCGTCGGCGTGGTCTGGATCTGGTTTCCATCGGCATCGACGCGGGCCGAGCGCGGACCCGATGCGTTCGGGACCGAGCCACGCATCGAGGGCGGCGGGCCGACATCGCTCTCCGGCATCACGCCGCCGCTACTGCCGAGCGCCTGGCAGCCCGCGAGGGCTGCGGCGAGGAGCGCCGCGGCGCTGGCGTTTCGAATGAAGGGCATCGGCTCAAGTCCTCGGACGATCGGGCACCCCCACACGGTGGGGTCTGGGCGAAGTTTCGCGTGTGTACGACGCGGGTTTGACGAAAACCAGACGAGGCGGATCGATCCCGACGACATAGGTCGGGAGATCGGATTCCAGCGAGATCCGTGACCGCGCCGCGAGGCGCTGGGACGCAGCCGCACTAGGCCCTCGAATTGGCCGATTGCGAACCGCAAGGCGGAATGGCAGAGCTGTGCGGGACCCTGCGCGGATCCGCGGAGTCGGCCCGGTTTTTGCCCACAGATTTTTGGCCGATGGTCCTTGCCGGATCTCGCCTTCACAACTTCGCCTTGGTCGTTGCGCAGTGACACGAGACCCGGACATGGGACCCGCTCCGTTGTGGGAACCCGCCGGATGGGTCCGTGTCCTGTCCAAGGGCCGGCGCGATCATCGCTCGGGGAACGCACGTGTTCAGATTTGTCCGGATGATCGCCGCGACGACGATCAGCCTCGGGGCCGCCTCCGCTTTCGCCGAGGATACGCCCCCCGGCAGCAAACCCGCCGAGGTACCCGCTGCGCCCGCAGGGCCGAATGGGGCCGCTCCGCCTGCACCGCAGGCGCCCCCGGCGCCGACCTCCGTCCAGCCGGCACCTGCTCCGACGGGCGCTGCGAACCCGGCTCCGGCCCAAGCGCCGGTTCTGCCCACGGGGACTCCCGCCACGGTCCTCGACACGGCGGATTACGAGGGCGTGCTCGGCAAGGCCGTGCGCAGCGCCACCGGCGAGGACATGGGCCGGATCATCGACATCATCCTCGACAAGGACGGCCGCCCCCGCGCCGCCATCATCGATTTCGGCGGCTTCCTCGGCGTCGGCTCACGCAAGATCGCGGTGGATTGGCGCTCCATGCGCTTCACCTCGGACGGCAAGCCGACGCGCCTCGTCCTGCAATTGTCCCGGAATCAGGTCCGCGTCTCGCCGGAATACAAGGCGGGCGAGCCCATCGTGGTCCTTGGGCCGGCGAGCCCGGCTGTCCCCGAGGGCGAGCCGCCGGCTGCCGCCCCCGTACCACCCGCTGCGGCCCCGGCTGCCGCGCCCGTCGCGCCCCCGGCTCCGACCGCCGAGAAGATGCCCGAGAAACCGGCAGAGAGAACGCCGGACAAATGACGGTTCCCCTCCCGAAGGACCGGCGCCCCCTCAAGCCGAGGGAGGTCGTCCGGTCCGAATTCCGGCCGCGCCCGATGCCTCGGCGCGAGGCCCTGGCCGATGCCGCGGAGGGTCCCGCCGACATGAAGGCGATCTCGCGCACCAGCAGCCAGGGCCTCGATGGGTTCGCATTCTTCGTCGCCAACCTCCAGACGGGGTTCGGGCCGTTCCTCGCCGTATACTTCACCCAGGCGAAGTGGACCCAGTCGGACATCGGCTTCGCGCTGACCATCGGCAGCCTCGTCAGCCTGCTCGGTCAGGTCCCGGGCGGGGCTTTCGTCGATGCCATGCGGTCGCTCCGCTTCGCCGCCGGCTTCTCGGTCGTCGCCATCGCGCTCAGCGCCTTCGCCCTGGCCATGTGGCCGAACTTCCTCATCGTCATTCTGGCCATGGCCGCCCATTCGGCGGCGAGCTGCATCCTCACGCCGGCCATCGCCGCCATCAGCATCGGTCTCGTCGGCCATGCCCGGGCCGGTGAGCGCCTCGGGCGCAACGCGAGCTTCTCGGCCCTGGGCAACGCCGTCGCCGCCGCCGGCATGGGAGCCTGCGGCTACTATCTTTCCAACGACGCGGTGTTCTACCTCACCGCTTTCCTGATGATCCCAACGCTGGTGGCCCTGTCGTTCATCCGGGCCGACGAGATCGGCCCCGTGACCGTGGCCAAGGCGCCGGGTCCCGCCCCTGGGGCCGTCGCGCCCCGGCGCGACGGTGTCGTCCGCGCCCTGCTGGCGAATCGGGCACTGATGTGCTTCGGCGGATGCATGATGCTGTTCTTCCTCGCCAATGCGGCGATGCTGCCCCTGGTGGGCAGCATGCTGACCCTGCGCGCCAGCGAAACCGCGACCGCCCTCATCGCCGCCTGCATCGTCGTTCCGCAGGTGGTGCTCGCAGTCTCGGGGCCGGCCGTCGGGCGCGCCGCCGAGCGTTGGGGCCGCCGCCCGCTCCTCCTCATCGGGTTCGCCGCCCTGCCGATCCGCGGTCTCCTGTTCGCCTACACCAGCAGCCCCGAACTCCTCGTGGCGATCCAGGTGTTCGACGGAATCTCGGCCGCGGTGTTCGGCGTGATGGTGCCCCTCGTGGTATCCGACGTCACCCGGGGCACCGGGCGCTTCAACCTCGCGCTCGGTGCCGTCGGCACGGCCATGGGGATCGGGGCCGCCCTGTCCACATCGCTCGCCGGCATCATGGCCGATCGCTTGGGGAGCCATTCGGCCTTCCTGGGCCTCGCCGCGGTGGGCTTCGCCGGCTTCGTGATGATCGCTCTGATCATGCCCGAGACCCGACGGTCCACCGTCGCTTAATCCCCGGGGTGGGGACTGGGCGGCATTGAATTCGCTTGCCGCTCAAGCCGCGTTCAGGTTTCTTCCTTGAGAACGGACGAAGCTGGACGTTAGCGTGCAACGCTCGACCGAGCTTCGCGTTGCGATCCTTGGGGGCACATAAGTCGCGTGCGGATCGCGCACGGGCTTCGTTCGAGGGACGGCAGGCGCGGGTCTGCTGGAAAACGGGATTGTCACCGCGATGGAAGACCTGTGCGTCTATGCAGACAGGCCGTTCGCCTTCGTCGCGCGCTACCTGCGCCGCCGGGCACTGCCGCATCTCGTGATCCTGTGCGCCGTGCTGGGCGCCGTCGGTTTCTCCGTCAGCACGGATTACGCCCTCAAGGGGGTCGTCGATGCCCTGAGCAAGGGGCCCGAGGCCGGCCTGATCTGGGGCGCGCTCGCCCTGCTCGTCGCGTTCATCGCCGCCGACAACATGCTCTGGCGCGTCGCCAGCCTCACGGGGTCGTTCACGTTCGTCGGCGTGACCGGCGACATCCGCCGCGACCTGTTCCGCCACATGACCGGGCATTCGCCCTCGTTCTTCGCCGATCGCCAGCCCGGCACCCTGGCCTCGCGCATCACCGCGACCTCGAACGCGATCTTCACGGTCGAGAACATGTTCGTGTTCAACGTGATGCCGCCTTGCGTCGCCGCCTTCCTGTCGATCCTCTACATCGGCACCGTCAGCCTCACGATGGCCCTGGTGCTCGCCGGCATCTTCGCCGCCGTCGTGTTGCTGATGTTCAAGATGGCGGCCGCCGGTAAGCCGCTGCACCACGATTTTGCCGCCAAGGCGGCTTCCGTCGACGGTGAGATGGTGGATCTCGTCGGCAACATGCCCCTCGTGCGCGCCTTCTCGGCGTTCAAGCGCGAATACACCCGCTTCGACGGGACCATCGGTGTCGAGATGCGCTCGCGCCGTTCGTCGCTGCTCTATCTCGAGAAGCTGCGTATCGTGCACGCGATCCTGACCGTGCTGGCCGTGCTCGGACTGCTCTATTGGGCCATCACCCTATGGGAGGCGGGGGCTGCATCGAACGGGCAGGTGGTTCTCGTCTGCACGCTCGGGATCCGCATCCTCGCCGCCACCCGCGATCTCGCCGTCGCCCTCGTGGACGCGACCCAGCACACGGCCCGCCTGTCGGAGGCCCTGCACACCCTGCTGCAACCCCACGATCTCACCGATCACCCGGAGGCCGTGCCCCTGTCGGGGACCGGCGCGGAGATCACGTTCGACCACGTCGCCTTTTCGTACCCCGACGGGCGCGCCGTGTTCACCGACTTCGACCTCGCCATCCAGCCCGGCCAGCGCGTCGGTCTCGTGGGCAAGTCGGGCGGCGGCAAATCCACCTTGTTCTCCCTGCTCCAACGCTTCTACGACGCGCAGGGCGGGCGCATTCTCCTCAACGGACAGGACATCCACCGCGTCACGCAGGACTCCCTGCGCGAGGCGATCACGGTGGTGCCGCAGGACGTGTCGATGTTCCACCGGACCCTGCGGGAGAACATTCGTTACGGCCGGCCCGACGCCTCTGACGAGGACGTGTGGAAGGCGGCCGCCGCGGCGCATTGCACCGATTTCATCGAAGCGCTGCCGGAAGGGTTCGACACCATCGTGGGTGATCGGGGCGTGAAGCTCTCGGGTGGCCAGCGCCAGCGCATCGCCATCGCGCGGGCGATCCTCAAAGACTCGCCGATCCTGCTTCTCGACGAGGCGACGTCGGCCCTCGATGCCGAGTCCGAGGAAGCGATCCGTCACGCCCTCGCCAACCTCATGAAGGGCCGCACGGTCATCGCCATCGCGCACCGCCTCTCGACCCTGAAGGACTTCGATCGAATCGTGGTGCTGGAAGGCGGCCGCATCATCCAGGACGGCTCGCCCGACAAGCTCACGCATCTCGACGGGTTCTACCGCGAGCTGATGAAGAAGGAATCCATGTCGCTGTCGCTGGCCGCGGCCTGAGGGCTACAGCCTCGGGCGGGCGACCTGGGGAGTCTAAGGCCCGCTGCCGCCCAACGTGCGGATCGCGGAGATGATCGCGTTGGCGCGGTAGGGCTTGGTGAAGAACACGCTGCCCTCCGCGAGGCGCGGCGGCGTCTGGGTAAAGCCCGTCGCGTAGATGATCGGGAGGCCGGGCCGCAGACGGCGTGCCGCTTCGGCGAGCTGCCAGCCGTCCATTTCACCCGGCAGACGGATATCCGTGAACAGGACGTCGATGGCCGCATCGCTTTCGATGAACGAGAGAGCGATCTCGGCGGTGGTCGCCTGGGAGACGGTGAAGCCCGCATCCTCGAGTTCTGCGGCGACCACTTCGAGGAGCATGATCTCGTCCTCGACGATGAGGACCCGTGGAGCGGTTTCGGTCATGGGATGTGTCGCGGCTCCGGTCAGGCGAAGCGGGGAGGGGGCAGAGCGGTCGTCAGCAGCGTCGGCTCTTCGAGGATTCGCGTCACGGGTCGTGCCGCCGCCTCGAAATGGCGTGGCAGGTAGACTTGCACCGTGGTGCCTTCGCCGGGCCGGCTGTCGATGGCGATATGGCCCCCCGACTGCTTGGCGAACCCGAAGGCCTGGCTCAGGCCCAGGCCCGTGCCTTCGCCCACGGCCTTGGTGGTGAAGAATGGCTCGAAGGCGCGCGCGGCGACCTCCCGGCTCATGCCGCAACCCTTGTCCGTGACGCTGATCAGAACGTGATCGGCAGCCGGCAATCCGACCAGACCGCCCGCTTCGGCGGCAGGTACGTTGCGGGTACGGATCGTTGCCCGCCCGCCTTCCGGCATGGCGTCCCGGGCGTTGACGGTGAGATTCAGCAGCACGTTCTCCAGCTGATTGGCATCGACGCGCACGGGCCACAGGTCGGGTGCCAAATCCATTTCCGGCGGCTCGGCGGTGTTCAGGGCGCCGCGAAGCAGCTCGGTCAGATCCCCGATGAGTCCGTTGACGTCGAACCGGGTCGGCTGCAGGGGCTGGCGCCGTGCGAAAGCCAGCATCTTCTGCACGAGGCTCGCGGCGCGCTCGGCGCCTTTCAGGGCATTCGTGCGCGCGCGTTCGGCGCCGCTGTCGAGGGAAAAGCGTTCGAGGCGGTCGAGGTTGGCGATCACCACGCCGAGCAGATTGTTGAAGTCGTGCGCGACGCCGCCCGTCAGGGCGCCGATGGCCTCCATCTTCTGGGTCTGCCGCAGCATCGCCTCGGCCTGCTCGCGCTCGTGGATCGCCGTCTGGAGGGCTGCGAGGGCGGCATCGCGCTCCGTGACACGGGCAAGGAGTTCCGCATTGGCGCGGCGCAGGGTCTCGGGGGAGGGGAGCGCCAGCGCGCGCGGCAGCAGCAGCCAGAGCAGAATCGCCGTGAGCAGCGAGATCACCGCCGTGAACGCCTTCACCAAGGCCTCGGCGGCGTAGTCCGGCACCCATAGGGTCCAGATCGCGAAGAAATGCGTGGTGCCGCAGGCGAGGATGAAGCTGGCGAAGGCCCAGGCCATCCATCCGAACGCGACGTCACGGCGCTTCGTGACGAACACCCCGAGCGCCACGGGAATCGTGAAGTAGGCCAGGCCGATCACGAAATCCGAGACGACGTGCGTCCAGATCAGCTCCGGCCGCCACAGCAGGCAGATGCCGTGGGGGGACAGGTCGCTTCGGTCGAGGAAGCTCCCGAGGGCATCGAGCATGGCACAGTCTCAGGGTCGGTTTGCAAGGCGTGCGACGCACGATGCGGATTCGCGTGACGACGATGGCGCGTTTTTGCGATCCGCGAAACCGGATCGCTGCGCACTGGCGCCCGGTCTGCCGCCGCGCGCCTACTCGACGATGATTTTGTAACCCTGGCCCATGCGCAGGGTCGCCCCGCGCTCCAACCCATTGAGGACGAGGAAGCGGTCGCTGGCCCGGTCGGACACCAGCATGCGCTGCGCGAGCGTATCCACGGTGTCGGTGGGCGTGGCCGTCACCACCTGCACGCGCAAGGGGCGTAGGGATTGGGTCTCCGCGGCCCCGACGGCCGCGAGGCTTTCCGTCCAGCGTCGGAAGGCCGCGTCCGGGTCCGTCATGCCCTTGGCGGCCATGATCATCCGGAAGGTCGTCTCGCCCATGCGGATCGCGGCGAGGCGGAAGGTCCAGTCCTTGCCCCGCGACAGGGCCGTGACGGCCGGATTTCCACCGATGGCCCGGTTCTCAAGGGAGCCGGGCTCGATGGCATCGTTCCAGGTCGCCTTCAGCACCTCTTCGAGACCCTGTCCGGCCGGGTTCTCCACCTGATCGAACAGGAGGCGTCGGCTGCCTTCGGGAGTCGTGCCGAGGACGGCGTTGCGGGTGTTCTCGATGGTGAAGCCATCCGGCACCTCGAAGGCGATGCCGAGGCCGGGATGCAGGAAGCGGCGGCCGCGCACCAGACCGTCACCCGGATTGTCGCCGTAGGCGATGCCGTCCACCGCCGCGAGATAGCGCGCGCGCTCGTCTACCCCGAGGCCGGGGGCGCCGATGAGGCGTGCCGCCCGCGTCACCAGGGTGATGCGCTCCTGCGTACCCGGATGGGTCGCGAGCATGTCGGGTTCGCCCGCCTGCCCGGTTCCGGTCTTCATGCCGGTGGTTCGGCTGAGCGAGCGCAGGAAGCGCCCGGCACCGAACGGGTCGTAGCCGGCCCGTGCCAGGGTCTTCACCCCGACGCCGTCCGCCTCGAGTTCCTGATCGCGGGAGAACCGCGCCAGGGCGAATTTGGACTGGCTCTGCAACTGCGCGCCCGTGGCGGGATCGTTCAGGACGTCGGCGACGACCTTGCTCACGAGCTGGGAGCGGAGCGCCAGTTCCGTGCGAGCCGTCGCGTGGCGCAGGGTGACGTGCGCGATCTCGTGCGAAAGGACGGCGGCGATCTCGGAGGTATCGCTGGCGAGCGCCAGTAGGCCCCGGGTGACGTAGAGACGGCCGTTCGGCAGCGCGAAGGCATTGATGACCGGCGAATCGAGGAGGGTCACCGCATAGGTCTCCTCGGGCCGGTCGGTGGCCCGCACCAGCCGGTCGGTGACCTCGGTCAGGAGTTTCAGCGCAGCCGGAGCGCGATACTCGCCCCCGAAGGACGCGACCAGCTTGGCGTGATCGGCGTCGGACGCGGTGCGCTCGCGGCCGGTGACGCGCGGCGCCCCCGCCGGCACGGCGACCATGGCGGGCTGCAGGGTGGCACCGGTCTGATCGCCGATGCAGCCCGACAGCAGGGCCGACAGGAGGAGAGCTGTCGCGCATGCGCCGGCGGTGCGGCCCGCGGGCGCCGCCAATCCGTTCGTGATCCTGTGCGCCCGCGTCATACCGTTCAGCGCCCCTGCGCCGTATCCAGGATTTCGATCATGTCCGCGCTCGCCACATCAAGGGTCGGGCCGCGCCAGACCTCGACGATGCCCCGAACCCGGACGAGACGGCCACGCAGGGTCGCCGCACTCAAACCACGTTCCTGCAATTGGCGCCAAGTGCGTTTCGACACGGTTACGGTCAGTCCGTCCTCGCCCCGCCGGGCGAAGTCGAGATAGGTCCGCCGCGGCCGTTCGCCGACCCAGAGGACCCGCCCACGCGCCACCACGAAACCGCCGAGGCGCAGTCTCAGGGCGGCACCGTCCTGGGCATCCTGCTCCGCCTCCCGCCACAGGCCGCGCCCGGCCTGACGCGCGCCGGATTCGACTGCGAGCAAGCCGGGGCGACACAGGCTGTCGCGCTCACCGGCATCGACGGTGGCGAGGCCCGCTTCCACGAGGCCGCCGGCGAGATCGAGGGCGCCGTCCGCCACGCTCGCGTCGACATGGGCGCGGCCCCAGCGATCGGTCTCTCCACGCGCCACGAGGATGAGAGGAACGCTCCGCTGCGTCTCGAGCCAAGCGGCCGCAGCCCCTGCGAGTTTAGGATTATCCGGCCAGCGCAGACCGTCGAGGACCCCGCGGGCGCCGGATGCGAAGACGAGTTCGCCCCGGAGGCCGACGGCAGTCAGGGTGGTCGTACCGAACGGAGTGGTCCTGCATTCGGGTGCGACGGCCATGGCGGGAACCGCTCCGCAGACCCCGGAGACGCAGACCCCGGAGATCAAGAATGCCAGGATACGCGTGCCGAACGCGCCGCCGCGCCGCCGCTGCTCCGTCATGGTGAAACGATCCCCGTGGCCTCGGCGGGCATTGTGGGAGATGGCGGAGGCAGGACAAGCGCGGCGCGTTCCCAAGCTGTCGTTTCGACCGCCCTGCGGCAGCCCCGCAACAGGAGCGGCGCAGCCCGGTTGGCCAGATCCGGGGTTGGTGTTACGAAGACGCCGGTGAGTCTCCGTAGCTCAGCTGGACAGAGCACAGGTTTCCTAGACACAAATTGGGCGCCGCGAGGGGAAACCGCGCGGCGGATCCGCTCAAATTCGGGGAAAGCCCGAGGGTCCGTGTCACAGCGGGCCCCGCCGATCCCGAGCCAAGCCCATCGTTCTCCGCGAGGCGTGCGACGGGAAGGTGTAGAGACTAGACGGGCGGCACCTAACGGCTTCCTCGGAAGCCCATGGTGGAGGGATAGTCCAGGCCACGAACGTGCCCGCAAGGGGGCGGCGGCGGAAGCCGAAGTGGTATGAAACCTGGGGTCGCAGGTTCGAGCCCTGCCGGGGACGCCACCATTCACTGAAGCCCGTGCCGCATACTTGCGGGATCGCGTGGCCCTTACCCGTCGCGGCGGGGGATGGCCGAGCTTTTCCTCCGAGATCCGGTGGAAGGCCGCGTTACGGAACGAGCAGAATGGCTGGCCAGAAGACCGACGCGCGGGACGTGCATGTGGGTCGGCGCATCGCCGAGCAACGCAAGAAGGCGTCGTTGACCCAGAAGCGGGTGGCCGAGCGCTTCGGCATGTCGGCCGCGCAGCTTCAGAAGTACGAGAAGGGCACCAACCGGATCAGCGCGCTCCACCTCGAGAGCTTCAGCCGGATGACCGGGGTGCCGGTCACGTACTTCTTCGAGGACCTCGTTCACACGGACGAGGAGGCTGCCGTCGGGTTCTCGGAGCCGCCACAGCAACCTTACATTCCAGGCGACAGTTGGCAGGGCCTCGCGGACGCGGTGGCCCGCCACGTGTCGGAGCACTTCTCCGATGCGCGGCGTCAGGAATTGGCGGCGGCTGTGCAGGCGCTCCATGCCAAACTCAAGGCCTGATCAAAGCTCACTTTGTTCTTTTTAAAGAACGCGTCCGGTTTTTCGGCTTGACCGTCCCCATGGGCGGTGCGAGAACCCCGGCCTTCCGTAGGCCGGGGTAGACGCATCGCACGAGGCGCACCCGAAAACCGGGTATGCTGTCCATGGCACGTTCCAATTATCTGTTCACGAGCGAGTCCGTCTCGGAAGGTCATCCGGACAAGGTCTGCGACCGGATCTCCGATACGGTCGTGGACGCCTACATGGCGGCGATGCCGGAGGCCCGTCTCGGCGTCGAGACCCTGGCGACCACCAATCGCATCGTCATCGCCGGCGAGGTGCGCGGTCCGGATTCCGTGACCTTCGAGCACCTCGAGCACCTCACCCGTGAGGCCGTGAAGGACATCGGCTACGAGCAGTCGGGCTTCCACTGGAAGAACAACGACATCGCCATCCATCTCCACGCCCAGTCGGCCGACATCGCCCAGGGCGTCGATTCGTCCGGCAACAAGGACGAGGGCGCGGGCGACCAGGGTATCATGTTCGGCTACGCGTCCGACGAGACGCCCGAACTGATGCCGGCACCGATCTACTACGCCCACAAGATCCTCAAGGACCTGGCCGACGCCCGCAAGGGTAAGCAGGGCGATGCGGCCAAGCTCGGTCCCGATGCCAAGAGCCAGGTCACCGTGCGCTACGAGAACGGACGCCCCGTCGGCGTGACGCAGATCGTCCTCTCGACCCAGCATATCGACGAATCCCTGGATTCGGCCGACGTGCGCGCCATCGTCGAGCCCTACATCCTCGCCGCCCTTCCGAAGGATTGGGTCTCCGAGGAGACGGTCTGGCACGTGAACCCCACGGGCAAGTTCGTCATCGGCGGCCCCGACGGCGACGCTGGCCTCACCGGCCGCAAGATCATCGTCGACACCTACGGCGGTGCGGCTCCGCACGGTGGCGGCGCCTTCTCGGGCAAGGATCCGACGAAGGTCGACCGCTCGGCGGCCTACGCCGCACGCTATCTCGCCAAGAACGTCGTCGCGGCAGGGCTCGCGACCCGCGCCACCATCCAGCTCGCCTACGCCATCGGCGTGGCCAAGCCGCTGTCGATCTACGTCGATCTCCACGGGACCGGTCAGGTCGACGAGGCCAAGCTGGAAGACGTTCTCATGAACGCCTTCGATCTGTCGCCCCGCGGCATCCGGACGAAGCTCGGTCTCAACAAGGCGATCTACGCCCGCACCTCGGCCTACGGCCACTTCGGCCGGGCCCCAGAGGCGGATGGCGGCTTCTCGTGGGAGCGCGTCGATCTCGCCGACAGCCTCAAGTCGGCTCTGTCCTGATCCCATGACCATGGGGCGGGATGAACTCCCGCCCATCGTGGGCGGGGATGTCGTCGAGGGCGCGGACCGTGCCTTCTTCGGACGCCGCAAGGGCAAGCGCCTGCGCGCTGTCCAGGAGCAGCGCCTGGAAGAATTGCTTCCGCGCCTGCGGGTCGTTCTGCCGGCACAGGGCGAACGCCTCGATCCGATCGGCCTGTTCCCGGTCCCGGTGGACGAGGTCTGGCTCGAGATCGGCTTCGGCGGCGGCGAGCATCTCGCGGCCCAGGCCACGGCCAATCCGCGCATCGGCTTGATCGGCGCCGAGCCCTTCGTCAACGGCGTGGTCAAGCTCCTGCGCGCCGTCGACGACGGGTGCCTCTCGAACGTTCGGGTGTGGGACGAAGACGCCACTGCGTTGCTGGCGGCGATCCCCGACGGTGCCCTGGCGCGGGTCTACCTGCTCTATCCCGATCCTTGGCCCAAGCGCCGACAGCGCAAGCGCCGGTTCGTCTCGGATGAGTCCTTGCGTGAGATCGCGCGTGTCCTGAAACCCGGCGGCGTGTTCCGTTTTGCCAGCGACATCGACGATTATGCCGGCTGGACCCTCGTGCGTGCCGCTCGCTGCCCCGCGCTCACCTGGACCGCTGTGCGCGCGGACGATTGGCGCGTGGCGTGGTCCGATTGGCCGGGAACGCGCTACGAAGCGAAGGCCCTGATCGCCGGGCGTGCGCCCACCTATCTGGAATTCCGGCGCGCCTCGGCGGATTGAGGGGCTTTCCGACGGGGCTTCCTTTTCCGGGGCAGAGCCCTTCTCGTTTCCGGGGCAGAGCCCTTCTTGTTTCCGGGGCAGAGCCCTTCTTGCAGGGGTGGAACCCCCCTATACAGGGGAAGGGCCCCATTGCGGGGGCACAACCCCTCTTGCCTTCCGTCGCCCGAAGGCTTTGCATGCGCTCGGCGCGTCGGTTTCCCAAGATCGGCGAAGGTCTTCCCGAAGTTCTGGGAAGCTTGCATGCGGCGGGGTGCCGTTGAGCGAGGTTGCGGTTTGAGCGACGTTGCGGATCACAACGGGACGGCGGCGCCTCCACCGCGCGCGAACGATCCCGCCGACGTAGCGTTCACTGGGGCCGTCATCGGCCTTCTCGTCATCGGCCTTGGCGATGGCCGTATTCGCACGGCCAACCCCCATCTCTGCCATCTCTTGGACTACCCCGACGGGGGGCTCACGGGGGTGGAACTCACCCGCCTCGGTGAAACCGCCCTGCCCGTCACGAACGGCATCCGGCGCTGGCATCGCGCCGATGGCGGCATCCTCGATATCCATGTCCGGTCCTCGCCCCCTACGAATGGCGTCCAAGTGGTCGTGGTCGATGCGGTGGACGCCGACGACCTGGTGCCGGCCGTCGAGAATCAGGCAGCCCTCACCGCGGCCGGCGTCGGCGAATGGCGCTTCGATACGGCGACCGGCCTCATCTCGCTGTCGCGACGCGCGGCCTTCATCCTCGGCGACCGGCCAGGCGTCCGGTTTTCCTGGGCGACCCTGCGCGGCCGCCTGGACGCGGAGGAGGTGGGGCGGATCGAGACCCAAGTGCGATCCGCCCTGGCGGAGGGTGGGCCCTTCGCCCTGCAATGCCGGTTGCGCCGGGCCGACGACGGAACCGAGATCCATCTCGGCTTGCGGGGCGAGGCGAGCCGGAATGACGGTGTATCCGCCGGCATCGTCGGTGTCGTGCAGGACATCACCGCACAGGTCGTCGCCCGCACGGCCCTGCGCGCGGGGGAGCAACGCCTGCGCATCGCCACGTCGCTCGCCGCCCTCGGGATCTTCGAGTGGCACATGCTCGACGATCAGGCGGTCTGGGAGAACGAGCGCATGTTCGCGATCTTCGGGCGCAGCGTCGAAGATGGCGCCGTGGGCAAGCGCGAGTTCTTGGAGCACATCCTCCACCCCGACGATCGGGCGGCCTTCCGCTCCGCGATCACGAACGCCCTGCGCGGCGATGCCGTGCTCAAGGCCACGGGGCGGATTCGGCGCCGCAGCGACGGAGCGTGGCGGATCATCGATCTCGCCGGGCGCTTCGAGCGCGATGCCCCCCACCGGCTGCCGCGCCGGCTCATCGGGGTCGTGGCGGACGTCACCGAGCGGCGCATGGCCGAGGAGCGCCAGACCCTCCTCATCCGCGAACTGCATCATCGGGTGAAGAACACCCTCGCGACCGTGCAGGCCATCGTCGGCTCGACGGCCCGCACGGCCTCCAGCATCGAGAGCTTCTACGAGGCCTTCGTCGGGCGGATCATGTCCCTCGCCCACACCCATTCGGTGCTCACCGAGGACACGTGGCAGACCGCGTCCCTGCGCACCCTGCTCGCCAACGAGTTGCGACCCTACGCCGACGGTGACATGGACGGGGCCGGGGATGCCCGGATTCACCTGAAAGGTCCGGCCGTGGATCTCACGTCCGAACTCGCCGTCCCCATCGGCATGGCGATCCACGAACTCACCACGAACGCGGCGAAATACGGAGCGCTCTCGACCCCGGATGGACGCGTGGTGATCACTTGGGATCTGGTGCCGGACGGCCCGGCCGGGACCCTGCGCTTCGAGTGGCGCGAGAGCGGCGGTCCGACGGTGCGCGCGCCGACGCGCCAGGGGTTCGGTTCACGCCTGCTCCAGCGCGTACTCACGGCCCAGGTCCGGGCGGACGTGACGATTGACTATCCGCCGGACGGTTTT
This sequence comes from Methylobacterium sp. Leaf102, assembly GCF_001422425.1. Taxonomy (NCBI): domain Bacteria; kingdom Pseudomonadati; phylum Pseudomonadota; class Alphaproteobacteria; order Hyphomicrobiales; family Methylobacteriaceae; genus Methylobacterium; species Methylobacterium sp. Leaf102. Next base: position 270,850 of record NZ_LMMX01000012.1, on the reverse strand, counting down.
CATCTCCGGATGCTGGCGCCGTTGCCGGCACGCAGCACGGTTCTGGACCCCCGCGGCTAAGGGGGAGACGAGGAGGCGCCTCAGGCGGCCCCCCGCGCATCGGTTTCGCCGCCGGCTTCCACGAAGGCCTTCAGCTCATCGAGGGAATCGAAGCTGAAGCGTCCACGCGGCGTCTCCGCTTCGATGGAACCGTTGGCGTACATCACGTAGGTGTTGCCGCCGGACGCATAGGTTCCGACGATCTCCGGTTTGTCCTCGACGGCGGGCGTTTCGGGCGCCGGCGCGGGCTCGGGGGTGATGTCGGCCATCGTATCCAGGGTCGGATACAGACGGACCGGCTCCCCCGGGGCGTCGGTGCCGGTGTCGAACAGGGCCATGGCGCGACGATCCTCCGGCGGAGCGGCCTGCGCCGCGACCGATTCGGGTTCGTCAGAGCGGGGCTCGGCAGGCGAGATCTCGGCAGAAGAAGTCTCGGCAAACGTTGGCTCGGGAGCGAGGGGCCGCACCTCGGCGCTCGGCGCCTGCGCGTCCAGCGGCGGCAGGAGATCGGGTAGCAGCGGCTCCACGGTCTCTGGGGGCGGCGGGGCAGGAAGGTCGATGTCGGGCGGGAGAACGAAGGTCGGCTCCGGCCCGCGACCATGGGGCCCCGCGCCGAATTTCGCCTGGTCCGGTTCGGCGGCAGCGAGTGCCTGGGCTCCGAGGCCGGCGGCCCCGAGACCCAATCCACCCATGGCCATGCCGCCCATACCGAATTCGCGGCTTTCGGGGCCGCCGAGGCTCGGACGCTGGCGCATCGGCCTTTCGCCGAGGGCCGGCATGGCAAACGCCGGTTCGGAGACCTCGGGCTCGGGTGGGCGTGCCGCGAGACTCTCGACCGGGGGCGTCGCGGCCCGCACCTCGCCCAGGCGCCGCCCGAGGCCGCGCAGGTGGCTCGCCACCGTGGCGAGGCCCAGAACCACCGCCCCCGCAGACGCGGTGGTCGCGCCGGCGACGGTCATCGCCATACCGCTCTCGAGGCGCACGAAGGGAAACCCCTGAACGACCGATGCAACACCACCGACGATCATCAGGACGGCAAGCGCGAACAGCGCAATGATCATGGAACTCTCGAAAAACGCCCGCACCCGGAGTGCGGCGCGCACAGTAAGGCCCTGCCGGCCTTTTGCAAAATCGAAACCCCGGACACAGGCCATGGGCCGCTCGGGCGTTGCCGCCGTGCCGGCATCCACTTAGGTATCGGCGCGTTGGGTGTGCGGATGGCCGGCGGATCGTCCTGCCTGCCTTCGCATTCCCTGACGTCACGACCCGGAGATTTGCCGATGACCTTCACCCTGCCCGAACTGCCTTACGCCTATGACGCGCTCGGCCCCTACATGTCGAAGGAAACCCTCGAGTTCCACCACGACAAGCACCACAAGGCCTATGTCGACACGGGCAACAAGCTGCTCGAAGGTACGGGTCTCGAAGGCAAGAGCGTCGAGGAGGTTCTGACCTCCGCCTACGGCAACAACCAGCCGCTGTTCAACAACGCCGGTCAGCACTACAACCACATCCACTTCTGGCAGTGGATGAAGCCCAATGGCGGCGGTGCCGTGCCGGGTGCCCTTGCAAAAAAGATCGACGAGGATCTCGGCGGCTTCGAGAAGTTCAAGGCTGACTTCATCCAGGCCGGGATCGGTCAGTTCGGCTCGGGCTGGGCGTGGCTCGCGGTCAAGGACGGCAAGCTCGAGATCCAGAAGACCCCTAACGGCGAGAACCCCCTGGTGCACGGCGCGAAGCCGATCCTCGGCGTCGATGTCTGGGAGCATTCCTACTACATCGACTATCGCAACCGCCGGCCCGACTACCTCAAGGCGTTCATCGAGAATCTGGTGAACTGGGAGCACGTGGAGAAGATGTACGGCGAGGCCATCGCCTGATCTTTTCTTGACTGCGCGCCGCGAGCCATCGAGGCTCGTGGCGCCTCTTTCGGTTCGCGCCTCGACACGCGGCCATTCCCCACGAAGGCAGCCCGCCCCCACAAGAGGGGCCGAGCGCCCCGAAGGGCAACATCCTTCCTCGTCTCCCCGATTGTCTCCATGATCCGCTCCATCCTCTCCGTCGGCGGCTGGACGCTGGTGTCACGGGTCACCGGGTTCGCCCGCGACGTGGTGATGGCGGCGATCCTTGGAGCGGGTCCCATCGCCGACGCGTTCGTGGTGGCGTTCCGGCTGCCGAACCACTTCCGTGCGATCTTCGGCGAGGGTGCGTTCAACACCGCCTTCGTGCCGACCTACGCCGGCCTGTCCGAGGCCGCCGAGGCGGGGGCGGCCCGGCGCTTCGCCGACCGTATCTTTACCCTGATGCTGCTCGTCCAGGTCGTGTTCCTGGCCCTCGCGATGCCGGCGATGCCGTGGGTGGTCAGGGCCCTGGCACCGGGATTCTCCGAGGATCCCGAGCGCTTCGCGCTGGCCGTCTCGCTCACACGGATCACGTTCCCCTACCTGCTGTTCATGACCCTGGTGACGCTGTTCTCCGGCCTGCTCAATGCGCAGCGGCGCTTTGCGGTGGCGGCGGGCGCGCCGGTGCTGCTCAACCTGTCGATGTTGGTGGCATTCAGTCTGGCGTTCCTGTTCCCGAACGCGGCCTACGCCGCCGCCTGGGGCGTGTCGGTCTCCGGCGTGCTGCAGTTCGCCCTGCTGTGGTGGGCATGCCGACGCTCCGGCATCGCGCCCTCCCTCGTGCCGCCGACCCTACGCGACCCCACCATGACGCGGTTTTTCAAGGTCCTGGGTCCGGCAGTGATCGGTTCGGCCGGGTTCCAGATCGCGTCCTTTGCGGACACCATCATCGCGAGCTTCCTCCCCACCGGCGCAGTCTCGGCGCTCTGGTATGCCGACCGTCTCTACCAGCTGCCCTTCGGGGTCATCGCCATCGCGGCCGGCACGGTGCTGCTGCCGGAGATGAGCCGGCGAATCGCCGCCGGTGACGCGGCGGGCGCGCATGCGGCGCAGAACCGGGCGGCTGGTTTCTCGCTCGCCCTATCGGCTCCCTTCACCATCGCGTTCCTGAACTTGCCGGGTCTGATCATGGTGGCCCTGTTCCAGCGTGGCGCGTTCGGTGCCGAGGATGCGGCACGCGCCGCCTCGGTGCTCGCCGCCTATGGGCTGGCGCTCCCAGCCGTGGTGCTCCTGCGCAGCGCCCTGCCGAGTTTCTACGCCCGCCAGGACACGATGACGCCCCTCATCGCCTCGCTCTCGGCCATCGCGATCAATGTCGGTTTCAAGGTCGTGCTCACGGGCCCTTACGGCGTCACCGGTCTGGCGCTCGCCACCGCGATCGGGCAGTGGGTCAATCTCGCGATTCTGGTGGTGCTCGCCTGGCGGCGCGGCTGGATGGTGCCAAGCCGGGGGCTCGGCATTACCCTCGTCGGCGTCACCATCGCGTGCGCCGCCCTGGCCGTCGTCGCCCGCTATGGACTGTCGGTGGTCGAGGGCGTGGTGCCGGCTCTGCCGCATCTGCGCGAAATCGTAGTCCTCGGTGTGCTCGGCACCGCAGGAGCCATCGTCTATGGACTGATCCTCCTCGCGACCCTTCGGGTGTTCGGCATGCGCCTGCGCAGGGCTTGACGATCCGGAGTGCGGCGCACCTGCGACGAGGGAGATCCGGTGCCGCGGTAGAATGAGCTTACAGACTCGGACGGGCTCCGGATTGCGCGCCTCGGGCAGGCAATCGAACGAGCCCGGAACCCGGCCAATGAGCAAGGACGCCGCCGGGAATTGAGTCGCATCGGCGCTGCCATCGACGACCCTAAATCGAACCGATGCATCGTACCTTCACCATGACCCGGGCCGCCGGGCTCGAGCGCCTCTCCGATTTCCTCGGAGGCCCCGGCGCCGCTTACGCTGCGGACCGCAACACCGACCGGGGGCCGGGCAACGGGCCGAGCACATCGATGCTCTCGCCCTATCTGCGCCGGCGCCTGATCACGGAGGCGGAAGTCGTGGCCGCCGCGGATCGGGCGTTCGGCGATGGCGGAGCGGAGAAGTTCGTCTCCGAGGTCTTCTGGCGAACCTACTTCAAGGGGCATCTGGAGACCCACCCGGCGGCCTGGACGAACTTCCTCGCCGAGGTCGGACACGGGCATGACCTGCTCGCCGCCGAACCCGGACTGCGCCGCATCCACGAATCGGCCACGGAGGGCCGAGCCGGCATCGACGGGTTCGATGATTGGGCGCGCGAACTCGTCGAGACCGGCTGGCTGCACAATCACGCCCGAATGTGGTTCGCCTCGATCTGGATCTTCACCCTGCGCCTGCCCTGGGCGCTCGGGGCCGCATTCTTCATGCGACACCTCGTCGATGGCGATCCGGCCAGCAACACGCTGTCCTGGCGCTGGGTCGCTGGCCTGCACACCCGCGGCAAGCACTACGTCGCCCGTGCGGAGAACATCCGGCGCTACACGGAGGGACGCTTCGACCCCGTCGGTCTCGACGAATACCCGGACGCCCTCGACGAGCCGATGCCGCCGCGGGAGGTGGAGTTGCCGCAGGCAGATCCGATACCGGAAGGCGATGTCGCCCTGCTCCTGCACCTCGACGATCTCCACCCAGAGAGCCTGCCGCTCCGCGGGACGAAGATCGTCCGGATCGGAGGTCTGATCGTCCATGCCGAGGGTGCGTCCGATCGGGTCGAGGCCGCGGACGAGGCCGCGATGGCGGATGCCTTGGCCCGGGCGGCGGCGCATTTCGCGTGCCCGGCGGCCCCGGTCGGGAACGGCTGGGCGGACGGCCTGCCGGTGGTGACGGCCTGGCCCCCGGTCGGACCTTCGGCGACGGCGATGCCGGATGGGTGCTTGCGCGTGCGGCGGGCCTGGGACGATGCGGCGTGGCCGAAATCCACGCGCGGCTATTCTCGTCTCCGCTCGGCGATCCCGGCCCTGCGCGGCGCCTGACTTCGCATTCTCCGCCGTGTCGCCTCGCGATGAGCAAAGCACTCCCGATCGGTCTCAGGCCCCCGGATCGTCAAGGCGGGAGACGGAAACGATGCATCGGCGGGGACCCGTGGCGCTTGTCCGGAGGCGCCCATGCGTACGATCCGGCAAAGTGAGCAGCGAAGCGAAACACAGGATCGACGTCCGGCCGATCACCGGCTGTGCGGGGGCGTCCCGCGGGCGGACCGGTGCGAGCGGCGGCGGTGCGCCCGGGACGATCCGTCACCCCACGGGCGTCGGCGGAACGGATTTCCGGGGAACGTCCATGACTGTTCAGGGCTCGCCCGTACCGGTATCGGCCAGCGGGGCGATCGTCTAAATGTCTCTCGCAAAACTCCCGCTGCATCGGGGTGCACAGAGCGAGCGCTGGCGGTGATCGGGAGTTTTGTGAGGCCTCTAAGCCGTCGCTTCGCGAACCTCCCTCGATTCTCACTGGCCGGGCGCGGCTGGGGTGCGCGGAGGCGGACCCTCTCTCGCTCTCGGCCGTTGCGTTTGGGCGTGGCGCTTGCGGCGCTGTTCCCACGGAAGCGGACGGCATGGACATCGAGAACGAGCGCCTACGCACCGAGAACCGCGAACTCCAGGCCGAGATCGCGCGGCTGCGCGAGCGGAACATCTCGCATGTGCGTCGACCGGAAAGCGGTCAGCAGACGTCCGCGGCGGATGTCGACCTCCTGTTCACGGCTGCGGAGAAGACCCGCATGCCCCAGATCGTCACCGACCCCAACCAGCCCGACAATCCCATCGTGTTCGCCAACCGGGCGTTCCAAGATCTGTGCGGCTACTCGGCAGAGGAATTGATCGGCCGCAACTGCAGATTCTTGCAGGGACCGGACACCGATCCGGCCGATGTCGCCCGCGTCCGCGATGCCATCTCGGCCCGGCGCGATGTGGTGGTCGAGATCCTGAATTACCGCCGTGACGGTTCGACGTTCCGCAACGAGCTCTACGTCAGCCCGGTCTTCACCCCCGAGGGCCAGCTACGTTACTTCTTCGCCAGCCAGCTCGATGTCACCCGGTTCCGGACCGAAGAGGGCATGCTCGCCGAGAGCGAGGCGCGCTACCGGACCCTGTTCAACGCCCTCGACGCCGGCTTCTGCGTGATCGAGATGCGTTTCGACGCGGAGGGCCGGGCCATCGATTACCGCTTCGTCGAGGCGAACCCCGCTTTCGCCCGTCATACCGGGCTCGACGACGTGGTCGGCAAGTGGGTGAGCGAAGTGGTGCCGGACCTCGAACGGACCTGGCTCGACACCTACGGTGCCGTTGCCCTGTCCGGGCAAGCCGTCCGGTTCGAGAGCGGGGTCGTGGCGCTGGGGCGCTGGTTCGAGGTGCAGGCCCTGCGCATCGGCGAGCCTGTCCAGCACCGGCTCGCCCTGCTGTTCAACGACGTCACCGACCGCCGCCTCGCGGAGGGCATCCTGCGGGATACCGCCCGCGAACGGACCACGGAACGCGATCTCGTGTGGCGTGCCAGCCGGGATCTGCTCGTGGTCTGCGGTTTCGACGGCTTCTACCGTGCGGTCAATCCGGCCTGGACCGAGATGCTCGGCTGGTCCGAGGGCGACCTCGTGGATACGTCCTTCGACGACTACGTCTACCCCGACGACAAGGGGGCGGCCGCGGCGGCCTTCGCGCAGCTTCGCGCCGGCGAGGTACTCGACAATCTCGATGTGCGGATCCGGGCGGCGGATGGCGGCTATCGCTGGGTGTCGTGGAACGCGATCCCCCAAGGCGATCACTTCTACGCAGCCGGCCGCGACGTCACCGAGCGTCGCGCCCTGGAAGAGCAGCTCCGTCAGTCCCAGAAGCTGGAGGCCGTGGGTCAGCTCACGGGCGGCGTCGCGCACGACTTCAACAATCTGCTGACGGTGATCCGGTCCTCGACCGATCTTCTGAAGCGTCCGGACCTGTCCGAGGAACGCCGGCAACGCTATATCGGAGCCATCTCGGACACGGTCACGCGCGCCGCCAAGCTCACGGGCCAGCTCCTCGCCTTCGCGCGGCGTCAGGCCCTGACGCCGGAGGTGTTCGACGTCGGCCGCAGCGTCGCTTCCGTCGCCGACATGGTCGGAACCCTGACGGGTGCGCGCATCCGGGTCGTCACCGACGTCACCCCGGTCAGGAACGCCGAGGGCGAGGACGTCCCACACCTCATCAATGCCGACCCGAGCCAGTTCGATACGGCCCTGGTCAACATGGCCATCAACGCACGCGATGCCATGGGCGGCGAGGGTCGCCTCGATATAGGCGTGCGGCGCGCCTCCGGCATTCCGGCGGTCCGGGCTCACCCACGCATCCCGGGCGACTTCGTCGCGGTGTCGGTCCGCGACACGGGAACCGGAATCGCGGAGGGCGACCTCGACCGGATCTTCGAGCCGTTCTTCACCACCAAGGGCGTCGGCCAGGGCACAGGTCTCGGCTTGTCCCAGGTGTTCGGTTTCGCCAAGCAGTCGGGTGGCGAAGTTCTGGTCGAGAGTGCGCCCGGCAGCGGCACCACCTTCACCCTCTACCTGCCCCGCGCGATGGGGCGGCACATGGCCGAAGAGACGGACGACGAGCCCGAGCCACTCGCCGACGGCCATGGGACGCGGGTTCTCGTGGTCGAGGACAACGAGGAGGTCGGCGCTTTCGCCACCCAGGCGTTGCGCGAACTCGGCTACGAGACCGCCTGGGCGATGAACGCCGAGAAGGCCCTGGAGATGCTGCAGGCCCCCCCGGGCTTCGACGTGATCTTCTCCGATGTCGTGATGCCGGGGATGAACGGCATCGATATGGCCCGCGAGATCCGGCATCGCCATCCGGGAATGCCGGTGGTGCTCGCGTCTGGCTACAGCCATGTCCTAGCCGAGGAGGGCACACACGGCTTCCCGTTCTTGAAGAAACCCTATTCGGTGGAGGATCTGTCGCGAATCCTGCGGCGGGCCGTGAGCCGGGCGGCCACGGGAGCATCACAACGGCGACGCTGATCGCGCCGCTCGCTCGAGGTCTCCGGGCTCGAAGGAGAAGGCAAGCGCTCGGTTCGGCCTTCGACGATCGACCATAGAGCCCGCGTCGGCGCGTACCCGAAGACCGCGCGCGTCAGCCTGTCCTGGTGGTTGAGCCCTGACGGTCGAGTCCGTTCGGGGGGGGCGGTTGCGGGATAAGACGCGGCCGACGCGCATCCCGCCGCTGGGGCCGGAGGTGGCGGCGCGCGTGGTGGCTCTGACGCAAGGCGATCCGCCCGGCGCGACCACGCATTGGACGGTCGCCGCCATGAGCAAGGTCGCGGCCATCAGCGTTTCGTCGGTGCAGCGGATGCTGGAGCGGGCACGGTCTGCAGCCGCATCGGGTCCGGTAGTTCAAGCTCTCCACCGATCCGGCCTTCGCCGCCAAGTTGCGTGACGTCGTTGGGCTCTACGTCGACCCGCCCGCCCGCAGGACCCGTTGCCGATGAAGCCGGGCAAGCCGACGACCCGCACCCACGACTACAAGCGCCACCGCAGGAGTTTATCCGCTTCCTCAATGCAGTCGAGGCGGCGGAAACGGCGGGCAAGATCGTCAACGCGATCCTAAACAACTATGCCGTTTGGCTGGACACCAATGGCGTTGGCGATGCAGATGGCCCCGCTCGTGGCGATGTTGACGAGGCTGGCACCGCCGAAATTCACGCCTCCGCCGGTAATCGTCTAGCTCTGAGCAACGGTGCTGAAAGTCCAGCTATCCGGCGTGATCGGGCCGACCCGTACGTTGATGGCGGTGGCGCCCGTGTCGGTGAAAACGGCAGACCGGCCCGCTTCGATCGGAGCCGTCCCGTTATTCCGATTGGGTCCGGGGCTGTAATCGCCGGTCGTCGTGGTGGCGCCTGTGCCCTCTCCAAATCGACGATTGCGCGTGGGCCATGCCGGTCCCGACGGCGAGGGACGCGGACCACCAGCCCGGAACGGGCGAGCACGCCACGCGCCCGGACGGCCAACACCGCAACCGCCCGTAGGGTCTCCCGCAATTGCCGCCGCCCGATCCGCGCCGCCGGGCGCACCTTCCGGATGCGCAGGGGGTTCAGCCGGGCGACGAGGGCGGCCGGAGTCTCGACGGCGAGGGCCAGCCAGCGGGCGATCCGCTCGCGCAGGAGCGTCGCGGCCACGGGCGGCACCGTCGGGGTCTGGCACGGCTGAACGCTAAACCCGACAAGGGTTGTCGAGGCCAGCAGGAGATCGCGCGCCCGGAGGCGGGCCGACGCGACCGTGATGTTGCTGCCTGTCATAACCCGACCCTTGACGCCAGACCGATCCCGTCGGTCCCGTCCGACGGGAGGTTCGGCGCACTCAACCTCCGCTGGCAGCGGATGGCGCGCTATTGCCTATTGTCTGAGCGTTCCGATTCTCCGGATTGCCCATCCAGTTCATCACACGATCGAGAGTAGGTCGGTCAAGCGAGCCCGCCGGTCTTCGGCATCCCTGAGCTTTGCGGCCCGTCTCGGTGCGAAAGCTTGGCTACGCTCGGCACGATCCAACGGCGGTGGGATGTGGGCTAGCCCCTGGGCGACACAGCGCATCTGCAGGCGCAGCGAAGCGTGGGCCGATCTGGCTGGACTCCCGGTTGCGGTCGGCTGGGCAGGAAGCCTCGGCCCAGATGAGCCTTGGGCGAATCAATCTGAGGTTGCCGTTGGGAAGGGTATACCTGGAACTGAAGTGACGACCGTTACTGCATAAATATTGAGTAACGAATCGGGGTGTACATATTCTGCGATGGCTATCCAGTCTGAAATTTGGTGTTGGAAGCAGATCGTTGCCCGAAAATCCCAACAGATCGATCGAGCGCCAGCGGGCGCCCCGGAACACAACGAACTGGATCGGCCTCATTCGGACCCCCGGTGGGGCTGAGACGCCCTGTACGGTGAAGGATGTTTCAAGCACGGGCGCCAAGATCGGCGTGCCGGCGCACATCGAGCTTCCGAACGATTTCATGCTGAAGATCATCGGCATGGATTACGTCTGCTCGGTCAACCTCGCGTGGCGCGCCGGAAGCCTTGCGGGCGTGCGGATCCTCCAACTCGCCAAGTTGCCCCCGAAGCCGCTGACGCCGCAGCAGCAGGCCGAGGCCGCCGACCGGGCGCCGCATCAGTCCTTGGGAACCCGGCGCGGTCTGCGTCGTGGTTGAGGCCATCGGCACGGCGCCGGCCGACCGCGCGAAGCGCGTCCTCTGGGTCACGGACGATCCGGGCCGCAACGCCGCGCTGATCCCCCAGCTCGCGCCGGCTTTGGCCTGCCGGATGCACGATCTCTACGCCGATCCGGCTCCGGCTGAGCCGTATGCGACGTTGATCTGCGACGTCGTCGATCTCGATGAAGGCGCCATGATCCGCCTGCGCGCCCTGCGCGCCCTCTCGCGGATCAAAGGGCCGCTGATCGTCGTTCAGACACACGAAAGCCGCCGTACCCGCCTCCAGGCCGTCGAGTTGGGGTCCACGCACATCCTGCCGGCCCCCGTCGACGTGCAGCGCATTCGCGCCGCCCTCGGGGTGGCGGAAGCGCCGCCGACGCCGCTCGCTCCGCATGTCGCCGCACAGGCGGCACGGGTCAGCGCGTTCTACACCGACGTGTTCGTCACCGATCGCCCGATCACGCCGACCCTGATCGACAACGGCACGGAGCTCGTCGCGCGCGCGATCGGGGAAACCGGCATCCGGGACTGGATCGGGGCGATGCACCGCTTCGACGACGCCACCCACCAGCACTGCCTGCTGGTTGCCGGCGTCGCGGCGGCCTTCGCCACGCATCTCGGCTTCGGCGCCCACGAGCGGCACCGCCTGACCAAGGCCGCGCTGGTGCACGATGTCGGCAAGATCCACGTTCCACCCGCGATCCTGAACAAGCCCGGCCGCCTCGACGACGCCGAGTTGGCGGTGATGCGGCTCCACCCCGGGCAGGGGCACGCCATGCTTGCCGGGGAGGGGTTCGAAGCGGAGATGTTGGGCGTGGTGCGCTCACATCACGAATTGCTGGACGGGTCGGGCTACCCGGACGGGCTGAAGGATGCGGAGATCCCCGACCTGGTGCGCCTGATCACGGTCTGCGACATCTACGCGGCGCTGATCGAGCGGCGGTCCTACAAGCCGCCGATGCCGGCGGCAAAGGCCTACGCGATCCTGACGGAGATGGACGGGCGCCTGGACCCCGTGCTGGTGCGGGCGTTCGCGCCCATCGCCGGCGGGTTCACCGACTGATCGGGCGGTCGATCCCGCGCCCACCCCGCAGGTGCATGGCCTCGGCGAAGTGGATGCAGGCGGTGGCATCAGCGGGAAAAGCCGTTGTGCTGGAAAGCCGCCATCGCGGTGGCGACACGCGTTTCAGTCGAGGTTTTCCCGCTGGACGGCTCGGTCCCTAAACGTCTCATGCCATTGCGGATTCCGGCATTGACTGTACGTCCCGGGTTCGGTGTGTGTCCCATACGTTGTCTGCGCGTCGACTCGTTCGGTCGTCCCGGGGAGATCCATGCGATGTAAGGCGTTGACGATGCGAGGCCTGGACATTTGTCTTCAGGGCGGGCGCCCCGGCACTCGCCATCGTCATGCGCGTCGCCTCGGCAAAGGAAGCGCGGGCATGTGATGGGCTTCCGATGGGTTCGACGCTCGGCATGCCACTCATACTGGGCGGAACGCGCGTTGTGTTCCACATATAGCCCGAGAACAGCCGTTGCCGATCACGACATGGACTGCCGTAGTACTCCCCCCAAAGGCTCCCTGCCGGCTCGAACCGTTCCGCAGCCGGACCAAGCGATATCGCCCCCGTTCAGCACGAACGTCAGTGGATCAACCACTGTCCGACAAGCACCAGGGTCGCCGAATAGACGGCCTTGTGATCCTCATCACTCACCAGAATCGAATAGGCGAGCCGATCATTGTTGTTGCAGGCCTGCTCGCGCGCGATTTCGGGCAGGACTCGCATCGCTTACGATTTCACCTCGTCCAGGCTGGAGCACTCGATGCCGACCGCATCGAAATGTGATGTGCCATCGTGAATGTCGAAATAGTACAAGGCCACAGATGCACTCCGCGCTTGTCTGGCGAGAGCAATTTTCGCTCTCGCACGCTGCGTCTCAAGTATCGAGACGGGCTGGGGCTATAGCTAGTCCGGTCATTTTCCGGTGGCTACTGATCTTATGTGCGACCGGGTAACAAGCGGGTACGCTTTGTTCGGCCTAGGCCGCATGCCTGCTCTTGATGCCCATCACCGTGTAGCAGGTCCGGTTGCGGCCGTTCGCCTTCGCTTCGTAAAGGGCTGCGTCGGCCAGACCGAACAGGTCTTCGGGCGTACCGCCCTTCCATGGCAGGCTGAAGGCGAGGCCGATGCTCACGGTGACCGGTCCGACATCGACGCCATCAGCCCAGACGACGAGCTCGCCGACTGCCGCGTGTACCCGGTCGGCGATCCAGGCGGCTCCCTCCGGTTCGATGTCCGCCAGGAGTATGGAGAATTCCTCGCCACCGACGCGGGCGACGAGATCGTTCGGGCGACGTGCGCTCCGCTCCAGGGCGCGGGCGAGCGCCTGCAGAACTCGATCGCCGACGGCGTGCCCGTAACGGTCGTTGTAGCGCTTGAAGTGATCGGCATCGATGGCGAGCAAGGCCACAGCGCCGCCGCGACGGCGCGCCTCGTCCCAGATCCGTTCCGACGACTCCTCGAAGCTGCGCCGGTTGTGCAGCGCCGTGAGCGCATCGGTGCGGGAAAGGCAGGCCAACTCGGCTTCCGCGGCAGCGCGGCGCCTGAGTTCCCATCCGACCAGGAGCGACAGCCCGACCGTGAGGCCGCACAGGACCAGTACGAGGGCGCCGATCACAAGAGCCTTCGCCCGCCACTCGCCCTCTATTTCCTGCGTGTGGAGGGCGACGTTCAGGATCAGCGGTAATTCGGCCACCTGCGTGAAGGTGTACAATCGCTCGAGCCCGTCGCTCGGGGTGATGCCGACGAAGCTTCCGCGAATCTCGCGCAGGAAGCGTTGGACGTTCGGCGAATCCGCGAAGTTCGGGGCGAGCACCGAATTGGGCTCGGGATGGCGCACGAGGCGCGTACCGTCGTGCAGGAATAGGTTGATCGTCCCTGCCCGTCCGAGTTTGATCCGGTCGAACAGGCGGTTGAAGTAGTGCAGCGACAGGCTGCCGAGCACGACGCCGCCGAAGGAGCCGTCGGCCTTGTCGATCCGCCGGCTGAGCACGACGATCGGTGTGCCGCTGAGCTGTGAGATCAGCGGCCGGCTGATCTGGAGGCCCAGGTGGGGGTTGGCCTTGTGGGCCTGGAAGTAGGGGCGTTCGGCGCTGTTGAGGCGGCGCACTGGCCAACTCGCGGCGTCGAAGGCCACATCGCCGTTCTCGTCGAGCACCAGCATCACGCCGAGGTCCTTGGCATTGACGGCGCGGTCGAACAGGATGCGTTGGCGGAACTGCGGCGCAATCTCGCTCAAGCCCGGCAGCTTGAGATTGTCGACGATGCCGAGCAACGCCAAGTCGATGATCTCGATGTTGCGATCGATGTCGCGCTCGATCACCTGCAGCAGGTTTCGGGAGGTTTGCTCCGCCTTGTCCCAAGCGTCCTGACGAAGTTCCATCAGCATCACGACGCAGACGCCGAGCATGCCGAGAGGTGCCAGGATCCCGAGCCCGATCCAGACCCGGGCGGACCGGAAACCGGGTGCGACGGTTGCTGCCACCGGCTTGACCACCCGCGCAATCGCGGGAGCGATCCGCGTTGTCATGCCGGCGATCTGCGGCATCCGGCCCATCGGCAAGTCCTCGTGTGGTGGTCTTACGGGAACATCGCGTCGACGGCGTCCTGGCTGACGGCAGCCGTGCCGGGCAGTGCGGGACCGTTCAGCAGCGATTGTTCTTCGTCCGGCCTAGCGCCGACCGCCTTGCGGGCTGCCGGTCTGGCCGACCCCGTCGTCCCGGCTTGACCCGTCCAGAGGCGCAGCATCTCACCGACCCGCTCCTCGACATAGGCGATGGTGCGAACGACCTTCGAGATCCGCTGCCCCGTGAGATCCTGAAAATTGCAGGCCTCGAAGATGGCCTGCATCTGGCGCTGGATGGCCTCGGCGTCCGCCCGGGTCGCAACGTCCTGCGTCCGTCTGGCAATCCCACGGGCGAGGCCGTCCACGGTCTCGGAGGCGGTGAGGATGCTGTCGGTGGCCTGCTCCGTGCCGAGAACCACGGCTTGCAGTTCGTCGCAGGCTCGACCGGCCTCATGCTCCTGTTGCAGTTCGGCGATTTCCCGGCGAGTGCGCACGATGGCTTCGGAAATGGAAACCAGATGTTGCTGCAGGCGAGCGGTACGATCGTCGAGGACGGGCTTGCTGCTGATCATTGGGTCGATCGCTACTCGCTGGTGGTGCGCCACCATCGATAACCTATAGTTGTTAAACAAATCGGAATTGAACTCCGTTCTCCATTGTTCGGTGATTGATGGGATATTTCGGGATGAGTTTGTGTTTGCGACTGACCGAAGACGCTGTGTCGGAAAAAGCAATCACCCTCACGATTGCTGCAATATCTCAGTATTGAACCAAAAATCGTTTCTCTGTCTCCGCCCGATCGAATGCCCCACGGCCAAGTCGGCGTGGGCTCGGTGTATCCCCCACACAGCCTGCCCCGGCTGATGACGTCGTCGATGAGTGCGACAAGGCGGATAATCACATCATTGTCCGTCTCGCAGCCGGTCGGACCGGCTCCTACGCTCGCGTTCGTTCGAGGAAGCGCGAGCCGAACCAGGATCGAGACTGGCGGTGATCGAGACGTGCGGTCCTTGCGGAAATCGTCCGTCGAGCGGCGACCTACGCGATGAGGGATCCCGACGGTCGGACCTTTCGACGATGCCAGCCGGATCGAATAGGGTCACGTCGCGATCCGGCTGGATGGGAACGACGAAAGCCGCGGGCTCTTGCCCGTGATGCCTCGACGGCTCGGGCATCTCTTGTCCGGACCTCGACGAACGGGTGCGGATTCCTCCGGTCCGACTCGTCACGGAACAGATCGGAACCGGAGATTGGGTGACCGATCGACTCTTGAGATCGGCGCCCTCACGGAACTATCGAGCGATCGCGTTCCGGAAGCGACGGGCCGCCTGCGGCCCCCCGTCCGACGCTTACTTGAACACCTGGATCATCGCCGGGGTGAGGATCACCACGAACAGCACCGGCAGGAAGAACAGGATCATCGGCACGGTGAGCTTCGGCGGCAGGGCCGCGGCTTTCTTCTCGGCCTCGTTCATCCGGGTGTCGCGGCTCTCCTGGGAGAGCACACGTAGGGCCTGGCCGACGGGCGTGCCGTAGCGCTCGGCCTGGATGAGGGCGGTGGTCACCGCCTTGACCGGGTCGAGGCCCGTGCGATTGGCGAGATTCTCGAAGGCTTGGCGCCGGTCGGGCAGGAACGACAGTTCGGCGGTCATCACCGCGAGTTCCTCGGCGAGCACGATGGACTGGGTCGCGATCTCCGTGCTCACCCGCCGGAAAGCGTGCTCGACCGACATGCCGGATTCGACACAGATCAGGCTGAGGTCGAGGGCGTCGGGCCAGGCCTTCCGGATCTCGGTCTGGCGCTTCTTGGTGGCGTTGTGGAGGTAGAGCTCGGGCATCTTGATGCCGAGAAGCACGGCGGCGATCACCATCATGGCGCGGATCGCCACGGGCTGGTCGATGACGTTGAGGACGAACAGGTAGAGGATCGACGCCACGAGCATCGCGATGGGCGTCACCATGCGGAAGAACAGGAACCCGGTCTCGGCGCCTGGGGAGCGGTAGCCGGCCATGAGGAGCTGCTGTCGCGCCGTCTCGGTTCCGAGCCAGCGGCTGAGGTTGAACTGCTCGACCACCCGCTTCATGTAGGCTTTCGGCGCCACCCGAAGGGTCGCCTTGGCGGCGGTGTTCGACAGGCGTTCGCGCTCGCGCTGGCGCAGCTCGTCGCGCTCCTCCCCGACCATCTTCATGCGCTTGCCCAGGCGATCGGGCTCGATCAGGGGCTGGAGCAGGGCGAAGGCGGTGGCTGCCGCCGCGATTCCGGCGAGCGCCATTCCGAGGAAGCGCGGATCGATGAGCTTGTGGGCGAGGACGTCCAGCATGGTTTTCAGGCTTTCGCGCGGTCGCGCTCCCGTCAGAAGTCGAAGCTGATCATCTTCTTCATGGTGAAGATGCCGAGCGACATCCAGATCGCCGAGGCGACGAGGCCGATCTTGCCGATATCCGTCGTCCACAGCAGGGCGATGTAGTCCGGGCTGGCGATGTAGGTCAGGGTCGCGACCACGAACGGCAGCGCCGCGATGATGCCGCCCGACGCCTTGGCCTCCATGCTCATCGCCTGGATCTTGCCGGCCATCTTCTTGCGTTCGCGCAGCACCCGGGAAAGGTTGGCCAGGGCCTCCGAAAGGTTGCCGCCGGATTTCGCCTGGATCCCGATGACGATGGCGAAGAAGTTCACGTCCGAGACGGGGACGCGCTCGTGCATCTTCACCAGGGCTTCGCCCAGGGACAGGCCGAGGGTCTGCGACTCGACCACGATCCGGAACTCGGAGCGGATCGGCTCCTCGGCCTCGCGCGAGATGATGCGGAAGCAGTCGCTCACGGGAATACCGGCGCGCACGCCGCGCGTGATGATGTCGATGGCGGTTGGCAACTCGGCGATGAAGCGCGCGACCCTGCGCTTGCGCCAATGGGCGAGAAACCACATCGGCAGACCGAGTCCACCCGCGAAGATCGCCGCGAGGGTCGCCGGAATGCTGCTGATGGTCAGATAGGCGACGAGGCCCAACAGGAAGGCGAGCACGCCCGAGACGACGTAGTACTGCTCCCGGCTCCAGGTCAGGCCGGCCTGGGCGATTCTGAGCTCCAGGCTGGCGCGGGTGCCGGCCTTCTTGGCCTCGATCTCCTTGAGGCTCTTCGCCACCTGCTCGCGCCGGCTGGTGGTGACCGCGCGCGCGCTCGCCCCCGGCGTCACCACGCTGATCGCCCGGCGGCGCTGGCTCGCGCGCTTCTCGCCCGTCATGAGCGGGGTCAGCATGACCCAGGCGACTGCGCCGGCGGCCAGGGCGGCGAGCCCGGCGGCGAGGGGCAGGTTGGCGTTCACGGCGTCACCGTGGGGATGCGACGGACCCCGTCGCTCAAGAACGGGTGCCTCACAGGCTGCCCTCCTCCAGTACGGCGGCGGCGTCGAGGGCCGCGGCCAGGGCCTTCTCCTCGCCGTAGTACCGCGCCCGTTCCCAGAAACGCGGCCGCCCGATACCGGTGGAGCGATGCCGCCCGATGAGCTTGCCGTTCTGATCCTCGCCGAGGATGTCGTAGAGGAGCAGATCCTGGGTGATGATCACGTCGCCCTCCATCCCCATCACCTCGGTGATGTGCGTGATGCGCCGCGAACCGTCACGCAGGCGGGTGGCCTGAACGATGATGTCGATGGAGCCGCAGATCATCTCGCGCAGGGTCCGCGACGGTAGGGTGAACCCGCCCATGGTGATCATCGATTCGAGGCGGCTCAGGGCCTCGCGGGGCGAGTTGGCGTGTAGCGTGCCCATCGAGCCGTCGTGGCCGGTGTTCATGGCCTGGAGCAGATCGAAGGCCTCCGGGCCGCGAACCTCGCCGACGATGATCCGTTCCGGCCGCATGCGCAGGCAGTTCTTCACGAGATCGCGCATGGTGACCTGGCCCGAGCCCTCCATGTTGGCCGGCCGGGTCTCGAGGCGCACCACGTGGGCCTGCTGGAGCTGCAGCTCGGCCGCGTCCTCGCAGGTGATGATGCGCTCGTCGTGGTCGATGTAGGCCGTGAGGCAGTTCAGCAGGGTGGTCTTGCCCGAGCCCGTGCCGCCCGAGATGACGACGTTGCAGCGCACCCGGCCGATGATCTGCAGGATGCGCGCGCCCTCCGGCGAAATCGCCCCGAAGGTGACGAGCTGGTCGAGGGTGAGCTTGTCCTTCTTGAATTTACGGATGGTCAGCACCGGTCCGTCGATGGCCAGCGGCGGCGCGATGATATTGACGCGCGAGCCGTCCGGGAGACGCGCGTCGCAGATCGGCGAGGCCTCATCGACGCGTCGGCCGACCTGGCTGACGATCCGCTGGCAGATGTTCATGAGCTGCTGATTGTCGCGGAACCGCACGCCCGTGAGCTGGATCTTGCCGCCGACTTCGATGAAGGCCCGGTTGGCGCCGTTCACCATGATGTCGGCGATGTCGTCGCGCATCAGAAGCGGCTCGAGCGGACCGTAGCCGAGGACGTCGTTGCAGATGTCGTCGAGCAGGTCTTCCTGCTCGTTGATCGACAGGACGATGTTCTTGAGACCAATGATCTCCGAGACGATGTCGCGGATTTCCTCACGGGCGGATTCGGCATCGAGGCGAGCGAGCTGAGCCAGATCGATGGCCTCGATCAGCGCGCCGAAGATCATGCTCTTGGTGCGGAAGTAATCCTCGGATTTTGCCGCCTCGACCACGGGCTGGACGGGCACCGGCACCTCGACGCGCGGGCGCCCCGCCGGTTCCTGGTGGATCGGCTGGGTCGCGACTGGACGCGGGGCGAGGTGCATGGGGGCGACCTGAGCGGCCGCCGAGCCGTGTCGCCTACCGAACATGGGGGATGTCTCCGGTCGAGGGAGCTGGGACCGGGCGGCGATGCGGATCGCGCATCACGACGCCTTGCGGCGCTGCAGCCGCGCCAGGAGCGGCTCGAGAAGGTTCGCGCGCGGGCGCCGCGTCTCGGAACGCCCCACGAGGGTGGCGGCCAGCGCCGAGAACACGTCCGTGACCTTGGCCCCGGCCTGCACCTCGGCGATCATCTGGCCGTTGTTCGCCGCCGTTCCGAACAGGGCGGGCTCGAAGGGCAGGCTCGCGGTGATCGGGGCGTCGAGGGCCTTGGCGAACTCGGCGACGCTGATCTCGGGGCGCTTCGACATGCCGACGCCGTTGAGGACGACGCGCGCCTTGGCGTCGTTCGGGCGGTTCTGCTGGAGCAAGGTCAGAAGGTTCTTGGTGTTGCGCAGGGACGCGAGTTCGGGGGCGCTCACGATCAGGATCTCGTCGGCCGAGACAAGGAGCCGTTTCGACCAGGCGGTCCAGACATGCGGCACGTCGAGGACGACGCACGGGACCGTGTTGCGCAGGAGGTCGATGACGGCGTCCATGGCCTGCTCCGACAGGTCGATGGTCCGGTCGAGGGTCGCGGGCGCGGCGAGAAGGGTGAGGTTGTCGGCGCATTTCGACAGCAGGCGGTCGAGGAGGTTCGCGTCGAGGCGCTCGGGCGAGAACACCGCTTCGGCGATGCCCTGGGGCGGATCCTGGTTGAAGTTCAGGCTCGCGGTGCCGAAGGCGATATCGAGGTCGGCGATCACCGTCGCGGTTTCCTGCTCCCGGGCGATGGTCCAGGCGAGGTTGTGGGCGAGGGTGGACGCGCCGACGCCGCCCTTTGCACCCACCACCGCGATGGTGCGGCCGACGGGCTTGGCGCCCGGGGCCGAGAACAGGTCCGACACCGCCTGGATCAGCATGATCGGATCCACGGGCGCCATGAGGTACTCGCTCACCCCGCGCTGAAGGAACTGGCGGTAGAGCATCACGTCGTTGACGTGGCCGATGACGATGACCTTGGTGCCGGCGTCGCAGACTTCGGCGAGGGAATCGAGGCATTCGATCGGGCGTGACTTGGCCCCTTGCGTCTCGATGACGATGACGTTCGGGGTCGGCGCATGGCGATAGGCTTCGACGGCGGCGGCACCGCCGCCCATCTGCACCTTCACGTGAGCCTTCTGCATCCGCCGGTCGGAGCTCGCGGCTTCGATCACGACGGCCGTGTCCTGGGTCTCGCAAAAGGCCTGGATCGTGATCCGCGGCACCGGGGCGATGAGGCGCTCGGGTGTCTGGTTCGGGTCCACCATGGCTCTGGTTCCGGTTCAGGTTGCCCCGAAGGGCGCATTCGGGAGTCGCGGGTTTCGGTCGATCGGCACGTCTTCGGACTCGGCACCCCGGAGCAGGCGCCGCGGCCGGGGGCTACTGCGAGACCTGGGATTTCACGTCGGCCTTGCCATCCTGGCGCCAGGGAATTGACGGATCATTGCCGGCCCGCAATTTCTCGATGTTCTTCGTGCGGCGGACGGTGTCGATGCGACCCTCGGGACGGCCGCGCACGAGATCGATGGGATCGGCGACTTGAGCGGCGATGTTCGACTGCGTCGAGCAGCCGAAGTTCCAATGGGCCTCGTTGCGCCCGTTGAAGGCGGCGTCGCCGACCCCGAGATCCTGCGGCCACGATCCGCACTGGCCCGCGACCTTGGCCTCCATCCGCTGGAAGCTGAGGCGCAAGGGGGCGACGAGGGTCGGAGTTGCGACCGCGTAACTCGTCACCACGAGTTGTCCGGGGGCCAAGCCGCCCTCGGCGCTCATTCGGCGGATGGCCGCGCCCGTGCGTTCGACGGCGGCCCCCATGGCGGGGGCGACGCCCCGCGGCATGTCGAGGACGAGGGTGCCGCGGCCGTAGCGCCGGAAGTCGACGAGGAACGCGTCGATGTCGGCGGCCTGGCGCGGATCGATGTGGCCGGTGCCGGTGACGAACACGTCGAGGCTGCGACCCGCATCCGTGAGGGCGATGGGGTGCCGTGCCCGGTAGTCCGTCGGATAGAGCGAGCCCGTCGTCGCCGGAGCACGGTTCTGGCACGCGCCGAGGAGCGCCGTCAGGGCGCTGATTGCGGCCAGGGCTTTGAGCGTGGAAGACTTAGGCGTGGGAGACGCGGGCATGGAAGGGGTCCTGGCGGAACGGGGGCCGGGTCTTTGAGCGGGTAGGACTAGTCGGTGATGAAGCCGACGCGGCCGCGATAGGCCGGTCCGAGAGGACTTGCGCCCGCGACGCCGTAGAGGCGGTTCAGGCGTCCGAGCAGGATGCCCTGCGCGTCCTGGGCGTCGACGAAGCCGTCGTCTGGCCGCGTGGGCTGGCGCGCGTCCATCGGCTTGGCGATGTAGGGGGTGACCATGATCATCAGCTCCGTCTCCTGGCGCTGATAGTCGCGCGACCGGAACAGGGCACCGATGATCGGCAGGTTGATCAGTCCTGGCAGCCCCGAGATGGTGGCTTTGTTGCGCTGCTGGATCAGGCCGGCGGTCATCATGCTGGCGCCGGAGGCGAGCTCGACGGTGGTCTCGGAGCTGCGCACCGTGAAACCCGGCACGGCAATGTTGGAATTGCCCTGACCGATGTTGATGGAATTCTGCTGGTCGATCTCGGTGACGTCTGTGCCGACGCGGATCGAGATGCGGTTCTCGGCCAGCACCACGGGTGTGAACGTCAGGCTGACGCCGTAGGGCTTGAATGCGATGGAAGGGGTGCAGATCTGGTTCGTGCCGGTGCCCTGAACGCAGGCGAGGGTCGCCGGCACCGGGATCTGGCCGCCGGCGGTGAACTTCGCCGATTCGCCCGAGATCGCCGTGAGGGTCGGTTCGGCCAGTACGCGGGAGACGCCCGCCTGCTCGAACGCCCGGAGGGTCGCCGACAGGCTGGCGCCGCCCGTTCCGGTGACGGTGCCGGTCAAGGCGTTCCCGCTTGGAAAAGATCCCCCGTTAAGGGCCAGGGGTGCCGTGTTGACGAGGTTCAACCCCGACCAGTTGCCGCTGATATTGACGCCGAACTGCTTCAGCACCGTGCGGGCGACCTCGACCACGGTCACGCGCAGCATCACCTGATCGCGGCCCCGGATGGTGATGTTGTTGATCACCGTGCCTCGGGTCGGGGTGCTGCCCGCGGCGGCGCCCGCCGAGGCGCCGCCCGCGCCCGCAGAGCCGGACTGGCCCACGAAGGCGTTGGCGATGTCGATGGCCTGGGAGGCTTCCGCCGCGGAGTTGACGCTGCCGGACAGGATGATCGAGCTGCCGGCGGTGCGGATGTCGAACCGGGCATTCGCGATGCTCTGCGTCAGGATCTGGCGCAGGGCGCCGAGCTGGAGGTCGCGCGCCACGGTGACGTCGAGGGCGGTGATCTGTCGGCCTTCGCCGTCCATGATGAAGATCGAGGTGGCGCCGTCCTCCATGCCGATGACGAACACCTTGCGGGTCGAGCGCACGACGGCGTTGGCGACCTTCGGGTTGGCGACGAACACCTCCTTGGCGTCGCGCGGCAGGTCGATGACGATGGAGCGGCCCATGGTCAGCTCGATCTTGCGCGAGGTCGCGGCCTCGTTCGAGCCCACGGCGAGCACGGGCGCCGGAGCGAGGTCGGGCACCGGCCGAGCCGTGACCGGACCGGCGAGGAGGCTCGCAAGGACCGGCACCACCAGGATCGGCAGTTGGCGGGTGGCGCTCCGGGATCGGACAATCATCGGTGAAACCCCTGTCATCGCGTTCGCCGGAGCCATCAGCGCCGCGACTGTTGCTTGGAGACGCCGAAGCGCACGACCGTCACGCCACCCTCGCCGCGGGTGTCCGGCGCCACCTCGGTGGTGCGCCCGGAATCGACGAGGCTGCGCAGGGACAGGGAGAGCTGGCCGACCTTCTGGGCCAGGGTGACGATCTCGGCTTGCGCCGGCGTCAGGGCGAGGGTCGTGGTCTCGCCGGTCACGACGTTGCTGCCGTTCTTTTCCTGGACGATCTGGCCGACGGCGAGCACGCGGATGTCCGTGAGGATGGTCTCCGAGATCTGTGTCTCGGACCCACCGGCCTGCATGGCCTCCTCGTCGCGGTAGGTTCGGATGAGGTCGACGTGGTCGTTGGGCAGGATGAAGCCGCCGGCGGAACTCGATCCCCGCGAATCGGTGACGATGGCCACGGCGCGCATGCCGGATGGCAGGATGGCGGCCATGAACCCACCGTCCGAGCGGGCGAGCTTCTGGGGCCGGATCGGCTCGCCGGAGAGGAACCCGGAGCGGGCGATGGAACCTGTGATGTCTTCCAGGCCCTTGGGCTGGCTGGTGCGGGTGATGTAGCCGGGCGTGATGGCCTGATCGGGCCAGGGCTGCCAGCGCAGATCCGCTGCCTGGAGGCTTTGCCCCATCGGCAGCTCGGCCGCGGCCACGAGCACGTCGGTCGTCGGCAGGACCGGCGGCGGCGGCGCCGCCAGGATCACGGGAGCCGGGGGTTTGTCGTCGCCGCTCATCAGGTAGGCGGCGAGGCCGCCGGTGACCAGGGCGATGGCGAGGACGGCAAGGCGGGCGGGTTTCATTGCCGGGGATGAACCTGTGGGACGGCCGAGTGCCGCGCCCCGTCACGATGGTCCCGGATTCCTCAAATTAGGGTTAAGACTTCCTGATGGATTGCGTGGTCCGCCGGTCACCGCGAAGGCGCTGCCGTTCGTCCGCGTCGATCAAAGACCGAGGGCCCGCGTCCAGATCGCCGTCTCGGGCAGGACCATCACCGCCGCGAAGGCCAGCGCGATACCGTAGGGTACGCCCGTGCGCTTGTCGTGGAGGTGGAGGAGGAACGGCATGCGCGACAGGGTCGACCCGACGAACACCGGCAGGGGCTGCGAGCGCAGGGCGAGAATCGCCACCGTGAGCACGCCGCCCGCCAGGGCCGCGAGGGTGAAGTAATCGAGCAGATGGTCGAAGCCGATCCAAAGGGCGGTGCCCGCCGCGAGCTTTGCGTCGCCGCCGCCGATATGCCCGAGGGCGAATAGGGTAAAGGTTGCAGCAAGGACGAGTGCGCCGGCCCCCACATGGAATGCCAACTCGGTCCATCCCAACCCGAAGCTCGCCGCGATGACAACGAAGCCGGCTACGAGCGCGAGCATGACCCGGTTCGGGATCAGCATCGTCAACAGATCGTTGACGGCAGCGTAGACCATCAGGAACGGGAAGACGATCAGAACGCTCGCGGCGGCCATGGTGAAGCTTCCGGGATGAGAGTGAGTCATGAGGCGTGTCGAACGCCGCAGGCCCTCGAGTTCGAGAACCACGGCGTTGCGGAAGCTTCGTGAAGTCCACCGGATGGCGGACCCGCGAAAAGGGAGGAGGCGTGACCGGTCATCACGCCTCCTTCAAGCCCTTCGATCTTCGTGCTCGACATCGTGGAGGTTAGGATCCACGTTTCGATTTACGGTTTTAACGAAATCGTCGATCTGTCTACTGTGATTATTTGGTAGTGGCGGTTGTTCTCGCAGTATCGAGGCCAGTGCCGATGCTCGTGAACGTTGTCTTGATCGACGAAGAAACCGTGCTGAGCGAGGCGATGATCGCAACCGCGATGAGCGAGGCGATGAGGCCGTACTCGATGGCGGTGGCGCCGGACTCGTCGGAGGCAAAACGCTTGAAGATGTTCGTCATGACGCAGGATCCTTGTTCGACCGAGAAGAAATCAGGTGCCGTCGAAGATCGTCACGTTTCGTCCGGCGACAGAAACGACATTGCCCGTCCCGCGTTGCAAATCGGTTAAACGAGTCGCCGAAACCTGGGCTCGTCCGGTCCGATCGCAGCATGGTAAAGCTATCGTAAAGACTAGACCGTCTGCGAAGACGATGGAGGAGGCGGTTCGCCGGTGTCGTGCCCGGTCACGGCCCGTCCTTAGGGGCCTGTTTACCCTCCCTGTGTTTTGGTGATCCGTCGGCTCGACGAACGCGGTCGACCGCCGCTCCAATCCGCGCGGGTGCGGTCCCCAGGCACGAGTGATCCCCATGGACGACCGTTTCCCAGCTTTCCGATCCACCGCGTCCCATGCGGTGGTTCCGTTGTTCGCCGCCCTTCTGCTCGCCGCCGCCCTCGGACCGGCCGCCGCGCAGGCGCCGACTTTGGTGACGGTGACGGTGGACAACGCCAAGGTGATCCGCTTGCCGGAGAACACACAGACGGTCATCGTCGGCAATCCGATCATCGCCGACGTGTCCCTTCAGAAGAACGGCGTCCTCATCCTCACGGGCAAGAGCTTCGGCTCGACCAACCTCATCGCCCTCGACCGCGGCGGCAACATGCTGGCCGAATCCACCATCAGCGTGCAGGCGCCCCAGGCCGCCGTCGTCACGGTGCAGCGTGGCCTGGAGCGCGAATCGTATTCGTGCACGCCCAATTGCCAGCCCTCGGCGCAGCTCGGCGACTCGACGCGCTATTTCGGCGAAGTCAGCGGCCAGGCCGAAGCCCGCCGTGCCATGGCGGTCGGCGGGAAGTAGACCGCCTTCCCCCTTCGCTTCCTCAGAGGGTCTGGTTGTAGGCGCCGACCCCGTCGTTCTCGCGCAGCACCCCGTCCACCGCCGCGAACATGGCGTGGAGGCGATCCTCCGAGATCGGGCTCTCGATCACCACCACGAGTTCGGGTTTGTTCGACGAGGCCCGCACCAGTCCCCAGGTGCCGTCCTCGGTCGCGACACGGACGCCGTTGACGGTGACGAGGTCCGTGATCCTGGCGCCCGCGAGGGTCTCGCCCGCGTCCAACATCGCCCGGAACCGCGCGGTCACGGCCTCGACCACCCCGTACTTCACCTCGTCGGCGCAATGGGGCGACATGGTCGGCGAGCCCCAGGTCTTCGGCAGTGCCCGGTAGAGGTCGGCCATGGAACGCTCTGGATTGCGGTCGAGCATCTCGATCACCGCGATGGCGGTGAGCAGTCCGTCGTCGTAGCCGCGCCCGATCGGTTCGTTGAAGAAGAAGTGCCCCGACTTCTCGAAGCCGGCAAGCGCCCCGAGTTCGTTGACCCGGCGCTTGATGTAGGAATGCCCCGTCTTCCAGTAATCCGTCCGGATCGCCAGCGCCTGGAGCTCGGGGTCGGTGTGGTAGAGCCCCGTCGACTTCACGTCGACCACGAAGGTGGCACCGGGATGCAGCTTGCCGAGGTCGCGGGCGAGCATGACGCCGATCTTGTCGGCGAAGATTTCCGCGCCCTCGTCGTCGACCACGCCGCAGCGGTCGCCGTCGCCGTCGAAGCCGAGGCCGACATCCGCCCCCGTCTCCTTCACGCGCGCCGCGATGGCGTGCAGCATCGCCATGTCCTCGGGGTTCGGGTTGTAGCGTGGGAAGGTGTAGTCCGGGTCGACATCGAGGGGGATCACCTCGACGCCCAGGGCCTCGAGAAGTTGCGGCGCGAAGGCTCCGGCCGTGCCGTTGCCGCAGGCGGCCACCACTTTGAGTTTTCGCGAGATCGGTTTCGCCCGCGCCTTCAGATCGGCGAGGTAGACCTGCGAAAACCCCTCGACGAACTCGTAGGCGCCCCCATCCCGGTAGCGGTAGGTTCCACCCAGCACGATCTCCTTCAGGCGGCCCATCTCCTCGGGGCCGAAGGTCATGGGCCGGTTGGCGCCCATCTTCACGCCGGTCCAGCCGTTGTCGTTGTGCGAGGCGGTGACCATGGCCACGCACGGGCAATCGAGGGCGAACTGCCCGAAATACGCCATGGGGGACAGGGCGAGGCCGACATCCTTCACCCGCAGGCCCGCCGCCTGCATGCCGGCGATGAGGGCGAGCTTGATGGAGGACGAGTAGGCCCGGAAATCGTGGCCCGTGACGATGTCGGGGCGCACGCCCATCTCGTGCACGAGGGTGCCGATGCCGAGGCCCAGCGCCTGCACGCCCATCAGGTTGATGTCCTGCGGGAACAGCCAGCGTGCATCGTATTCGCGAAACCCCGTCGGCTTGACCAGCGGCAGTTCCTCGAACGCGAAGGTGTTCGGCACGAGCGCGGCGTGGGGCTTGGGGAACATCGCGGGGCCTCTCCAGGATCTCGGTGAGGCTTATCCGAACGGCGTCGACAGAAGAAGTCCGGGCGGCGCTGCCCCCGGCACCTTCGCCTGAAGCCGACGCGTTCGCGTCCATCCGGGGGCCACTGTCCATCCGGCGTCGTGCGGGGCGGGTCCTTGAACCCGGGCGCCCCCCAGGCTATAGGCAACCCGCGCCCGCCAGACACCCTTGGAGGCACGGGCGCGAATCGGGGTTCGGTGTGGCCGTCCGTTTCGGGCGGCCTTTCGTTGTTCCCCGGCTTGTTTCAATCTTTGAAGGATCACGCCATGAGCGCAGTCAAGACGCTTGAGGCCGTGGCACGCGACCGGGTCGGCAAGGGGGCCGCCCGGGCCGTTCGTCGCCAGGGCCAAGTTCCCGCCGTCATCTACGGCGGCGGCCAGGCCCCGCAGGCCATCGCCATCGACCTCATCCGCACCCGCACCCTGATCTACGCCGGCGGTTTCAAGACCACGCTGTTCGAGATCAACGCCGGCGGCAAGAAGACCCGTGCGATCCCGCGCGACTTCCAGCTCGACCCGGTCAACGGCGTGCCGCTGCATGTCGACTTCCTGCGCGTCGTCGCCGGCCAGTCCATCACCGTCGAGGTGCCGGTGCACTTCATCAACGAGGACGCGGCCCCCGGCATCAAACAGCGCGGCGGCACCCTCAACATCGTGCTGCACACCCTGGCCCTCGAAGTCGCCCCCGATGCGATCCCCGAGGCCGTCGAGATCGACCTGACCGGCCGCGAGATCGGCGACGCCATCCACATCGCCGACGTCAAGCTGCCGGCTGGCGCCACCTTTACGGGTGAACCCGACGCCACCGTCGCCAACGTCGTGCCGCCGACGGTGCTCGGCGCCGAGGTGGAGGCCGAGGAGGCCGCCATTGCCGAGGCCCAGTCGGCCGAAGCCGCCGAAGAGAAGATCGAGGAGGCCGCGGAGGCCGCCGAGGACGAGAAGAAGGAGGACTGAGACCTGGGGCTCCCCCCGGTTTCACGTCCCTGAGGATGCCCCGGCCGCGAGGTCGGGGCATTCCTGTTTCCAGACCCTTTTCACCTGTTCCCAGACTCCCTCGCTGGTCCGGTTCTCCCTCGTTCGGCAGGAAACGTCGCGCCATGCGCCTGATCGTCGGCCTCGGAAATCCGGGCGCCCGCTACGCCCGCAACCGCCACAACATCGGCTTCCTCGCCCTCGACGAGATCGCGCGGGTGCACCGGGCCGGTCCGTGGCGGAAGAAGTTCCAGGGTGAGATCGCAGAGGCGGTCCTGGGAACCGAGCGCGCGGTCCTGCTCAAGCCGCAGACCTTCATGAACGACTCGGGCCGGTCCGTCGCCGAGGTGCAGCGCTTCTTCAAGATCCCCCTCGGCAGCGTGATCGTGCTGCACGATGAACTCGACCTCGCCCCGGCCAAGGTCCGGGTGAAGCTCGGCGGCGGCAATGCCGGGCATAACGGCCTGCGCTCGATCACGGCCCAATGCGGCAACGACTATCACCGGGTCCGCCTCGGCATCGGGCATCCGGGCGACAAGGCCCTGGTCCACGCCTACGTGCTCAACGATTTCGGCAAGGACGAGGGGCCCTGGCTCGACGATCTCAACCGGGCCATCGCCGACCACATCGCCGTGCTGGCGGCGGGCGAGGATGCGAGCTTCCAGAACAAGGTTCACCTCGCCATGGCGGGGCGCGGCTGGGACGACGTCAAGGGCGTCGGCGAACGGGCGAGTTCGGGCAAGCCCGCTTGAGGCTGCGAATTGACACGAAAACACGGGGACACGATATCGGGTGCGGAACTGGGGAGCGGGCGATGAAGAATGTCACGGTGACAATGGACGACGCGGTTCTGCAACGCGCTCGTGTGGCGGCGGCGCGGGACGGTAAGAGCTTGTCGAAATTCATCGCCGAGACGGTCGAAGTCCGAGTTGGACGTCCGCTCAATCAGCTCGAAGCGCTCGAGCAATTCCTGGCCGGGCCCCTTCTCCCCCTCACCGATGAGAACGGGAAGGCTCCTTCACGCGATGATCTCTACGACTGATCTCGTTTTCATCGATACGAACGTTCTCATCTACGCACGAGACGACCGCAATGCGACGAAGCGCGAGCGGGCTCGCTCCTGGCTTGGAACGGTCGGAGCGAGCGGGCGGGCGCGCACCAATCTTCAGGTTCTCAACGAACTGACTCGGTGGCTCCTGAAGAAGGAGAGCCATCGCTCAGCGGACGACATTCGCTCGGACATCGCGGCCCTGCGAAGCTGGGGCGATCGTCCGATCTCGGAGGAGGACGTGGAATTGGCATGGTCCGTCCGAAACCGGCTTGGATATCAATGGTTCGACTGCCTGCTCGTGGCAGGTGCTTCGCTGGCCGGCTGCCGGTTCTTCCTCACCGAGGATATGGGACACGGCACGGTTTTCGAGGGGCTGACCCTCATCGATCCCTTTCAAGCGTCGCCAAACGACGTGTTTCAACGGAACTGACATCATGGGCTTCAAGTGCGGTATCGTCGGCCTGCCGAACGTCGGCAAGTCGACCCTGTTCAACGCGCTGACGCAGACGGCGGCGGCGCAGGCGGCGAACTATCCGTTCTGCACCATCGAGCCGAATGTCGGCGAGGTGGCGGTGCCGGATACGCGCCTCGACGATCTGGCGAAGATCGCCGCCTCGAAGGAGATCATCCCGACGCGGCTTACCTTCGTGGACATCGCCGGCCTCGTGCGCGGCGCCTCGAAGGGCGAGGGCCTCGGCAACCAGTTCCTCGCCAACATTCGCGAAGTCGATGCCATCGCCCACGTGGTGCGGTGCTTCACCGACGGCGACGTGACCCACGTCGAGGGCAAGGTCGACCCGAAGGCCGATATCGAGACCATCGAGACCGAGCTCATGCTCGCCGACCTCGACAGCCTGGAGAAGCGCCTGTTCGCCCTGGAGAAGAAGGCCAAGGGCGCCGACAAGGAGGCCAAGGAGGCCCTCGACCTCGTGAATCGCGCCCTGCCGCTCCTGCGCGAGGGCAAGCCGGCGCGCCTTGTTCCCCGCAAGCCCGAGGAGGAGGCCCTGTTCCAGACCCTCGGGCTGATGACGGCCAAACCCGTCCTCTATGTCTGCAACGTCGACGAGGGCGACGCCGACAAGGGCAACGCCTATTCCGACGCGGTGCTGGCGCAGGCCAAGGCCGAGGGCGCCAAGGCGGTCGTGGTCTCGGCCAAGATCGAGAGCGAGATCGCGGTGATGCCGGTCGCCGATCAGGGCGACTTTCTCGAGGCCGTGGGTCTGGCCGAGCCCGGCCTCAACCGCGTCATCCGCGCCGGCTACGAGCTTCTCGGCCTCATCACCTACTTCACGGTCGGCCCGAAGGAGGCACGCGCCTGGACCATCGAGAAGGGCACGCGGGCGCCGGCGGCGGCGGGCGTGATTCACACGGACTTCGAGAAGGGCTTCATCCGTTCCGAGACCATCGCGTTCGCCGACTACGTCGCCCTCAAGGGCGAGAGCGGCGCCAAGGAGGCCGGCAAGTTTCGTCTCGAGGGCAAGGAGTACGTGGTCCAGGACGGCGACGTGCTGCACTTCCGCTTCGCCAACTGAGCGGGCGCATGACCGGTATCGCTTTCGAGGATTTCACCCCCGGCGCCGTCATCGAGGGCGGGCCGATCACCGTGACCCGCGAGGAGCTCGTCGCCTTCGCGCGCGAGTTCGATCCGCAGCCGTTCCACCTCGACGAGACGGCGGCCGAGGCGACTTTCGTCGGGCAGCTCATCGGCTCGGGCTGGCAGAGCGCCGGCTTCGGCATGCGGCTCCTGCAGAAGCACGTCTTCCGGGGCGCGACCTCCATGGGCTCGCCCGGTGTCCTGCAGCTGCGCTGGCTGCGGCCGGTGCTGCCAGGGGATACCCTCGGCATCTCCGTGAAGGTCGACAGTTGCCGGGCCTCGAACACCAAGCCCGACCGCGGCTTCGTGCGGTTCGACCTGACCCTGCGCAACGGCCGCGACGAGGCGGTGATGACCCAGGCCTTCACGGTGATGTTCGCCCGCCGGGGGGCCACGCCGCTGCCGCCGCGTGTGGTCAATCCCATCGAGCCGAGCGCACCCGCGGAGGGGACCGACGCGGTGCAGCTCGATTTCCTCGCGGATGCCCCCATCGGGGTCGCCCGCGACCTCGGGCATCACCTCTTCACGCCCGAAGCAATTGTGGCCTATGCGAAGGCCTACGATCCGCAGGCCTTCCACCTCGATCCGGCCGCGGCTCGGGAGACCCATTTCGGCGCGCTCTGCGCATCCGGCTGGCACACGGCCGCCGTCTGGATGAAGCGCCTCCACATCACCCGCGCCCGCGACATGGCGCTCTCCGCCCGGTCGGGCCCGGTGCCGCAGCTCGGACCCTCGCCGGGATTCCGCGACATGCGCTGGCTCGCCCCGGTCTATGCCGGCGACACCCTGCGGTATGCCTGCGCCCTCACGGCCAAGCGCCGATCGGCCTCCCGCCCCGGCTGGGGCCTCGCGACCCACCACAACACGGCGGTGAACCAGCACGGCACCAAGGTGTTCGAGTTCACCGGGTCGGTGTTCTGGCAGTGGGCGCCCGTTCACTGAGCGCGGAGGCGGCCTGTTGCGTCGTGTGTCTCTCCGACCAATCGTGTGCCTTGGCATTCACGTCGAGGCGGCGCACACTCGATGTCTTCAGGGGAGATGGAACGTGAGTGTTGCTTCGAAGACCGAACGCACCACGGAGACGATCCGGGAGCGTCACGATCGGCTCCGCCGTCAGGGGTTGCGGCCGGTGCGGATCTGGGTCCCCGATCCGCGTGCGGCCGCCTTCGAAGCGGAAGCCCATCGGCAGGCCGCGGCCGTTGCATCGAGTGCGGAGGCAGCCGACGACCAGGATTTCATCGATTCGGTCTCGCGCTGGGACGATGCGTGAAACGCGGCGAGATCTGGACCGTCTCGGGCGGAAAGGACTATGCTGGAAAACCCCGACCCGTCGTCATCCTTCAAGAGGATCGGTTCGACGCGACCGACTCCATCACGATCTGTGCGTTCACGACCGACCCGACAGATGTGCCCCTTATCCGTCTCGCCGTGATGCCGAATCCCAGCAACGGCCTGCGCGCTGTATCCCGTCTGATGGTCGACAAAATCACGACCGTTCCGAAATCGAAGCTTGGACGGCGTCGCGGGACGCTCGACGCCGTGGACAGCGTTCGGCTCGATCGTGCGCTCGTCGTTTTTCTTGGTCTGACGCCCAGAAATCAGGCCGAAGACGAGAGTTGAGGGCGTCTACGCCGCCGCCCGCCGCTCTGGATACAGGGACAGCAACCCGTCCGCGCTCGCGCGCGCCACGCCGCGCTCGGTGATGATGCCCGTCACCAGGCGGGCCGGGGTGACGTCGAAGGCGGGGTTCGCCACGGGGCTGCCGGGAGACACCACCTCGATGGTCGCGAAGGCGCCGTCGGGGAGGCGGCCGGTGAGGTGCGAGACCTCGCGGCCGTCGCGCTCCTCGATGGGGATCTGGGCCACGCCGTTGTCGAGGGTCCAGTCGATGGTCGAGAACGGCAGGGCGGCGTAGAACGGGATGCCGTTGTCGGAGGCCGCCAGGGCCTTCAGGTAGGTGCCGATCTTGTTGCAGACGTCCCCCGAGGCCGTGGTGCGGTCGGAGCCGACGATGCAGAGGTCGATGCGGCCGTGCTGCATGAGATGGCCGCCGGCATTGTCGGCGATGACCGTGTGGGGCACGCCGTGGGCGTTGAGCTCGAAGGCCGTGAGCGCCGCGCCCTGGTTGCGCGGCCGGGTCTCGTCCACGAACACGTGGACCGGCACGCCGGCATCGTGCGCGACGTAGATGGGGGCGAGCGCCGTGCCCCAATCGACGGTGGCGAGCCAGCCGGCGTTGCAATGGGTCAGGACGTTGACGGTGCGGCCGGTCCTGGCGTGGAGATCGGCCAGGATCTTGGCGCCGTGCACCCCGATGGCGTGGCAGCTCTCCACATCCTCCTCGGCGATGCGCCCGGCCTCGGCGAACGCGAAGGCGGCGCGCTCGGTCTCCGGCACCGTGCGCAGCTTGGCCGCGACCCGGTCGAGCGCCCAGCGCAGGTTGATGGCCGTGGGGCGCGTGTCGGCGAGGAACTCCACCGCCCGCTCGATGCCGGCATCGGACGAATCCTCGGCGAGGCCGAGCGCCAGGCCGTAGGCCGCCGCCACGCCGATGAGGGGCGCGCCGCGCACCACCATGGTGCGGATGGCGGTGCCGGCCTCGTGCATGGAGGCGAGACGCTTCAGTTCGAACGCGAAGGGCAGTCGGGTCTGGTCGATCACCTGCACGGCGGCGCCGTCGGCATCGGGGAAGATGGTGCGGTAGGGCTGGCCGTCGATCTTCATGGCGCGCGTCCGAGAGGTGAGGGGCCGGGCGGGAGGCCGAGCCTTTACGTCAGAACGCCTCGGCGAGGCCAGCCTGTGCGAGAGCGATGCCGGCGCACGTACCATGTTCGCCGGGGCTTCGGGGGAGGGGGCATGCATTCTGCGGACCGTAGGAAGCCGATCTGTTCACGGTCAGAACCCGCTCCACCGTTTGAGAAACTTGACTCGCGGGTGTCGGCGTCCTAACCGAGCCCAATCGATTCCGACGATCCGATCGTCAGCACGAACGCCGACCGGCCCCATGAGGCCGGAGGTCAACGCCCGACAGCGCGATGCGCCCTCGGGCGAGATTCGCGTTGGGGTAGAGGGCGTCGATCCCTCGTTCGTTCGAAAGCCGCATGCCCAACGCCACGCCCGACACGTCGAACACACCGCTGCGCCTCGCGGACGCGGTCAACGACGTCTGCCCCTGGTCGGGCAAGCCGATTTCGGCCGATGCATTGACCCTCTACAACGGCGCCGTCGTGGGCTTCTGCAATCCCGAATGCCGGGACAAGTTCGCCCGTGCGGTGCGCAGCTTCGAGAACGCCCTCCAGGCGCGTCGGGCGGCGAGCGCAGGCGTCAACCAGTGATGCGCGACGGCGTGACGAGACGTGACGGAACGGGATTCGCCGTGACGATCCTGGTCCAGGGAGCCTGACGCATGTTCGAAGGCCTGTCCGATCGCCTGTCCGGCATTCTCTCGGGGCTGACGCGCCGCGGCGCCCTCACGGAGGCCGACGTCACGGCCGCCCTGCGGGAGGTCCGGCGCGCCCTGCTCGAGGCCGACGTCGCCCTCGAAGTGGTGCGCGACTTCACCGAGAAGGTGCGCGAGAAGGCTGTCGGTGCCGTCGTCGTCAAATCGGTCACCCCCGGCCAGATGGTCGTCAAGATCGTCAACGACGAGCTGACGGCGATGCTGGGCTCGGATGTCGGGCTCATCGACCTCAACGCGCCCGCCCCCGTCGCCATCCTGATGGTCGGCCTCCAGGGCTCGGGCAAGACCACCACGACGGCCAAGATCGCCCGCCGGCTGGCCTCGCGCGACAAGCGCAAGGTGCTGCTCGCCTCCCTCGACACCCGGCGCCCGGCCGCCATGGAGCAGCTGGCGATCCTGGCGCGTCAGGTCGAGGTCGAGTGCCTGCCCATCGTCGCCGGCCAGTCGGCCGTGCAGATCGCCCGGCGCGCCATGGATGCGGCCCGCCTCGGCGGCTTCGACGTGGTGATGCTCGACACCGCCGGCCGCACCACCCTCGACGAGGCGCTGATGCAGGAGGCGGCCGAGGTCAAGGCCGCCACCAACCCGCACGAAGTCCTGCTGGTGGCCGACGCCCTGACCGGCCAGGACGCGGTCGTCACCGCCCGGGCCTTCGACCAGCGCCTCGGCGTCACCGGCATCGTGCTCACCCGCATGGACGGCGATTCGCGCGGCGGCGCGGCGCTGTCCATGCGCGCCGTCACCGGCAAGCCGATCAAGCTCGTGGGCACCGGCGAGAAGGTCGATGCGCTCGAGGAGTTCCACCCCTCCCGCGTCGCCAACCGCATCCTCGGCATGGGCGACATCGTCTCCCTCGTGGAGAAGGCCGCCGAGACCATCGACCACGAGCAGGCGCTCCGCACCGCGGAGAAGATGCGCAAGGGCAAGTTCGACCTCGACGACCTGTCGATGCAGCTCGCCCAGATGGAGAAGATGGGCGGCATCGGCGGCCTGATGGGCATGCTTCCGGGCATGGGCCAGATCAAGAAGCAGGTCGAGAACGCCAACCTCGACGAGAAGATGTTCGCCCGCCAGCGCGCCATCATCTCGTCGATGACCGCGCAGGAGCGCAAGAATCCCGACCTCCTCAAGAACTCCCGCAAGAAGCGCATCGCGGCGGGTTCGGGGACGAAGGTCGAGGAGCTGAACAAGCTCCTCAAGATGCACCGGACCATGGCCGACATGATGAAGGCCATGGGTTCGGGCAAGCGCGGCATCGGCCAGGCCCTCGGCTCCATGTTCGGCATGGGTGGCGGAATGGGCGGCGGCGGGATGCCGGGCGGCATGCCGGGCCTGCCGGAGCCGACGCCCGAGATGATCGCCGACATGCAGAAGCAGTTCGGCGGCAAGCTGCCCCCGATGCCCCCGGGCCTCGGCGGTGGGGGCAAGATGCCGGGCCTTCCGGGGCTCGGCGGCAAGGGCCTGCCCGGCCTCGGCGGCTTTCTGCCGGGGAAAAAGAAATGAGTGGCCCCGAGACCATGGCGGCGCAGGGGATCGACCCCGAACTCGTGCGCCTGCGCGAGAGCATCGACAATTTCGATGCCGCCCTGATCTACCTGCTCGCCGAGCGGTTCCGCTGCACCCAGCGGGTCGGCGAACTGAAGGCCCGCAAGGGCCTGCCCGCTTCCGATCCCGGGCGGGAGTCGATGCAGATCGCCCGCCTGCGCAAACTCGCGATCGACGCCAAGCTCGATCCCGATTTCGCCGAGACCTTCCTGACCTTCGTGGTCAAGGAAGTCATCCGGCACCACCAGACGATTGCGGCCAATCACAACGCAATCGAAGAGAGAAAGTAGACACCATGTCCCTCAAGATCCGTCTCACCCGTGGCGGCGCCAAGAAGCGCCCGTACTACCGCATCGTCGTCGCCGACGCCCGCGCGCCCCGCGACGGCCGCTTCATCGAGAAGGTCGGCGTGTACGATCCCATGAAGGCCAAGGACGATCCGGCCCGCATCGTGCTGGAGTCCGACAAGATCCAGGCCTGGCTCGCCAAGGGCGCCCAGCCCACCGACCGCGTCCTGCGCTTCCTCGACGCCGCCGGCCTCGCCAAGCGCCCCGTGCGCAACAACCCGCAGAAGGCCGAGCCGGGCGAGAAGGCCAAGGAGCGCGCCGCCAAGCGCGCCGAGAAGGCCGCTGCCCCGGCCGAAGACGCCGCGGCCTGAGGCGCCAGCGATGGCCCGCCGTCCCCCCGGTCACACGCCCCACGGGGACGGCGGACGCCGCGCGCGTCCCGGACGCATCGGCGAGAGCGTACCGACTTCGGCCCACCGACTGAGGCCCGATGCCGATGCGCCCCTGCCCGCCACCGATCCGAGCCTCGTCCAGATGGGCGAGTTCGGCCGGGCGCATGGGCTCAACGGCGAGATCCGCCTGAAATCCTACACCGGCGACCCGCAGGCCATCGCGTCCTACGGCCCGCTCCTCGGCGCCGACGGCCGCCGCATCGAACTCACCGACGTGCGCCAGGCCGGCGGTGCCGCGCCCGACCTCCTCGTGGTGCGGGTCAAGGGTGTGACCGACCGCACGGGGGCGGAAAGCCTCAACCGCCTCGCCCTTTACCTCCCCCGCGAGCGTCTCGGCACCGTGGCGGACGCGGACGAGTTCTTCACCGCCGATCTCGTGGGTCTCGACGTGGTCGACACCGCGGGCACCCGCCTCGGCACCGTCGCGGACGTGCCGAATTACGGCGGCGGCGATCTCCTGGAGATCAAGCCGGCGCTCGGCGGCGCCACGGCGCTGCTGCCCTTCACCAAGGCCTTCGTGCCGGAACTCGACATCGCCGGCGGCCGGGTCGTGATCGATCCCCCCGACGACCTGTTCGCTCCGGCCGGGCCGCGCCCGCCGGAGGAGCCCGTCTAGGGCCGGAACGGCGCTCCCGCACAGCGGCGATCCTCGATCGCATGAATCCGGGCGATCTCGCTTCCTGTCATGCCACTCTGTTCCTGGTCCTTCGATGAAGGGCAGGACAGCGCGAACAACATCGCGACGGGCACACCAGCCCTGAGGCGCCCGCCCTAACCCCGCCCCTCCACCATCACCGCCTTCGCCCGTTCGATGGGCGCCGGGCTTCGCGCCATGGGGCCGTCGAACGGGCGCTCGTGCAGGGCGACGACCCCCAAAGTCGTCACCATGGCGATGGAGAACATGACGAGCGTCGTCGCCTGCGCCACGGGGCGTTCGAGGTGGACGAGGCCGATGGCGACGAGGGTCAGCCCGGCCAGAACCATCAGGGTCAGCCATTTCGATTGATCCCCCTGCGCGTCGCTGAGCGCGAGGCGTTCACCCCGGGCCGTACGCAGGTTCATCACGGCGTCGAGCAGGAGGGCATGGGCGGCCCGGCCCGCCGCCTCGTGCTTGGGGTCGGCCGACACCGCCATCAGGCGACCCAGGGCGGCCCCCGCCACGGGCGACGACAGCCCGTCCGTCATCTTCGGCCATTCGTCCAGGATCAGGGCGTTGGCGTAGGTCACGAGGGCGGCGCGGATCTCGCTCATGTCCGACACCGTGGCGAGGCTGAGATCGTGGGCCGCCAGGAGGTTCGAGCGCTCGTTCTGCACCACCCGCCCCGCCTGACGCTGGCGCTCCCACGCATCGTTGGCGACGGTACCCGTGAGCAGGGCGAGCAGCACCGAGATCGCGGTGAAATAGGCCGGTACCATGCCGGTGCCGAGGCGCAACAGGATTGGCCGGGTCCGGCGCGAGTTGGTCACGAGCACGAGGAGCCCGGTGGCTCCCGCGAAGACACCGCCCAGGCTGGTGAAGATCAGCCAGACCGGAAAGTCGAGCCACAGGCCGAGGATCACGCCGCGCCTCCCGTCGAAAAGTTCGTCGGGACCGTAGCGCCAAGCCCGCTACCGAAGGGTGAACCGCCCTCAGCGCGGCGTCGGGGCGGTGCGGGTCGCCGTGTCCCGGCAGGGCCGGATCGCGGCGGGCTCCGGCCGGGCCGCGACGGCGGGGGCTTCGAAGATCGCCAGGTAGCCGACGCCACCGTCGAGGACCTGAAACCCGGTCTCCCGGTAGCCCGCGGCGGCGAGTTCGCAGCGCAGCAGGGCCGGCGGCGTGCCGTGGCGGGAGGGAATCGCGTCGGCGTCGACGATGCCGACCCGGCCGCCGGGCTTCATCGCCGCCGCCAGATTGTACAGCAGGCCGAAGGGCTGGGTGATCTCGTGGTACATGTGCACGAGAACCGCGGCATCGACGGAGACCGGGGGCAGACGGGGGTCGTGCGCCTCGCCCCGCACCACCGTGACGTTGGGGAGCGCCGCCACGCGGCGTTCGAGGCCCGCGAGGTAATCCGGGGTCACGTCCTCGGCGAGCACGCGGCCCTGGGGGCCGACCCGCGTCGCCAGCCGCACGGTGTAGTAGCCGCTGCCCGCGCCGATATCCGCGACGGTCTGGCCCGGCCCGATCCCCATGAGGCGCGCGACCTGCCCGACCTCGTCGACCCGGTCGCGCTGCCCTTCCTGGGCCCAGAGCGGCGCGATGATCTCCGCCACCGGCCGGTCGGGTTTCGGGAAGGCGGCGGCCGGGAGACCCGGCGGCCCGAGGGGCTCGGCGGCGTGCGCCGGCACGGGAAGGAGGCCGAGGAGAGCGGCGGCAAGCGGAGCGAAGCGCATCATGCCGGGACAACCGGCCCCGGCCGGCAAAGGTGCCCGCCCGTCGTGCGTTGACCCGCCGCCCCAGCCCGCGTCATGGAGCATCATGACTCAAGACCGCACTGCTCAAGACAGCACGACTCAGGACCCCGCAGACCAAGACAGCACGGCTCAAGACCGCACGGCCTGGCGCGCCACCCTCCTCACCCTCTACCCCGAGATGTTTCCCGGGCCGCTTGGTCACTCCCTCTCGGGCGAAGCCCTGGCGCGGGGCACCTGGACCCTGGAGGCTCGCCAGATTCGCGAGCACGGCCTCGGCCGCCACCGCGCCGTGGACGACACCCCCGCCGGGGGCGGGGCCGGCATGGTGCTGCGCTGCGACGTGCTGGCGGCGGCCCTCGACGCGGCGGCCCCGGTGGACGATCCGCGCCCGCGCCTGCTCATGAGCCCGCGCGGAAAACCCCTGACCCAAGCCCGCGTTCGCGCCCTGAGCGCGGGGCCGGGCGTCGTCGTCGTCTGCGGTCGGTTCGAGGGCGTCGACGAGCGGGTCATCGCCGGACGCGGCCTGGAGGAGGTCTCCATCGGCGACTACATCCTGTCCGGCGGCGAAATCGCAGCCCTGACTTTGCTCGATGCCTGCGTGCGCCTGCTCCCCGGCGTCATGGGCAAGCTAGCCTCGGGCGTCGAGGAGAGCTTCGAGGGCGGGCGCCTCGAATACCCGCACTACACCCGGCCCCGGGACTGGGAGGGGCGAACCATCCCGGACGTGCTCACCGGCGGCAATCACGGTGCCATCGCGCGCTGGCGCGCCGAGGAGGCCCTCCGCCTCACCCGCGAACGCCGGCCGGACCTGCTCGACCCATCCGAGCGGTGAGACACAAGTCATGGTGGGGCGAATAAGCCGTCTGTAGGCTGCCTCAAACGGCTTTTATCGAAAGCCAACTGAGTTTCATAAAAAGAAACTTGCCCCGACGCCGCGCGCGGTTCACTGCTCCGGGCGGGCCACTCCTCCCCAACGAGGAGCTTTCATCTGTAAGGATGACCACCATGAGCCGACCCACCACGCGCCCCCGCGTGCCGAATTTCTCGTCCGGTCCTTGCACCAAGCGCCCCGGCTGGAGCCTCCAGGCCCTCGAAGGCGCCGCCCTCGGGCGCTCCCACCGCTCGGTGATCGGCAAGGCCAAGCTCAAGGAAGCCATCGACCTCACCCGCACCGTGCTGCAGGTGCCGGCCGATTACCGCATCGGCATCGTTCCGGCTTCCGACACCGGTGCCGTCGAGATGGCCATGTGGTCGATGCTGGGGACGCGCACCGTCGAGGTCGTGGCCTGGGAGGCGTTCGGCCTCGAATGGGTCACGGACGCCCTCAAGGAACTCAAGATTTCTCCGAAGGTCCATGTGGGGGATTACGGCATCCTGCCGGATCTGTCCGCCGTCGATACCCGGCACAACGACGTGATCTTCACCTGGAACGGCACCGCCGCCGGCGTCCGCGTGCCCGACGGCGACTGGATCGCGGCCGACCGCGAGGGCGTCACCATCTGCGACGCCACCTCGGCCGCCTTCGCCATGCCGCTCGCCTGGGACAAGCTCGATGTCGTGACCTTCTCTTGGCAGAAGGTCATGGGCGGCGAGGCCGCGCACGGCATGATCGTGCTCTCGCCCCGTGCCGTCGCGCGCATCGAGGGAAATACGCCGGCCTGGCCCGTGCCGAAGGTCTTCCGCATGGCCAAGGACGGCAAGCTCATCGAGGGCATCTTCAAGGGCGACACCATCAACACGCCCTCTATGCTGGCAGTGGAGGATTACCTCGACACGCTGAACTGGGCCAAGAGCATCGGCGGCCTCGAGGCGCTCTTCGCCCGTGCCGACGCCAACGCGAAGGTGGTCCACGACTGGGTCGCCCGCACCCCATGGATCGGCCATCTCGCTGCCAATGCCGCCACCTACACCAACACCGGCGTGTGCCTCGTGATCACCGATCCGGACGTGCTGGCGAAGGGTGAAAAGGCCGTCGAGGCCGTGGCCAAGGGGATCGCCGACACCCTCGACCGCGAGGGCATCGCCTACGACATCGGCGCCTATCGCGATGCCCCGGCGGGCCTGCGCATCTGGTGCGGCGGCACGGTGGAGGCCTCGGACCTCGAAGCGCTGATGCCGTGGCTCGACTGGGCGTTCGCCGCCGAGAAGGCGAAGCTCGCGCAGGCCGCGTAGGGCCGCCCCCCCTCTGCGGGGGAGGATGCCGGATTCGTACACCCGCACCGTCGCCGTTCTGAAGGCCCGAAGGGGTTCATGAAAGGCGCGACCGGCCCCCTCTCCTGGAAGGAGAGGGTTGGGGTGAGGTGTGCGAACCATCCGAAAAGGTCACACACCTCACCCTGTCCCTCTCCTGGAATGTGTGGGGACCCGCGCTGCCCGCGATCCGTGTGAAAACGGTCGTCCGCAGGAAAGGGGCGAGGTGCCCTGCGCCTAACCCCAAAATCCCCTTTTCCTAGAACCCGGAGGCCATCATGGCTGCTCCCAAGGTGCTCATTTCCGACGCTCTCTCCGATGCGGCCGTGCAGATCTTTCGCGACCGCGGCATCGACGTCGACTTCATTCCCGACCTCGGCAAGGACAAGGACGCCTTCACGGCGATCATCGGCCATTACGACGGGCTCGCCATCCGCTCGGCCTCCAAGGTCACCAGCAAGGTCATCGCCGAGGCGGGTCGCCTCAAGGTGATCGGCCGGGCCGGCATCGGCGTCGACAACGTCGACGTGGCGGCGGCGACCGCCCGCGGCATCATCGTGATGAACACGCCCTTCGGCAATTCCATCACCACCGCCGAACATGCCATCGCGCTGATGTTCGCGCTCGCCCGCCAATTGCCCCAGGCCGACGCCTCGACCCAGGCCGGCAAGTGGGAGAAGAACCGCTTCATGGGCGTCGAGCTGACGGCCAAGACCCTCGGGATCATCGGCTGCGGCAACATCGGCGCCATCGTGGCCGACCGGGCCATCGGACTCAAGCTCAAGGTGGTGGCCTACGACCCCTACCTGTCGCCGGAGCGCGCCGTCGAGCTCGGCGTCGAGAAGGTCGAACTCGACGCCCTGCTGGCGCGGGCCGACATCATCACCCTGCACGTGCCGATGACGGACAAGACCCGCAACATCCTGTCGGCCGAGGCCATCGCCAAGACCAAGCGCGGCGTGCGGATCGTCAACTGCGCCCGCGGCGGCCTCGTCGACGAGGTCGCCCTGCGGGCCGCCCTCGATTCCGGTCATGTCGCCGGCGCGGCCCTCGACGTGTTCATCACCGAACCCGCCAAGGAGAACCCACTGTTCGGGCATCCGAACGTCATCTGCACGCCGCATCTCGGCGCCTCCACCAACGAGGCCCAGGAGAACGTCGCCCTGCAGGTGGCCGAGCAGATGTCCGACTACCTGCTCCAGGGCGCCATCACCAACGCCATCAACTTCCCCTCCATCTCCGCCGACGAGGCGCCACGCCTGAAGCCGTTCGTGGCCCTCGCCGAAAAGCTCGGCTCGTTCCTCGGGCAGCTCACGGAGGCGCCGATCAAGGGCATCCGCATCACCTACGAGGGGGCGGTGGCCTCCATGAACACCCGTGCGCTGACCTCCGCCGCCATCACGGGTGTGCTGCGGCCGTTCCTGCAGGACATCAACATGGTGTCGGCCCCAGCGCTCGCCCGGGAGAGGGGGATCGTCGTCGACGAGATCAAGCGCGAGGGTGCGGTCACGGATTTCGAATCGGTGATCCGCATCACTGTCGACGCCGAGGACATGCCGCGCGACGCGGCCGGGACCGTGTTCCACGACGGCAAGCCCCGGGTGATCGAGATCCGCTCCATCGCCATCGACGCGGCCTTCGCGCGCCACATGCTCTACGTGCGCAATCACGACAAGCCGGGCTTCATCGGGCGGCTGGGCAGCATCCTGGGCGAAGCGAACGTCAACGTGGCGACGT
Source organism: Methylobacterium sp. Leaf102 (assembly GCF_001422425.1). Taxonomy (NCBI): domain Bacteria; kingdom Pseudomonadati; phylum Pseudomonadota; class Alphaproteobacteria; order Hyphomicrobiales; family Methylobacteriaceae; genus Methylobacterium; species Methylobacterium sp. Leaf102. The sequence goes on along the minus strand of NZ_LMMX01000012.1, from coordinate 228,549 downwards.
TCAACCTTGGCCGCGAGGAGGAAGGTGGCAGCGCCATCTGCCTGTGCGCCGTGGATGCGCCGGTGTCGGATGCGGTGCTGAAGCAGATCGACGCGATCCCGCAGGTGCGCCGGGTTCGCGCCGTGAGTTTCTGAAACGGGCTCGGTGGACGCGCGGCGCCCGGGGCCACCCGGGCGTCGTGCGATCTCCCTCCCAGCCCGGCCGTACGGATCGGTGAAGCGCGGGTTACCGTCCCTGCAAGGCGGGGCTTGATCACATCCGACGGTGACGGGCGGCTGCCGGAAACGCCGGGTTCGCGAAGCCGCGGCCTCGGACGCGGGCGTCAACGGTCGGGCGTCGGAAGTCCGGGCAGGGCGGCCAAGGCGGGATCGGAGACCGCCATCGCCTTGAACAGGCTGCCCATGCCGCGCCGGGCCGGATCGGTGAGGCGCGAGACGGCTGCGGCGATCCGAACCGCCTGCTGCGGCGTTGCGCCGGCTCCCAGGCGCTCGGCACGCGCGCCGAGGCCAAGGGCCTGGAGGAAATCACGCTGGTCGACCGGTCCGTGCACCCGGGCGCCTTCGGCCGAGGCGGCCCGAGCCAGGGCGGAGAAATCCACGTGGGTGGTGAGGTCGGCTTCCCCCGGTGCCGCCAGGGGATCGACGAAGCGGTGCTGCGCCACCGCCTGGAGCGAATCGCCGAAGGCCGGCTGCGTATGGCCGTAATCAATGGACAGCAGGGCGCCCCGGTCGCGCACGAGGCGCCGGGCGAGGATGCGGACGGTGTCGAGGGCGGCGCCCGGCAGGGTGAGGATCACGCCGACAGGGGCTTGATGCACGATGCGCGGATCGGGCTCCGCGCCGAGCCCGAAGGCGAGGCGCTCCCCCTCGGGTGTCAGGCCGATGCAGCGCTCGAACCAGCCACGCTCCGTACGCTGGAACTGGCGCACCGGCAGGGCGTCGAAGAATTCGTTGGCCACCACCAGGGCGGGCCCCGGCGGCACGGTCTCCACCGTCTCGTGCCAGGTCGGCCGGACGGCGGCGAGACGGTCTGCCTGCGCCGCCCGCAACACCGGACTCGTCTCGACGAGGTGGAGGTGGGGGCGAAGATCCGGGGCGGCGCGGGCGAGGGCCCGGAGCGCGTCCTGCATCAGGGTGCCGCGCCCGGGGCCGAGTTCCACCAGTGCGAGGTCGGCGGGCGCGCCGAGGGCACCCCAGGTGGCGGCGATCCAGATGCCGATGAGCTCGCCGAACATCTGCGAGATCTCCGGCGCGGTGGTGAAATCCCCGGCCGCGCCGAGGGGATCGCGCGTGCGATAATAGCCATGGACCGGATGGCCGAGGCAGAGGTCCATGTAGCGCGCCAGCGGCATCGGCCCCGTGGCGAGGATCTCATCGCGCAGAATTGCGAAGAGCGGCGTCGTCACGTCGGATCGGTCCGGGCGGGATCGGGCCGCTTGGAAACGGATTCCCGCGGAGCGGTCACGCCACGGGCGGCGAGCAGAATGGTGGCGATGCCGACCAACGCCATGGGCACGCAGAGCAGCATCCCCATGGTGATTCCGCCGGTGCGCCAGCCCTCGGTGCCGAAGAGGTAGCCGAGCTGCCGGTCGGGCTCGCGGAAGAACTCGCAGAACGTCCGGGCGAGGGCGTAGCCGAGGACGAAGATCCCGCTGAGAAGCCCCGGCCTGCGGAAGCCGAACACCCGTACCGCCACAGCCATCACCCCGAACAGCAGGGCGCCTTCCGTGGCCGCCTCGTAGAGCTGACTCGGGTGGCGGGGCAGGGGGCCGCCGGAGGGAAACACCACGGCATAATCGAAGTCCGGGGCGATACGGCCCCACAGCTCGCCGTTCACGAAATTCGCGATGCGGCCGAAGAACAGCCCGATGGGGACGGTGACGGCGGCGAGATCGAACAGCTTGAAGGGCGCGAGATTCCGCGAGCGCGCGAACAGACCCATGGCCAGCACCGCCCCGAGGAACCCGCCATGGAACGACATGCCGCCGTTGCGGATGGCGAGGATCTCCAGGGGGTCGTTCAGGTAGAGGGGCAGGTTGTAGAACAGCACGTAGCCGATGCGCCCGCCGAGTACGACGCCGAGCGCCACCCAGACGATGAGATCGTCGATGTCGTCGAGGCTCGGCCGTTTGCCGGCCCCCCAGAGCCGGTCGATGGCCACGAGCCGGCGGGCGTAGAACCAGCCGCCGAGCAGGCCCGCGATGTAGGATAGCGCGTACCACTTGATGGTGAGCGGCCCGATGGCCACCGCCACCGGATCGATGGCGGGAAACGGCAGGGCGAGGAGCGGTGGCATCGGCGGGCGTCCCGATCTGAGCGGCTCTCGCGGACCTCCCGCGGCCCCTCACGGGCCCGGATTGGGGCGGGTAGCCCTGAGGAGTTCCGCGAGGGACTCCGAAGCCGGGCATTGGACGCGTAGGGCCGGGCGCGTCAAGGCCGAGCTCTGCACGGGGCTCATGTGAGGTGGGGCAGCCTCAGCCCTCCGCGATGAGCAGGATTCCGTGCGCGTCGGGCCCCGCGAGACCGATCACGCTGCCGTCGCGTGCGGCGTGAAGCGGAACGTGCGGCCAGTCGCGCGCGAGCCGGTCGCGAAGGGCCGGCAGGTCGCGGAGGCCGAAGCGGAGCCGGGAGGTGAACCGGTCGCGGGCCGTGAAGGGCCGGCGGGCGGCGGTGGGAACGGGCGCGCGGTAATGCAGGAGTTCGACGTGCGGCACCGCCTCCGCGTCGGGCCGGAGCGCGATCACGTCGACCACGGGCTCGTCCAAGCCGTCGAGGGCGGCCTGCTCGTGCCCGCTGTTGCGGCTCCGTCCGTCGAGGTGCAGCCCGAGGGCGTCGCGGAAGAATGCGATGGCGGATTCCGCGTCCGCGACCGTGATGGCGGAATGATCGATGCCGCGAAACAGGCCGGGGGCTTCGGCCCAATGCCGGGCGCCCGCACCCTCCGGAAAGGCCAGGAGCTCCAGGGGATGTCCGTCGGGATCGCGAAACTTCCAGGCTGTGACGCCTCCGGAGGTGGGCGGCAGGCGCTGCGGACCGCCGCGCGAGATCGGCACGGGTGCGAAGGAGTCGAGGCGCGCGACGGCGCGGTTCATGTCCGCGACCACGATGGCGGCGTGCTGGAACCACGGATCGTTGGCCAGGGCACCGATGGGGTAGCGCTGACCGGGCGTATCGAAGGCCAGGAACTCGATGCTCTGGTCCCCAAGCCCCATACGCAACCGCCCCCCGCTGGCCTCCGGAAGGCCGAGCGCATCCAGTACGGCGCTCGGGATACGTTCGACCGGGCCGAGGCGGCGGAAATCGAGCCCGTCGCGGTAGAACGCCTCCGTTCGGGCGAGATCCGCCACCGTGCGACTGAGGCCGAGGAGACGGGTGACGCGGGGCCTCACAGCAGGCGCGCTCCGCGCTGGTTGAGGTAGATCGCTTGGAGGCACTGGCCGGCGCAGAGGAACAGGCGCGACCGTTCACGACCGCCGAAGGCGAGGTTGGCGACGGGGCCGGGCGTCAGGATCTTGCCGAGCAGGGCGCCGGATGGGTCGATGCAGTGGACGCCGTCGCCGGCGCTCGACCACAGGTTCCCGTCCGTATCGCAACAGAACCCATCGGCGAAGCCGGGCTCGACCGTATGGAACACCCGCCCGCCGGAGAGGCTGCCGCCTGCGCCGACCACGAACACCCGCAGGTGCCGCGTCGGCGCATCGGCGAATTGCAGGCCGCTTTCGGCGATGTACAGCCGGGTCTCGTCGGGCGAGAAGCACAGGCCGTTCGGCCCTTCGAAATCGTCGGCCACGATGGTGAGGTCGCCCGTTGTCGGGTCGAGGCGGTAGACCCGTGCCGGCAGTTCGGAGACCTGCTTGCCGCCCTCGTAATCCGTCTGGATGCCGTAGGGCGGATCGGTGAACCAGATCGTCCCGTCGGACCGGCAGACGATGTCGTTGGGCGAATTCAGGCGCCGTCCCTCGTACCGGTCGGCCAGCACCGTGACGGTGCCGTCGAGTTCGGTCCGGGTGATGCAGCGCCCGCGATGCGAGCACGAGAGCAGCCTCCCCTCGCGGTCGCGGGCATGTCCGTTCTCGAAGCCGCTCGGCGCGCGGAAGACGCTGAGGCCGCCATGCTCGCTCCAGCGCATCACCCGGTCGTTGGGCAGGTCGCTGAACAGGAGTTCGTCCCGGTCGCCGAACCAGACCGGGCCCTCGCACCAGCGAAACCCTTCCGCGAGGGTCTCCAACGGAGCGTTCGGCAGCACGAAGGCGCGAAAGCGCGGGTCGTGGATCTCGAAGCCGTCCATGGCGACCCCCTCAGGTGAAGCGGCCGGGCTGGTTCACCGTGGCGGACACGTCGAGGCCGACCACCATCATGGTGCAGGGTTCGTCGCCCACGGTGCCGGAGAGATGTCCCTTGCGGCCGTCATGCGCCACGGTGTTCTGATCTTCGCCGAACATGAGGTCGCCTGGCCCCATCTCGACCCGGTGCCCGTCCATGGTCTCGACGAACCAGCGCCCCGTCAGGACGGCGATCCACTGGGGCTTCGGGTTCTCGTGCCATTCGCCGACCCAGCCGACGGGGAGCACCGTGAAGGTGACGCCCGCCTTGGTTGGGTCCTGCTTGTCGTTCCATTGCGGCGCCACATCCGGGCCGACACCCTGGAACCGGAAGTTCGAGAGGGTGAACCGCTCCTGGCGGCTGATCCCCTCCGGGTCGGTGAAGACGTGCCAATAGGGCATGGTCGGCGTCGTTCCGGTCATGGCGAGTTTCCTGTCTCAGGGTCGGGCTGGTGCGGCTGGTATACGGATCTCCGCCGCTTGCGGGCCGCTCGAGAGGGGATGGTGCACGACCTGCGAGGCTGGGGCGTAACCGCCGCCGATCACCACGAGCAGCAGACCGCCGACGAGGCCGAAATTCTTGAAGAAGTCCCAGAAATGGGCGCGCCCTTCGCCGTCCCGCGACCAGAAGCCGGGGAACTCCCAGAAGCGGTGGAACAGCACGGCCGTCACGCCGCAGAAGCCGGCGAGTAGAAAGGCGCCGGCCCGGTCGTACCAGCCGATCACGATCATCACCGGCGTCATCGTCTCGACGAGGATGCCGAGCACGAGGAGCAGCGCCGGAAACGGCAGGGGGCCGGAGGCGGCCTGGGCCAACGCCTCGTCCCAGTGAACCACCTTGTCGTAAGCGCTCAGGGGAAACATGCAGACGAGGCAGATCTTGGCGAGCAGCGGCACCGCCACGAGATCGAGCCAGGTCATCGGCCGGTATCCGCTGCGTCGGACGCAGGGTTCACAGCGAACGCAGCGATCATCGGAGCCTCGTGCGGTGTTGCAGGGCACGAGCGTGTCCCACCCGCTTCCAACGCCACGCCGTCCGTACGGTTGCGCCCACGCGCGTCATTGTGTGCACCGCAGCGCGGAACGGGGCGGACGGGTTCACGTTGGCCGTCTCGAACGTCCGGCGGATCGTTCGGCACGGCTGCCCAGCCCAGGATCGACCCATGTCCCAGGATCGTTACGACGTCATCGTCATCGGCAGTGGTCCCGGCGGCGGCTCCCTCACGGCGGCCCTGGCGCCGACGGGAAAACGCATCCTCCTCCTCGAGCGCGGCGACTACCTGCCTCGCTCGCAGGCGAACTGGAGCGCCAAGACCGTGTTCGTGGACGGTGCCTATCAGGCCAAGGAAACGTGGTACGGCGGCGATGGGCGGGCCTTCAGTCCGGCACTGCACTACTACGTGGGCGGCAACTCGAAGGTGTACGGCGCGGCCCTCCTCAGGATGCGCGAGCGCGATTTCGAGGCCGTGCGCCACGTCGATGGTGTCTCACCGGCCTGGCCGCTCGGCTACGACGTGTTCGAGCCGTACTACACCCGGGCCGAGCGCCTGTTCGCCGTCCATGGCAACCGGGGCGAGGACCCGGGGGAGCCCTGGGCGAGCGCACCCTACGATCACCCCGCCGTCTCCCACGAGCCGCGCATCCAGCGGCTTTCGGACGACTGGGCTCGGCACGGCCTGCACCCGTTCCACCTGCCGCTGGGCATCAAGCTCGACGAGCGGAACGGCCGGCCGACCCCGACGAGCACCTGCATCCGCTGCGACGCCTTCGACGGGTTCCCCTGCCTTCTCAACGGCAAGGCCGACGCTCAGGTGATGACCGTCGATCCGACGCTGGCCGCGTACCCGAACGTCACCCTCCTCACCAACGCCTACGTGTCGCGTCTCGAAACCGATGCGTCGGGCCGCCGGGTGACCTCCGTCCACGTCACCCGACGCGGCGAAGAGGAGCGCTACAGCGCCGACATCGTCGTGGTGGCGTGCGGAGCCCTTTCGTCGGCCCTGCTGCTCCTGCGCTCGCATTCCGACGCGCATCCGAACGGTCTCGCCAACGGATCGGATCAGGTCGGGCGCAACTACATGCGCCACAACATGTCGGTGCTGATGGCGCTGTCGAAGGAGCCCAACGACACGGTCTTCCAGAAAACGCTGGCGGTGTCGGACTACTACTTCGAATCGAAGGCCTGGGAGTATCCGATGGGTCTGATCCAGATGTGCGCCAAGACGCATCCCGATCAGATCCGCGGCGAGGAATTCCCGAAATGGACGGGCTTCCTGCCCGAGGCGCCCTTCGCCATGGTGGCGCGCCATTCCATGGACTTCTGGCTCCAGAGCGAGGACCTGCCGCACCCCGACAACCGGGTGAGCCTCGGAGCGGACGGTCGGGTGATCCTCGACGTGACGGAGACCAACCGCGAAGCCCACGACCGCCTGCGCGACACCCTGGAGGGCCTGCTCCAACCGGCCGGTGCCTACACCTACCTGTTCGAGCGCTCGCTCTACCTCGGCAAGAACATTCCCCTGAGCGGCACCGCCCATCAGGCCGGGACCCTGCGCTTCGGCACCGATCCCCAAACCTCGGTGCTGAACCTCGATTGCCGGGCGCACGAGGTCGACAATCTCTACGTCACCGATGCGAGCTTCTTTCCGTCCATCGGCGCGGTGAACCCGACCCTCACCATCGTGGCGAACGCGCTCCGGGTGGCGGCGCACCTTGAGGAGCGTCTGGGCTGAAAGCGGAAGCGCCCGGGGCGAACCCCAGGCGCTTCTCCGCGTCGTAAGCCGGTCCGGGCGCTCAGGCGGCCCGGACGGTGGCGAGGAATCCGTCCACTTCGGCCCGCAGGCTCTCGGACTGGCGCGATAGATCGGCGGAGGCGCGCTGGACCTGTGCGGCGGAGGCGCCCGCTTCCTCGGCGGAGGTCGCCACCGCGGCGATGTCCTGCGTCATCGCCCCCGTGCCGGCCGAAGCCTGCCCCATGTTGCGGACGATCTCCTGGGTGGTCACGCCCTGTTCCTCGACGGCCGCCGCGATGCTGCCCGTGACCTGGCTCATCCCCTCGATGCGTCCGACGATGCCCTGGATCGCGCCGGCGGCCTCCCCGGTGGCAGCCTGGATCGCCTCCACCTGCTGGCCGATCTCCGTGGTGGCGCGCGCGGTCTGCTCCGCCAGATTCTTGACCTCCGCGGCGACCACGGCGAAGCCGCGGCCGGCCTCGCCGGCGCGTGCCGCCTCGATGGTGGCGTTCAGGGCCAGCAGGTTGGTCTGCCCGGCGATCTGGGAGACCATCCCGACGACGTCGCCGATGCGCGCGGCGGCCGTCGAGAGCCGGCGCATGGTGTCGGCGGTGCGGCCCGCCTCGTCCACGGCCTTGCGCGACATGTCGGCGGCCTGCTCGACTTGGCGGCCGATCTCGCCGACGGTCGCACCGAGCTCCTCCGCCGCCGTCGCGACGGCGTTGACGTTCCCGGCCGTCTCGTTGGCGGTCGCCGCGACGGTGACGGAGCGCTGCGCGGTTCCGGCCACGGCGGTGATCATGCTGTCCGACGCGGCATTGAGGCCGGAAGCCGCCTGCGACACCGTCTCGACGATCCGTCCCACGGAGCGCTCGAAGCCGTCGGCGAGCTCGGCGAGCAGTGCGCGGCGATCGGTCTCCTCCCGCATCCGCGCGGCGGCGGTGGTCTCGAGCTGGCGGGCGGCGTCCTCCAGGGAGATGTCGCGGATGGTGACGACGGCCCGGGCGATGCCGCCGATCTCGTCGGCGCGTCCGCTGCCCGGTACGTCGGCCAGGGTTTCGCGGCGGGCGAGGGCGTCGAGGGCACGGGTAAGGGCGCCGAGGGGACGGACGATGCCCCGGGCGAACAGGAGACCGAGGAGGGCGGTGAGCACCAGGACGCCGAGGGCGGTCAGCGCGAGGGCGCGGGTGAGGGTGCCGACGGCGCCGAGGATCTCGGTGTCGGATTGCGCCGCGACCAGGGTCCAGGGGGCGCCCATCACCGAAACCCGTGCCGTTGCCGCCATCCGGTCACCATCGGCGGTGGCATAGGTGAAGGGACGGTCGGTGTTGAGGAGCGCTGGGCTCAGGCCGAGACCGGCCGCTTCCATTCCAGCCGATATCTTGCCAGCCGATATCTTGCCGGCCGATCCGGCGCCCGCTTGGGCGATACCCAGGGGCGGGTTGCTGCGCAGGCGCCCGTCGGTGCCGACCGCCACGACCTCTCCGGTGTCGCCGAGACCGCCGCGGTCGGACAGGGTCCGGTCGAACAGGGCAGGCGTGACGCGCATCACCACGAAGCCCATGCGGGTCGCCGCCTGGCCCGTGCCCATGGCGACGTTGGCCCGGCGCGTGATGGATTGCCCGAGAAACGCCGACGGTCCGGCTTCGGCCGGATAGGCGGCGAAATCCTCGTAGAGCGTCGCCGTCGCATCCGCGCCCTTCAGGCGTTCGATCAGGCGGGCGAGCCCGGTCTTGGCGAGGTCGGCTTCGGACAGGGCATGGGCGAAGTCGGCACCCTTCGTGGTGGTGTAGACGATGCGCCCGTCCTCCGAGACGAAGATCAGGTCGGCGTAGCCGCGCCGCTCGATGAGCTTGCGCGCCACCTCCTGCACCTTGGCGTGCCGGCGCGCGTACATCGTGCCCGCCGCTTCGGCATTCAGGCGATCCTCGAGCTTGGTCGGGGACGTGTAGGCCTGCACGACGGCGGCGAACTCGGCCTTCGCCGGATCGAGGGCCTCGACGAGATCCGTGAAGTTGCCGCCGACCTGCGGATTGGCCGCCGTGGTGGCGAGATCGCCGGCCGCGCGCTCGGCGACGAGTTCGATCCCGATCTTGCGCGCCGTCGCGGCGAGCTGGAGCCGGTCCTGCGCCCCTTCCATGAGGCCGGAGCGAGCGAAGTACCAGCTCAGCCCGCCCATCGCCGTGGCGCTGACGAGGGCGAGCCCGACCGTGATGGCCGGCAGGCGGATCTTGAGGCTGGAATAGGCGGACATTCGGGGGGCACCGGGGCGAGAACGCCTCGGTTTACCGGGCAATTTCTAAGGAAGACTTATCCCCGTCCTATGCCGGCAGCTAAAATCTATTGAGTTCGAATCATAACTCGATCACATCTGCCCTGCGAGATAAAATGCTTCCCACTACTGATCTGCGATAGAATTTCGTCGGTGTCCGACGTGGGACCGTACCCCGATGGCTCGATAGCCTGAACGTCTCCGCAACCGGACGAGGCATCTACCCGCTCATGTGTGGTCGTCGAGGAACATCCGGTAGGCGGGGTTATCGGTCTCGTCGATGCATGGATAGCCTAGGGCCGCGATGGCCGCGTCGAAGCGAGCCCGTTCGGTCGGCGGCACATCGATCCCGGCGAGTACTCGGCCGTAATCGGCACCGTGGTTGCGGTAGTGGAACAGGGTGATGGCGAAGCCCTCGCCGAGACCGTCGAGAAACTTCATCAGGGCGCCCGGGCGCTCGGGGAACTGGAAGCGATAAAGCCGCTCGTCTGAAAGTCCGGTCGCCCGGCCGCCGACCATGTAGCGGATATGGACCTTGGCCATCTCGTTGTCGCTCATATCGAGGGCTCGGTAGCCGGCCGCCGAGAGCTCCGCGATGAGCGCGCGCTTCTCGACCGCGCCGCCAGGCAAGTTGATGCCGACGAAGATCTGCGCCTCGCTGCCGCGCGCATAGCGATAATTGAACTCCGTGATGGCGCGCGGACCGAGGGTTCCGATGAAGGCGCGGTAAGCGCCCTGCCGCTCGGGAATCGTCACGCCGAGCAAGACTTCGCGCTGTTCGCCGATCTCGGCGCGCTCGGCGATGTGGCGCAGGCGGTCGAAGTTGAGATTGGCACCGCTCGAGATCGCCACCAGGGTGCCGGTCCCGGCGCCCTCGCGCGCCGCGTAGGCCTTGGCCCCGGCCAGTGCGAGCGCGCCCGACGGCTCGGAGATCGCACGGGTGTCGTCGAAGATGTCCTTCACCGCCGCGCACATGGCATCGGTGTCGACGGTGATGACGCCGTCGAGGTGTTCGCGGCAGAGGCGGAACGTTTCCTCGCCGGCCTGGCGCACGGCGACGCCGTCGGCGAATAGGCCGACGGTGGGCAGCATCACGCGTTCGTTCGCCGCGAGCGCCGCCGCCATGCAGGCGGCGTCGTCCGGCTCGACGCCGATCACCTTGGTCTCGGGCCGCAGGTATTTCACGAAGGTGGCGATTCCGGCGGCCAATCCACCGCCCCCGATGGGGACGAAGATCGCCTCGATGGGCCCGGAATGCTGGGTCAGGATCTCCATTCCGATGGTGCCCTGGCCGGCGATCACGTCGGGATCGTCGAACGGGTGCAGGAAGGTCAGGCCTTGCGCCACCTCCAGTTCACGGGCGTGGCCGAGGGCTTCGTCGAAGGCGTCGCCGAACAGGATCACTTCGGCGCCGCGCGCCCGGCAGGCATCGACCTTGATGGCCGGCGTGGTGCGCGGCATCACGATGACGGCCCGCACGTTCAGCCGCGCGGCGGCGAGCGCCACACCCTGCGCGTGGTTGCCGGCGGACGCGCAGACGACGCCGCGCGCCAGCACCTCGGCCGAGAGGCTCGACATCTTGTTGTAGGCCCCGCGCAGCTTGAACGAGAACACCGGCTGCAGGTCCTCGCGCTTGAGGAGGACCGGGCGCCCGAGGCGCGCGGACATACGCGGCATCGGGTCGAGGGGGCTCTCGACGGCGACGTCGTAGACGCGGGCGGTGAGGATCTTTCGGATGTAGTCGGTCAAGGAGACGGGTGTCCGATTCGGGTGGGCGACGGTTCGGTTACCCGCACATAGGTCCGGCGCACGAAAGACGCGAGGCCGCTTCGCCGATCGGACCCCGGCCACCGTGCGGCTTACGGCTGCGCGTCGGCTCAGCTCACCCGCTCGAACAAGGCGGCGAGCCAGACGAGGGCCGCGACGGCCTGGGCCAGGAAAGCCCCGGCGGAGGCCAGATCCTTGACGATGCCGATCTTGGGGTGATGGCCGGGGTGGAGATGGTCGCAGAGCTTTTCGATGGCGGTGTTGAGGAACTCCGCCGCCAGCATGAGCAGGAGGCTCGCCACGAGAGCGACGCGGACCCAGAGGCCGGCGCCGACGAGGAACGCCAGTGGCAAACCCAGGAGCAACAGGGCGAGTTCGAGGCGCACCGCCCGCTCCGTGCGGGCGCCGTGGGCGAGGCCGCGCCAGGAATTGAGGAAGGCGACGAGCAGCGCGCGCATGGTCAGGCCTTTGGAGCGCCCGCCGGAGCACCCTTGGCGATCCACTTGGCGAGCAGAGGTCCGGTGATCAGCACCACGAAAAGCCGCAGGGTCTGCACCGCGAGCACGAACGACACGTCCGCCTTCGAGCCCACCGCGATGATCGCCACCGAATCGAGGCCGCCGGGACTCGTGGCGAGGTAGGCGGTCAGGAAGTCGATGGGCAGGATTTGGGTGAGGCCGTAGGCCCAGACGGCGCAGAGCGCGATGACCGCGACGGTGGCGATGAGGATTCCGGGCAGGGCCGTCACCGTCTCCCGCAAGGTCTCCCGGCGGAAGCGCAGGCCGACGTACCAGCCGATGGTCGCGTAGGCGAGGTCGAGGAGCGGGATCGGCAGCGCCATGCCGACGAGTCCGGCGGCGTGGAGCGCGGATCCGAGGAGCATCGGCCCGATCAGGGCGGCGGCCGGCAGGCGCAGGAGGTGTGCGAGGGCAAAGCCCACGGCCGCCACCGTCAGGGTCACCAGGACGGTCAGCGGCGGTGTCGTGCCGGCGGCCGGTGCGGCCGGCGCTGCGACATCGGTGAGGAGGCGTGCGACCGCGGAGGCCGACAGCACCACCACGACGACCCGGACATATTGCATGAAGGCGACGAGGCGCGGATCGGCGCCGTACTCCTCCGACATCGCCACCATGGCGGCGGCTCCCCCTGGGGAGGAGCCCCAGGCGGCGGTGGTGCCGGGCAGGATGCGCAGGCGCGTCAGGGTCCAGCCGACGACGGCGCCCGCCACCACGGTGACGAGGACCACGGCGAGGATGATCCACCCGTCTTCCGTGATGGTGGCGACGATCTCGGCGGTGACGGCTTTTGCTACGAGGCAACCGATCATCGCCTGTGCGGCGAGGAAGCCGGTCTTCGGAACGCCGAGCCCGGCGCCGCCGACGCCGAACGCGATGGCGGCCAGCATCGGCCCGAGCAGGAGGGCGGCGGGAAAATGCCCCAGCGTCAGGCCGTACGCGAGGGCGCCCGAGGCCGCGACGAGCGCCACCCAGAGGCCGAGGGACCGGAAGAACTGCACAGCGGGAGCCGGGAGGCGAGAGCGGGGGAGGGAGGGCCGTAGGGGAGATCTGGCGCGCTACACCGGATCGGAGACGCTGTCACGACGGGCCGATGCGGGTGCCGAAGCCCCGTCGTCGCGGCAGGCGGTGGTACCGGCCGGTGCGTGCGCGCGGAAGAAGGCGGCAAGGTGCGCGAGGCCGGCGCCGCGCGGATCGCTGGCACGCCAGGCGAGAGCGACGGTACGGCCGGGACCATCGACGTCGAAGCCCCGCGTCACGGTAAGGCCGCTCGGATCGGGCGCCGCCGGCACGGCGAGGGCCGGCAGCAGGGTGTAGCCGGCCCCCGCCGCCACCATGGAGCGCAGGGTCTCCAGACTCGTGGCGTGGCGGCCGGCCGCACTGCCGGCGCCGCAGGCCGCCACGGTCTGGTCGCGCAGGCAATTGCCTTCATCGAGGAGAAGAAGGTCCGGCCCGGCGATGTCGCGGGCCCGCAGGGCGCCGCCGCGGGCCAGGGGATGCTCGGCCGGGCAGGCGAGCAGGAACGGCTCGATGAACAGCGGCGAGATCGTCAGCCCTGACGACGGCACCGGCAGGGACAGCAGGGCGGCGTCGATGCGCCCGTCGCGCAACCCTTCCAGAATTTCCGCCGTGCGCGCTTCGCTCAGCGCCAGGGCCAGCAGCGGGAATTCCTGGCGCAGGCTGCGCAGGACAAGGGGAAAAAGGTAGGGGCCGAGCGTCTGGATGGCAGCGAGCACGAGGCGGCCGGTGAGCGGCGCGCCGCGTCCCTCGCTCGCCAGCACCAGCAGGCGCTGCGCCTCGGCCAGCACCGTGCGGGCCTGCCGGACGATGCCTTGGCCGGCGGGGGTGAGCATCACCCGGCGGTTGCCGCGCTCGAACAGGACGAGGCCCAGGGATTCCTCGAGCTTGCGCACCTGCACGCTCAGGGTCGGCTGGCTGACGTTGCAGCGCTCGGCGGCGCGACCGAAATGCGTCTCCTCGGCGACGGCCACGACATACTCGAGGTCGCGCAGGGACAATCCAGACAGGTTCATAGGCTGCGTCTATCAGAACGTTTGCCACGATGCATTGGCCAAACGATCCACGGAGGTCCACAAGCTGGTCTCAGAACAATTCCAGGGTCGATGGCATTCGCGAGCCACGGTGCTCCGAACCCATCCCCCGGTCCGATTCAACCATTTGGAGAGAGCACCGCATGAGCGATCAGCGCCCGATTCTGACCACCCGTCAGGGCCACCCGGTTCGCGACAACCAGAGCACCCGCACGGTGGGCGAGCGCGGTCCTGCGACCCTCGAGAACTACCAGTTCATCGAGAAGATCACGCATTTCGACCGCGAGCGCATTCCGGAGCGCGTGGTGCACGCTCGCGGTGCGGGCGCCCACGGCTACTTCGAGGCTTACGGCAAGATCGGCAACGAGCCGGCCTCCAAGTACACCCGCGCCCGCGTGCTCAACGAGACCGGCGTGAAGACGCCGATGTTCGTGCGCTTCTCCACCGTCGCGGGCGCCAAGGAGTCGCCTGAGACCGAGCGCGACCCGCGCGGCTTCGCGGTGAAGTTCAAGACCGTCGACGGCAATTGGGATCTCGTCGGCAACAACCTCAAGGTCTTCTTCATCCGCGACGCGATCAAGTTCCCCGACATGATCCACGCGTTCAAACCGGACCCGGTGACGAACCGCCAGGAGGCGTGGCGCTTCTTCGACTTCGTGGCCCAGCACCCCGAAGCCATCCACATGGTCACCCACCTGAAGTCGCCATGGGGCATCCCGGCCAACTATCGGGAGATGGAAGGCTCGGGCGTCAACACCTACAAGCTCGTCAACGACCAGGGCGAGGCGGTGCTGTGCAAGTTCCATTGGGAGCCCAAGCAGGGCATCCGCAACCTGACTTCGGCCCAAGCCTCCGAGATTCAGGCCAAGGATGTCGGCCACGCCACCCGCGACCTCTACGACAACATTTCGAAGGGCAACTTCCCCGAGTGGGAATTCTGCGTGCAGATCATGCCCGACGGCCCGAACGACCACCTGTCGTTCGACCCCCTCGACGACACCAAGCTGTGGCCGGTGGAAGACTTCCCGTTGCTGCCGGTGGGCCGCATGGTGCTCGACCGCGTGCCCGACAACTTCTTCGCGGAAGTCGAGCAGTCGGCCTTCGGCACGGGCGTGCTCGTCGACGGTATCGACTTCTCGGACGACAAGATGCTCCAGGGCCGGACGCTGTCCTACTCGGACACGCAGCGTTACCGCGTCGGCGCCAACTACCTCCAGCTGCCGATCAACGCGCCGCAGCCCGGCGTGAAGGTTTATTCGAACCAGCGCGACGGCCAGATGACCTATGGGGTCGACGGCCATGGCCAGAACCGCCACATCAACTACGAGCCCTCGACCATCGGTGAGGGCCTCGCCGAAGCGCCCAAGCCCGCCAAGGACTACCACCAGCCGGTGGAGGGCCAGCTCGGCCGCTTCCAGACCTCGCGCACCGAGGACGACTACACGCAGGCCGGCGTGCGCTACCGTTCGTTCCAGGATTGGGAGCGCGACGACCTCATCGCCAACCTCGTCGGCGACATGAAGCAGTGCCCCGAGGCGATCCAGCTGCGGATGGTCTGGCACTTCTCTCACGCGGATGCGGATTACGGCCGCCGCGTCGCCGAAGGGGCGGGCATCGATCTGGCGAAGGCCCTGGCCCTGCCGCCGCTTCCGGGCCGCGCGGCTCCGGGCAAGCGCCTCCAGGCCGAGACCTACACGGACGGCAGCCAAGCCCACCGCGTCGCCGCCGAGTAAGCCTCAGGCGCCGTAGACCGGCGTCACCGGAACCCCAGCCCCGCACGGCCCCCCGGCCGTGCGGGGTTTTTCGTTGGTCCGAGGGATCGTCGGCGGCTGTCCCGCCGCAGGGGGCGCCGTCTCATACCGGTTGATCGCTTCGCGATGCGGATTTGGGCTTCGCTCAAGCGCCGCGCGGGCTGTCTGAGACTGTCTCCGAATGGATCATCCGGAGTCAGTCTCAGGCGTCGCGCGGGTTCGGCACGCCGACGGTCCGGTTCTGCCCGGCCCAGAAGCTGCAGATCAGTGCGCCCCCGGCGATGAGACAGAACAGGGCGACGGAGGCGCCCCAGCCGCCGGTGAGGTCGTGGGCGAGGCCGAAGCCGAGGGGGCCGAGGGACGCCAAGGTGTAGCCGACGCTCTGGGACATGGCGGCGAGATCCGCCGCGCCGGCCGTGTCGCGGGCACGCAGGACGATGAGGGTGAGGCCGAGGCCGAACAGGCCACCGAGGGCGCCGCCCAGCAGCATACCGAACGGCAGAGCGAGACCGAGGGGCCCGAAGACCAGGCCCAGGATGGTCACCACGGCGAGGCCCAGCAACAGCATGGCGAACAAGCGCTGGTCCTTTGCCCGCGCGGCGAGGGACGGCACGACGAGGGCGAAGGGCGCCTGCCCGATGCTCATGAGGGACGCGACGTAGCCGGCCTCCATGGCGCTGAGGCCTCGGTCGTGCAGCACCACCGGCAGCCAGCCGAACATGATGTAGGCGAGCGACGATTGCAGGCCCATGAACCCGGTCACCTGCCAGGCGAGCCGGTCCCGCCACAGGGGGCGCCGCCGCACGGCGCGTTCGGCCGGGTCGGGCGCGCGGGCGAAGGGGAGCCACGCCAGGGTGGCGACCAGGGCCGGGACGCTCCAGAGGCCGAGGGCCGTGGACCAGTTTCCGGCGGCCTGCGTCAGGGGCACGCTGAAGCCCGCCCCGGCGGCGGCCCCGAGACACAGGACCATGGTGTAGAGCCCGGTGACGCGGCCGACCTGGGTGGGGAACTCGCGCTTCACGAGCCCCGGCAGCAGGACGCCCGACAGGCCGATCCCGAGGGCGGCGAGGCAGGCGCCGGCAAAGAGCGGTCCCAATCCGCCAAAGCCCCGGAGCCCCGAACCGAGGGTGACGATGGCGACGGCGAGCAGGACGCCGCGATCGGCGCCGAGTCGGCGGATCACGAGGGGGCCCAGCACGCAGGCGAGGCCGATGCACAGCACCGGCAGGGTGTTGAGGAGGGCCGCACCCCGGGTCCCGAGCCCGGTCGCCGCCTGGATCGTCTCGATGAGCGGCCCGACGGTGGTCAGGGCCGGGCGCATGTTGAACGCGACGAGCAGGATGCCGGCGCCGAGGAGGAGGGGACGCGCCGCCGACACCGGCCGGCTCACGCCGACCGCCGTCGCGCCGTGAGCGCCAGGATGAGGGTGAGGCCGAGCAGGATCGCGAAGGGAGCGTCGCCGAAGCGGGCGTAGGGGGTACGATCGGCGAGCCGCACGGGGAGATCGGCGTCGAGGACGCCCTCGACCCCGACGGGCAGGCTCGCGACGATCCGGCCATGGGCGTCGACCACGGCCGAGATGCCGGTGTTGGCGTCGCGCACCAGGGGCAGGCCTTCCTCGACGGCGCGCAGGCGCGCCTGGGCGAAGTGCTGGCGCGGGCCGGGCGTGTCGCCGAACCAGGCATCGTTGGTGAGGTTGAGGATCAGGCCCGGCACCGGCGGCGGTCCGCTCGGACCCGCTTCCGGCACGATGGCGCCGGGGAAGATCGCCTCGTAGCAGATGGTGGCGGCGATGGGCGGCAGTCCCGGTACCGACAGGATGCGCTGACGGGCTCGGTCACCGGCGGTGAACCCGCCGGGAATCGACACGAACTGACGGATGTGCAGGGCCCGCAGGAATGCGTCGAGGGGACCCGGCAGATACTCGCCGAAGGGGACGAGGTGAACCTTGTCGTAGACTTCACCGAGTTTCGGCCCGGCCGCGAGGGTGAGGATCGCGTTGAAGAAGTGCGGGCGCTCGCCCGGGAGCGACGTGTCGGCCCGGGCCGCGCCCGTGATCAGCTGCTTGCCCGGCGGCAGGGCGGCGGCGATGCGGGCCAGGGCCGCCGGGTCGCGCTGGATCAGGAACGGAAACGCCGATTCCGGCCAGATCACGTGGGTGACGTCGGACAGGCCCGACCGGTCCGGGGCGGCGGCCCGGTCGCTGAGCTCGATGTAGCGGTCGAGGATGTCTTCGCGGTTCTCGGGGCGGAACTTGGCGTCCTGGTTCAGGTTCGGCTGGACGAGGCGCAGCCGGATGCCCGCCACGGTGGCGTCGGGCCCTGCCGGCAGGCGCGCCGCGCCGAGGAGCGCCATGGACCCGAGTACGATGCCCGCCAGAACGGTCGGCACCAAACGGGCGGACGGGGACGCGCCCGTCGCGAGGGTCGCGGGAGCGGCGGCGATCAGGACCGCCAGGAGGGTGAGGCCGTAGAGGCCGATTCCGGCCGCACTCTGCATCAGCCAGAGGTTCTGGCCGAGCGCCATCCCGAGGGTGTTCCACGGGAAGCCCGTGAACAGGTGGCCGCGCAGCCACTCGCATGCGGCGAGCCCGAAGGCGAGGGCGAGGACGCGCCCCGCGCCCGGCGACCAGACGAGGCGGGCCAGGGCGAACCCGAACCCGTAGAACACGCCCAGCACCGCCGGCAGGCCGATCACTCCGAGGGGCAGGGCCCAGGCGAATTCCTCCGCTTCCACCAGGAAGGCCGAGCCGAGCCACCACAGGCCGGCCGTGAGATAGCCGAACCCCCAGGCCCAGCCGATGAGGCCGGCGGTCCGTAGGGTATGCCAGGCGCGGCGGCCCGTGGGGGCGCCGTCGAGGAGCCAGACGGCCACCGACAGAGCGACGGCGAGGGCCGGAAGGGCGCCGAAGGGCGGCATCGCCAGGGCCCCGAACGCCCCGGCGCAATAGGCGACGAGCAGCCGGCGCCACCCCGCGCTCAGCATCACCCATTGGGCGAGGAGGGCGAGGGGGCCGGGCGCCGGCATAGCGT
Source organism: Methylobacterium sp. Leaf102 (assembly GCF_001422425.1). NCBI lineage: Bacteria > Pseudomonadati > Pseudomonadota > Alphaproteobacteria > Hyphomicrobiales > Methylobacteriaceae > Methylobacterium > Methylobacterium sp. Leaf102. The sequence continues at coordinate 210,108 of NZ_LMMX01000012.1, read as the reverse complement.
CGGCGCGGCCAAGAGTCATCGAACGACCGTCGCCGTCACGATGCGGGGGCTTCGAGGCTCGGATTGGGTGCGGGCGGCGGCAGCGCCAGCGGCACCACCGACGCGATCTGCGCATCGCTGCGCTTGAGACGCAGGCGCTTCACCCGCCGTGGATCCGCGTCGAGCACTTCGAATTCGAGGTCGCCCGGGCCGGCGATGAGTTCGCCGCGCGAGGGCACGCGTCCGGCGAGGGTCACGATGAGGCCCCCGATGGTGTCGATCTCCTCCGCCATCTCGCCGACTGCCGCGACGAGGTCGACGCCGCTCGCCTCCGACACCTCGGCGAGGCCCGCACGGGCGTCGGCCACGAAGACGTCGCCTTCGCCCTCGACGCGCTGCACGAGGCGGCCTTCGGCGACGTCGTGCTCGTCCTCGATGTCGCCCACCACCATCTCGACGAGATCCTCGATGGAGATGAGGCCGTCCGTACCGCCGTACTCGTCGATGACCAGCGCCATGTGGGTGCGGGTCGCCTGCATCCGCACGAGGAGGTCGATGGCCGGCATGGAGGGCGGCACGAACAGGACCGGACGCTGGATCCGGGTGGAGGCGAGGGTCGCCGAAAGATCGACGCTGGCGAGGTTGAGAGTGCGCAACGCGCGGGCACTCCGGCGGGGCCGCGGGACCGGTGTTTCGTCCGAAGGCTCGGCGGGGGAAGACTCGACGGGGGTCGCGCCCGGCCTCCGATGGCCGACCTCCGCGCGGGCGGCGATATGCTCGACGAAGTCGCGGATGTGGACCATGCCCTTCGGGTCGTCGAGGGTCTCGCCGTAGACGGGCAGGCGCGAATGCCCGGCCGTCCGGAACAGCTTGAGCAATTCGCCCAGACTCGTGTCCATGGACACGGCGACGATGTCGATGCGCGGGATCATCACGTCGTCCACCCGCACCTTGTGCAGGCCGAGCACGTTCTTGAGCATGGCGCGCTCGATGGGCGAGAAGGCGTTCTCGCCCGAATCGGGTTCGGCCAGCCGGTCCTCGATATCGTCGCGCAACGAATCGCGCGGCCGGAGGTGGAAGACGTGCAGCAGACGGTCGTACCAGGGCTCGCGGGGGTGAGCCTCACCGTCGTTCGCGCTGGGCGCGGCCTGGGCCGCGCCGCGACTTCGATCGTTCGTCATGTCTCTCTGATCTGGGATGACGGGCGTTGCTGCCGCTCAATCGGCGTAGGGATCGGGCATGCCAAGGGTGGCGAGGGCCGCGATTTCGAGCGCCTCCATGGCCTCGGCGTCCGCGTCGCCCGTCTCGTGGTCCTGACCGAGGAGGTGGAGGGTGCCATGGACAAGGAGGTGCGCGAGGTGGTGACTGAGCGGCTTCGATTGCTCGGCACTCTCGCGCAGCATCGTGTCATACGCAAGAACGACATCGCCGAGCGGCTGCGCCATTCCCGCATGGGGGGGCTGCGGGGGCGCAGGAAACGACAGGACGTTGGTGGGCTTGTCCTGTCCGCGCCAAGTCCGGTTCAGGGCCTGCACCGCAGCGTCGGTGGTGAGCAGGACGCTGACCTCCACCGCTTCCTTGGGGGAATCCGGTGCGATGGCGAGCCCGGCCTCCACGGCGCGGATCACGAACGCTTCGAGGTCCGGCACCACGTCGTTCCAGCGTGCGTCCTCGACGGCGACGTCGATTTCGGTCTCGATCATGAATTGGGCCGGCGGCGCGGATTCGCGTTGCGGTCGGATTCGTGCTCGCCGTGGGCGGCCGATTCGTAGGCGGTGACGATGCGGCGCACGAGGTCGTGGCGTACCACGTCGACGTCGCGGAAGGTGACGCGACCGATGCCCTCGACGCCGTCCAGGATCTTCACCGCCTCGACGAGGCCCGAGCGCTGGCCCGGCGGCAGATCGACCTGGCTCGGATCACCCGTGATGATCATCCGGGAGTTCTCGCCGAGGCGCGTCAGGAACATCTTCATCTGCATGGAGGTGGTGTTCTGCGCCTCGTCGAGGAGCACCACGGCATTGGTGAGGGTGCGTCCGCGCATGAAGGCGAGCGGCGCGATCTCGATGATCCCGGTCTGAAGGCCGCGGTCGACGTGGCGGGCTTCCATGAAATCGTAGAGCGCGTCGTAGATCGGGCGCAGGTACGGATCGACCTTGTCGCGCATGTCGCCGGGCAGGAAGCCGAGGCGCTCGCCGGCCTCGACGGCCGGGCGGGACAGGATGATGCGCTCCACGTGACCCTGCTCCAGCAGCGAGACGGCGTGGCCGACGGCCAGCCACGTCTTGCCGGTGCCGGCCGGGCCCTCGGCGAACACGAGTTCGCGGGTGCGCAGCAGCTTGATGTAGGCGTCCTGCGCCGTGTTGCGGGCGCGCACGGCGCCGCGCCGGCGGGTGGCGATCTGGTCGAAGACCGGCCGGTCGGGCTCCGCGCTGACCTCGGCCGCCGGGAACAGGGTGCCTTGCTGCGTCGTCTCCTGGATCGCGCCGTCGACGTCGCCGAGCGTCAGGGCGGTGCCGCTGGCCCGGACGCGGGCATAGAGGCGCTCGAACACCTTGCGGGCGAGTTCCGCCGCCTCGGGCGAGCCCTTGATGACGAGGTGATTGCCCAAAGCCGTGGCGGTGACGCCGAGGCGCCGCTCGAGATGGGCGACGTTCTGGTCGTACTGGCCGAAGACGAGGCTCGCGAGACGGTTGTCGTCGAAGGTCAGGGACGCCTCGAGGGATTCGACGATCTCGCCCGCCCGCGCCGCCGGGCCGCGCCCGCGCAAGGGGCCGATCCGTCCGATCCCATCAGATGCTGCCACGCCGGTGTCCTTCGATGGTGATGCCACGGAACGGGGCCGCCGCGCTCACGCCGCGACCGCCGCATCGGCGACGGTCTCGCCGAACAGGCTGTTGGAGCCGGCCCTGACGATCCGCACGGGCACGAGGGTGCCGATGGTGGATGTGGGCGCGTCGAACTGAACGGGTAGGAGGTGAGGCGTCTTGCCCGCCACCTGACCGGGGTGGCGCCCGGCCTTCTCCACGAGAACCTCGACCACGGCGCCGACATACGAGGCGTTGAAGGCGTGGCGCTGCGCATCGAGAAGGGTCTGCAGGGCGTGCAGACGGCGGGTCTTCACGTCCTCCGGCACCATGTCGTCCCACTCCGCCGCGGGCGTTCCGGGGCGCGGGCTGTACTTGAACGAGTAGGCGCTGGCGAAGCCGATGTCGGCGACGAGCCGCAGGGTCTCCTCGAACTCCGCCTCGGTCTCGCCGGGGAAGCCGACGATGAAATCCGACGACAGGGCGATGTCGGGCCGCACCGCCCGCATCTCCGCGATGCGGTCGCGGTAGCTCGCGGCCGTGTGCTTGCGGTTCATGGCCTTCAGCACCCGGTCGGAGCCCGACTGCACCGGCAGGTGCAGGAACGGCATCAGGGCCGGCAGGCTGCCATGGGCCGCCACGAGGTCGGACGTCATGTCGTTGGGGTGGCTGGTGGTGTAGCGCAGGCGTAAGATGCCGGGCAGCGACGCGATCTCGCGCATGAGGTCGGGCAGGGTGGCCGACCCGCCGTCGAGGCCGACGCCGTGATAGGCGTTCACGTTCTGGCCGATGAGGGTGATCTCGCGGGCGCCGCCCTGGAGCAACCGCTCCGCCTCGGCCCGGATCGCCGCCACGGAGCGCGAGACCTCGGCGCCGCGGGTGTAGGGCACCACGCAGAAGGCGCAGAACTTGTCGCAGCCCTCCTGCACCGTGAGGAAGGCCGTGACCCCGAGGGTGCGCCGCGCCGGCAGGTGGTCGAACTTGTCCTCGACGGGGAATTCCGTATCGACCACGCGCTTCGTGCGCGAGCGGGCGAGGAGATCGGGCAGGCGGTGATAGTTCTGCGGGCCGACCACCACGTCGACGCTCGGCGCGCGGGACAGGATCTCGGCCCCCTCGGCCTGGGCGACGCAGCCCGCCACCACGATGCGGGTGTCGTGTCCGGCGGCGGCGCGCTCGGTCTTGAGGACGCGCAGGCGTCCGAGTTCCGAATAGACCTTGTCGGCCGCCTTCTCACGGATGTGGCAGGTGTTGAGGATGACGACATCCGCCTCCTCCACCGTGTCGGTGGCGGTGTAGCCCTCGGCGCCGAGCACGTCCGCCATCCGGGTGGCGTCGTAGGCGTTCATCTGGCAGCCGTAGGATTTGACGAAGGCTTTCTTCAACAGTCCGGTCCCGACCCGTGGTTCGCCACGGGCTTAACACGGTTCCGGCACGACGTCGCGACCCGGAAGCCGGATCAGAGGGCGGGCACGCCGGAGGCTGTGTCCTTGGGGGCGGCGTCGGGCAGGAGGCGCGCGCCGCCCCAGACCGCGCCCTTGGGCGGGCGACCGGTGACCGCGCGCTGAAGGGCCTCGCGCACGGAGGCCTCGGCCAGGGCCGTCGCGCGCTTGCGGTCGGTGCCGGCCTCGAACGCGATGGGGGCGCCCCAGACCACGTGCACGTCGATGGGGCCGTTCGCGAAGAAGTCGGAGAGGTGAGGGGCGAGCTCCATGTCGCCGTACCACGCCACGCCCGGCCGCTCGGACCGGACCATCGGCAGACCGTTGCGGCGCGGATAGGTGATGGCGAGGGGCTGGAGACGGATGCGGTCGGGGCCGCCGGCGGTTCCGTCGATCGCGGCGCGGGCCGCACCCACGAGGGACGAGCGGAACGGCAACAGGCGGGTGCCGTCCCCTGTCGTACCCTCGGCGAACAGCACGATGAGATCGCCCGAGGCCAACCGGCTGGCGACGGTGGCGTTGACGTGGGCGGTGGCGGCGCGGCGCGCCCGGTCGATGAACACCGTGCGCTGGAGCCGCGCCAGGGTGCCGACGACGGGCCAGCCGGCGATCTCGGATTTCGCCACGAAGGAGAGCGGGCGCAGGGACCCGAGCACCAGTATGTCGAGCCAGGAGATGTGGTTGGCGAGCACCAGGGCCGCCTCGCCCGGGTCCGGCGGTGTGCCACTCTGGGTCACGCGCACGTCGAACAGGCGCAGGAAGACCCGGTGGAAGCGCGTCGGCAGGTCCCCGGCGAGGCGCCCGCGCCCGTAGCGCAGGCTGAGCAGATGGGGGCCGACCATCAGCCCGAAGGCGAGGGCGCAGAGCGCGAGGCGCAGGAGCGTGCCGATGCGGGTCATCGGGCCGCCGCCGGACTCACGCCAGCTCGGAGGTCATGGTGAGGGCGGTGGCGCGGCTGCCGTCGGCGCGGTGGTAGTAGCCCGTACGCGCGCCGACCTGCCGAAAGCCGTGCCGTGCGTAGAGCTTGAGGGCCGGGGCATTGCCCTCGTCGACCTCGAGGTGGACCCGCCGTACGCCGTTGACGGCGAGATGGGCGAGATGGTCGCCGACGAGCCGGCGGCTCAAGCCGTTGCCGCGCGCGCCCGGCGCCAGCACGACGGTGAGGATCTCGGCCTCGTCGGCGGCTTTGCGCGAAAGGACGAAGCCCTGGATGGTGCCGCCCTTCCACAGGGCGTGGGCCTCGGTGGAGCGCTCGCACAGCATGCGCTCGAACTCGTGGGCGTCCCACGGGCGGGCGAAGGCGGTGGCGTGGAGGCGAGCGAGGGCGCGGGCCTGACCGGAATCGCGCAGGATGGCGACGTAGGGCGCACCGCCCCAGGCGTCCCACCACGCGGACCACATCTCGAAGGGCCAGAACGGAGTGACGGGTCGCGTCATCGGCGGGCGAGCCTCGCGTGATCCTGGGGCTGCGCGTCGGGGCCGCGTAGGTAGAGCGGGCGGGCGAGAGCCTGGGCGGGGTCGGCCAGCATGCCGAGGGAGGCGGTCCAGGCGATGTCGGCGGCGCCGGTTCCGGCGAGCTGTACGTCGAGGCCGCGCCCCTTGAGAAGGGCGGCCAGCGCCGGCGCGCCGGAGCCGACGAGGGTCACGGTGCCGTCGAGCATGGCGGCGGCTTCCTCCAGGGGGAGAAGACTCGGGGGGATGACGATTCCGTCGCCCATGCTCATGGCCTGGACGTAGACGGCGCCGTGGCGGGCATCGATGGCGGCGACGATGAGGCCTGCACCGTTGAGGGCGAGGAGCGGAGCGAGGAGCGCCGACAGAGTGGTGACGCCGACCACGGGAATGCCGGTGGCGAGCCCGATGGCGCGGGCCGCCGAGAGACCGACGCGCAGGCCGGTGTAGCTGCCGGGCCCGACGGTGACGGCGACACGGTCGAGGGCCTCGAAGCCGCCCTCCACGCGGGCGACCACGCGCTCCACCATGGGCAGCAGGGCCTCGGCATGGCCGCGCCCGAGGATCATCGACTCGTGGGCGAGGAGATCGTCGGACTCGTCCGTCGCGATGCAGACGGAGCAGGCGTCGAGCGCCGTGTCGATGGCCAGTATACGCAACGTCACTCCCGATGTGCCCCGGCCCCGCGTGAGCCGATCACGCGCCCGCCGGGAGCTCGATGGTAGGACAAAAACGGCCGCCCCGTGAGAGCGAGGCGGCCGTTTTCGATGAATTCACGGTGCAGTGTTGCCGCTTTGCGCCGCAAGTCGGCGCGGTCGGTCTCAGATGGCCTGAACTTCGCGGATCTCGGGCAGAAAGTGGCGGAACAGGTTCTGTACGCCGTGCCGCAGGGTGGCGGTGGAGGAGGGGCAGCCCGAGCAGGCGCCCTTCATCTCAAGGTAGACGACGCCTTCCTTGTAGCCTCGGAAGGTGATGTCGCCGCCGTCGCCGGCGACCGCCGGGCGCACGCGGGTCTCGAGGAGGTCCTTGATGGTGACCACGGTCTCGGCGTCGGCCGGATCGAAGAATTCTTCCGCCTCGTCGTCCTCTGAGCTGGTGCCCTCGGCGAGCACCGGGGCGCCGGACTGGAAGTGCTCCATGATCGCGCCGAGGATGGCGGGCTTCACCTGCGGCCACAGGTTCTCGTCCTCCGCCTTGGTGACGGAGATGAAGTCGTGGCCGAAATAGACCCCGGCGACGCCGGGCACGTCGAACAGGCGCTGCGCCAGGGGCGAACGGGCGGCGGCCTCGGCGTCGCGCGCCTCGAAGGTGCCGGTGTCGAGGACGACGCGGCCGGGCAGGAACTTCAGGGTGGCGGGGTTCGGGGTGGCTTCGGTCTGGATGAACATGGGTACGAAATCCTCGTCCGCGGCGCCGGTTCAAGGCCGGCCGGGAATCATGCCGGGATCGCCCGGCATGGATATCCATGTGGACCCCGTGGGCGATTTTCTCAACTCCCGTGGGGAACTCGGAGCCATGGCCGCCTGGGGAAGGATCGGTGCTTCTCGGAGCGCGCGCGGCCCGAAACAATCGACGCCGCGTAGACAAAAATACACGCCTCGTGTATGGCCCGCCTCAACTCAAAACAGGATGCCGAAATCCTGACGCCCACGATCCCATCCGGGGATCCCGGGCGCGCACCGGCAGGACGTGACCCATGAACATCATCCAGCAGCTCGAGCAGGAGCAGATCGCTTCGCTCAACAAGACCATCCCCGACTTCCAGCCCGGCGACACGGTCATCGTGAACGTCAAGGTGAAGGAAGGCGAGCGCACCCGCGTGCAGGCCTACGAGGGCGTGGTGATCGCCCGCTCCGGCGGCAGCCTCAACGAGAGCTTCACCGTCCGCAAGATCTCCTACGGCGAGGGCGTCGAGCGCGTGTTCCCGCTCTACGCGCCGCTCATCGATTCCATCGTCGTCGTGCGTCGCGGCAAGGTGCGTCGCGCCAAGCTGTACTACCTGCGCGACCGTCGCGGTAAGTCCGCCCGTATCGTCGAGCGCGCCGACCGTCCCGCCGAGAAGGCCGCCAAGGCCGACGCGTCGAAGGCGAACAAGGACGCCCGCAAGGCCGAGAAGGCCGCCAAGTCCGCCGCGAAGACCGCCGCCGCGGAGTAAGTTTTTTCGGATATCCATCCATGGAAAAGGCCGGGCGATTGCCCGGCCTTTTTCGTTTGTCCATCGTGCCGATCCGCTTCCTCATCCTGAGGTGGTGGAGCGAAGCGGAGCCCTCGAAGGAGGGCTCCAAGGATAGCATTGGGAATGGAGCCCTCCTTCGAGGCCGCTGGCGCGGCACCTCAGGATGAGGTGATCGGTGGGATGAACGGTATGGGAAACCGTCGCCCGCTCACCCCCGCCGCAGGGCCTCCAGCACCTTCGCGCCCGGACGACCCGTCGCCGGCATGCCGAGGCTGCGCTCGATCTCCTTGATGGCGTCGCGGGTCTTGGACCCGACCTTGCCGTCCGGCTCGCCGACGTCGTAGCCGCGGGCGGCGAGCCGGGTCTGGAGGTCGCGGCGCTCGGCGCGCGACAGGGGCGGGTCGTCGGTGGGCCACTCGGCTTGGATGCCGGCCCGGCCCCGCAGGCGGTCGGACAGGACCGCGATGGCGAGGCCGTAGGATTCGGCGGCGTTGTAGGAATACAGGGCGTCAAAGTTCTTGGTGACGGCGAAGGCGGGGCCGTTCACCCCGGCGGGGATCAGGATGCCGATGGGCGCGTCGCCGGAGAGCGGACGCCCGTCGATCCGGGTCACGCCCATGGCGGCCCAGTGGGAGACGGCGTGGCGGTTCTTGCGGCCGGCACCGCTGGCATTGAAGCCGCGCGGCAGGCGCACCTCGTAGCCCCAGGGCTGGCCGTTCTGCCATTTCGCCACGCGCAAAAAGTTCGCCGTGGAGGCGACGGCATCGGGGACCGAATCGACGAGGTCGCGGCGCCCGTCGCCGTCGCCGTCGACCGCCAGCCGCTGGTAGGTGGTGGGCATGAACTGGGTCTGGCCGAAGGCGCCGGCCCAGGAGCCGTTGAGGCGGGAGGGATCGATGTCGCCGCGCTCGATGATCTTGAGGGTGGCCATCAGCTCGCCCTTGAAGAAGTCCTTCCGGCGGTGGTTGGCGCAGATCAGGGTGGCGAAGGACTGGACCAGCGGCATCTTGCCGAGGTTCTTGCCGAAGTTCGATTCGACGCCCCACACCGCCGCGATGGTGTAGCGGTCGACGCTGTAGCGCGATTCCGCGTTGGCGAGGGCCTGGGCGTGCTGCTTCATGGCCGCCTTGCCGTCGTCGACGCGCTCGTCGTCGACGAGAGCCGCCATGTAGTCCCAGATCGGTGTCTTGAACTCGGGCTGGGCGCCGGCGAGTTCGAGGACCTTGGGGTCGTGGGCGATGCCGTTCGTCGCGGCGCGGAAGGTCTGGGCCGAGATGCCCTGCGCGGCGGCCTGGGCCTGGAGCCCGGCGAGGCAATCCTGGAAGTCGGCCCGGGCCTCGGGGGCTGCCGTCGCACCCGCGAGGCAGAGGAGGGCGGTGAGCGTCGCGCGCGGCGTCATGGGGCGGTCTCCGGAGCGGATGGTCGGGTCTGCCCACCGTTAAGGCGTGCCCATGGTAAACGAACCATGAGCACGTCCGGTCTCAGGCCCAGCCGCGCGCGGCGATCTTCGCCTCGTAGGCGTCGATGGCCGGGGCCCGCTTCAGGGTCAGGCCGATCTCGTCGAGGCCGTTGAGGAGGCTCTCCTTGCGGCCCGGATCGATGTCGAAATGCAGGGTGCCGCCGTCCGGCCCCTTGATGGTCTGGGCCTCGAGATCGACGGACAGGGTGGCGTTGGCGCCGCGCTCGGCATCCTCGAACAGCTTTTCCAGATCCTCGGCCGAGACCGTGATCGCCAGGATGCCGTTCTTGGCGCAGTTGTTGAAGAAGATGTCGGCAAAGCTCGTGGAGATCACGCAGCGGATGCCGAAATCCGTCAGCGCCCAGGGCGCGTGCTCGCGCGACGAGCCGCAGCCGAAATTGTCGCCCACCACGAGGATCTTGGTGTTGCGATAGGCCGGCTTGTTGAGGACGAAGTCGGGGTTCTCCGAGCCGTCGTCGCGGTAGCGCATCTCCGAGAACAGGCCCTTGCCGAGCCCCGTGCGCTTGATGGTCTTGAGATACTGCTTGGGGATGATCCGGTCGGTGTCGACGTTGATGATCCGCATGGGGGCCGCGACGCCCTCGAGGGTGGTGAATTTTTCCATTGTGGTTCGTCCGATCCGGAAAACGTGTCGGATCGTCTCTACCAGCGCGCGGGGCCGACCGGAACCATCCGTCCGTCCCGTCTCGCGAACGTCGCCGGGCTAGCCTATACTTCCGTCGACGCGACCCATCCGGAACCAGCCGATGACCGAGACCGCCAACCAATTCAAGAAGGCGCCCAAGCGCAAGAAGGAGAAGACCCGCTCCGTCTCCGTCTCGCCGGAGATGCGGCAGGCCTATGCGGACCTCATCAAGCAGAAAGAGGAACGCGAGGATTACGCGAAGCACCTGCCCTCCGAAAAGGGCAGGTGATCGTTAGGGAAGGTGATCGTTCGGGCGGTCGAGCGTGAGAGCCTCAGACCCTGAGGCTCAAGCTTACTTGTTCTTGCCGGCCTCGATCACGTCTTCCACCGTGCGCAGGCCGGCGCGCGGGGCGTTGACGAGGCAGGCCATGTTGCCGGGTGGGTGCTGGTTCTTCCACATCTTGGTGTGGGCCTGGGGGATCTTCTCCCACGGGAACACCTCGCTCATGCACGGATCGATGCGCTGATCCATGACGAACTGGTTGGCGGCCGAGGCCTGCTTGAGGTGGGCGAAGTGCGAGCCCTGGATGCGCTTCTGGCGCATCCAGACGTAGCGGGCGTCGAAGGTGATGTTGAAGCCGGTGGTGCCGGCGCAGAACACGATCATGCCGCCGCGCTTGGCCACCAGGGTCGAGACCGGGAAGGTCGACTCGCCCGGGTGCTCGAACACGATGTCGACGTCGTTGCCCTTGCCGGTGATGTCCCAGATCGCCTTGCCGAACTTGCGGGCTTCCTTGAGCCAGATGTTGTACTCAGGGCTGTTCACCTTCGGCAGCTGACCCCAGCAATCGAACTCCTTGCGGTTGATCACGCCCTTGGCGCCAAGCCCCATGACGTAGTCGCGCTTCGACTCGTCGGAGATCACCGCGATGGCGTTGGCGCCCGACGCCGCGCAGAGCTGGACGCCGAACACGCCGAGACCGCCCGAGGCGCCCCAGATCAGGACGTTCTGGCCCGGCCGCACGGTGTGGGGGGCGTGGCCGAACAGCATGCGGTAGGCGGTGGCGAGGGTCAGCGTGTAGCAGGCCGCCTCTTCCCAGGTGAGGTGCTTCGGCCGGGCCATGAGCTGGCGCGACTGCACCCGGCAATACTGGGCGAAGGAGCCGTCCCCGGTCTCGTAACCCCAGATGCGCTGGGACGGCGAGAACATCGGATCGCCGCCGTTGCACTCCTCGTCGTCGCCGTCGTCCTGGTTGCAGTGGATGATGACCTCGTCGCCGACCTTCCAGCGCTTCACCTTGGCGCCGACCTTCCAGACGATGCCCGACGCGTCCGAGCCCGCGATGTGGTACTCGCCCTTGTGCACGTCGAAGGGCGAGATCGGCTCGCCGAGGCCGGCCCAGACGCCATTGTAGTTGACGCCGGCGGCCATGACGTAAACGAGCACTTCGTCGTCGCCGATCTCCCAGACGGGGAGGACTTCGAGCAGGTGGGACTGTTCCGGCGGCCCGTGGCGCTCGCGCCGGATCGCCCAGGCGTACATCTTCGCCGGCACGTGACCGAGGGGCGGGACCTCGCCCATCTCGTACAAGTCCTTGATCTCAGTCGTGCTCGACGCAGCGCTCGCGGCCATCTCAGGCTCTCCCTTATCTTGTTGTGAGCGACCCTATATCGGCGAACCGGAAGCGCTCCAAGGCCCCAGAAAGGCCATGAAGGCCCGGTGCTTGTGGGCGACTCGCTGTCCGGGCGGCGGCCTGTATTCGTATACAATATTTTTCGCGACGTTGCTGAGCGATGCCGCGGCGTATCCTGTCGGTATTTCAGATGCTTAAGTGCATCGCGGCATCCGACTTTGGTGATGCCCCGTTCAATTCGCTTTCGCCGTGCATCTAGAATTTTTCCAAGCCTTCGCGTGTCGCGGCCCGCCTGCCGAACCTTCGGCCAGATGACGCGCGCGCTGCGCTTGGTTAGGGTGCCGGCCATCACGCGCGGTCAAGCGCGGCACAGCATCCAACGGAGTCGAGTGGAATGAGCGCGAACGCGACCGTCGCCGAGGTCAAGCGCGACAAGCCCTGGATCATCCGGACCTATGCCGGGCATTCCAACGCCAAGGAATCGAACGCGCTCTACCGGGGCAACCTCGCCAAGGGGCAGACCGGCCTGTCCGTGGCCTTCGATCTGCCGACGCAGACGGGCTACGATCCCGACCACGAACTGGCGCGCGGCGAGGTCGGCAAGGTCGGCGTCTCGATCGCGCATCTCGGCGACATGCGGACCCTGTTCGACCAGATTCCGCTGCAGCAGATGAATACGTCGATGACCATCAACGCCACGGCGCCGTGGCTGTTGTCGCTCTACCTCGCCGTGGCCGAGGAGCAGGGCGCGCCCCTCAGCGGCCTCCAGGGCACGACCCAGAACGACATCATCAAGGAATACCTGTCGCGCGGTACCTACGTGTTCCCGCCGGCCCCCTCCCTGCGGCTCACCAAGGACGTGATCCTGTTCACGACCAAGGAAGTGCCGAAGTGGAACCCGATGAACGTGTGCTCCTACCACCTGCAGGAGGCCGGGGCGACGCCGGTGCAGGAGCTGTCCTACGCCCTCGCCATCGCCATCGCGGTGCTGGACACCGTGCGGGACGACCCCGATTTCGACGAGGCGAGCTTCGCCGACGTGTTCAGCCGGATCTCGTTCTTCGTGAATGCCGGCATGCGGTTCGTCACCGAGATCTGCAAGATGCGGGCGTTCTCGGAGCTTTGGGACGAGATCGCCCAGGAGCGCTACGGCATCACCGACCCGAAGAAGCGTATCTTCCGCTACGGCGTTCAGGTGAATAGCCTCGGACTGACGGAGCAGCAGCCCGAGAACAACGTCCACCGCATCCTCATCGAGATGCTGGCCGTCACCCTGTCGAAGCGCGCCCGCGCCCGCGCCGTGCAGCTTCCCGCCTGGAACGAGGCGCTCGGCCTGCCGCGCCCCTGGGACCAGCAATGGTCCATGCGCATGCAGCAGATCCTCGCCTTCGAGACGGATCTCCTCGAATACGACGACATCTTCGACGGCTCGACGGTGATCGACGCCAAGGTTGAATCCCTCAAAGCCGAGACCCGCAAGGCCCTGGAGGAGATCGGTGGCATCGGCGGGGCCGTGGCCGCCGTCGAGACCGGCGCCCTCAAGCGGGCGCTCGTGGAATCCAACGCCAAGCGCATCTCGGCCATCGAGGCCGGCGATCAGGTCGTGGTCGGCGTCAACAAGTTCCAGGCCGGGGAGCCCTCGCCCCTCACCGCCGGGGAGGGGGCCATCTTCACCGTCTCGGAGACCGTGGAGATGGAGGCCGAGCAGCGCATCCGGGCGTGGCGGTCGCAACGCGACGGCAAGGCCGTGGAAAAGGCCCTCGCCGATCTCGAAGCCGCCGCGCGTTCCGGTGCCAACATCATGCCGGTGTCCATCGCCGCCGCGAAGGCCGGGGTCACCACCGGCGAGTGGGGCACGCGCCTGCGCGAGGTGTTCGGCGAGTACCGCGCACCCACGGGTGTCGGCCTCGACACGGTGTCGTCGGGCGCGGCCGAGGAAGCCAAGCTCCTCATCGCGGATCTGGGCGAGCGCCTCGGCGAAACGCCGAAGCTCGTGGTCGGCAAGCCTGGCCTCGACGGCCATTCCAACGGCGCCGAGCAGATCGCCCTGCGCGCCCGCGACGTCGGCTTCGACGTGACCTATGACGGCATCCGCCAGACCCCGGCCGAGATCGTCGCCAAGGCCAAGGAGACCGGCGCCCACGTCGTCGGCCTGTCGATCCTGTCCGGCTCGCACGTGCCCCTGGTGCGCGACGTGAAGGCGAAGATGCGCGAAGCCGGCCTCGACCACATCCCCGTGGTGGTGGGCGGCATCATCTCGCCCGACGACGAACTCGTGTTGAAGAATATGGGCGTCACGGCGGTCTACACGCCGAAGGACTACATCCTCGACACCATCATGGTCGGGCTGGCCAAGGTGGTGAATCGGGCGCTGGACAAGCAGGCCGCCGACAAGGCTGACGGGGTGAATTCCCGCAAGGATGCCGAGAAGGTCTTCTGACGCTACCGAGCCGTTGGAAAGTCTGAGGACGAGCGCCTCGGGCGTTCGGGGGTACTGGAAGTCCCGCCACGCTTTGCCATCCCGGGTCCCCCAGCGGACCCGGGTTCACCTGCGACGCCCCGGAACGACACCCTGCCCCTATGCGAGTACCCTGTGTCTGGCAGGGGAGGACCCGGCCGAGACCCACGCCGCTACGGGTCTGTCCTGTACCTGAGCGAACGCGGCCGAAGATCGTCGGATCACTAATCCTCCCAGGCCGAAAAGAACGGAACGGCTCCCCCCGGCCGCCCCACGGACCGCCCATGCTCCTCGCGCCCCTCGTCGCCGTTCCGCTCGCCGCCGGCTTGAGCGCGGGACTGATCGTTGCCCTGCAGCCGCTGCTTCGGCGCTATGCCCTGGCGCGGCCCAATGCCCGGTCGAGTCACACGGTGCCGACGCCGCAGGGGGGCGGCATCGCCATCGTGCTGGCGGTCTTCGCCACCGTCGGCGTGGTGCTGGCCCTGCGTGGTGCCGGACTCGATGCCCTGGAGGCCCTCGTCCTCGCCCACGCCGTCCTGCTGCTCGCGATCCTGGGTGCCGTCGACGACATCCGCCCCCTGCCGGCCTCCCTCCGCCTCGGCGTACAGGGCCTCGTGGTCGCCGGACTGGTGCTGGCGGTGGGTGGGCGCCTGATGCCGGGCTTGCCGCTGCCCGTCGAACGGGGCGTCGCGATCCTCTCGGGACTCTGGTTCGTGAACCTCGTCAACTTCATGGATGGGCTCGACTGGATGAGCGTGGCCGAGTTCGTGCCCCTCACGGGCGCCCTCGTGTTCCTCGGCCTGTCCGGAGGGCTGCCGTTCCTGCCCATGCTCGTCGCCGCCGCGCTCCTCGGGGCGGTGCTCGGCTTCGCGCCGTTCAACCGCCCCGTGGCCCGGCTCTTCCTCGGCGATGTCGGGTCGCTGCCCCTCGGGCTCCTCGGGGCGTGGCTGCTCTACCGCCTCGCCGCGGAGGGTGGGCTCGCCGCCGCGATCCTCCTGCCGCTCTACTATCTCGCCGACGCGACCCTGACCCTGGGGCGCCGGTTGCTGCGGCGGGAGCCGGTCTGGCAGGCCCATCGCTCGCACTGGTACCAGCGCGCCACGGATAACGGGTTCCCGGTGGTCGCCGTCGTGGGCCGTGTGTTCGTCCTCAACCTCGCTTTGGCGGCCCTAGCCAGCGCGACCTTGCTTTGGCCGTCCTGGCCCGTCACCGTCCTGGCCTCGGGGGCGGGGGGCGCCCTGGTGGCAAGCCTCCTGCACGCCTTCGGGCGGCGCCGGAGGCCCGGTTGAGGCAGGAGACGATCTTGGGCGGACAGCTCATCGCATTGACGGGCTCCACCGGCTTCATCGGTCGGCATCTCCTCCACGCCCTCTCGGCCCGGGGCTACCGGGTCCGCGTGCTCCTGCGCCGGCCCGTCGCCGTACCGGATGGGGCGAGCGGCGCCGTGGTTGGCGACCTCAGCCGACCCATGAACATGGCTGCGGCTCTGGCCGGCGTCGATGCCGTCGTTCACTCGGCGGGCCTCGCCCACGCCATGTCGGGCACCCCCGAGGACGATTACCGGACCTCCAACACGCAGGCCACGCGGCGCCTCGCCGAAAGCGCGGCGCGGGTCGGAATCCGCCGTTTCGTGTTCCTGTCCTCGATCCGCGCCCAGACCGGACCGAGCGCCACCGGACCCGTCCGCGAGACCGATGCGCCCGAACCCACGGACGCCTACGGACGCTCGAAGCGCGACGCCGAGGCGGCCCTGGCCGAGATCGGCCTCGATTGGGTCGCCCTGCGGCCGGTCCTCGTCTACGGTCCCGGGGTGAAGGGCAACATGGCGGCCCTGCTGCGCCTCGCGCGCACGCCCTATCCGCTGCCGTTCGGGGGCTTCACGGCACGGCGCTCCCTCGTGTCGGTGGACAATCTCGCGGCGGCGGTGGCCACGGCGCTCGCTGCACCGGCCCCCCTCGGCCGTGCCCTCGTGGTCGCCGAGCCCGATCCCCTGACCCTGCCCGAGATGATCGCGGCCTTGCGGCACGGCCTCGGCCGGACGCCGAAGCTCGTCGCGGTGCCACCCGGCCTCATCGGGGTCGCCTGCCGTCTGGCGGGACGGGAGGAGGCCTATGCCCGCCTCTCGACGGGGCTCGTCGCCCGGGCCGACGGCCTGTCGGCGCTAGGGTGGGCCCCGTCGCACACGACGGGCGACGGCCTTGCCGCTTTCGCCCGAGCCGAGACCGCATGAAAAAAGGCCCGGCGCAGCACGCCGGACCTTTTTTCCCTTCGATCCCTAAGGCTCAGCGGCGGACGTCGAGGACATCGCCCGAGCGGCTGTCGAGCACCACGGAGATGTCGTCGCCGCGGCGATCCGAGCCGCGCACGATCATCCGGGGGCCGCGCCGGTCGACACCGTCGACATCGATGAGGCCTTCACGACGGGCAATTCGGGCCGCCTCGCCTCGGGTCAGCTCGCTGCGCGGCGGGCCACGGTCGTCGTAGCCGCGGCGGTAGCCGGGATCGACCTGAACGCCGCCGGGTCCGATGGAGATGCCCTGCGCGAGGACTGGCGCGCCGGCGAGGCCGAGGGCCGTCGCGAACAGGCTGCCTGCCAGAAGCTTCGAAACACGCTGCAAGATCTTCTCCTCGGATCGACGGACCGGCACCGGTGTCGTTCGGCCGGCCCGGTCCCTGATGTTCGGGTCAGCGCCTCAATTCGGAAGCGCGACCGTTGGTTCCCGCGATTTACGCGAGGGATCAACCGGGATCGGACCCTGCGGTTCCGCCATTGTCCTGGTGCCTGCCGCCGGACGGTTGCGGAAATCGGGGATCGCCTCGCCGAACACCGCTTCCGCCGCCGCCCGGTCCTGGGCCGCCACCGCCGCGTGAAGGCGCACGACCCAGCCGTCCAGGACCGTCCGGTCGGCGAAGACGGGCCGCGCAGCCATCACGCCGTCGATCCCGTCGAGGGCGATTCGGGGCTCCTCACGGGCGAACAGGATCTCGTTCAGGCGCTCGCCGGGCCGCGAGCCCGTATGGACGATGTCGATGTCGACGCCCGGTTCGAAGCCGGCGAGCCGGATCATCCGCTCGGCGAGATCCCCGATCCGCACGGGCTGGCCCATCTTGAGCACGTAGACCGCCGCGCGCTGGTCGATTCCGTTGGCGCAGGTGGCGACCCGTGCCTCCCGGTCGGCATGGGAGGCGGCGGTGAGGACGAGGTCGGCGGCCTCCCGCACGGTCATGAAGTAGCGCACCATCTCGGGGTCGGTGACGGTGACGGGGCCGCCCCGGGCGATCTGCGCCTTGAACACCGGCACCACGGAGCCGACGGAGCCCAGCACGTTGCCGAATCGCACGGCGATGAGCCGCGTCGGGACCGTTCCGGCCGCGCAGCTCTGCGCGGCGTCGTGGGCCTGCGCCACCATCTCGGCGAAGCGCTTGGTGGCGCCGAGCTGCGACACCGGCTCGATGGCCTTGTCGGTGGAGATCATCACCAGGGCCCGGGCACCCACCGCCAGGGTGGCCTCCGCGACATTGATGGAGCCGAACACGTTGGTCTTGATGCCCTCGGTCCAGTCGCGCTCGAGGTAGGGCACCTGCTTCAGGGCGGCGGCGTGGAACACGTAGTCCGGCCGGAACGCGGCGAAGACCGCGTCGAGGCGGTCGCGGTCGCGGATGTCGGCCAGCACGCCGGTGACGTGCGCCCCGGCGATATCCGGCCGGCTCAGGATGCCGTGGAGCGCCGGCTCCGAGCTCTCGACCACGAGCACGGCGGCGGCGCCGAACGCCACGGCCCGGGCGCAGATCTCCGAGCCGATGGAGCCGCCGCCGCCGGTCACGATCACCCGAGCGCCCGTGAGCAGGCGCTCCAGGCGCGGCCGGTCGATGGCCACGGTGGGGCGCAGGAGCAGGTCTTCGATCTCCAGGGGCGCGAGGCCGGCGTCGCGCATGTTCTCGCCAAGACTCGTCACCCGCGACAGGGGCAGGCCGAGGCGGCGGGCCCGGGCGATGAGGTCGTCGGGCGCGGCCTCCGGAGCGAGCGCGCTCGGCACGGCGACGAGGCGGCGCACGGGGGTGCCGTCGCGGGCGAGATCGGCCACCACCCGTTCGAGGTCGGCGAACGATCCCAGCACGGGCACGCCCCGCATGGTCTGGCCGGTCTCGTCGGCGCGGGGCGACAGGATGCCCTTGGGCGCGAGGCGCCGCACCGAGCCGGATTCGATGGCCCGGACCAGGATCTCGATGTCGGTGCCGCGCCCGAGCAGCAGGGTCGGGGTCGTTGCGGTGCGGGCGTGGCTCTGCCGCGAGCGGGCATATTTCAGGTAGCGGAAGGCGAGACGCGGGCCGCCGAGGAGGAAGATCTGCAGGACCCAGTACAGGCCTATGGCGATCTTGCCGAAGAAGTAGAACCCGTACATCGTCGAGGAGACGAGGACGTAGTCGAGCACGAGGAGGGTCAGGGCGAGTACGCTCGCCGCCCGCACGATCCCGGCGAGATCCGGCAGGGAGGCGAAGCGCCACTTCGTCCGGTAGAGCTTGAACCGCGCGTAGACGAGCCCCGCGAACATCACGAAGGGCGGCAGCAGCAGGGGAAGCGCGTGCAGGCGTTCGGCGAGGAGATCGCCGTTGAAGCGGAACACGAAGGTGAGGATCACGGCCAGAGCGGTCGCCACGCAATCGTGGACCACCATCACCGCGTTCTTGTAGGTGCGCTGCTGCATGAACTCCGGCCCATACGGGCTCCGGCCGAGGCGCGGTATCGGCGCCGCGCCCGTTCCTGTCAACGCGGCGGGCTTACCCGCCGGGGCGGAGTGCCTTCAGCACGGCGTCGTCGGTCTCGTCGAGATCGGGGGCGTCGATGTGGCGGAAACGGGCCTGGATCAGGCCGAAGGCGCCGAAGGCGAAATGCCCGGCCGCCACGATGGCGAGAAGCACCCAGCCGTAGGGCTGGGCCCGCAGGGCCGCGAAGGCCCCGGCCAGCCCCTTCACCTCGGAGGAGGCTTGGTACCACGCCGCCGCGAGGAAGAACCCGCCGATGATGAGGAAGGCGACGCCGCGGGCCGCGTAGCCGAACTGGCCCACGGGTTTGGCCCAGCGGCACTGCCCGGCGTCGAGCTTCAGGCGGTCCGTGACCTTGCCGGTGGCAGCCTTGACGAGGAAGGCGACGCCCCCCGCCATCACCCCGAGGCCGATGAGCCCGACGAGCCAGAGGCCGAAGGGTTTCGACAGGAGCCAGGCGGTCCAGTCCTGCATGCCGTCGCCGCCCCGCGCGCGGCCGAGGCCGAGGGCGAGACTGCCGGCGGTGATGGCGAGACCGGTGTAGATCACCGCGCTGCCGACATGGGCGGCGCGGACGACGAGACCCTTCGGCGAGGTGCCGCGACGGTCGGCGTCAGTCAGGCCCTCGACGAAGCGCCACAGGGCGAAGCCGAGGAGGCCGATGGCGATGAACCCGACGAGGACGCTTCCGAACGGACCGGCGAGGACCCAGCGGATCGCGCTCTCGCTGTCGTCGGCCCGGCCACCACGTCCGAGGGCTGCCAGCAGCGCGAGACCGCCGACGATGCAGTAGACGACGCCGCGTGCGCCGTAGCCGAACCGGGCGAGGCGTTCGATGACGTTTCGGCCGAGGAGGTTCACGGAAATCCCGGGGGTGGGGCTGCGATCACTCCACCGAACGCGCGGCCTTGCCCGAGAGTGCCACGTAGAAGCCGAGACCGTCGCCGGCCGGCAGGGTCTGGAGGCGTTCGACGAGCCCCTTGCGCTTGGCGTCGAGGAGCAGGCGCCCGGTGGGCTGGAACAGGGTCTCGCCCCCGCCCTCCGGCGGCGGATCGAGGCGGATGGCCACCGTCTTGCTCTTTCCGAAGCGGCTGCGCTCCAGCATGTCGGCGAGGGACGCTTCCGCAGTCGGGCGGTTGGTGCCGCGCAGGTCGAGCACGGATTCGGCGTCGGTGACGCCGAGGGCGCCACGGAGCTTGTCGGCGTAGAAATCTTCGAAGTGCGGCAAAGGGCGAAACCTCGGATGGGCGCGACGGCTGCGATCCTGAACCGAACGGACCGCTTCGTCCAGGCGTCGCCATGAGGCCGAACGGCGCTACAGGATGCGGCGGTCGAGGCGCAGGATGCGACACGGCGCGCCGCTCTCGGCGGCCGGGGCGTGGGGCGCCCGGATCAGCAAGGCTTCGGCTTGGCCGAGGACGGACAGCATCGAGGAATCCTGCCGGTTCTCCGGGTGGACCACCGGCAGGCGGTCGGGCGCCGTATCGAGGCGCGCGCGCAGGTAGTCTTGCCGCCCGTCGTTGGCCGGCATGGCGTGGCCGAGGATCGCCGGCTCGCTGCGGTCGGCGCCGGCTTGTGGGTCACCCAGCAACGCCCGGATCGCCGGCACCACGAACAGCAGGCCGCAGACGATGGACGAGACCGGGTTGCCGGGCAGCCCGATCACCGTGGTGGGACCGAGGCGCCCGTGCATCAGCGGCTTGCCGGGACGCAGGGCCACGCGCCAGAACCCGAGTTCCAGCCCCTGGCGGGTGAGGGCCGACTGCACGAGGTCGTGGTCGCCTACCGACGCGCCCCCGAGAGTGACGAGGAGGTCGGCCTTTGCCGCGACGGCCCGGAGGAGTGCGGCTTCCAGGGCCTCGAGGGTGTCGCCGACGATGCCGAGGTCGAGGGTCTCCGCCCCGGCCTCGCGGGCCAGCGCCGCCACCGCGAGGGCGTTGGAGGCGACGATCTGGTCCCAGCGCGCCGGCTCGCCCGGCGCCACGAGTTCGTCGCCGGTTGCCAGGATGGCGACCCGGGGGCGCCGGCGAACGCCGATCCGGCCATGGCCCGCTGCCGCCGCGAGGGCCGTGCGGCGGGCATCCAGGCTCTCGCCGGCCCGCAAGAGCACGTCGCCTTCGTGAAAGTCGAGGCCGCTCGGGCGCACGAAGCGCCTGGCCGCCACGGGCTCGCGGGCGACGACCCGGCCGTCCCCGGCTTCGGCGTTCTCCTGGATCAGGATGGCGTCGGCGCCCTCGGGCACCGGGGCACCGGTGAAGATGCGAACGGCCTCGCCCGGCCCGATCGAACCTGCAAAGCCATGGCCGGCCGCGCTGGTGCCGATCACCCGCAGGGTGGCCGGGCAGGTGGCGACGTCGTCGGCGCGCACGGCGTAGCCGTCCATGGCGGAAGCGGGGAAAGGGGGCTGGGTGCGGGTGGCCCGCACATCCTCCGCCAGGGTCCGACCGGCGGCTTCCGCGATGGCGACGGTCTCGGCCGGGACGGGGCCGGCGATGCCGGCGAGGATGCGGGCGAGCGCTTCCGCGACGGGGATCGGCCCGCTCAAACGGCATCCTCCGCCAGATAGGCGCCGGAGCGGCCGCCATCCTTGGCGAGCAGCCGGATACCCTCGATCCGCATGCCCCGGTCGGCGGCCTTCACCATGTCGTAGATGGTCAGGCACGCCACCGAGACGGCGGTGAGGGCCTCCATCTCGACCCCGGTGGGACCCAGCACCTTGACCTCGGCGGCGACCCGCAGGCCCGGCAGGGATTCGTCGATGGTGCAGTCGACCCGCACCTTCGAGATCAGGAGCGGGTGGCACAGGGGGATGAGCTCGTGGGTGCGCTTGGACGCCATGATGCCGGCGAGCCGCGCCGTGCCGATGACGTCGCCCTTCTTGGCGTCGCCCTCGCGGATGAGTGCCAGGGTCTCGGGCAGCATCACCACGGTGCCGACGGCCCGCGCCGTGCGGGTGGTGGCGGCCTTGTCGGAAACGTCGACCATGTTGGCCGCGCCCGCCGCGTCGAGATGGGTCAGTTCGGCCAACGGTCCGTCCTCATTTGTCCCCGAACAGCAGGTGCCGGGTCGCTTCCGCCACGTTGTCCTGCCGCATCAGGCTCTCGCCGACGAGGACCGTACGCAGGCCGTTCTCTCCGAGGCGCACCACGTCGGCGTGATTCGAGATGCCGCTCTCGGCCACCGCGATGCGGTCCTCCGGCACGCCGTGGCCGAGGCGGATCGCCGTCTCGAACGAGACCTCGAATGTCTTGAGGTTACGGTTGTTGATGCCGATGAGCCGCGTGCCCAGCGGAATGGCGCGGGCGAGTTCGGCGTCGTCGTGGACCTCCACCAGCACATCCATGCCGAGATCGTGCGCGGTCTCGACCAGGGCCTGCGCCTCGTCGTCGTCGAGGCAGGCCATGATGGCGAGGATGCAGTCGGCACCCCAGGCCCGCGCCTCGAACACCTGGTAGGGCTCGAACAGGAAGTCCTTGCGCAGGACCGGCAGGGCGCAGGCGTCGCGCGCCTGGGTGAGGTACTCCGGCTTGCCCTGGAACGAAGGCGTGTCGGTGAGCACCGAGAGGCAGGTGGCGCCGCCCGTCTCGTAGGCGTTCGCGATGGCGGCGGGGTCGAAATCGGCGCGGATCAGGCCCTTCGACGGCGAGGCTTTCTTTACCTCGGCGATGAGGGCCGGCCGCCCTTGCGCGATGTGCGCCGCGATGGCGGCGGCGAAACCGCGCGTCGGCTCCATGCCGGCGACGCGCTTCTCGAGCTTGGTCTGCGGCACCCGCAGCTTCGCCTCGGCGATCTCGCGGCGCTTGTAGGCCTCGATGCGGGCGAGCACGTCGCGGCGCCCGGGGGAGGCCGTCTCGTCGGTCGCGGGATCGGGCGTCGCGGGATCGGACATGGGGGCCGCCTTCAGGCGTTCGAGACGTGGACGAGGGCGGCCAGCGTCGCGCGGGCCGCTCCGGAATCGAGGGCGTCTTGCGCCCGCACGACGCCCTCGCGGAGGGTCGCGGCGGCACCCGCCACCACCAGGGCGGCGCCGGCATTGATCACGCCGATGTCGCGGTAGGCGTTGCTGGCGCCTTCCAGCACCCCGTGCAGGGCGGCGGCGTTGTGCTCCGGGTCGCCGCCGCGCAGGGCGTCGAGGGTGTGGAGGCTCAAGCCGACTTCGCGCGGGTCGAGGGTCGCGTGGGTGATGTGGCCCCCGTCCAGGGCGACCACGGCCGTGGGGCCCGTGACGGTGATCTCGTCGAGGCCGTCGGAGCCGTGCACGGTCCAGACCCGCTCGCTGCCGAGCTCGGCGAGCACCCGGGTCAGGGGCTCGGACCAGGCGGGGGACGAGACGCCGAAGAGCTGGAACTTGACCCCGGCCGGGTTGGCGAGCGGCCCGAGGAGGTTGAAGATCGTGCGGGTGGGGAGTTCGGCCCGCACGGGCGCCACGTGACGCATGGCGCCGTGGTGGGTCTGGGCGAACATGAAGCACAGGCCGGCCTCGGCGAGGCAGCGGGCGAGGCCGTCCGGATCGAGGCCGATGCGGACGCCCAAAGCCGCAAGCACGTCGGCGGCGCCCGAGCGCGAGGTGGCGGCGCGATTGCCGTGCTTGGCCACCGGCACGCCGCAGGCCGCCGTGACGATGGCCGCGAGGGTGGAGACGTTGTAACTCCCCGAATGATCCCCACCGGTGCCGACCACGTCGACGGCGCCCGGAACGGCGGCGACGGGCAGCATCCGCGCGCGCATGGCCTCGACGGCGCCGACGATCTCGTCCGCTGTCTCGCCGCGTACCTTGAGGGCGATGAGGAAGGCGCTGGCCTGGACCGGCGTCACCTCACCGGACAGGAGATCGTCGAAGGCGCGCCTCGCCTCGGTGCGGTCGAGGCTCGTGCCGGCGGCGACTTTCGCGAGGAGCGGCTTGAACGAATCCACCTGAACGAATCCACCGGCCGTCTGGAATGAGATCAATCAGTGCTGACCGATCGCTCAATGCACGCCGGGCCGGCCCTTGTCACGTGCCGCGTTCCAGGCCGCCGCGATGTCGAGGAAATTCCGCAGAATCTGCGACCCGTGATGCGACAGGATGCTCTCGGGGTGGAACTGCACCCCGTGCACCGGCAGGCGCGTGTGCTGCAGCCCCATGATCAGTCCGTCGGCTTCCGCCGTCACCGCCAGGGCCTCCGGGCAGTTCGTCCTCTCGACCACGAGGGAATGGTAGCGCGTCGCGTCGAACGGGCCGTTGAGCCCGCGGAAAATGCCGGACGCCCGGTGCTCGATGGACGAGACCTTGCCGTGCATGGGTGCCGGCGCCCGGACCACGTCGCCGCCGAAGGCCTGCCCGATGGCCTGGAGCCCGAGGCAGACGCCGAAGATCGGGATCTCGGCCGAGAGGTCCTTGACCACGTCGAGGCAGATGCCGGCCTCGTTGGGCGAGCACGGCCCCGGCGACAGCACCACGGCATCGGGGCCCCGTTCGCGGATCTCCGCCAGGGTGACCTGATCGTTGCGCACGACCTCGATGCACCCGCACAGGGGGCCGATCAGGTGGACGAGGTTCCACGTGAACGAGTCGTAATTGTCGATGACGAGGACGTTGGACATCGTTCGCTCACTGGCCATGCACGGCGGTTTGACCGCGCAGGGCGGTCCGGTCAATCGCGGGGCCTACTGCCCCCGCCGCGCCTGGCTCGCATACATCACCGCGTCCTCCGCCGCGCGGAACAGGGCCTTGGCCTTGTTGACGCATTCCTGCTGCTCGGAGGCCGGGTCGGAATCGTAGACGATGCCGGCGCCGGCCTGCACGTGCATGCGGCCGTCCTTCACGATGGCCGTGCGCAGGACGATGCAGGTGTCCATCTCGCCGCGGGCGCCGAAATAGCCGATGCACCCGCCGTAGGGACCGCGCTTCTCGCGCTCCAGCTCGTCGATGATCTCCATGGCCCGCACCTTGGGCGCGCCCGAGACCGTGCCGGCCGGAAACCCCGCCGCCAGGGCGTCGAGGGTGTCGTGGCGCGGATCGAGGTCGCCCTCGACGTTGGAGACGATGTGCATCACCTGGCTATAGTATTCGAGGAAGAACGAGCCGGTGACGGTCACCGAGCCGATCTTGGCGACGCGGCCGACGTCGTTGCGGCCGAGATCGAGCAGCATGAGGTGCTCGGAGCGCTCCTTCGGGTCGGCGAGGAGCTCGGCCGCCAGGGCCTTGTCCTCGGCCGGCGTGGCGCCGCGCCGCCGGGTGCCGGCGATGGGCCGGATGGTGACGCGCGCGTCACGCACCCGCACGAGGATCTCGGGCGACGAGCACACAACCTGGAACGCCTCGAAGTCGAGGTAGCACAGGAACGGGGCCGGGTTCGTGCGCCGCAGGGAGCGGTAGAGCGCGATGGCCGGCAGGGTGAAGGGCGCCTCGAAGCGCTGCGACAGCACCACCTGGAACACGTCGCCGGCGACGATGTACTCCTTCGCCCGCGCCACCATGCCGAGATACTGGTCCGGCATGGTGTTCGAGACGGGCTCGGGGGCCGCCATGGCGCGCGGGTCGCTGCGCGCCTCGATGGGGAGCGGGCCTTCCAGGGCCTCCGCCACCCGCTCGAGGCGGGCGAGGGCGGCCTCGTAGGCGGCGCGCGCGGGGATTCCGGGCTCCGGCCGCACGGGGCCGACCACGGTGATCACATCGCGCACGGAATCGAACACCACCATGACGCGGGGGCGTACCAGGATCGCGTCGGGCACGCCCAGCGGATCGGGGTTCGGCTCGCCCAGCTTTTCCATGGCGCGGACCATGTCGTAGCCGAGATAGCCGAACAGCCCCGCCGCCATGGGGGGCAGGGCGTCGGCGTCCGGGTCGGGGTCGATGGCGCTCTCGGCGATGAGGGCGCGCAAGCTCGCGAGCGGGCTCGCCGCGTCCGGTACGAAGTCGGTCAGGCCGGGGTCGCGGGCAATCTCCGGCCGGCCGTCGCGGCAGCGCCAAGCCAGGTCGGGATCGAGCCCGATCATCGAGTAGCGGCCGCGAACGACCCCGCCTTCGACGGATTCGAGCAGGAAAGCCGCTCCCGAATGGCTGGCGCGTAGCTTCAGGAACGCGGCGACGGGGGTTTCGAGGTCGGCCAACAGGGTGAGGTTGAGGAGGGTCGGACGTCCCGCCTCGTAGGCCTGCACGAAGGCCGCGTCGTCCAATGCCTGTGTCATCGCCCGATCAATACTCACCGCCGCCGACGGCGCGGCGGAAGGCCGTCTGGTTGACGGTGATGCCCACCGATTTCTGCACCTCGGCGATGTACTCGCCGAGCACGTCGTCGGCGAGCGTCGACTGGAAGCGCTTGGCGATGGCCTCGTCGGCCGGGGCGCCGGGGACGTAGGCCGGCATGGTGGCGGCCGTGACCTTGAACAGGGCCCGGCGCTCGCCGGCCTCCGCCGAGGCCGCCTTGCCGACGGCGGTTGCGAAGATGCGGTTCACCACGTCGGCGGTGAGGTCGCCCTGGGGCTGGTTGCGGGCGATGTCGGACACGGTCTCGACGTTGAGGCCGGCGGCCTGCGCCACTGTCTCGACGGTCTCGCCCTTGTCGAGGCGGTCGGACAGCTCCTTGGCTTTGGCCGCGAGGAGGCGCGCGCTCTCGGCGGCGCGCCAGCGGGCCACGACCTCGTCGCGGACGCTGTCCAGGGGCTTGTCGTGGGCGCGATCGATATTGGTCACGTCGTACCAGACATAGCCGCCCGACTTTGTACGCAGGGGTTCGTTGTCGCCACCGATCTCTGAGCGGAACAAGGCCGCCACGGTAGTCTCGCGGTCGGGGATGCCGGCCACCGGATTGCCCTCCGCGTCGAGGCCCTGCGCGTTCAGGGCCGGCACGGCCACGAGGGGAAGACCGCGATCCTTGGCGATCTCGGGCAGCGACTTGGTGTTGGCGCGGGCATCCTCGATGGCGTCGTGGGCGGTCTCGATCCCGCTCGTCGCCCGCTCCAGCGCGATGGTCTTGGCTATCTCGGCCTGGACGTCGGCGAGCGGCTTCAGGGTCTCGGGCTCGATGGCGGTGACCCGGAGCAACACCGTGCCGAACCGGCCCTTCACGGGCTGGCTCACGGCGTCCTTGGGCAACGCGAACGCGGCGTCGGCCACGGGCTTGTCGAACAGCTCGGCCTTGGTGAGGGTGCCCAGCGTCAGATTCTTGGCGTCGGCGCCGCTCTCGGCGGCCACGGCCTCGAACGGCGCCTCGTTGGCCTCGATCTTCCGGCGCGCCACCTCCGCCGCCGCCTCGTCGGGGAACACGATCTGCTGGATCGTGCGGCGCTCGGGCGTGCCGTACTTCGCCTTGTCGGCCTCGTAGCGCTTGGCGACCTCTTCCGCACTCACGGTCTCGGCCTTGGCGATAGCTTGCGGATCGAGGACGAGGAGATTCACCGCGCGGGTCTCGGGCGCCCGGAACGCGAACTTGTTCTCCTCGTAGAAGGTCTTGATCGCGTCGTCCGTGGGCGCCGGGATCTCGCCGACGAGGGAGGGCGGCAGCATCATCAGCGCCACGGCGCGCCGCTCCGTGGTGTAGCGGTGCACGGCCTCGCGCAGGGCCGCCGGCACGTGAAGGTCGGAGGCCACGGCCTCGGCGAGCTGGAGACGGGCGGCGACGGAGCGCTGCTCGCGCACGAAGGTCGCCTCGTTGAGGCCGGCACGCTGCAGGGTCTGGAAGAACAGCGACGGATCGAACTTGCCGTCTGCGCCCTGGAAACTCTTCTCCTCGCGGATGGCGCGCAGGACCGCGGCATCGGGGATGCTGAGGCCGAGGGACGCCGTCTGCTGGTCGAGGGAGGCCTCGCTCACGAGCTGGGCCAGTACCTGACGGTCGAGGCCCAGCGCCCGGGCCTGATCCGGCGTCAGGGTGCGGCGGGTCTGGCTCTGGTAGCGCTGGAGCTGGTTCTGGTAGGCCGTGCGCACGGCCTCGGCCGAGATCGGCGTCTTGCCCACGGTCGCGACGGTGCTGGTCGAGCCGGCACGGAAGAACTCCTCGACGCCGAAGATCGCCACACCGGCGATGAGGAAGACGAACACCACGGAGAGGATGATCTTACCGAGCCAGTGCTGGCTCGCCTTGCGCATGTTCGTCAGCATCGAAGCGTCCGGGTTCTTGTCTTCGGGAACGGGGCGCGGCGAGACCGGCCCCGTTCTGTAAGGTCGCCCGCGATAGACCATCCGCGCCCCATCGCAAAGACCGCCGCGCAAAGACCGCCGCTCCGGCGCTCCGCCGGTTTGCGCCTGGCCCGGCTGATCTGGTAGGGCCGGCGCGAAGCTGGACGGGTCGAGACGCGGAGCGGAGATTCCATGACGAAGGCGGGGCGCAGGCCACTGGTCGCGGGCAACTGGAAGATGAACGGCCTGCGCGGCTCCGTCGCCGTGGTCGAGGCCGTTCGCAACGGTCTGAGTCCGGATCTGCTCTGCGAGGTCGACGTCCTGATCTGTCCACCCTCGACCCTGATCTCCTCCTGCGTCGCGGCGGTCTACGGTTCGCCCATCGCCATCGGCGGCCAGAATCTCCACGCCAAGGCGAGCGGCGCCTTCACGGGCAGCATCTCGGCCGAAATGCTCGCCGATCTCGGCGCCTCCTACGTCATCGTCGGCCATTCCGAGCGCCGGGCCTATCACCACGAGACCGACGACGGCGTCCACGCCAAGGCTTTGGGCGCGCGCCGCGCCGGCCTGTGCGGTATCATCTGCGTCGGCGAGACCCAGGACGAGCGCGAGGAGGGCCGCACCCTCGACATCGTGCGGGCGCAGCTCGCCATCGGCGTGCCGAAGGGCGCTACGGGCGCCGACACGGTCATCGCCTACGAGCCGGTCTGGGCCATCGGCACCGGCCTGACCCCGACGCCGTCCGACATCGCCGAGGTGCACGCGTCCCTGCGCGAGATGCTCGGACAGCTCATCGGCCCGGAGGCCGCGAAGGTCCGCATCCTATACGGTGGCTCGGTGAAGCCTGGCAACGCCCGCGAACTCATGGCCGTCGAGAACGTCGACGGCGCCCTCGTCGGCGGTGCGAGCTTGGTGGCGAACGACTTCCTGGGGATCGTCGGCGCTTACGCCCGCTGACCCGGCGGCCCATTGGCGTTCCGGCGCGGGTTGGTGTAACAGCCGGCTCAAATCACCGGCCGGCGCGGGGTGCGTGCGTCGCGCCCGATCTCTCCCGCGTGCGCCCCCGGCGGTGCCGCCCCTGGATAACCGATGCAGACCGTCCTCATCTCGATCCACCTCATCGTCGTGCTCGGCCTCATCGCCGTGGTGCTGCTCCAGCGCTCGGAGGGCGGCCTCGGGCTCGGCGGCGGCAGTAGCGGCGGTGGCGTCTCGGGCTTCATGACCGGGCGCGGACAGGCCAATGCCCTGACCCGGGCCACGGCGATCCTGGCGGCGCTGTTCTTTGCCACGAGCATGACCCTCGGCGTGCTGTCGCATCGCAGCGCCGCCCCACGCTCGATCCTCGACGGCGCCGGCACCACGACGCCCGCCGGCCAGCCGAATGCCGGAAATCTCCTCGATACCCTGCGGCAGCAGCAGGGCGGCACGCCGCCGGCGGCTCCGGGCGCCGCCGCGCCGGCTCCGAGCGCCGCCCCTGCGCCGGTCGCGCCGACAGCGCCTGTCGCCCCCGAGGCGCCGCAGTCGCGCTGATCGCAGTCGACGGATACCCGCCGCTTTCCACGCCCGCCCGACGTTTCGCTGCCGGGTCGGCACCGGCCCATCCGGGCTGGAACCCGAACCGACGCCCCCCGAACGGACGACATTCCGTGCATGCCCGGCTTGCGCGGGGGATAAGCGTTATTGTGGTTTGGCGAATCGTCCACCCTTGTTTATGAACCGAGGCCCATGACGCGGTACGTTTTCATCACCGGCGGCGTGGTCTCCTCGCTCGGCAAGGGTCTCGCATCGGCCGCCCTCGCGGCTCTGCTCCAGGCGCGCGGCCATACGGTCCGCCTGCGCAAGCTCGACCCCTACCTCAACGTCGATCCGGGCACCATGAGCCCGACGCAGCACGGCGAGGTGTTCGTTACCGACGACGGCGCCGAGACCGACCTCGATCTCGGCCATTACGAGCGCTTCACCGGCCTGCCGGCGACGCGGGCCGACAACATCACCACGGGCCGGATCTACCTCGACATCATCACCAAGGAGCGGCGCGGCGACTATCTCGGCGCTACCATCCAGGTGATTCCGCACGTCACCAACGCCATCAAGGCGTTCGTGCTCGAGGGCAACGAGGCGTTCGACTTCGTCCTCGTGGAGATCGGCGGCACGGTGGGCGACATCGAGGGCCTGCCGTTCTTCGAGGCGATCCGCCAGCTCGGCCAGGAACTGCCGCGCGGCGCCACCGCGTTCGTGCACCTGACCCTGCTGCCCTACATCCCCTCGGCGGGCGAACTGAAGACCAAGCCGACCCAGCACTCGGTGAAGGAGTTGCGCTCCATCGGCATCCAGCCCGACATGCTGCTGTGCCGCTGCGACCGGCCGATTCCCGTGGACGAGCGCCGCAAGCTCGCCCTGTTCTGCAACGTGCGCGAGACCGCCGTCATCGAGGCGCGCGACGTCGCCTCCATCTACGACGTGCCGCTGTCCTACCGCGAAGCCGGACTCGACCGCGAGGTGCTGGCGCATTTCGGGATCACACCGAAGGGCGAGCCGGACCTGACCAAGTGGCAGACCATCTCCGAGCGCGTGCGCAACCCCGAGGGCGAGGTCTCCATCGCCATCGTGGGCAAGTACACGGGTCTCAAGGACGCCTACAAGTCGCTCACCGAGGCCCTGACCCATGGCGGCATCGCCCACCGGGTGAAGGTCAACCTCGAATGGATCGAGGCCGAGGTGTTCGAGCGCGAGGACCCCGCGCCGTTCCTCGAAGGCATCAACGGCATCCTCGTACCCGGCGGCTTCGGCCAGCGCGGCGCGGAGGGAAAGATCCGGGCGGCGCGTTACGCCCGGGAGCGGAAGATTCCGTATTTCGGCATCTGCTTCGGCATGCAGATGGCGGTGATCGAGGCGGCTCGGTCGCTGGCCGACGTGCCGGATGCGAACTCGACGGAGTTCGGCGAGACCACGGAGCCCGTGGTCGGCCTCCTCACGGAATGGCTGCGCGGCAACGAACTGGAGCAGCGCGCGGCCGCTGGCGACCTCGGCGGCACCATGCGGCTCGGCGCCTACGACGCGACGCTCCACGCCGACACGAAGATCGCCGAGATCTACGGCACCACGGCCATCTCCGAGCGTCACCGCCATCGCTACGAGGTCAACATGGCCTATCGCGAGCGCCTGGAGGCCCGGGGTCTGCGCTTCTCCGGCCTGTCGCCCGACGGGCTGCTGCCGGAGACCGTGGAGCATGTCGGCCACCCGTGGTTCATCGGCGTGCAGTTCCACCCGGAGCTGAAATCCCGACCGTTCGAGCCGCATCCGCTGTTCCAGAGCTTCGTCGGCGCCGCCATCGTGCAGAGCCGGCTGGTCTGAGCCGGGACGACGCGCCGCGCCGGGAAACGTTTCCGCGCGGCGCATGAGCGCTTCCTTATCCTCCCCGGCATGCCTAACTCTGGTGCCGACAGGACTCGGGTCGCTCGCGCCCCGTGTCGTCGCGACCGGGCCAGGAGGGGGCGTGACCGAGATCCTGTTCTACCACCTGCAGCACCAGCCCCTGGAGCGGGTGCTGCCGAGCCTCGTCGAGCGCTCCTTGGAGCGGCAATGGCGCGCGGCGATCCAGGTCGCGACGGAAGAGCGGCTCCAGGCCCTCGACGACGGCCTCTGGACCTACACCGACGACAGCTTCCTGCCCCATGGCACCGACCGCGACCCGGATCATGCGGGCCATCCCGTCGTGCTGACCCTGAAGGGCGCCAACCCCAACGGTGCTGCCATCCGCTTCCTCGTCGAGGGGGCAGCCTTGCCGGAGGATGCCGACGATTACGCCCGTATCTGCGTGCTGTTCGACGGCACCGACCAGGACGCGCTCCTGCGCGCCCGCGAGCAGTGGAAGGAGGCCAAGGCCGCCGGCCACGCCATCGCCTACTGGCAGCAGGACGAAGACGGCCGCTGGCAGAAGAAAGCCTGATGCGCGCTTCCCGAGGACAGACCATGCAACGCTTCGCCCTCGGCTTCGCGGCCGTGCTGCTCCTGACAAATCCCCTCGCCGCCCAGCCCTCGCCCCACGGCGACCGACCGACTCAGGAAACCCGAAAGCCCCCCGAGGCGCGGGGGCCGGAGGGGCGCAAGCTCCCGGCCGACGCGGTCACCGAGCACAGCGTCGCCCTGCCGGACGGGCGCACGCTGGCGTTCACGGCCCGGGCCGGCAGTCTTCCCCTGGTGGACGAGGCCGGTAAGCTCCAGGCCGAGATCGCCTTCATCGCCTACTCGATGCCGGGCAGGGCGGGCGCTCAGCGCCCCGTCACCTTCGCCCTCAACGGCGGCCCGGGGGCGGCCTCGGCCTACCTCAACATCGGGGCCATCGGGCCCTGGCGCCTGCCCGTCGAGGGCGCGAGCATCAGCCCGTCGGCGCCCATCGGCTTGGTGCCCAACGACGGCACTTGGCTCGACTTCACCGACCTCGTCTTCATCGATCCCGTCGGTACCGGGTACAGCCGCGCGGCGGACGGCGACGGCAAGAAGTACTGGAGCGTCGACGCCGATGTCTCGATCCTGTCCTCGGCCATCGCCCGCTGGCTGCGCACCAACGAACGCATGGCCGCGCCGAAGTTCTTCGTCGGCGAGAGCTATGGCGGGTTCCGGGGGCCGCTCATCGCGGCCAAGCTCCAGGAGGAGATCGGCGTCGGCCTGTCCGGCCTCGTCCTGCTTTCACCCGTCCTCGATTTCGCCTGGCTCCAGACCCCCCGCACCACGCCGTGGGGGCATATGCTGAAGCTGCCGTCCTTCGCCGCCGCCGCCATCGAGCGGGCGGGCGGGACGCCGACCCGCGCGACCCTGGCCGAGGCCGAGGCCTACGCCACCGGCCCCTACCTCGCCGACCTTCTGAAAGGACCGTCGGATGCGGCCGCCGTCGCACGCCTCGGCGACCGGGTCGGGGCCCTGGCCGGGCTCGATCCGGCCTTCGTGCGGCGTCAGGCCGGGCGGCTCTCGTCGAGCGGTGTCCAGCGCGAGATCGGTCGCGGCACCGGACGTGTCGCCAGCGCCTACGACACCGGCGTCACAGGCTGGGACCCGGACCCGTCGGCCCTGTCCTCGGGCTTCGAGGACCCGCTGCTCACCGCCATCCAGGCACCGCTCACCAGCGCGATGATCGCCCTCTACGCGGAGCGCCTGAACTGGAAGGTGCCGGATCTGCGCTACGAACTCCTCAACGGCGCGGTCAACCGGAGTTGGACCTGGGGAAGTGGACGCATGGCGCCCGAAGCCCTCGGTGCCCTGCGCGGCGCCCTCGCCCTCGACGGCAACTTGCGGGTGCTGGTCGCCCATGGCTTCACCGATCTGGTGACGCCCTACTTCGCCTCGAAGCTGTTGATCGACCAGATGCCGGCCTTCGGCGGCGGGCGCTTGAGCCTCTCCGTGTACCCCGGCGGACACATGTTCTATTCCCGTCCGGATTCCCGCGCCGCCTTCCACAAGGACGCCGCCGCGCTGTTCGAAGAGGCGCTCAAGGCACGCGGCACGGTGGTGGAGCCGCAAAAGCCCACGCAGAAGGATAAATTGTGATCCCACGCCCCGCCCATCGGTTGTCGCCCCTCGGGCTCCTCGTCCTCGCCGGCTGGGGGCTTTCCGCCTGTACAAGCACGGAGACGCGGTCGCCCGAGCCGGTGCCGGTGGCGACGCCCGCCCCGAGGCCCGCTCCAGCCCCGGCTTTCTCGGGGCCGGTGCTGAACGGGGACGGAAGTTGTTCCGGTCCGGTTCCCACCGGGGCGGCCGCCATCGAACCCGGCATCGGCGAATGCGATCTCGTGCGCCTGAAGGGCAAACCGCCCACCGACGTCCTCGTCGGAGAGGGCCGCTCGGGCCGCGAGGTGCAGGTGCTCTATACGGAGCCCGGCGCCAAGGAGCTGTACTTCTTCGTCAACAACCGCCTCGACCGGATCGTGAAGTAGCGCATCGCCTCAGTAGCTCGGCACCAGCCGCTCCTCCGGCATCGGCGCTTCGAGATGGAAGCGCAGGCCCGCCGGGTCGTAGTCGATGGCCACGAGGGCATTGCATTGCTGGGCCAGCACCCGCTGTAGCAGGGTCGAGCCGAAGCCCTTGCGCTCCGGCACGGAAACGGGCGGGCCGCCGGATTCCGTCCAATCGAGGTTGAGCGTCCGGCCGCTCTCCGTCTGTGCCACCGACCACGTCACGGTGATCCGGCCGCCCGGCTGCGACAGGGCGCCGTGCTTCGCCGCGTTGGTGGTCAACTCGTGGAACGCCATCCCGGCCGGAACCGCGAGGTCGGCGGCGAGCTCGATGGCCGGTCCGTCGAGGGCGATGCGTCCGCCATCCGCCGCGTTGTAATGGCCGAGTTCGTTCTGCAGCAGCTCGTGCAGGGGCGCCGTCTGCCAGTAATCCTCCGTCAGCAGGGTGTGGGTCTTGCCGAGGGAGACGATGCGGTCCGAGAACGAGCTGTAGAACGCCTCGATGGTCTTCGTGCTGCGCGCCGTCGCCCCGAGCAGGCCCTGCACCGTCGCAAGGGTGTTCTTCACGCGGTGATGCAGTTCGCGAATCAGGAGCGCCTGACGCTCGTGGGTCTTCTGACGTTCTAAGAGATGCGCCTCGACTTCCCATTGCCGACGCCGCGCGCGCAGCGCCGAGCGCACGGCGCTGGCCAAGACGGCGGGGTGGAACGGGCGCTCGAGGACGGTGACGTTGCCGAGGAGGCTGGTCAGCCGTTCGTCGGGCGTCGCCCCGCGGTGATTCAGGAGCACGAAGGGGAAGTCCGACCAGGGCGGCTGGCGCTCGACCCAACCGGCGATGTCCCGGCGATCGGACTTGAGAAGCGCTTCCTCGGTGACCACCGCGCAGGCCGCGCCGTCGAGACCGGCGACGAGATCCTCGAGGCTGGTTTCGATCCGCGATGGAATCCCGACCTGGCGTAGGATCGCGGCGGCTACGGCTCCGTCCCGACCGACGGGCGCCAGGATCAGGACGTTGGCGTCACGGCTTGGCATGGCTGGCGCCGGCCTGGGTCTCGGAGGTGCGAGTCGGCTTGCCCGTTTCCCGGTCGTCGAGGAGATCGCGGCGGTCGCCCTCGTAGGTCGGCACGCCGGTGAGAACGCCGCGGAAGCCCGTCAGTGCTTCGCCCACGCGCAGGCCCTGGGTGTCGATCCGGAATTCCCGGATCGTGTCCTCGTGCATGCCCGTGCGCTTCTTCAGCACCGAGAGGGCGCGGCGTACCCGGCCGGAGGCCTCGAAGAACCGCAGCATCACCACCGCGTCGCTGACGTAGGTGAGGTCGACGGGTGAATCCATCCGCCCGACCATGCCGTGCTGGGCAAGGATCAGGATGGTCACCACGCCCTGCTGGTTCAGGTAGGTCACGAGCTCGTGCATCTGAAGAACGAGGGCGGGCTGGCCCGTCATCGCGCTCATGTAGCCGGTGAGACTGTCGATGACGACGATCCGGCTGCCGTCGTTCTCGACGGCGTCGCGGATACGGCCG
This sequence comes from Methylobacterium sp. Leaf102, assembly GCF_001422425.1. Classification (NCBI taxonomy): domain Bacteria; kingdom Pseudomonadati; phylum Pseudomonadota; class Alphaproteobacteria; order Hyphomicrobiales; family Methylobacteriaceae; genus Methylobacterium; species Methylobacterium sp. Leaf102. The sequence goes on along the minus strand of NZ_LMMX01000012.1, from coordinate 174,720 downwards.
GCGAAATCACCCGGCGAAACATCGGCCGGATCGATCTGCTCGACGCGCAGGAGCCCATCCGCGACGAAACCGCTGAGATCCATGCCGACACCGGTGGCACGCCGCAGAAGAATGCCGATGGTCTCGTCGAAGGACAGGATGAGCGCACGCTCCTTCCGCCGGAGGGCGGCGGCGAGATAGCTGAGCGCGAGGGTCGATTTGCCGGCGCCCGAGGGGCCGATCACCAGGGTCGTGGTGCCCCGGTCGAGGCCGCCACCGAGCGCCCGGTCGAGTTCGGGCACGTCGCTGGAGACGGTCTCCTCCGGAAAGGTCGTGTGATGCCCGGCGGCCACGAGGCGGGGGTAGGCGCGCAGGCCACCCTTCCGGATGGTGAAGTCGTGATAACCGCCGTGATACTTCGTGCCGCGCATCTTGATGACATGCAGGCGACGGCGCCCGGCGCCGTAATCCGGCGTCACCTGCTCCAGGCGGATCACCGCATGGCTGATGGAGTGGAGATTGAGGTCGTTCTCCTCCGCGCTGAGGTCGTCGAGCATCAGCACGGTGGCGTTGTTGAGAAGAAAGTAGCTCTTGAGCGCCAGCACCTGGCGCCGGTAGCGCAGGGACCCCTGGGAGAGCAGGCGGATTTCCGACAGGCTGTCGAACACCACCCTGGACGGATTGACCCGCTCGATCTCCGCCAGGGCCATCCGCACAGTCTCGCCGAGTTCGAGGTCGGAGGAATGAACGAGACTCTGCTGCAGCTTCGCGTCGAGGCTGAGTTCGGGTGGGACGAGCTCGTAGATGTCGATGCCGTCGAGGCTCCAGCCGTGGCGTTCGGCCACCGACAGGAGTTCGCGCCGGCTCTCCGAGAGGGTGATGTAGAGCGCACGCTCACCGAGCTTCACGCCGTCCATGAGGAACTGCAGGCCGAGGGTGGTCTTGCCGCTGCCCGGGCGCCCTTCGATGAGGTGGGCCCGCTGGGCCGCATAGCCGCCGTTGAGAATGTGATCGAGCCCCGGTACCCCCGTGGGGATCGGCATGGCGTCGGCGGTGGCGGGGGTGGTCATTCGGCGACTCTGTTCATCGGGGCCTTGTCATCAAGGCCTTGGGCACCCTAGGGCCGAGCCGGCGAAGCGTCTTCGACCGACGGGCAAAAGATACGCCATTCTCTCGTTCCCGGCGCCGTTGAACGGGTGGGAGCGGGCGGGGTTCCACCCGGACCTGCGTGGCATAGAGCTTCCCCGCGTCCCGACCGGACCGCCGACGCTTCACCGCAGCATTCTTGCGGATCAGTCAAGCCTTTGCAGAAGGCCCCCGGCACCGTATCACCACCGGCCTTGACCGCATGGAGCGGTCCGTCCGGGTCGGTCACGCCCGCGAAGCCCTTTCGAGCCGACGGAACCCGGACTGTCCGATGCGCGAACCGAACGCGATCGATTTCTGGCGCGGGCTCGCCCTCGTCACGATCTTCGTCAACCATATCCCCGGCAACACCTTCGAGCGCTATACCTATTCGCAGTACGGCATCTCGGACGCGGCCGAGCTGTTCGTGTTCCTCGCCGGCTGGTCCATCGGCATCGCCACGCGGGGACGGGACGGACGCCCCGAACCGCGCCTGAAATCCGTGCTGCGACTCCTGTCGCGGACCATCGAGGTCTATCGGGCGCAGATCACCACCATGGCCCTCGCCCTGGCGATGATCGCCGGCACCGCCCTGGTTCTCGACAATCCGCTTCTCCTCGAATGGCACAATGCCGGCGGGTTCTTCGCCGATCCGATCCAAACCATGGTCGGCTTCGCGCTGCTGACCCATCAGCTCGGCTTCTTCAACATCCTGCCGCTCTACGTGGTGCTCCTCGGCATCGCGCCGATCTTCGTGCTGCTGGCCCGTGTCAGCCGCGTCGCCGCGCTGGCCCTGTCGTTCGGGCTCTACTTCGCGAGCCTGGTGTTCGACTTGAATCTGCCGTCCTGGCCGGGGGAGGGCGACTGGTTCTTCGATCCCCTGTGCTGGCAGCTTCTCCTCGTCCTCGGGTTCGTCGCCGAGGACTGGAACCGGCGCTCCCCGTGGCTGCGGACCTGGTCCGTCCGTCTCGTGCCCCTCGGCATCGCCATCGTGCTGACGGGCATCGTCCTGTCGGTCCTCGAGATCCGGCCCGATCCCCTGCTGGTGCCGGAGCCGCGCCTGCTCTTCACCTTCGACAAGACCTACCTGACCCCCGCCCGGCTGATCCACTTCCTCGGGATGCTGCTCGCGTTCCAGACCCTCTACGCCGTGCTGGCACCACGCCTCGGCCCGGTGGCGGGCTACCTCGCCGGCCTCGGCCGCAACTCCCTCGCCGTGTTCTCCATCGGATCGCTCCTGAGTCTGGCCGCGCAACTCGTCCGCTTCTGGACGGGTGGCGGTGTCTTCGTTGACGTTTCCGTCGTAGGATCGGGCCTGATCGCACTGGGTTTCACCGCATGGTTCGTCGAATGGCGCTCCCGCAAGCCGCGGCCCTCCTCGCCGCCAGCCTGACGCTCGCCGTCGGCCTGACACTTGCCGCAACCTGCCGCCCCGTCCGCGCCGAGCCGTCGGCGCCCGCGCCCACCGCGGGCCCGGCCACCGTGGTCTCGCCGCCGAAGACCATGGTGATGACCGCGCCGGGGCCGGACGGCGCCGAGGCCCTCGACGTCACCCTGTCGCCGGAATGCCGGGTGCCCGGCTCGAAGCTGTACACCCTGGCGCGTCTCGGCGCGGTGAAGCTCGCCTTGACGGAGAAGCGGCCGGTGCGGGTGCTCACCGTGGGCTCGTCGTCGGCCGGCCCCGGCGCGTCGGCGACTTACCCGGTGAAGCTGGAGACCGCCCTGGAGCGCTCCCTGCCCGATGTCGACGTGGTGGTGGAGAGCCGGGGCATGCAGGGCGAGATCGCGTCCGGCGCCGCCGAGCGCTTGCGCAACATGGTGGCCGAGATCGAGCCCGACCTCGTGATCTGGCAGGTCGGCACCCACGACGCCCTCGCGCGGGTGGACGCGGAGGATTTCGCCAACGCCCTCGACGAGACCGTGCAGTGGATCAAAGGCCACGAGATCGACGTGGTGCTGGTCACCCCGGTCTATACGGCGAGCCTCGCGGCGGACGAGTATTACAACAGCCTAGTGCGCAAGGTTCAGGAGGTGGCCGTCCGCGAGGGCGTGCCCCTGGTGCAGCGCTACGAGGCGATGCGCTACCTGTCGGGCCAGGGCCAGAAGGGGGAGGGGCACCTGCTCGGTTCCCAGTTCCGCCTCAACGACCTCGGCCTGCGCTGCATGGCCGAACACGTCACCCGTGCCATCACCCTGTCGCTTCTCCAGGCCGATACCGTCGTCACCGGAACCACGAAGACGCCCACGGCCGTGATCGTCCCGCCGCGCGATGCGGCGGTCAAGGCGGCGTCCCCACCGCCGTCCGTCCTCGTCGCCCCCGGCGATTGATGCCGAGAGCGCTCTCCGCCGAAGTGAATGCTGGTTCTGCGGAAAAGAGCGCGGCAAAATAAAGGTTTCGCGATACGTCCCGACCCAACGTGGTCGGGCGCAACTCTAGCCGACGCGCCGATTCCGGGTCGTCGCACTTAACCCCCTCGCAAGGCCGGTGCGCTAGACCCGATCGTCGGGCCGGGGACGCACGAATGGGCATAGCGACGGATCGCATCGGCGCATCGATTTGGGGCACCCTCGCGGCGCGTCTGCGCGGAGCCCGCTCCGGGCCGGCCCGGGCCGCACTCGACGTGTTTGCCATCCGTATCGCTTCGGCCGGCTTCGCCTACGTCGCGCAGGTTCTCATGGCCCGCCTCATGGGCGGCACCGAGTACGGCATCTTCGCGGCCGTCTGGGTCTGGATCGGCATCCTCGGCCATTCGGCGACCCTCGGCCTGTCGCAGGGGGCTTGCCGCTTCCTGCCAGTGGACCAAGCCGTGGGCCGCGACGACGCGGTGCGGGGCTTCCTCTTCGGCGGCGCCGTGGTCACGCTGCTGGCCGCCGGCCTGCTGGCGGGCGCCGGGCTCCTCCTCCTCCGGGCGGAGGGAACTCTGCTCGCCGGCCCCTACGGTGCGCCGATCCTGCTCGCCGCCGCCATCCTCCCCCTGTTCGCCCTGCAGGATTTCTGCGAGGGCGTCGCCCGCAGTCAGAATTGGGCGGTGCTCGCCATCGCGCCGCCCTACCTCCTGCGCCAGGGGCTCATCATGGCGGCGATGGTGGGGGCGGTGTGGTCCGGCGCTCCGGCCGAGGCCTGGGTCGCCGTCGCCTGCACCCTCCTGGCCACGGCGCTCGCGGCGTCCCTCCAGGCTATCTGTCTCATCCGCCGCCTGCGTGCCGTCCATCCGCCCGGGCCGCGCGCCTATCGCTGGCGCCCCTGGCTGCGTGCCTGCCTGCCCATCGCCCTGACGGATCTCGCCAGCGCCGGGTTCAACGTCGTTGACGTGGTGATCCTCAGCGCCCTGATGCCGCCCGCCACCGTGGGCCTGTACTTTGCAGCCACCCGCATCCAGCAATTCGTCGCCTTCGTGCATTTCGCCGCCTCCGCCGCCACGGCGCAGCGCTTCACCGCCGCCCATGCGGCCGGGGACCGGGGCGGCCTCGCCGCCCTGGTGCGGATGCAGGGCGCCCTGACCCTGGCGGCGACGCTTCTCGTCGGGGCCGGCGTGCTGGCGGCCGCGCCCCTGCTCCTCGGTCTGTTCGGCCCCGAATTCCGCGACAGCCTGCCGATCCTCGCGGTTCTGGTGGCGGGCAGCGTCGCCGCGAGCGTCTTCGGGCCGGGCGAGGACCTTCTGACCATGCTGGGCGGCGAGGGCGTCTGCGCGGCCGTCACCCTGGCGATGCTCTGTCTCGCCGCCGGTTTGTGCTGGGTGCTGGTGCCGCCCTACGGCGTCATCGGCGCCGCGATCGCCATGGCGGTCGCCACCACCGTGCGGGGCCTCGCCATGGCGATCGCCGCCCACGCGATCCACGGCCTCGCCACGCCGGTCCGGCTCGGCTCCTTTCGGACACGAGACCGATGATCGCTCCGACCCGCCGGATATCCGGACCCGATCCGACCTTCGCCGTCGTCGCTCTCACCGACCTCTCCCGGCACGGGGCCGCCTGGGACGGCCTCTTCGCGCGGGCCATCGATCCGCACCCGCATTACAGCCGCCACGTTCTGGAGGCGCACCGCAGTGCCGGCCTCGTGTCGGACGATCTGCGGATCGTCACGGTGCGGTCCGGCGACCGCCTCGACGCCGTTCTGCCGTTCCGGCTCACCTACGACCTGTGCGGCCTCGGCCGTCCCGTCGCCCGTCCGTTCCTGTCGCCGTTCGTCACCGCGACCCTGCCCCTCGTCGCCGACGGACCGGAGCTGTCGGCGACCCTCGCTTCCCTCGTGGCGGGCCTGCGCGCCGCATCCGGCGGGCGGCCCTGGCGCTGGCCGCTGCTCGCCACCGGGACCCACCTCGGACGGGCACTCTCCGCCGCCTTGAACGCGGCGGGCTGGGCGCTCGGCGAGGTCGACGCCTTCCGGCGGCCGGTGCTCGATCGGCGCGCCAGTCTCGCTGCCTTCGAGGCCGACCATCCCAACCGGGCGCGTCTCAAGGATCTGCGCCGGCGCCGGCGCAGGCTGTCGGAGGGGGGTGCCCTGACCCTGGAGACCGCCACCGCAGGTGAACCCCTGCGCGCGGCCGTAGCGGCTTTCCTGGCCCTGGAACAGGCCGGATGGAAGGGCGCCGCCGGAAGCGCCTTGGCATGCCGCACCTCGCATGCCGCCTTCGCGCGGGCGCTCTTTTCCGATGCGGGCGGGCCTGTCGGCGCGCGGGCGGATCTCCTCATGCGCGACGGGCGCCCCCTCGCCATCAGCCTCGCGCTCGTTGCCGGCGGGACCGCCTGCCTGCTGAAGACCACCTACGACGAAGCCGAGCGGGCCGGGGCGCCGGGCCTCGTGCTCGAAGCCGAGATCGTGCGCGCGCTTCACGAGACCGGCTTCGCCGAGCGCCTGGACTCCGCGACCCTCGCTGGCTCGGCTCTGGAAAGCCTCTACCCGGATCGCGAGACCGTCGCGGATATCATCGCTGCTCCCGAGGGCGTGCGCGGGCTCGTGTCCGTCGAGCGGCGGGTTCGTCTCGCCCGGTTCGAGCATGCCGCCCGGGCGCAAGCGAAGCGACGTCTCGCCGAGAGCGCGTTGGCTCAGAGGTTGATGGGCAGGGGCTGACGCCCCACATCGTGCCTCGCGACTGGCCCACATCGGTTCGCCAGACAGGAAGCGCCGTATGTTTCGCCCGACCCTCGCCCTCACCGGAGCCTTGTTCCTCGCCATGACCACAGCGTCTTCCGCCGCCGAGACCGTGACCCTGCCCTCCGGGCTCCAGTACCGCGACGAGGTCGTCGGCACCGGACCCGAGCCGAAGGCCGGCCAGAAGGTCAGCGTCCACTACACGGGCTGGCTCGACGACAACGGCAAGCCGGGCAAGAAATTCGATTCCTCGCGGGATCGCGGCACGCCCTTCACCTTCACGCTCGGCGCCGGTCAAGTCATCGCCGGCTGGGATACGGGCGTCGCCACCATGAAGACCGGCGGCAAGCGCACCCTCATCATCCCGTCCGACCAGGGTTATGGCGCACGCGGTGCCGGTGGCCTGATCCCGCCCAACGCCACCCTGATCTTCGATGTTGAGCTTCTCGGCGCCAAGTAGGCCGAACACTTCAAGCTGGCTCAACACGCGAAAGGCCGGATCGGGTTGCCCCGATCCGGCCTTTCTTCGTTTCTCAAACCCGATCGGGCTGCGCCTCACTCGCCCGAGAGGGCGGCCTTGGTGCGGGACCACCAGCCGGCGCGCTTGGGCCGGTCGGGATCGAACGGCGTCAGGACCACGGCGACGGGCTCGGGCGTGGGAGCCGCAACCGCAGGCTCCGCGCTCGGCTCGACCTCGGCGGACGCTGGCGCCCGGGAAGCCTGCTCGTCGACCTGCGCTGCGGCCGGCTCGGGCGCCGAGGCGACGGGCAGATCCTCGGCGACAGGCAGATCCTGTCCAACCGGCAGATCCTGGCTGACGGGGTCGGCGCTCGCCTGCGTCGCCGCGATGACGGCTTCCGCGCTCACCGGCTCCTCGCCGCCCGCGAAGGCCGTGGGGGCATCGGCCACGGTCTCGGACTCCGAGGCCTCGGCGTCCGTGTCCGTCGACTCGCTCGCAGTGTCGCGCGAACGGCTGTCCCGATCGCGCCCCCGGCCACCGCGACGGCCCCGGCGACGGCGACGGCCGGAGCCGTCATCCTCGCCCGTGGTGACGATCTCGGTCGAGCCGTTGACCTCGGAGCCCGTCTCCTCGGCCTGGGGCGTCGATCCGGCCTCATCGGACTCGTCTTCTTCGGACTCCGACCGGCCTTCGTCCTCGCCGCCCACCTGAGCGCCGCTATCCTGACGTCCACCACGACGGCGCCGACGCCGGCGACGGCCGCCGCGGCCTTCGCCGCCTTCGTTGGTTCCCTCGCGGGCCTCCTCGGTGTCGGACGCCTGAGATTCGGTCTCCGCTTCGGCCTCGGCGGTCTCGACCACCTCGTCCTCGAACTCCTCGTCGTCCTCCGTCTCCATCGCCGGGTTGATGGCGATGGCGCGGACGCCCGTGATGGCGCCCTCGGCGCGTACGGCCGGCTCGCCGCGGTCGAGCTGGAACGCCGCCGTGGTGGCGAGGCGCTCGTCGGCCGCGATGGTCACGGTCACGCCGAAGCGCACCTCCAGCTCGTGCAGGTGGCCGCGCTTCTGGTTGAGGATGTAGAGCGCGGCTTCCGTGCGGGTGCGAAGCACGAGGTTGTGCGTGGCACTCTTGAGGAGCGATTCCTCGATGGCGCGCAGGATCTGCAGGGCCACCGACGCCGTGGCGCGCACGAAGCCGGAGCCGCCGCAATGGACGCAGGGGAGCGACGAGCTCTCGAGCATGCCGGTGCGGATGCGCTGACGGCTCATCTCGAGCAGGCCGAAGGGCGAGATGCGACCGACCTGGATGCGGGCGCGGTCGTTCTTCAGGCACTCGTTGAGCTTCTTCTCGACTGCGCGGTTGTTGCGCTTCTCCTCCATGTCGATGAAGTCGATGACGACGAGGCCGGCGAGATCGCGCAGGCGCAGCTGGCGGGCGACCTCCTCGGCCGCCTCCAGGTTGGTGCGGAGCGCCGTGTCCTCGATGTCGTGCTCGCGGGTCGAGCGGCCCGAGTTCACGTCGATGGAGACGAGGGCCTCCGTCGGATTGATGACGAGGTAGCCGCCGGACTTCAGGGTGACGTGGGTCGAGAACATCGCGTCGAGCTGCTGCTCGACCCCGTGGCGCGCGAAGATCGGCGTCGGGTCGCGGTAGGGCTGCACCACCTTCGACTGGCCGGGCATCAGCATGCGCATGAAGTCGCGCGCCTCGCGGTAGGCCGCGTCGCCCGCCACCAGAATGTCGTCGATGTCCTTGTTGTAGAGGTCGCGGATGGCGCGCTTGATGAGCGAGCCTTCCTCGTAGACGAGGGCCGGGGCCGAGGAGGACAGCGTCAGCTCGCGCACGCTCTCCCACAGGCGCATGAGGTATTCGAAGTCGCGTTTGATCTCCGGCTTGGTGCGGGACGCGCCGGCCGTGCGCAGGATGACGCCCATGCCCTCGGGCACCTCCAGATCCTGCGCGACCTCCTTGAGGCGCTTTCGATCGGCGGCGCTGGTGATCTTGCGCGAGATGCCGCCACCGCGGCCGGTGTTGGGCATCAGCACCGAGTAGCGGCCGGCGAGCGACAGGTAGGTGGTGAGCGCCGCGCCCTTGGTGCCGCGCTCTTCTTTGACGACCTGCACCAGGATGATCTGGCGGCGCTTGATCACCTCCTGGATCTTGTAGTGGCGGCGATAGGTGCGCGGGCGCTCGGGGATCTCGGCCAGGGCGTCGCCGTTGCCGCCGACCTGGGCGATCTTGGGCTCGCGCTCGCCATCCTCGCCTTCGTGGTCCTCGTCGTCGTCCTCGTCCGAATCGTCGTCTTCGTCGGAATCCTCATCCGAATCGTCGTCTTCGTCCTCGTCCTCCTCATCGGACTCGTCCTCGTCGGATTCGTCCTCGGAGGTCTCGGCTGGGGCCGCGACGGGTTCGGCGGACCCGCCCATGGGCGAGGCTTCGAGGGCGATCTCGGCGGCCGGCTCGACATGAAGCGCCGACGCGACGTGCGCCTCGGCGGTGATGTGCGGCTCGGGAGCCGCTCCAGTCGCCTGAGTCTCGGTTGCGGAAGCGTCCGTCGCGGGTGCCTCGTCGGCATTCGCCTGGGCAACGGCTTCCTCCGTGGATTCCACGGCGTGCTCGGCCTGAGCCAGCTCGGCGGACGCATCGCTGCCCGTCTCGGCCGAATGCGCCGCCGTGTCGTCGAACCCGGACACGGTCTGCTCACCGACGTTCACGGCCGAGACGTCCGTCTCGGCGGCGTCGGCCGACGGATCCGCGACGCTCACGGTCTCGGCGGTCTTGGCCGAGGCGGCCTCGGCGCGGCGGCCGCGCGAGCGGCGGCGGGGCTTGCGCTCCTCACGCTCGCGATGCTCCTCGGCGTCGCGCGCCTCGTCCTCGAGCAGGGCCTGCCGGTCGGCGAGCGGGATCTGGTAGTAGTCGGGGTGGATCTCGCTGAAGGCGAGGAAGCCGTGGCGGTTGCCGCCGTACTCGATGAAGGCCGCCTGGAGCGAAGGCTCCACCCGCGTCACCTTGGCGAGGTAGATGTTGCCCCGAAGCTGGCGCCGGTTGGCGGCTTCGAAGTCGAATTCCTCGACCCTAGACCCGTGGACCGTGACGACCCGGGTCTCCTCCGGGTGCATCGCATCGATGAGCATCTTGTTGTTGTTGGCCATGACGAACTTTCGACAGGGCGGCCGACGTCGTTCTCCTCGAACCGAGCGGCTCCCGTGGCGTGCCGCCCCGTCCCGGCCCATCGGGCCGGACGGTCAACGCGCGCGACGATCCGAAAACGCGGATCGCGGGAACTGTGGGGAAGGGATTGCCGTCAACCGCCTTTGGGCGCCGGTGATCGGCGCGCGTGGGGTTGATCCTGGTCAGGGCCGACGGGACTGCGGCGCCACGCGAAACGCGCATGCGTCGAACACGAGCAACGGCAACCGATGCTGTGTGTCCTCCCATCCTCTCCCTGACCTCGCGAAGACTCTTGGGCCGGATACCGCCGGCCACGGATTTCGAAGAATGGCCGCGAGCCGAGCGGCCGCAGCTTGAACCGTCACCTGCCCGGCTCTTTGGAGCACCGGCGAGCATGGCGCGGGAACCGACGGCGAAGACGCCCGAGCGATCACTCGAAACGTCCGCGGGCCGCGGAGCATACCGCACGGCACCGGGAAGGGTACAGTTTCATTACAGATCGCCGCAGGGATTTGGCAAGATGGAAACGCCGCACGTCCCGCGATAAGTCCCTTCCACGACGGGGCAATGGTGACCTTGACGCCCGTCCGGCTCCGAGGCCACGTGCCCCCGGCCGGCGAGGGTTTTTCCATCGACCGTCTTCACCGGTCCAGCGCCCGGCCCGATGCGGCGTCCGGGAAGGGAACGCAGCGATGGATGGCGACGCGACGTTCCGACTTGCGAACGATCAGGGCCGCGCTCGCCGCGCCGCCGAAGCGCTGTTCGCGTCGGTGAGGCGCGAGCTCGTGACGATCATGGCCCGCGCGGATGTCGCGCGCCGGCCACAACCCCATGCCAACCGACGGCGTGGCACAAGGAACAGTTAACCATCCCGGCCGTATCGCTTAACCGGACGCCATCAGGAACCGGAACGCCGGACCCATGTTCGCATCCCACCGCCTGCTTCGGTCGATCGTCCTCGCGGCGAGCCTCGCGCTGACCGCCAGTCCCTCCGCGCGGGCCCAGGACGGCGACAAGTCCGTCCGCGCGTCGGCGGCGGTCGCCATCGCGGCGGACCTGTCGAGCGGCGGTCCCGGCATCACCAAACTCACCCTGACCCTTTCGAAGGCCATCGAGGCCCGCGCCTTCGTGATGGAGCGGCCCGACCGCGCCGTGATCGATCTGGCGGAGGTCAACTTTCAGCTCGGCACGGAGACCGGGCGCAAGCGCGAGGGTGTGGTCGCCTCGTTCCGCTACGGCCTGTTCGCACCCGGACGCTCGCGCATCGTCGTCGACCTCGCCCAGCCCGCCACCGTCGGAAAGATCGAGACGGTGACCCGCGCCCGCGACGGGGCCGTGCTCCTGACCGTGGAGTTCCACCGCAGCGACCGCGAAGGCTTCAAGCGCGCTGCGGTGGCGAGCGATCCGGCACCCCAGGCGCGCAAGGCCGTGGCTCCGCCCGAGGCGACGGATGCCCGCCCGCTCATCATGGTCGATGCGGGCCACGGCGGTACCGATCCCGGCGCCATCGCGGTCACGGGCGTGTTCGAGAAGGACATCGTGTTCGGCTTCGCGCAGGCCCTCGTCGCCCGCCTCGAATTGGGCGGACGCTACCGGGTGCGGATGACCCGCGACCGCGACGTGTTCGTGCCGCTCTCCGAGCGGGTGCGCATCGCCCGCGACGCGAAGGCCGACCTGTTCGTCTCGATCCACGCCGATTCGATCCAGTCCGCCCCACAGGTGCGGGGTGCGACCATCTACACCGGCTCGGAGAAGGCCACGGACGCCGAATCGGCCCGCCTCGCCGAGCGCGAGAACAAGGCCGACGCCGCCGCCGGCACGGAGTCGAACGAGGGGCCGGGGCACGTCGCCGACATCCTCCAGGAACTCACCCTGCGCGAGACCCGCACCTTCTCGTCGGGCTTCGCCAAAGGCCTGATGGCCCAGCTCGGCCCCGTCATGGAGATGAGCCCCAAGCCCCACCGCGAGGCCGGCTTCATGGTCCTGCGCTCGCCCGACGTGCCGTCCGTGCTGGTGGAGCTCGGCTACCTGTCGAGCAAGCGCGACCTCGATCTCCTCCAGTCGGAGGCCTGGCGCGCCGACGTCACCGGCGGAATGGCCAAGGCCATCGACGCATTCTTCGGCAACCGGACCTCCCTGACCCGGCCGAACCCGCCCCGGCGTTCGGCGGCAATCGCCCCAGTTTCACCATAGAATGAGAGTGAAACCGGGGCTCACGGCGCCCCGGTCCAACCGACGTCGCGACTTCGACGGGAACGGCCGCGCGGGTAGCCCCAAGCGAACGCCGCCCTTCCTCATGCCCGCTGCCGCGAGCGGCAAGCCGTGTCCAGGCCGGACCGGTGGCAGATCCAGCGACGAACGGGACCCGGATGCGCATCATCCTTCGTTTCTTCGGCTTCCTGTTCAGCATCGGTGCGATGCTGTTCGTGGTCGCCTCGGCCGCCGGGGCGTTCTTCTACTGGAAGTACAGCCAGGACCTGCCGGACCACGCGGCGCTCGCCAATTACGAGCCGCCGGTGATGAGCCGGGTGCATGCCGCCGACGGCTCGCTGCTCGCCGAGTACGCCACCGAGCGCCGTCTCTATCTGCCGATCCAGGCCATGCCGAAGATCGTCGTCGCGGCCTTCCTCTCGGCCGAGGACAAGAACTTCTACAAGCACGGCGGCGTCGATCCGGAAGGGCTGGTCCGCGCCGCGCTGACCAACTTCAAGAGCGGCAAGAAGCAGGGCGCCTCGACCATCACCCAGCAGGTGGCGAAGAACTTCCTGCTCAGCCCCGAGCAGACCTTCGAGCGCAAGGCCAAGGAGGCGCTCATCGCCTTCCGGATCGAGGCCGCCTACTCGAAGGACAAGATCCTCGAACTCTACCTCAACGAGATCTTCCTCGGCACCATCGTGCCCGGGCGCAATCTGCACGGCGTCGCGGCGGCGGCGCTGGACTACTTCGGCAAGTCCGTCCACGAACTGACCATCAACGAGGCGGCCTACCTCGCCGCCCTGCCGAAGGGGCCGAACAACTACCACCCCTATCGCCAGACCCAGAAGGCCCTCGACCGGCGCAACGAGATCATCGGCCTGATGGCCCAGAACGGGTACATCACCAAGGAGGAGGGCGACGCCGCCCGCAAGATGCCGCTCGGCGTCAACCCGCGCGTCGCCTTCGCCAACGCCGCCAACGCCAACTACTTCACCGAAGAGGTCCGCCGCGAGATCGCCGAGCGTTACGGCGAGAAGAAGCTCTACGAGGGCGGCCTCTCCGTCCGGGCGACCCTCGACCCGAAGATGCAGGCCTGGGCCCGCAAATCCCTCGTCGACGGCCTGATCCGCTACGACCAGTCCCATGGCTGGCGCGGGGCCCAGGCCAAGGTCGACCTCGTCGGCCGCGACTGGGGCTTGGCCGTAGCCGAGGTTCCGGGTCTCGGCGACGTGCAGCCCTGGCGCCTCGCCGTGGTACTGAGCACCACCGGGGGTGCCGCGCAGATCGGCCTCCAGCCCCGGCGCGAGGCTTCGGGCCAGGTCTCGAAGGATCGGGAGACCGGCACCATCGCGGCCGAGGGGACGCGCTGGACCGGCCGCTCGCCCGCCGCCGCCCTCAGTGCGGGCGACGTGATCTACGTCGAGGCGATCGACGGCGGCCGCGGGGCCTACCGCCTGCGCCAGCGTCCGGAAGTCTCCGGCGCCATCGTGGCCATGGACCCCTACACGGGCCGCGTCCACGCCATGGTGGGCGGGTTCTCCTACGACGAGAGCCAGTTCAACCGGGCGACGCAGGCGATGCGCCAGCCGGGCTCGTCGTTCAAGCCGATCGTCTACTCGGCGGCCCTCGACAACGGCTACACGCCGTCCTCGATCGTCCAGGATTCGCCCATTACCATCGAGGCCGGCCCCGGCCAGGAGGCCTGGACCCCGTCGAACTACGACGGCAAGTCCGGCGGCCCGCACACCCTCCGCTACGGCATCGAGCACTCGAAGAACCTGATGACCGTGCGGCTGGCGAAGGACGTCGGCATGCCGCTCATCGCCGAGTACGCCCGCCGCTTCGGCGTCTACGACGACATGCTGCCGGTGTTGCCGATGTCGCTCGGCGCCGGCGAGACCACGGTCATGCGCATGGTGACCGCCTACTCGATGCTCGCCAATGGCGGCCGGCGTATCCGTCCGACCCTCATCGACCGCATCCAGGACCGGGTCGGCGAGACCATCTACAAGCACGACGCCCGCAAGTGCCTCGGCTGCGACGCGGAGAAGTGGTCCGGCCAGGACGAGCCGAAGCTCGTGGACGATTCCGAGCAGGTCCTCGATCCGCTCACCGCCTATCAGATGGTCTCGATCATGGAAGGGGTGGTCCAGCGCGGCACCGCCACCATCCTGAAGCAGGTCGGCAAGCCGCTCGCCGGCAAGACCGGAACCACCAACGACGCCAAGGATGCGTGGTTCGTCGGCTTCTCCCCGGATCTCGCCGTCGGCGTCTATATCGGCTTCGACAAGCCGCGCTCGCTCGGCGACCGCGCCACGGGCGGCGGCCTCTCGGCCCCCATCGCCCTCGACTTCCTGAAGCAGGCCCTCAAGGACAAGCCGCCCACGCCGTTCCGCGTCCCGCCCGGGATCAAGCTCATCCGCGTTTCGGCTTCGTCCGGCATGCGTGCCGGCTCCGGCGAAGGCCCCGGCACGATCCTCGAGGCGTTCAAGCCCGGTACCGCGCCGCCCGATGCCTACGTCGCGGCGCCCAGCAACGCCCCGCCCAGCGGCGGCGCTCCGCCGGACGCGGACCGTGCCGCTCAGGCCGGCGGCCTGTACTGAGACGCAGCCTTCGAAGCGGCCGGGACCCGATCCCGGCCGTTTTCGTTCACCGGAACCCTATTCCCGTTGGTCAGAAGCCCTTGCGCGCCAGGGCCAGGGCCGCGAGCTTGTCGATGTCGAAGCCGGCCTGGGGCACGTCGACCATGAAGCGTTCGGCGATTTCCGAAACGACGAAATCGGGGCGGACCCGCGCGATGGTGTTCCAGTCGATGCTCGTCGACCACAGCACATGCACCTCCCGGAACGTGTCGGCGAAGAGCGGCGTCAGGGTGCCGGTGGCGCCGTTGGGCGTATGATGCGCGTACGAATCCCCGAACAGGACGAGGCGGCGTGGATCGGCCCCGGGTGACGCGTTGCGGAAGATCGCGTGGGTGCCGATATGCGCGTCGCGCCCCCGGCCCTCCTGCTCGAACGCCGTGATCAGCGCGTTGGCGTGGACCCTCCGGGCCGCGCTCTCGAACAGGCACGGCTCGGCGACTTCGCAGCGGACCGGCGTGAACTTCGAACCGAGATCGCCGCCATAGACCTGGGGCGTGCCGATGCGGCGCTGGGCGATGTCGTAGCGCGGACGCACCCCGAGGCTCCGGCAGATCTCCGCATAGGCGAGCCAGCCCCCCGCGAAGGTCCAGTGGGTGTCCGTGTGGCGATAGAGCGCCGTGTCCCGGGCCCGCACCCGGAACGGCGGTACGAGATCGACATAGGTTCGACGGGCCGGCGACAGGCGCAACCAGCGTTCCAGGCGCACGGCCGGCGCGCGGTCGGGGTCGAGGGCGAGGCCGTCGAAGGCGTGGCCGTGGATGGCGAGCTTTTCGGGGGCGACGACGTGGGCGTAGCGAATCCCCATCTTCTCCAGGCGCCGGGTCCGAGCCTCGAGGAGGCGACGCCAGCGCCACAGCTTCCCCCGGGGAAATCCGGGCGCGCCGTACTGCGCCTGGACGGCGTTGCTGCCCCCCGTGAGGAACAGCCAGCCGTCGCGCCCGACATGGATGTCGGGATGGATCGCGGTCTGTGTGTGCGGCTCTATGGCTGCGGAAAGGCTCATTCGGGGGGTCTAATCGGGTTCGCGGCGGCGTGCCAACGCGCCCGGGTTAGTGCCTTGATCGGACGCGGGTTTCCAAGCCGATATCCAGGTTGCCCCTGGTGTGGCCCATCGGAATCCAGACGTCGCCGGTTTCAGTGGTGGTGCTGCGCGGCCGGGGCGCCGGGGGCGGTCGCGTTCGGGCTCGTCGCGCCGATGGGCGCGACCGAGAAGGTGACCGGGACGGTCCCGGCGCGTTCGAAGGTCAGGGTGCCGGAGACGGGCTCACCGACCGTCGGGGCGGACTTGAGATCCTCGAACATCAAGTGAAGACCGCCGGGCTTCAGTTCCAGGGTCTGGCCGGGTGCGATGGGCAACCCGTCCGGCACGGCCGCCATCTTCATGACGTTGCCCGCCATGGTCATGGAATGGATCGCCCCCCGGCCCGCGGTGGTGATGGCCGCCCCCGTGAGCCTGTCGGCCTGGGTACCGGTGTTGGTGACGCGAACGTAGCCGCCCGCGACCTTGGCGCCCCCCGGCGTCGCCCGCATCCACGGTGTCTCGATCCGCAAAGTCCCGGCCGTGATGGGCTCGGCGGCGCGCGCCTGCGGCACGAGACCGAGGGCGGAGGCCACGAGAGCGAAGCGCAGGGCGGTGCGGGCGGTTTGATTCATCGCAGGGGTCCGTTGGGTCGGGCGGTAGGACGAGATGGCGGGGTCCGGTCGGGGACGGCCGAGGCAGGACGACCATGCGCGCAAATCGATCGTGCGCAAGGGCACTTCTTCGGCGTGCCCACACCCTGCGGTGATTCCCCGGGCGACCGGTCCACGACGGCGCCGTCGCGGAGGCGCCCCGGAACCATCGCGTGCTTCGAAAAAAGCGAGCTGTGTCGGAGACTTGCGGAGAGTGGCGCGGCCTGTCTGCCTCCGATCCTCCCCGGCCCGATGCGGTGCTTCGGCGATGCCCGAGCGGTCCGTAGGCCCGATTCGTGCCTGCACCGGTCCTGTGGCGGGGGCGATACGCCCGCGCGGAAGTCATCGCAAAGTCCCGCAGCGCCATATTGTAGCCCGGACGCCATGAGTTCTTAACCGCACCCCGACACGTTCGCGGCAAGGGGTGCTTCGGACACGGCGTCATGCGCCGGCGGCCGGGCACCGCACGCCGCACCCTACGTCAGATCAGAGTTCGCCCGATGCTGAAACAGGCTCTCCATCCCAGGTCTTCCGGCCTCCACAGGTCCCTCGGCCTCGCCCTCGCCGCGTCCGTGGCCTTCATGGCTCAGTCCGCCTCCGCCCGTGAGCCCAGCGGCTACGCTCAGGCCGAGTGGGCGCAGGACTACGCCGCGCCGACCACCATGCAGGTGCAGCGCTCCTCGACGCCGATCCTGTCGCCGCAGACGATCGCCGCTTCGGAGCAGACCATCGAGCGCTACCGGGATATCGTGAACCGGGGTGGCTGGAAGCCGGTCTCGGGGGCCGACCGCCTGCGCATCGGCTCCAAGGGCCCGGCCGTGAGCGCCGTGCGTCAGCGCCTGATCATCTCCGGCGACCTCGATTCGGCGTCCGGCGGCTCGGGCGTCTACGATTCCTACGTGTCGGCCGGCGTGAAGCGTTTCCAGGCCCGCCACGGCCTCAGCCAGACCGGTGCCATGAGCATGGCGACCCAGCAGGCCATGAACGTGCCGGCCGATATTCGCCTGCACCAGCTCGAAATCAACGTGGTGCGCCTGCGCTCCTACGCGGGCAACCTCGGCAACCGCTTCGTCATCACCAACATCCCCGCCGCCCTGGTCCAGACCGTGGAGAACGGCCAGGTCGTGACCCTGCACGCCGCCGGCGTCGGCAAGATCGACCGCCAGTCGCCGATCATGAACACCAAGGCGACGCAGATCAATTTCAACCCCTTCTGGACGGTCCCGGCTTCCATCGTGAAGAAGGACCTCATCCCCAAGATGCAGAAGGATCCGAACTACCTCACCGACAACAAGATCCGCATCTTCACCGGTGAGACCGAGATCTCCCCGGCCTCGGTGAACTGGAATTCGGACGAGGGCACGCGCTACCGCTATCGCCAGGATTCGGGTGCCGACTTCAACTCCATGGGCATCGTGCGGATCAACATTCCGAACCCGCACGGGGTGTTCATGCACGACACCAACTCGAAGGGTGTCTACGGCGACGACTTCCGCTTCATCTCGTCGGGCTGCGTGCGCGTGCAGAACGTGCGCGAGTACATCACCTGGCTCCTCAAGGACACGCCCGGCTGGGGCCGCGACCAGGTCGAGCAGGCCATCGAGAGCGGCAAGCGGGTGGACGCCACCCTCAGCACTCCCGTGCCGGTCTACTGGACCTACATCACCGCCTGGGCGACCCCGGACGGCTCGGTGCAGTTCCGCGACGACATCTACAAGCGCGACGGCGTGAACGTGCCCTCGACCCTCTCGGCCCCGACCCCCGTGGCCAGCGCCGAACAGGTGCCGAGCTTCGAGCCGGGCGACGAGGAGAACTGAGGCAGCGAAAGGGGATCGGCTTCTCGAGTCCCTGATCTTTTCCGGGGCGGGTGCCATAGGGCCCCGTCCCGGATGACGGCATCCTGTCTGTTGTGTTTGCTTGTCGATCCCGGCCGATTCAGGACATTTGGCTCGTGTGAGGCTGGGACGAGCACAAAGTCACTTCGCGAAAACAGTTCTCAATGGCGTAGGGAAGCCTCGATCTTCGGTAGCAGAAGTTCGTTCTCGCGTGCCATGCGTATCGCCTCTTGGTCCCGGAGGATAAGACTGTCCTGGGGATCGAATACGACGCCGTCACGCATCTGGGCGAGTGTCACGGCAGCGATATAGGCGGCGACGCATTCGGGTAAACCGGACCAATAGAAGGCATAAGCGGTGCTCCACCTTCTACCAAAGTCGATATCGTCGTAGGTTTCCGTGAGTTTGTCGAAATCGCACGGTCGAAATTCGAACGAAGCATCACGGGTTTTCCATTTTGCTTTGATCAGGCCCCCTTCCCCTATGAGGATCTGATCTCGGGAGAATTTCAAGTCGAACCCAAATCCGTCGATGGTTTTTTGCCATTCGACAAGGTTCGGAAACTGGCCGTCATAGAAAACGTAAAGATCCATGCTCATGGGTTCGGCCCTATGATTGAGAATTAACTAACCATCGCGTAGATGTAGCTTTTCGCGTCGAGTCCCTTCGAGATGTGCAGCTCGACGATAGGGACGTCGTCGCCAACGCCGAGATGCTGTCGGATCTGTGCTGCGCGTTCCGGGGTGAGCTTCGCGCCACCGGTCTTGACATCCCATACCGCCAAGATGGGCGCGGCATTCGTTCGACCGTCGCGGAGAACAATATCCGTCCTGATGCTGCCATCGAGGCCATACCGCACGGTGTCGCCGAGACTGAAACTCTGTTCGACTCCGCGCCGGCCTATCCCAGGAAAATCGGACTCTCTGATGAGTCTTGCTGCCTCGGTGTGGATGGCCGTTCCGTAGAGAGGCCCCCTTCCGGTCCCGACATTGGCGACGACTTCCTTCATGACCTCCACGAGGCGATCGGACGTCAGATCGATCTTCGGATGACCGGTCCGGTCGCGTCGAACGACGACGATGCCAGATCCGCCTCCTCCACCATTCCACCGCCCTCTCTCGTCGCGAGACTGGCTGGCGTTGAACCCGGCCTTCACGGCATCGTAGGCGCTTCGAAGTAGAGCCAGTCGCAAGCGGATGGCAGCGACCTCGCATCGGTGGAGAGCAATCTGGAACTGCCGCGACATCATGCGTACCTCCGAATCGATGTAGGTCCTTATTCCCATACCATCTCGGAAAATACAACTTATGAGTGTTTTATCGCGTGACGATCGTTCCGGTTTGGCATCGCCGGAGTGGCGGCACGGTTTGTTCCAGGCCTTCGTGCCTTCGTTTCAGAGAGCGCGTGAAAGTTTTTTTGTAGGACACCGCAAATTAGCTGCGCTTGGCCCGATCCCGCCGCCCGTGTAATAAAATGCGCATCGAGCGTCCGCCCGCCGTAACGCCAGCGGATAACGGACGCCTTCGCCCGTTCAACAATCGAGGCCATCCATGAGCGCCGGTACCGTTGCCGACAAGCACTTCTCGAATTCGTTCTTCAACGCGTCGCTCGCCGACGCCGATCCGGAAGTGGCCGCCGCCGTCGGTCAGGAACTCGGTCGTCAGCAGCACGAGATCGAGCTGATCGCCTCCGAGAACATCGTCTCCAAGGCGGTGCTCGAGGCTCAGGGGTCGGTCCTCACCAACAAGTACGCCGAGGGCTATCCGGGTCGCCGCTATTACGGCGGCTGTCAGTTCGTCGACATCGCCGAGAACCTCGCCATCGAGCGCGCCAAGCGCCTGTTCGATTGTGGCTTCGCCAACGTGCAGCCGAATTCCGGCTCCCAGGCGAACCAGGGCGTGTTCATGGCCCTCATGCAGCCGGGCGATACGTTCCTCGGCCTCGATCTCGCCGCCGGCGGCCACCTCACCCACGGCGCCCCCCCGAACGTGTCGGGCAAGTGGTTCAAGCCCGTCTCCTACACCGTGCGCCGCGACGACCAGCGCATCGACATGGAGCAGGTCGAGGCGCTCGCCCACGAGCACAAGCCCAAGGTGATCATCGCGGGTGGCTCCGGCTATCCCCGTCATTGGGACTTCGCCAAGTTCCGTGAGATCGCCGATGCCGTCGGTGCGTACTTCTTCGTCGACATGGCCCACTTCGCCGGCCTCGTCGCCGCCGGGGTGCACCCGTCGCCGTTCCCGCACGCGCACGTCGCCACCACCACGACCCACAAGACCCTGCGCGGCCCGCGCGGCGGCATGATCCTGACGAACGACGAGGCGCTCGCCAAGAAGTTCAACTCGGCGATCTTCCCCGGTCTCCAGGGCGGCCCGCTCATGCACGTCATCGCCGGCAAGGCGGTCGCCTTCGGCGAGGCCCTCAAGCCCGAGTTCAAGATCTACGCCCGTCAGGTCATCGAGAACGCCAAGGCGCTGGCCGACACCCTGATGTCGGGCGGCTACGACATCACCTCGGGCGGCACCGACAACCACCTCATGCTCGTCGACCTGCAGAAGAAGGGCCTCACCGGCAAGGCGGCGGAAGCGGCGCTCAGCCGCGCCGACATCACCTGCAACAAGAACGGCGTCCCGTTCGATCCGGCCAAGCCCACCATCACGTCGGGCATTCGGCTGGGCACCCCGGCCGGCACCTCGCGCGGCTTCGGCGTCGCCGAGTTCAAGCAGATCGGCGGCTTCATCGTGGAAGTCCTCGACGGCTTGGTCGCCAAGGGCGAAGCGGGCGATGCCGAGATCGAGGCGGCCGTGAAGCAGAAGGTTCACGCCCTCACCGACCGGTTCCCGATCTACGCCTGAGACCAGGCGGTGTTCGCGCTTAACGCGTGCACCGCAACACGCTAAGGGAGACGGCCGCGGACCGGAGGGTGCGCGGCCGTTTCTCGTTCTTCCCCGCTCCCCGCACAGGTGTCCGCCCGATGCGCTGTCCCTATTGCAGCGGCCCCGACACCCAGGTGAAGGATTCGCGCCCCACCGACGACGCCATCCGGCGGCGCCGGGTCTGCCCGGATTGCGGCGGCCGCTTCACCACCTTCGAGCGGGTGCAACTGCGCGAACTCACGGTGCTCAAGCGCTCGGGTAAGCGGGTGACGTTCGACCGGGACAAGCTCGAGCGCTCCATCGGCGTGGCCCTGCGCAAGCGCGCCGTCGACCCGGAACGCGTCGAGCGCCTCGTCAGCGGCATCACCCGGCAGCTCGAGAGCGGCGGCGAGGGCGAGATCACCACGGAATCCATCGGCGAACTGGTGATGGAGGGGCTGAAGGGGCTCGACGACGTCGCGTATGTGCGCTTCGCCTCCGTCTATAAGAACTTCCGCGAGGCCAGCGACTTCAAGGCGCTCCTGGGTACCTTGGCCGAGGCGCCACCCGGGGCCGCTCAGGGCGAGGAGTCCGACAGCACGGTGACGCCCCTGCGCGCCAAGCCCCGTCCGCGACCATGAGCGCGCGCGACACCGCCTACATGCGGCTGGCCCTGGCCCTCGGCCACCGCAATCTCGGGCGGACCTGGCCCAACCCCTCCGTCGGCGCCGTCGTGGTCGCGGACGGGCGCATCGTCGGACAGGGCGTGACCGAGGCCGGCGGGCGGCCCCATGCCGAACCTCAGGCCCTCGCCATGGCGGGCGCGGCCGCGCGCGGCGCCACCCTCTACGTCACCCTGGAGCCGTGCTCGCATCACGGCCGCACCCCGCCCTGCACCGACGCCATCCTGGCGTCCGGGATCGCCCGCGTGGTGACTGCCCTCGAAGACCCCGATCCGCGCGTCGCCGGACGGGGACACGCCCTCCTGCGCGAGGCCGGGATCGCCGTCGCGACGGACGTCCTGCGGGAGGAGGCGGCCCGCGACCATCGCGGCCACGTCACCCGCGTGACCCTCGGGCGGCCGAGCCTGCACCTCAAGCTCGCCCGGACCCGGGACGGCTTCGCCGCCGGGGCGCCGGACCAGCGCCTGCGCATCACCGGCGCAATCGCCGACGGCGCCGTCCACCTGTGGCGGGCACATGCCGACGCGATCCTCGTCGGCATCGGCACGGCCCGGGCCGACGACCCGTCGCTCACCGTGCGCCTGCCCGGCCTGTCCCGGCGCTCGCCCCTGCGCGTCGTCCTCGATTCGAGCCTGCGGCTCCAGCCGTCGAGCCACCTCGTTCGAGGCGCGCGCGACATTCCCACCCTCGTGGTCACCACCCGCAACGCGCCCGCCCATGTGAAGCGGATGCTCGTTTCGTTCGGCGTCGAGGTGATCGGCGTCGCCGCCGATGCGGCCGGGCGGGTCGATCTGCCCGCTGCCCTGGAAGCCTTGGCCGAGCGCGGCTTCACCCGCCTGTGCTGCGAGGGCGGCCCCCGCCTCGCCGATGCCCTGGCGCGCGCCGACCTCATCGATGTCTGCACCCTGATCACCGGACCCACGGCCCTCGGGACGGGCGGCCTGCCGGCCATCGGGCCGCACCTCGCATCCAGCCTGGAGAAGGGCCATCTGAAGCCCGTCGAAGCGCGCGCGTTCGGTCCCGATCGCGCGATAACGTATGAGCGGAGCGTCTAGATGTTCACCGGTCTCGTCACCGATGTGGGAGAGGTCGTCGGCGTATCGGGGGACGACCGCCTGCGCCGCATCCGCATCCGCTCCGCCTACGATCCGGCCACCATCGCGCTGGGCGCCTCCATCGCCTGCTCCGGCCCGTGCCTGACGGCGGTCGCCGTGGACCCGGTGGCGGGGGGATGCGAATTCAGCGTCGACGCCGCCGCCGAGACCCTGGCGCTGACCACCGTCGGCACCTGGGTCGCGGGCACGCGGGTCAACCTCGAACGCTCCCTGAAGATCGGCGACGAACTCGGCGGCCACCTCGTCACCGGGCATGTCGATGGCCGTGCCGAGATCGTCGCCCGCGACTCCGTCACCGGGGGTACCGGCGATCCGCAATGGGCGCCGAGCGACCGCTTCACCCTGCGGGCTCCGGCCGGCCTGTCGCGCTTCATCGCCCAGAAGGGTTCGGTCTGCCTCGACGGCACCTCGCTGACGGTCAACACGGTTGCCGACGATCTCTTCTCCGTCCTCCTCATCCCCCACACCCTGGCAGTGACGACGTGGGGCCAGCGGCGCCAGGGCGATGCCCTCAACCTCGAGGTCGATCTCATCGCCCGCTACGCCGCGCGCCTCACGGAGGCGCAAGGCGCCCTGACCCGCTGAAGCCCTCCGCCGGGGAGCCGCTTGTCGGCCGGGCGCCTTCGGTCTATCGCTCGGCCCTTCCGATCGGGCAGGCTACGGCACGGGCTCGACGCGCGAGCCGGGACAACCCGGCCGATCCAGGGCGGCAACGTCGAGACGCACGAAAAGTCCGCTCCCGCGCCGCGCATCCACAAGGCCCCACGATGGTTTCGACCCAGCACGTCCCCCGCCCGTCGCCCGCCATCGTCCGGGGCGCCCGCGTCCTCGTGGTCGAGGCCCGCTACTACGACGAACTCGCCGATGCGATGCTGGCGGGCGCGCGTGCCACCCTCGACGCGGCCGAGGCGGAGACGACGGTGGTGACCGTGCCGGGCGCCCTCGAAATCCCTGCCGCCATCGCCATCCTGGTCGAGGCCGCCGCCCGCGCCGGCCAGCCCTACGACGCCGCCGTGGCGCTGGGCTGCGTCATCCGGGGCGAGACCGGACATTACGACATCGTCGCGAACGAGAGCGCGCGCGCCCTCATGGACCTCTCCGTCGCCCGGTTGCTGCCGCTGGGCAACGGCATCCTGACGGTGGAGACGGAGGCGCAGGCCTTCGCCCGCGCCCGCGTGTCCGAACTGAACAAGGGCGGCGGTGCCGCCGAGGCGGCGCTGGCGGTGCTGGCCCTGAAGCGGGCCGCCGCGGCCGCGCCCGTCGGAGAGGATTGAGCCCCATGGCCAAAGTCATCGAGCGCAGCGGCGCGCGCCTCTCCGTGGTGCAGGCGCTCTACGAGATGGAGATTTCCGGCAAGGGCGTCATCGAGGCAGTGGCCGAGTTCGAGACCTTCTGGATCGGCCAGACCGTCGACGGTGTCGAGCACCCGCCGGCCGAGATCGCCTTCTTCCGCGATCTCCTGCGCGGCGTGGTCGAGGAGCAGCGCGCCATCGATCCGATGCTCGACAACGCCCTGTCGCAGGGCTGGCCCCTGAAGCGCATCGAGATGGTCCTGCGCGCGATCCTGCGCGCCGGGGCCTATGAGCTCATGCACCGCCGCGACGTGCCGGCCCGTGCCGCCATCTCCGAATACGTCGATGTCGCCCACAGCTTCTATGGCGGCGACGAGCCCGGCATGGTCAACGCCGTCCTCGACAAGGTGGCCCGCGAGGTCCGGGGCCAGGAATTTGCTGGTCTGCCGGGTTCCAGCCTGCCCGGTTCGGGCCGGGCGTGAGCCGCGACCGTCCCACCGAGGACGGGCTGATCGCGCGTTACTTCGCGCCGCTGGCCGGCCCCGGCGCAGACGGGATGCGCGACGACGCCGCCACCCTGACGCCGACCCCCGGCCACGACCTCGTGCTGACCGCCGACGCCATCGTGGCCGGTGTGCACTTCTTCCCCGACGATCCACCGTCCTCCATCGCCCGCAAGGCCGTCGGGGTGAACTTTTCGGATTTGGCCGCCAAGGGGGCGGCTCCGCGCGGCATTCTCCTGACCCTGGCCTTGCCCGACGATTGGACGGAGGCGTGGCTCGCCGCCTTCGCCACAGGCCTCGGCGACGCCCTGTCGGCGTTCGGCGGCGCGCTGCTGGGCGGCGACACGGTCCGGGCCGCCGGGCCCCTGTCGGTGGGCGTCACTGCGCTGGGCGAAGTGCCCGCCGGCACCATGGTGCGGCGGATGACGGCGGCGATCGGCGACGTGCTCTGCGTCAGCGGTACCATCGGCGACGCCGCCCTCGGCCTGCCCCTGTGCCGTTCACCCCTGCCGGATTGGGGCGATGCCATCGGCGCGGCGGATCGCGCCGCCCTGGTCGCCCGCTACCGACATCCGCGCCCGCGCCTCGGCCTCGCACCGGTCCTGCGGCGGCACGCCCGCGCCGCCATGGACATCTCGGACGGGCTCGCGGGGGATCTCGCCAAGATGCTGAAGGGGGAGGGGCGCTGCGCCCTTGTCCGTCTCGCCGACGTTCCGCTCTCTCAAGCTGCTGCAAGCGCCGCAGCGCACGCGCCGGACATGATGGATACGATCGTCACCGGGGGAGACGATTACGAGATCCTCTGCGCGGTTCCACCCGAAAGCCTTGCGGCGATTCGCGCCGGGGCGGAAGCCGTCGGCATCCCCCTCCACCCCATCGGTACGGTCTTGGCCGGGGACGGGCCCCCCGTCTTCGAAGCCGCGGATGGCGCGCGAAAGACCTACGCGGCGGCCTCCTTCAGCCACTTCTGACGCGGCGCATCAGGCGGCCTCGTCGTCCTCGGGCGGCTCCGGATCGGCGGTCCACTGGGTGGCGAAGGCCGCGAGCTGGCGCGCGTCGGCGAACGCCATCACGGCGACCACTTGGTCGGCCGGCATCGCGCCCGGATAGGGGGCGAGCAGCACCGTCTCCTGGGAGAACTTCGCGCCGGGCGCGTGTTCGGCGATCCAGGCCTCGGCCTCCGGCGCGAGCCGGGTCGGATCGGAGGCGTCGCGGGCGCGGGAGTCCGACCGCAACACCAGCACGTAGGGGCCGAGCGTCGGGTTACGCTGCTGAAGAGCCTGGATGATGTCGATCATGGTGTCCTCGTCGCGCACCGGACCCGAGCCGGCGGCGGCCTACGGTTGAATATCTTCGCTGATCCTGTTTCCGGCTCGATCGTTCGGGTGCCGGCGCGCGGGTCCCCCTCTCCTTCCAGGAGAGGGGGCACGTCGCGTGAATACCGACCGAAGTCGTCACCCGGAAACCGTATCAGCCAAAAACCCTCAGTGCAGTTTCACCCGCGATTCCGTACGGCGGGTCAGCGCGCGGGCGACGGCGTCGAGGGCGGTCTTCACGGTGCCGTGCAGGGCCTGCTCGTGCATCTTGTACAGCGAGCGGTACATCATCCGGGCGAACAGCCCGGCGATGAACATGTTCTTGCCCCGCACGAAGCCCATCAGGCTGCCCACCGTCGAGTATTCGCCGAGGGACACCAGCGAGCCGAAGTCGCGGTACTTGAACGGCTTCAACGGCTTGCCGGCGATCTTGGCGGGAATGAGCTTGATGAGATGGCTCGCCTGCTGATGCGCCGCCTGGGCGCGGGGCGGGATCGGCGTATCCGAGCCCTTCTCCACGAGGTAGGCGCAGTCGCCGATGGCGAAGATGTCTGGGTCGCGCGTGGTCTGCAGGGATGGCGTCACCACGAGCTGGTTGTTGCGCGTGGTCTCGAGGCCGCCGATGTCGTGCAGGAACGGCGGCGCCTTCACGCCGGCGGCCCAGACCACGAGTTCGGACGGAATGAAGCCCCCGTCGGCGAGTTGCACGCCGTCGGCCCGGACCTCGGTGACGCGGGCGTTGATCCGCACTTCGACGCCGATCTTGTCGAGCAGGCGCACCACGTCCTGCGACAGGCGCTCGGGCACCGCCGGCAGGATGCGGGAGGCCGCCTCCACCAGGGTGATCTTGAGGTCTTTGTCCGGGTCGATCCGGTCGAGGCCCGTGGAGGCCACGTCGCGGGTGGTCCGATGCAGCTCGGCCGCGAGCTCGGTGCCCGTCGCGCCGGCGCCGATCACCGTAACGTGGAGCTGGCCCGGACGCACGGGGCCGACCTGGGTGTGGGCGCGCAGCATGCCGTTGACGAGGCGCTGGTGGAAGCGCACCGCCTGGTCCTGCGTGTCGAGGGCGATGGCGTTCTCCTTCACCCCCGGCGTGCCGAAATCGTTGGTGGTGGAGCCGACCGCGAGCACCAGGGTGTCGTAGCCGATGGACCGCACGGGCGTGACCTCGCGCCCCTCCGCGTCGTGGCTCGCGGCGAGCTGGATCGTGTGCGTCGCCCGGTCGAGACCGGTCATCTGGCCGATGCGGTAGCGGAAATGGTGGCGGTGGGCGTGGTGGAGGTAATCCACCGCGTGGTGGCCGACATCGAGGCTGCCGGCGGCGACCTCGTGCAGCAGCGGCTTCCAGATATGGGTGCGCGCGCGGTCGACGAGGGTGACGTGGGCCTTGCCGGACTTGCCCAGCGCGTCGCCGAGCTTCGTCGCCAGCTGAAGGCCCGCCGCGCCGCCGCCGACGACCACGATGCGATGCAGGTTTTCCACGGATTCGCCCGGTACCATGCGTTTGTCGTCCTGCGTCTCGTCAAGGAAGGGGGCGGATGTCGAGCCAGCGTGAACGCCGTGTGGCGCCGGGGGCACCGCCCATTCTTAGAACGCTTATATTTGGGGTGAGCCCGTTCGGGTCAAAGAAAATTATGCGTCAGGCAGGCGCGCCGGGCTGGCGGAGGGGGTGCGCCCGCGCGAAGGCCTCCTGTGACAGGCAATCCTCCGCGATGCGCCGAACCGTCGGGTAGGGCGCGGTCTCCACTCCGAAGATGCCGGTGCCGACCCAGAGGCTGACAAGGCAGAGGTCGGCGTGGCTCACCGCGTCGCCTTGCGCGTAGCGTCCGGTCCCAGGCTCCCGGGTCAGGCGAGTCTCGAGGGTCTTCAACCCGCTCTCGAACCAGTGGCGCACGAAGCCCATCATCCGGTCCTTCGGGATGTCGTAGGCCTGCATGAGGTAGTTGCGCACCCGGGGCACATAGAGTGGGTGGGTGTCGCAGGCCACCACCTGGGCGAGCGAGCGGGCGCGGGCGCGTGAGCGCGGATCGGCCGGCAGCAGCGGCACGGCGGGGTGGATGTCCTCGAGATAGTCGAGGATGGCGAGCGACTGGGTCAGGGGCGGCCCGTCGCCGTCGAAGAAGGCCGGCACCGCGCCCTGCGGGTTGATCGCCAGGAACTCTGGCTTGAATTGGTCGCCCGCATCGAGATCGATGAAGGTCTCTTCGCAGGGGATGCCCTTGAGGTTGAGGGCGATCCGCACCCGGAAGGCGGCGGCCGAGCGCCAGTTGCCGTACATCTTCACGCGCGTCGTCTCTCCGTGGCGATGCGCGACCACACCCGACATCGCTCCGGACCGCAACCCCCTCCGCCGGGGACCGTCATGAAACCGATGCGGTGGCCGTGATCCTGCTTTGTCGCAGGCGAATTTGGCAGCGCGGGATTCCTCGCGCATAGCGGACCGACGCTGAAGACGCGGGCGCGCGGCCCCAGGGATGGACGAGCATGCAGATCGAGACGCCCTACCTCATGTTCCTCGGCGACGTACCCGACACCCTGGCGGCCAAGACCGCCTACGGCATCAAGGATTGGCGTCCCGAATGGTGCGTCGGCCAGATGCGTCTGCCCGGCTGCGCCGCCGATCTCGGCATT
This sequence comes from Methylobacterium sp. Leaf102, assembly GCF_001422425.1. NCBI lineage: Bacteria > Pseudomonadati > Pseudomonadota > Alphaproteobacteria > Hyphomicrobiales > Methylobacteriaceae > Methylobacterium > Methylobacterium sp. Leaf102. The sequence goes on along the minus strand of NZ_LMMX01000012.1, from coordinate 146,154 downwards.
CCCGACCTCACCCTCGCGCAAGCTGTGGAGAAGGGTTGCCGCACGATGGTGATCGGTGTCGCCAACGCGGGGGGCGTCCTGCCCGACCACTGGGTCTCGGAGATCGTCGCGGCGCTGGAGGCCGGCCTCGATATCGCCAGCGGGCTGCACGCCCGCCTCGGCGCCGTGCCGGCCATCGCGGCGGCGGCCGAGGCCAACGGGCGCCAGCTCCACGACGTGCGCCACACCTCCGAGACTTTCGCCACGGGCAAGGGCACGAAGCGCCCCGGCAAGCGCCTGCTCAGCGTCGGCACCGACTGCTCGGTGGGCAAGAAGTACACGGTGCTGGCGCTCGAGCGCGGCATGCGGGATCGCGGCCTCGACGCGGATTTCCGCGCTACGGGCCAGACCGGCGTGTTCATCTCGGGACGTGGCGTCGCCATCGACGCCGTGGTGGCGGACTTCATCTCCGGCGCCGTCGAGTGGATCGCCCCGGCGGCCGCGCCCGACCATTGGGACCTTCTGGAAGGGCAGGGCTCCCTGTTCCACCCGTCCTTCGCCGGCGTCAGCCTCGGGCTGCTGCATGGAGCGCAGGCCGACGCGTTCATCGTCTGCCACGAGCCGAGCCGCACCGCCATGCGGGGGGTGCAGCATCCCCTGCCGACGATCCGGGAGGTCATCGACCTTACGGTGCAACTCGGACGCCTCACCAATCCCGACATCCGCCCCGTGGGGATCGCGGTGAACACCCAGAGCCTGGAAGAGGGCGCCGCCCGGACGCTGCTCACCGATCTGGCCCGCGAGCACGGCCTGCCGGCCACCGACCCCGTGCGCTTCGGCGTCGGGGAGATCGTCGATCGCCTCGTCGCCGAGTTCCCGGCCGGGGCCAGCGCATGAGCCGGGTCTTGACCGCAGCCGTCGAGCGCTTCCCCATCGCGGGGGCGTTCACCATCGCGCGCGGCAGCCGCACGGAGGCCGTCGTGGTCCTTGCCACCATCACGGATACGGAGGGGCGTGTCGGACGCGGCGAGTGCGTGCCGTACGCCCGCTACGGCGAGACCGTGGACAGCGTGCGTGACCTCATCCTGGCGCAGGCCGATGCCATCGCGGCCGGGGCGTCGCGGACGGATCTGCTGACCGCAATGAAGCCGGGCGCGGCCCGCAACGCCCTCGATTGCGCCCTGTTCGACCTGGAGGCGAAGCAGCTCGGCCGCCCGGCCTGGGAGATCGCCGGTCTCAGTGCCCCCGAGGTCGCCACCACCGCCTACACCCTCAGCCTCGGCGATCCGGAGAGCATGGAGGCCGCCGCCCGCGCGGCCGCCGCCCGTCCGCTCCTCAAGGTGAAGCTCGGGGGGGAGGGCGACCCGGACCGGATCGCCGCCGTGCGCCGCGGGGCGCCCCGATCGCGCCTCGTGGTCGATGCCAACGAGGCATGGCGGCCCGACACCCTGGAAGCGAACCTCGCCGCTTGCGTCGCGGCGCAAGTCGAACTCATCGAGCAGCCCCTGCCGGCGGGCGAGGACGAGATCCTGGCCACCATCCCGCGGCCGATCCCGATCTGCGCCGACGAGAGCCTGCACGACCGCGCCGGCCTCGACGCCCTGGCGACCCGCTACGACGCCATCAACATCAAGCTCGACAAGGCCGGCGGCCTCACCGAGGCGGTGATGCTGGCGCACGAGGCCCGCGCCCGCGGCTTCTCCCTGATGATCGGCTGCATGGTCGGAACATCGCTCGCCATGGCGCCCGCCATGCTGCTCGCGCACCACGCCGACTTCGTCGATCTCGACGGTCCGCTGCTTCTGGCGCGGGACCGAGACCCCGCCCTGGTGTTCGACGGCAGCCTGATCCACCCGCCGACGCCGGAGTTGTGGGGGTAGGACGTGCTCCGTACTTCTCCGTGAGCCGGTCTCCTCAGGGCGCGCCGACCACCCGGAGCGGGCTCGAACGACGCGTCCGGCTCGTCGTGTCAGGCGCAGCACAGCGGGTCTGGTTGCGGCCGGCGGCCTTGGCCTCGTAGAGCGCGATATCGGCGCGTTTGTAGAGATCGGCCGTCGCGCTGCCGACGCCGGGGGTCGGCACGACGGTCGCGGTGCCGATGCTCACGGTGACCGAACCCGCGCCCAGGGACGCCGCCTCGACCGTCAGCGTCGCCATCTCCGCGTGGACGCGATCGGCGATCCGCAGGGCACCCACCGAGTCCGTTTCGGGCAGGAGCAGGACGAACTCCTCCCCGCCGACACGAAAGACGAGATCCTCGGGACGGTGAACGCTGGCTGCGAGGCAGCGCGCCAACCCGATCAGCACCTCGTCGCCGACCGCATGGCCGTAGCGGTCGTTGTAGCGCTTGAAATGGTCGGCATCGACCACGAGCAGGGACAGCGGTTCGCCGGTGCGCCCGGCACTCCGCCACGCGCGATCGAACATCGTCTCGAAGCGCCGCCGGTTCGACAGGCCCGTGAGGGCATCCGTCTGCGACAGCCGGGCCAGCTCCGCCTGCGCCTCCGAGCGGCGGCGCAACTCGCGTCCGAACAGCAGCGAGAGGCTGGCGGTGAGGCCGCACAGCACGAGGACGATGAGGCCGAGGACGAGGGCGTGCTCGCGCCACTCGGCCTCGACCTCGTCGCGGGACAGGGCGACGTTGAGGAGCATCGGATGATCGCCGATGCCCGTGAAACTGTAATGCCGTTCGAACCCGTCGCTGAATGTGCGGCTGACGAAGCTGCCGCGTCCTTCGCGGACGAAGCGAACGAAGTTCGGGACCTCGGCGAAGCTCTTGCCGATGGTGTCTCCGTCGAACGGATAACGCATGATGCGTGTGCCGTCGCGCAGATACAGCGCGATGGTGCCGAGGCGCCCGAGACCGATATCCTCGAACAACCCGCTGAAGTACGTCAGCTTCAGCGAGCCCAGAACGACACCGCCGAACGAGCCGTCCGGCTTGTCGATGCGGCGGCTGAGGACGAGGACTTGGGTTCCGAGAAGCTGCGACACGATGGGGCCGTCGATCACGAGGCCGAGATCGGCGCGCGCCCGGTGTGCCTGGAAGTAGGCGCGCGCCGAATTGTTGAGCTTGCGCGCCGGCACGGCCCCGGAATCGACGATGCTTTCGCCATGCTCGTCGAGGACGAGCATCACGCCCATGTCTCGCGCCGAGATGGCCCGGTCGAACAGGATGAGCTGCCGCATCTCCGGGGTCGCCTGCGCGACGCCGGGTTCCCGCAGGTTGTCGATGACGCCCTGGAGGGACAGGTCGATGATTTCGATGTTGCGGGCGATGTCGCGTTCGAGAACCTGGAGAAGGTTCTTCGAATTCTGCTCGGCCTTGCTCCAGGCATCGCGGCGCAGGTCGAGGAGCATGATCCCGGACACGAGAAGCATCCCGATCGGCGCGAGAATTCCGAGGGCGATCCCGAGGCGCCCCAGGCGGAGCGTAGGCAAGCGAAGCACGAGCAGGCCGATCGCCGAAAGGATGCGCCGCCGACGAGCCACCACACGCTACCTCCGTGTCCGCATCCACACAACCCAAGGGTAGCACGAGGGAATGAAGCGAAGGTTTCAGTGGTGCGTACGATCGTGTCGAGCGAAGTCCATTTCGCGAAGCGATCGTCGCCAGGTATCCATCGGACCTACCCGCGCACGATGAAGCGCAGGGCATAGACGAGGGCGGTAAACGAGATGAGACTCACCGCGTAGAACACCACGAACCACAGCATGCGCCGGTTTCGCCCCGACGCACCCGAGGATTCGTTACCCTCCGAGCCGCTCCCGCCGGGGTCGGCGCCGCGTCCGGCGTCCCTCAATGTCCGTAACCCCCCGCCTGAATGTCCTCGGCGACTTTGCCGCGAAACACCCAGTAGGCGTAGGCCGTGTAGGCGAGGGTCAAGGGCATGACCACGGCATAGCCGACGAGGGCGAATTGCAGGGCGCTGACGGCGTTGGCGGCCTGCCAGATCGTCATGCGTGGCGGCACGATGTAGGGGAACAGGCTGATGGCGAGGCCGAGGAACCCGAGCAGGAACAGCGCGATGGCGAGGAGGAACGGCGCGAGATGTCGTCCTCCCGCGAGGGCGCGGTGGATGCCCCAGGCCACCAAGGCCGTCACCACCGGCACGGGCGCGACGTAGAGGATGTTGGGCCAGGACACCCAACGCCACTGGATGTCGAGGCCGAGGAACGGCACCCAGGCGCTGACGATGGCCATGCAGGCGACGGTGGCGAGAAGAAACTGCCGGCTCTTGCGGCGCGCCCAGATCTCGAGCTCGCCCGAGGTCTTCATCACGCACCAGGTGGCCCCGAGCAGCCCGTAGCCGCAAACGAGGCCGATCCCCGTCATCACGCTGAACGGGGTCAGCCAGTCGAGGGTCCCGCCGGTGAAGCCGCGCCCCTCCGTCTGGAAGCCCTGCACGAAGGCACCGAGTACCAGTCCCTGCGCGAAGGTCGCCACCAGGGAGCCGTAATGGAAGGCGTAGTCCCACAGCGCCTGCGAACGTTCCGCCTTGAACCGGAACTCGAAGGCGACGCCCCGGAAGATGAGCGCGATGAGCATGAGGATCAACGGCAGGTAGAGGGCCGGCAGCAGGATCGCGTAGGCGACGCTGAACACCGCGAACAGGCCGCCGCCGCCGAGCACCAGCCACGTCTCGTTGCCGTCCCAGATCGGCGCCACGGAGAGCATCATCCGGTCGCGCCAATTCCCCTTCCGAGCGGCGGTGAAGAGGATGCCGACGCCGAGGTCGAATCCATCGATGACCACGTACATGGCCACCGCGAGCGCGAGCAGTCCCGACCAGATCAGCGGCAGCCAGAAGGCCGGCCCTTCGTAGTCCATGCCGAATCCGAACATCCGACCGCGCCCCCGTCGTCATACCCCCGACGACAGGTTTAGCCGCACGATCCCCGCAATGCCAACCGGACCCCGCCGGGGCGCTACCGCGACGCGACGCCCCGCCACGGCGGCTGCCGGTCGGCCTCGGCCAAGGTATCGGCGGAGGCCGGACGGGTCGTGCCGAGGCGCCGGACGAGGCCGTCCACCCCTTCGCGCACCAGCTGTTCGCGCGTTTCCGCCGGCATCGCGTCGAAGGCGGCCGCGAGAGCGTGGGCCGGCGCCTGCGGCGACACCGCCGGGAGGGTCGGCACGGCGTCCGGGTGGTCCCTCAGGAGCGCGAGGTAGGACAGGCCGCCGATCACCACGGCGGCACGGATGAGGAACAGCATGGCTCGGTCCAGGGTCCGTACGGGGCGGCGTCGAACAGCGTGAACTCCAGGAACGCACGCGAGTGGTAAAGCAGACATGAGCCGGTCGACACGACTCGTCGCGATGGTGAACGGCGTTTTATTGGGTCTGAGATCGAAAGCGTCGTCGGCTTTGTGGGGCCGATACGATCAGGAGCCGGGCGTCACCGGATTTTTCGGGCGTGCCGCCGCGAGAGCCATCCGTCTCGGACGATGCGGTTACTTTCCGGAAAGCATGTGGAGACGTGCGGCACCCCCCTCGCAAGACTCGCTTAAGTCGGCTCTGCGACGGTTCGGTCAGTCGAGTTCAGGTCGAGCCCGAGTTCAAGTCGAACCAAGGGGCGTCGGACGGGCCGGTAAGGCCTCCATCCGCGCTGTGCGTGTCGGTATTGCGTATCTACGGTGCCCTGGCGTCCCTCATCGATACCCGTTTAGCGGGTCTCGTCCATGAGTCGGTGATCGACGACGCCGCCGTGCGGTTTCGTCATGAGCGCTTCCTCGTCTCGCGCCTGGCCACCGGTTTGGTGATGATGCTGGGTCTGCCGCCCTACCTGCTTCTGCGGGGCGTGCCGAGCGGCATCGAGGCCCTCGCCATCGCCAGCCTGCTGCTCCCGGTCTTCGCCGCCGTCCTCCTGTCGCGCACCGGCATCCTCTGGGTGGCACACGCGATCTCGTCGGCCGGCCTCACCGGCCTCGTGGTCTGCCTCGCGATGATGACGGGCGGCGCCAACTCCGCCGCCGCCATCTGGCTCGTGGCGATTCCCCTCGAGGCCGTGGTCTCGGGCTCGCGCCGGGCAACCCTCGCGGCCGCCATCGTGGCGGCCCTCGGGGCGCTCGCCGTCGCGTTCCTGCCGCCGCTCGGCGTCAGCGGCGTCCTGATGGAATGGTCCCGGACCCTCGCCATGCCGGTCTTCGCCATCACGGCCATCGGCCACATCACCGCCCAGGCCATCGAGCACTTCCGCCACGAAGGCCGGTGGCTCGCCAAGCTGCGCGACAACGAACTGCGCGATCGCATGCTCCTGTCGGCTATCGACGACCTCGTGACCTGGCACGATTGCAACGGACGCGTCATCGAGGCCAGCGCGTCGTCGGCTCGCTTCATCGGCGCCGAGGCAAGCCGCCTGCGCGGTCACGGCCTCCTGGAGCGCGTTCATGTCGGCGACCGGCCGGCCCTGCTTCAGACCCTCAGCGACGTCGCCGCTCACGGCGTGCCCGCCACGGTGCAGTTCCGTCTCCAACTCGACGCCGCCGCCGTGCGGGCCGAGGGGGCCCCCCGCGTGATCTTCGCCGAGATGCGGGCCCACCGCATCGACGCCGCCCGCACCGGCCTGCCCAATGCCCTGGCTTCCGGCTCGAGCGTCGTCGCCGTGACCCGCGACGTCACGGAGCACCGCCGCCACGCCGAGGAATTGGAGCGCGCCCGCGCCGAGGCCGAGCGCGCCGACGAGGTGAAGAGCCGCTTCCTCGCCACCGTGAGCCACGAGCTGCGCACGCCGCTCAACGCCATCATCGGGTTCTCGGAAGTCCTGGCGGGCGAGGGCGCGATGACCATCGGACCGGAGCAGAGCCGAGAATACGCCGTGATCATCGGTGATTCGGGCAAGCACCTCCTCGACGTGGTCAACACGCTCCTCGACATGTCCCGCATCCAAAGCGGCCACTTCGATTACGCGCCGGAGACCTTCGACCTCAACGCCCTCGTGCGGACCTGCTGCGACCTGATGCAGCTCAGGGCCGTGAAGGCTGGCGTGGTCCTCGTCCGCTCCGACGATGCCGCACCGATCCACATCACGGCCGACCTGCGCGCCTGCCGGCAGATGATGATCAACCTCCTGTCGAACGCCGTGAAGTTCACGCCGTCCGGCGGGCGGGTGGAGGTCGCCATCCGGCAGGCTGGCCATCACCTCGATCTCATCGTCACCGACACCGGGATCGGCATCGCGGCCGACGATCTGCCCCGGGTCGGCGACCCCTTCTTCCAGGCTCAGAGCGACACCCGTCGCTCGCACGAGGGCACGGGCCTCGGTCTCTCCGTGGTCCAGGGGCTCGTCGGCCTGCACAGCGGCGCCATCGCCATCGAGAGTGTTCCGGGCCAGGGCACGAGCGTCATCGTCACCCTGCCGGTGACCTGCCGGACGCAGGCCAACCTCGCCGGTCCGGCCCCGATCCGCACGGCTTCACGCGTTCCCGGCGCCACAGACACGGCGCGGTCGCCGGCGCCGATCCGTCGGCCCATCGGCCTGTTCGAGGCCTCGTCCGAGCCCGTCCGCGAGAGCTACGTGCCCGACGGAGGTTCGCCCCTGCGGCGTGCCGGATAGGACCGGCCCATCGTCACCCAGAGCGGCCGGACCCGGCCGCTTGCCCCGACCCCCCATCCGCGTCCCATGCGCGGGTGGGGCGGCCCAGTTTGAGGGAGCCGCCATGCGCGATCAGCGCGAGATCATCGTCCCGCCCCAGCCGCGCGGACCCCGGGCCGATGCCGCCACCCGGCGTCAGCGCGCCGGCGCGAGCGCACGGCCGGGCGGATGGCGGTCCGATCTCGGCGCTGTCGTGCGTTGGGCCGGTCGCCTGTGCGTGACGCGACCCGGCGATGTTCTCGGCTTCGTCGTCGTCGTCGGTGCCGCGGGATTCATCTCCCTGAACGCGCTGGGTTATCAGATGGGCCGTCATCCGGCCCCGATCTTCCCCAAGCCCGCGCCGCGCCCGATCGCGTCCGCGCCGCGCTCGATCGCCGAGAAGCCGCCCGCCCGCCGGATCGAGGCGAACCGGGCCGATGCAAGCGAGGCGGCGAGGCCGGCCGTTCCCAAGGCGGCGGTTCCACAGACATCCGCCAAGGCGGACCCCGCCAGCGCCGAGCCGTCGAAGCCGGATGCACCGAAGTCCGAACCTGCGCGGATCGCCCTCATCCAGCCCGCGCCGCGTCCGGTCTCCCGCGACACCATCGGGGAGATCATCCGCGAGGGCGAGACCACGGCGTCCGTCACGCCGAAGGCCGATCCGGCGGTGGCGAAGGCGCAGCGTGCCCTGGTCAAGCTCGGCTACGGACCCCTCAAGGCGGACGGCGTCCTCGGCACCGGCACTCGGGCGGCCATCGAGCGGTTCGAGCGCGACCGCAAGCTTCCGGTGAAGGGCCAGCCCGCCGGCCGCACCCTGCGCGAACTCGCGGCTCGCGCCGCCGCATCGCCGGGCTGATCGCTTTCGCGGGAAATCCCGCTATAGCCGGGCGATGGCTCGTCTGCGTTCGGATTTCTGGGTCTCGGCCCATCTGCGCCGTCTCGGCATCGAGGGCATCGCCGCCGTCCAGCGGCGGCGCGGCGCGGCGGAAGCGGGGGCGATCTTCGTAAAGGTCGACCGCCTCGACGGCCGCGCCGACCTCTACGGGCCGGCGCCCCAATCCCTCGTCGATACGGACGGCGACACGGATCGGCGCTTCGTCGCACTGATGCGCGAGGCCGAGCCCGCCGATGTCGAGCTCCGCATCGGCAAGGAGGTGCGGTTCGATCACGATCTTTGGATCGTCGAGATCGACGATCGCGCCGGCCGGCACCTCCTCGATCTGGCCGAGTAGGCGCGCTCCGCCCGTCGGGGAACGCTCAGGATGTCTGGCGTAGGCGGCCTGGGAGGGCGGGGCGTAGGGGCGCGCGCTCGGCGGCGGCCGGCGAGACGCGCGGGCGCGCGGCGTCGGGGGCGTTGTAGGGCTGGTGCGCCCGTGCATCGCCCGCGCGCTCGGGCAGGGCGGTGTCGAGAATGGCGGCGAGCAGGCTGCGTGCGGCGGGGCGCTGAACCTTGCGGAACAGCTTCACCAGGTCGAACACCCGGTCGACGGAGCGGGCCACGGTCTCGTTGAGGGTCAGGAAGACGTAGACGGCCTCCTCCTCGTGAAGGCCCGCGGCACGCAGGGCGAGGGTGAGCAGGTCGTAGCGCAGGTGCGGGTCCGGCGTCGCGGCCAGGAAATCCCGGCGCAGGCCGAGCATCTCGGCGAGCGCTCCGATGAAGCCGGCGATGTCGCCGCGTCCCGAGAAGCCTGTCAGGATCGCGCCGGCCTCGCGCGGCGGCGGCGGGCATGGGCGCAGGGCCGCGGTCGCGGCCACCGCCTCGCCGATGGCGTCGCGCCGGGCTTCGTCGGCGTAGAGGAACAGGGGCGACAGGTCCGCCGGGACGAGGTCCGTGCGCGCCAGGAGCGCCCGGCCGAGGTCGGCCGACCGCCGTCCGCGCCCGACGAGGCGGGCCAGGGTCTCGGCCCCGAGGACGATGTGCGTGTTGCCCGCGAGCGCCAGGTCGACTTCGCCGACCGCACGGGCCGACAGGGCGTTGACGGTGCTCCGGTCGATGTCGGGACGCGCCGCGATGGCGCCGCCCAGATCCGTGCCGTCCGAGAGCGCAGCCTCGATCACCGTCGGGGTGAGGGTGGGCGCCTGCGCGATCACGGCGTCGCGGACGGCCCCGCCGCGCGCGGCCAGGATCGCAAGGATGCCGGGCGGCGTTTCCGGGAAGGCCGCGAGCTTGCGCGCGACGATCTCGGCGGTCTCCTCGTCGACGATGGGGATGAGGCCGCCGGCCAAGGCCTCGAACGCTTCGAGGGTCTTCCGGTCGCGGAACGGTGCGGACAGGAACAGATCCGTCTGCACGCGCAGGATCACGGGTTTCAGATCGAGGGTGTCGAGGCGCGACAGTTCGATCAGGCCGGAGAGGTCCGGCGCATCGTCGACAGATGGGTGCATGGCACTTCGATTACGCAGAACTCGCTGTCCCGAGACTTAGCGTGTTTGCGTGAATCAGCCTTTAAACCCCCGGGGGTGGGCGCGTGTCGTCCTGCGCCATCCCCGCAGATCACAGGGTGTCCATCGACCCGTGATCCGCCGTGCTGTCGCGACGTCTCACACGACGCGGCGATCCTTCCCGTCGGCCGCCTCGTCCACGGCCTTGGGCATCGGAAGGACCACGGGTGTCGACGTGCCGGCCGGCATCGGGTTCGAGGCGGCGGGAATGCCGGACGCCGCGGGGGAGGGCGTCGTACCGTTCAATCCAGCAGGCACCGGCGGCTGGGCCGGCACCGGTGGCTTGGCGGACTCCGGCGGTCGGGCCGGTTCCGTGGGCTTCGCGGCGTCCCGGGGCTTCGCGGCGTCCAGGGGCTTCGCGGCGTCCAGGGGCTTTGCGACTTCGATGGGCAAGATCGCCCCCTCCGGCGGCTCGGCCTCGTCCGTCCCGGTCTCCGAGGGACCGGCCAGAACCTCCGTCGGGGTCTTCCACACGAAGGCGTCGAGGCGGCCGGTGACGGGAGAGACGGGGGCCCAGCGCTCCGATGCGATGCCGTCGGCGATCCACAGGGGGTCGCGCGGGGCATGGGCCGCGCGGGAGAGCCACTCGCGCGAGCGGCCCGTGCCGGCGCCGTGTTCGGCCTCCTCCAGGCGCGCCATGGCGAGGCAGGCCCGCACGGAGGGCCGGTCGGCGAGCAGCGGTGCGAGGGCTTCGCGGGCCTGGGTGAACTCGCGCGCCTCGTAGGCCGCCTGTGCCATGGCGAGGCGAGCCTCGGGATGCCACGACGACAGCCGGGCCAGGGTCTCGGCGCGGGCGAGGCGGTCGCGCACGGAATCGCCGGTGCGCAGGGTCAGGTAGGCCTTGGCGAGATCCGGATGCGGACCGGCGCGCCACGCGGCCTCGATGATCTTGGCGGCCTTCCGCAGGTCGCCGCGGCGCGCGAGCAGGCGCCCGGCCAGAGCCGCCGCCGGTACGAGGTCGGGGGCGAGCTTGACCGCCCGAAGTACCCGCTCGGTGGCGGCTTCCGGCTCGCCGGCTTCGCGCTCCTGCGCGGCCGCGGTGAGGAGCACGGCGCGCTGACGGCGGGCGAGACCCTTCTCGATGAGGCCTAGGGAGGCCCGGCGCTCGACGGTTTCCGTCGCGCCACTCCAATCGCCGTCGGCGCATTGGGCTTCCAGAACGGCCTCGTTGGCCCAGGTGACGCTTGGAGCGAGGCGCGCGGCCTCGGCCGCGTAGGCACGGGCGGACACGTCGTCCTCGCGGCGACGGGCCTCGACGAAGAGGCCGCGTAGGCCGAGCACCCGGGTCTCGGGATCGTCGACCATGCGCTGGAACGCCGATTCGGCGGCCTCTCGGTCGCCCGAAATCTGTGCGGCCTGGGCCTTCAGCAACAGGGCGAGGGGCTCGGCACCGAGCAGTCGTTCGGCATCGTTGGCGTGGCGCCGCGCCGCCATGGGATCGCCGGAGCCCACCGCGACCATGCCGCGCGACAGGGCCGAGTAGCCCTTGGCCCGGCGCCGGTCGCGCGAGCCGCGCACCAGGGCCTCCGGCAGGGTGATGAGACCGCGCACGATGGCCCAGATGAAGCCGACCACGATGGCGGCGATGAGGACGCCGATCAGCGCGATGGCGAGGCTGGTGGCGACTTCGTAGCCGTTCCACACGATGGTGACGGAGCCGGGATGGTCGGCGACCCAGGTCGCGCCGTAGGCGGCGACGGCGAGGAGGGCCAGGAAGGCGAGAGCGCGCCACATGGGATCAGAAACTCCTGGGCGTGGGGCCGGTCGAGCCGGCGGCGCCGTAATCCGGGAACGGGAGCTTCGGATGCTCCCGTCGATTCATTCGTCGGCGGCATCGGGCGGGGATACCGCCGCGACGGGGCCGTGCCTTACCGCGACGGGCCCGCCGCGGGCAGGCCCTTGAAGGCCTCCGCGAGCAGAGCCTGCGCCGCCTCGCCGGCCGCCGCGCGGGACTTCAGCTTGGTCCCGAACTCGCCGGCCTGGGCGCGGACATCCTCCGGCAAGGCCGCGAAGGCCTGGGCGGCTTCCGCGACGGCGCCCCGGTCGAGGGCGTCCTGCACCTTCGGCAGCGGGTCGGCCGCGGGCGCTGCGCCCTGCGCCGATGGCGCCGCGCCATCGACCTTGCGCACCTGCACGATGGATTCGGCCATGCTCATCAGCTTCTGGCTGAAATCGCCGGTCTCGGCCACCGAACGCACCTGTGCGGAGCGGCGGGCCGCCGCGATCGTCTCGGACACGGTGCGGAATTCGGCCGCGAGGGTGCGGGCCGTCGGGGCCCCGCGATCGGCGAAGACCGCTACGGCGGTGAGCCGGGCCGGATCACCCGGCTCGTAGTTGCGCAGGGCGGAAAGGGCGTCGGCGTAGGGCGTTCCGGCGTTCAGGGCGGTCGCGATCCGGTCGGCGGAGACCACCCGCAGGGCGGCTTGAACGGTGGCGACCTCGGCGCGCTCGGACAGGGCCTTGTCGAGGCCGGCGATCCTGTCGCCCTGTGCCTGAAGCTGGGTCTGAACCTGACGCTCGATGCCCTTGGCGGCTTCCGCGGCTTGAGTCTTGCCGGCTTCCGCCGCCTGCTGGCTCGCCTGGGTGGCGGCCTGGACCTTGGCGTCGAGGGCCTGCTGCGCGTCCGTGAGCTTCTGGCCGAGGGTGCGCGTCGCCTCGGCGTTGGTCTTGATCGCCTCGGCATTGGCCTTGGCCCGGTCGTCGAGGGCGGTCTGAAGCGCCGCGAGCTTCGGGGTCAGGTCGGGCTGCTCCGTGGGCTTCGGCACGGCGGCGATCTGGGCCTCCACCGCCTTCAGGCGCTCGTCGAGGGCCGTCACCTGCGCGGTGTCGTTGTTCGCGGGCGCCACCGCCATGCGGGCCTCGCCGCCCTGCTGGCCTGGCTCCTCCTGGAGGGCCGAGACACGCTGGTCGAGGCTGTCGAGGCGCGCGGCGACGTCGGGCGGCAGGGTCGCGGTCGCCTGCGGCGCGGTGCCGTCGCCGCTGGGAACCGGCGCGGCGCTGGCCTTCTGCAGGGCCTCGCGGGCCGTGGAGACGGCCTCCGGCACCGCCTTGAGGGCGGTCTCGTTGGACGCGACGCGCTGGGACAGGCGCGCGACCTCGTCCTTCGGCGCCAGCGCCGCGATGCGCTGATCGAGGGCGGCGAGGCGTCCGTCGTCGGCCTGAGGCAGCACGCCCGCGCGTTCGACGGCGAACAGCAGACCGGCTCCGATGACGCCGCCGAGAAGGCCAGCGGTGGCGACGGAGCCGAAGCCCGGCCCACGCGCCGCCGGTGTTGCCGGAGGCGTCGGCGCGATCTTCGGCGTGGTTCCGCCGGACCCGGATTTCGGATCGGCCGCCTTGGGAGTCTCGCCAAACTTGCCGGTATCCGAAGGCTTGGTGCCGGCGTCGGGTTTGACACCATCTCCAGGCTTGGCACCATCTCCAGGCTTGGCGTCCGCCGGCTTGGTGGCGACACCCGGCATGATGCCGGCGCCCGTCACCGATGCTTTCTGGGCCGGTGCCGGATCGGGCAGTCGCTTGGCCTTCAGATCGATGATCGGGCCGTCCGTCGCCCCACCGGACGGCTTTGCCGCGCCCTGGGCGCCGCTCGGGAAGGTCGCGGTCCTCGGCGAATCCTTGGGGGGTTCCCTGGAAGCGTCCGGCTTCGGCGGCTCGCTCTTGCCCACCTCGCTCTTGCCGATCTCCGGCTTCGCGTCCTTCGACAGGTCGGCGGACCTCGCCGGCTCCGGCGGCTTCACATCCGCGGGCTTGTCGCCACCAAGCACGCCGGACGCAGCGGCTTTCGGGGCGTCGGGGGATTTGACGCCGTCCAGCGGCCTGGCATCCTTGCCCACGGGCTGGGCGTCCTTGGACGCTTCGGGCGGCTTCGGCGCACCCGGCTGGCCGACGCCCGCAACGGCGGGCTTGGTGTCACTCGTGGAGGGGGCGGTCTTCGGGGCATCGGGCTTGTTCGGCGACGCATCCGGCTTGGCACCAAGGGCGTTCGACGTCGGTGCGTTCGACGTCGGTGCGTTCGGCTTTGCCGGCTCGGGCGGGCGCGTGCCGGACGCATTGCCCGGGCGGTTGGCGTCGCTGTTGGGTGGTTTCACGGTTCGTTGCTCCCTTCCCGACGCTGCCGTCGTCACCCGACACCGGTTCGGTGCCCCCGGGTTCGGCGATCGCAGCCCAGCTTATTCAGATTCGTCCTAGCATCACGGCCCGCGCCGGAGCGAGGCCCTTCCGTCAGGTTCCCGCCACCAAACCCGCCAGAAGACTCTCCTCGTCCGGCCGTGCCGCCACGAAATGCGCGTCGAGACCCGCCGCGGCCAGGGCGGCGGCCACGTCACTCGACAAGCAGTAATGCTTGAGCGCGCCGAAGGCTCCGCTTCGGTCCGCGCGGCGTGCCAGAAGTTGTGCGGTCTCGGCGCTGCGGCGCGAGTAGTGCAGCACCGCGTCGAGGGCGGCCGGATGAGCCGCCAGTGCCGCTGCCACGGCCGGCGGAAGCGTCGCCTCCGCCACGGCTGCGTAGGCGATGGCGGCGGTGACCGCATATCCCGCCGCCCTGAGGGAGGCGGCCGGCTCGGACTTGCCTTCGGCGCCGGCGACATGGAGGAGGGCGCTGCCAGCCGGCAGGGTGGCGCGGACGAGGGCGGACAAGGCGGCGGCGTCGCCCCCGGCCTCATGCACCGCTTCGAGCCCGGCCCGGCGCGCCAGATCCGCCGTCCGCACACCTACGGCGAAGACCGGCAGGGCGGCGAACCGCACCCGGTCCGCCGCCGTCAGGGCCGCGATCGCATTGGCGCTCGTGAGCAGCAGGCCCGCATGGGCGCCCTCGGGCAGGGCTGCCCCCGTGGGGCGGATCGTCAGCACCGGCGCGACCAGAGGCGTATGGCCGAGCGACCGGAGCCGCCGGCCCGTTCGCGTCGCCCCCGGCTCCGGCCGCGCCACCCAGATCCGCATTCCGCCGAAACCTCGTCCAGTCGTTGCCCTACCCCTCGTTGCCCTGATAGCGCCAGCCCGGCTAGGATGCATTCGACGCAGCAGCTCGCCGCCGCAGCCGGTGATGCCTTGACGCGGCATCCGCAGGTTTCACCCGTGCCGCAGGAACGTACCCGCTCCATGACCGTCCGCATCCCATGAACGTCCTGATCCCATGAACGTCCTCGGCATCGAAACGACCTGCGACGAGACCGCCGCCGCCGTGGTCTGCCCCGGCGAGGGCGGACGCGGACGCATCCTCTCCAACGAGGTCCTGAGTCAGATCGCCGAACACGCGGCCTATGGCGGCGTGGTACCGGAGATCGCCGCGCGCGCGCATGTCGAGGTCCTGGACCGGCTCATCCTGCGCGCCCTCGACGGCGCCGGCCTGCGTCTGGCTGAAGTCGACGGCATCGCGGTGGCGGCCGGCCCCGGCCTCATCGGCGGCGTGCTCATCGGCCTCGTTACCGCCAAGACCCTGTCGCTGGTGGCGCGAAAGCCCCTCATCGCGGTCAATCACCTCGAGGCCCACGCGCTCACGGCGCGCCTCACGGACGGGATCGGCTTCCCCTATCTCCTTCTCCTGGCGTCGGGCGGCCACACTCAGCTGGTCGCGGTCAAGGGCGTCGGCGATTACGTGCGGCTCGGCACCACCATCGACGACGCCATCGGCGAGGCGTTCGACAAGGTCGCCAAGCTCCTGGGCCTCGGCTACCCCGGCGGGCCGGAAGTCGAGCGCCTGGCCGAGACCGGCGACCCCGAGCGCTTCGCCTTGCCGCGGCCCATGCTGGGCCGGCGCGAAGCCAACTTCTCCCTGTCC
This sequence comes from Methylobacterium sp. Leaf102, assembly GCF_001422425.1. Lineage (NCBI taxonomy): Bacteria > Pseudomonadati > Pseudomonadota > Alphaproteobacteria > Hyphomicrobiales > Methylobacteriaceae > Methylobacterium > Methylobacterium sp. Leaf102. The sequence continues at coordinate 130,383 of NZ_LMMX01000012.1, read as the reverse complement.
GGCCTCAAGACCGCCCTGCGGATCGAGGCCGAGAAGCTCGCTCCGCTGTCCAGCGCCGACGTCGCCGACCTGTGCGCCGGCTTCCAGGCGGCGGTGGTCGACGTGATCGTGGATCGTCTGCGGGTCGCCATGCGCGACTTCGCCGCCGTCGCCGGGCATCCGACGGCGTTGGTCGCCGCCGGCGGCGTCGCGGCCAACGGCGCCATCCGGCGTGCCCTCACCACCCAGGCCGGGGAGGCAGGCCTCGCCTTCGTGGCGCCACCCGTCGCGCTCTGCGGCGACAACGGCGCTATGGTCGCCTGGGCGGGCATCGAGCGCCTGCGCCTCGGCCTCGTCGACGATCTCACCGCGCCGGCCCGTGCCCGCTGGCCGTTCGCCGAGCCCGTCGCCGCGGCCTGACAGGAGCGCCGCATGAGCAAACCCATCGCGGTGATCGGCGGCGGCGCTTGGGGCACGGCGCTCGCCAACGCCGCCGCCGGCGCCGGACATTCCGTGACCCTATGGCTGCGCGACGCCGAGGCCGCCGCACGCCTCGAAGCAACCCGCGAGAACGCACGCTACCTGCCCGGCGTGCCCCTCCACGCCTCCATCCGGGCCACCGCCGACGCATGCGCCTTGCGCGACGCCGGCACGGTACTCATGGTGACGCCGGCCCAGACCCTGCGGACGGTGCTCGCCGACCTCGCCCCGTCCTGGGCCCCCGGGACGGCGATCGTCCTCTGCGCCAAGGGGATCGAGCGCGGCAGCGACCGCTTCATGAGCGCCGTCGCCGCCGAGATCCTCGGACCGGACGCCCCCGTGGCGGTCCTGTCGGGCCCGAGCTTCGCGGCGGACGTCGCCCGTGGCCTGCCCACCGCCGTGACCCTGGCGGCCGCCGACGCGGGGCACGCCGCGCGTCTCGCCACCGCCCTTTCGGGGCCGAACCTGCGCGTCTATCACACGGACGACGTGCGCGGCGTCGAGGTCGGCGGCGCCGGCAAGAACGTGCTCGCCATCGCCTCCGGCATCGTCGCCGGGCGGGGCTTAGGCGAATCGGCCCGGGCCGCCCTCATCGCGCGGGCGTTCGCCGAGCTCATGCGCTTCGCCCGCGCTTACGGCGGGCGCCCCGAGACCCTCATGGGGCTGTCGGGCCTCGGCGATCTCGTGCTCACCGCCTCCTCGCCGCAATCGCGCAACTTCGCATTCGGTCAGCGCCTCGGGGCCGGCGCCTCGCCCCAGGACGCCGCCGGCGGCAAGCTCGCGGAGGGTGCCTACACCGCTGCGGCCCTGGTCGCCCTGGCGCGGGCGCGGGCCGTCGAGATGCCCGTGGCCGAGGCCGTCGCCGCCGTCGTGGCGGGCGAGGCCAGCGTCGAGACCGTCATCGCCGCCCTCTTGGCGCGCCCGCTCCGCGGGGAGGCCGAATGAGGATGGGGCCGATCCATGCCTTCCTCGCCGGCGAGGGATCGGACGGCGAAGGACGCCGTCTCGCCGACGTGGCCGCGTTCGGCGACGCCCGGATCGAGGGCGTGCACGATTTCATCCAGTGGTGCTTTCCACTGCGCGAGGCGAGTCTCGCCGTGCCGGGCGCTCCCGTGCTGACCCGCGCCGAGGCCGAGGCGATCCGAGCCGACCCGGCGGCGCTCTCGGGTCTTCGGGCGGCGCGTGATCGCATGATGCGCTTCTATGGGGACACCAACGGCTGGCTGCGCGCCCACGATCACAACCACCTGCGCATCACCCGCATCCTTCGGGCTCTTCGCAATCTGTTGGGATCACGGGAGGCGCAAGCGTTTCACGCCTTCGTGACCGCACGCAATGCCGAGGCCGGCGCGCCGATCAACCCGGACAGCCTGCGCTACTGGGCGAACGCGCTCGCGGGGGACTGACGGCCACGCTTCCCGGATGGTATGGCACCCGCCGTTCCCCGGAGATCCGCATGGCCCACTGGCTCTACAAGTCCGAACCCGCCACGTGGTCGTGGGACAGCCAAGTCGCGGCCGGGGCCGCCGGCACCCACTGGAACGGCGTGCGCAACCATGTCGCCAAGAAGAACCTGCAGGCCATGGAAGTCGGCGAGCTGGGGTTCTTCTACCATTCCAACGAGGGCAAGGCGGTGGTCGGCATCGTCAAGGTGATCCGCCCGTACTACCCCGACGATTCCGACGCCACGGGCCGGTTCGGCATGGTGGATCTGCGCGCGGTGGAAGCGCTCCCCCGGCCGGTCACCCTGGAGGCGATCAAGGCCGAGCCACGCCTCGCCGCCATGGTGCTCGCCAACAATTCCCGCCTGTCGGTGCAGCCGGTGACGGAGGAAGAGTGGGCGATCGTGCGGGCGATGGGCGGGCTCGGCTGATGCCTGACCTCACCCTTGCCGCTGGGCCTGCGTCACCGCCACGTGGATGAGTTCGGCGAGCGTCCGGACGCCGAGCTTCTGGCGCATCTGCGAGCAGGCGTTGGTGACGGTCTTGTAGCTCACCGACAGGTCGCTCGCGATGGCGCCGTAGGACTTGCCCTGAGCCAGACGCGCCAGGATCTGCTGCTCCCGCGGCGTCAGCTGGGCCTCGGGCGTGCGGCGCGGGTCCGTGCGCAGCATGGCGACCTCCGTGGCGAGGCGCCGGTCGAGGTAGACCTGTCCGGCACGGACCCGGTCGAACGCCTCGAACAGCTCGCCCGAGGCGTGGTCCTTCAGGACGTAGCCGAGCGCCCCCGCCTCCAGCGCGCGGGCGACGATGACCGGATCGTTGTGCATGCTGAACACCAGGATCCGCACCTGCGGATCGACGCCGCGCATCCGGCGGATCAGCGCCAGGCCGGCGAGCCCGCTGCCCTGGAAGGTCAGGTCGCAGATCACCATGGACGGCTTCAGGCGGTGGAAGGCCCGATAGGCCGCCACCACCGTGGTGGCCTCGGCGATGCGCTCGATGCCGGCATCCTCCAGCACGCGGCGGCAGCCCTGGAGCACGATGGGGTGATCGTCGACGACCAGGACCGGGGCCCGGAGGGAAGTGGTGTGGATCGCGTTCATGCGGCGGGGATCGCGCTCGAGTCCTCGGACCGTTCGGACTCGAACGGAATCATGATCCGGACAACCGTCCCGGGCCGGCCATTGTCAAGCGCCAATGTGCCGCCCAAGGCCTCGACGCGCTCGCGCATCCCCGACAAACCCAGCCCGACCCGGTGGTCGGGCGTGATTCCGCGGCCATCGTCATGCACTTCGATGGCGAGGTGCGATCCGGAACCGTCCTGAACTTCGCCCGCCTCCACGGTGACGCGCGCGGCCCCGCCATGCCGAACGGCATTGGTCATGCTCTCTTGGATGCAGCGGAAGACCGTGAGATCGGTGACGTCGCCGTAGCCGGCCCCGAGGCGATCGAACGTGCCCGTGAAGGCTGTCCCCGAGTGCCGGCGGGTGAAGTCGCGCAGGAGCAGGACGAGGCAATCGGGCAGGGGCACCTGACCCAGGGCATGCGGGCGCAGGCGGTTGAGGAGGTCGCGGTTGAGGGTCTGGACCTGACCCACGATGGCGCTGATCTCCTCGGCGCGCTGGGTCAGCTTCCCCCGGTCCGGCGCCGCCTCGGCGGCGGCCATGCGGATCACCGAGGCGGCGTTGGCTTCGAGGGCGAACAGGCAGGGGCCGAATTCGTCGTGGAGCTCGAGGGCCGTCGCCCGCCGCTCGTCGTCCTGGGCGGAGAGGAGCTGGCGGTTGAGGCGCCCGTTGGCGGCACGGGTTTCCGACAGGGCCTGGGCCACGCTGTTGAAGCGGGCGGCGATGACCGCGAGTTCGCGCGAGGCCGGCGGCGCGAGGCGTGCGGTGTAATCCTGCCGTTCGAGCTGGGTCAGGCCATCGGCGACCTGCGTCAAGGGCGCCAGCACCCGGCCGAAGGCGACGTAAAGGGCGGCGAGGAGGCCGAGGCTGACGATGAGGCTCGCCAGCGACAGGGAGACGGCGTAGCCCCAGACCTCGTCGATCTCGTCCCGCGGCTGGGTGGTGATGCGAGCGGTGCCGAGGCGCTTGCCCTGGACCACGATGGGCAATTCGTGCTGGCGCGGCTCGGGGGCGATGAGGGCGACGAACCAGTGTGGTGCGTCGTAGGCGTCCCGGCGCTGGCGATGCGACGGTGCCGGGACGACGGCGCCCGCCGCGTCGAGGACGGTGACGCGCACGTGGCGCAGGCCCTGCACACGCAGGCGCAGGGTCTGCAGCAGGGTGTCGGGCGAGGCGGCCTGCGCCAGATCGATGGTGTCGGAGACGAGAAGCTCGACATTGGACAGGGCCGCCTTCATCTCGACCTCGACGGCGGAGCGCGCGTTCAGCACGATGACCCCGCACGAGAGCAGGGCCGCCAGGAGATCGATAGCGATGACGAGGACGATCATCCGCGTGCGGGTCGGCCAGCGTGCCCACAGGGTGGGGCGGGCCGCCCAACCGGGCGGGCTCGATGCGGGGGCCGTCGTCATGGTGGGGGTGCCGGGAAGCGGATGAGGGACGTTCCACTTGTAGCCGAGTCCGGGCGGGATGGAACGTGTAGCCCCGCGCCGTCCCGTCCCGATGAATCCGCGGGGATCCGGGACCGGCTCGCCGCATTCCTCGACGATCCGGCCACCCGGTGGAGTCTCGGCGGATTCGGTGCCGGGGCCGAGTTCGGTCGTGCGCCCGGCGAGGCCGTCGCGACCATGGGGCGTTTCGGCCGGCTGACGTGCCGCGGCGCCCTGATGCTCGCGCCCGCCGACGACCTCGTGCCGGTGGCCTACGAAACCGGGTTCCGTGGCGGCTGGAGCCATGCGGTCGCCCTGTGCCTGACCGTGGGGACGGCTCTGGTCCCCGGGCCGGAGGTGGTCACGCCGCTCGGGCCCGACCTCGCGGCTGCCCGGCCCACGGATCGCGAGGCGTTCCTGTTCGACCTCGGCCTCGGGCTGCCTCAGGGGTCGGCCTGCCTGCGGACCCGCGATCCACGGATTCTCGACAATCTGTGGGGAGCTTGCGGTGGGGCGGCCTTCGCGCCCGGCAGTCCGGTGCCGGGGCTCCTCGTGGAACGCCGGCTCGACGTGGTGATGACGACCCGTCTCGGGCGGATCGAGGTTTTCGGCGGTCCCGTCGGCTCCGGCGCGGCCGCGCCGCGCGCCTACGTCGCCCCGGAGGTCGTACGGGCGCGCCGGACCCATGCGGCGACCGCGCCGATCCCCTCCGGTCTGGTTCCGTGCGCCCATCTCCATCCGCCACACCCGTGCCGCGACGCGAACGAGCGACCGATCGCGTTCGACCGCGCGCACCATGACGCGTTCCAGGCGCTGCTGACGTGCTGGGGCGATCCGGGCCGGGTCGCCCTCAAGGCCCGGCTCCTGGCGGGCGAGGCCTTGCCGAAGGGCTCCGACCGCGCGGACCGCGGCGTTGCCCGGGTGGTGGCGGCGCAGGCCGACTTCATCGAGCGAGCGTCCTAGCCGGGGGCGCGACGCACCTCTGCAAGATGGTGCCTGCGTCGTCCCGGGACGTGACGAAGACGAACCGCGATACCACTCCTTAAAGCCTCCGGCCTAACACAGATCTAATCCGGGTAATCTCGGGCTTCGACTGTCGATACGGTGCCGGACATCTTCATGCCCCATTGTCGGGATCAGTTCACGGACACGGCACCGCGTCATCGACCGGACGCGACCGCCGGGTGTGTTCGGGATGAGTCCACGCTGATGTCGATTGCCATCGATCCGACCGAGCGGCGCATCGCCGCCGAAGGGCGCGCGCCCGCCGAGCCCAAGGCGCCATCGCGCGTCATGCGCGCCGCGCTGATCGCGGTTCTGGGCGGTGTCGGCCTCGTCGGCCTGTCCGCAGGGGCGTATTCGATGCTCTCGGGTCTCGCCGGCCCGCCGCCGTCCAAAGTCCGGATCGGGCGAATCTCGGCCGATTGGCCGGATTTGCGCGACGGCGTTCCTGCCCTGGCGTCGTCCCACCGGCCCTCGGGTCCGGTGCCGGCGGAGGCCGATCCGCTCCCGGTTCGAGCCGTCGTCGCGCCGGTCGAGGCCAAGGCCCAGGAAGCCAAAGCCTTCGAAACCAAAGCTCTCGAAGCCAAAGTCGTCGAAGCGAAGGCGCCCGAGACGAAAGCGGTCGAAGTCAAGCTTCTCCAGACCAAGCCTGCGGACGTGAAGGCTGTCGACACCAAGCCGGTTCAGGTCGCCAACATCGCGTCGCCTTCGAAGCCCGCGCGCCTGCCCCCCATCGAGAATGCCGCGACGGTGCCGTCCGCGCCCGCCGTCGCCCTCGTGGAGAAAGCCCGCACGGCCCCCCTCGTCGCCCCGACTCCCGTCGAGACCACCCGCGCCCGTGCCACGACCGGCGGCACCTTCGCGGCCCTTCCCCCGGCGTCGGCCGAAGCCGGGCCGAAAGCGAAGCCCGCCCCGGTCGTGGCACGGACCAAGCCCGCCGCCAAACCCGTACCGGCTGCCTCCGAAAAGGTCGCAGCCGCGCAACCGGCCCAGGCCGCAGAGCCGGAAGCCGAGGAGACCGAGATGTTCGGCATGAAAGTGCCGTCCCTAGCCCCCGTCGGACGCAAGCTCGTCGAAGGCGTCGAGGCCCTCGGAAACGCGGTCAAGCGCTTCCCCGAACAGTTCTGAGAACGACGTCGGCACAGGCCTGCTGTCATCGGGTACGATGAGTTCAGGCACCGAGCCACTGCAATCAATATCGTCCGCGTCGGCCTGAACCCCCGCGCATCGAAGTTGAAGGCGTTCGCCGTGGAGCTTCGGTCGGTTCGAAGGCCGGCTTCGAGGCCTCCGCGCGGGTCCTGCAGTTCAGGTCCAGAGGGGATCGAACGAGCACGACCCGGTGTCGGGACGTGCTCGCGAGGTGACGGTCGCTCACCGAAGAGGAGCCGGAGGGCCTCGGGCTACTTCGTCCGGGCGCGCGGCTTCTTGCCGATCTCGCGCTCGTGACGGGCGCCGCGCGGGCTCTTGAAGCCCTTGGGGCCGCTGGCCTCCTGATCGCTGCCGGGACCGTCCAAGAGCGCTTCCACCTGGATTTCGGGCGAGCCGTTCTTGGCAAAGGTCTGGGCGAAGCGGGACGCTGCGCCGCCGCGCACCTCGAACTTGGTCTCCCGATCGAAGATCCGGATGGCCCCGATCTCCTGGCGCCCGATGCTACCGCGTCGGGTCAGCATCGGCAGCAGGCGGCGCGGGTCGGCGTTGTCGCGCCGGCCGAGGTTGAGGCGGAACCAGACAGACGGACCTTCCGCGTCGATGCGGGCGGTGTCGGCGGGGTCGTAGACCGGCCGGGCCTTGCGCTCGGGGCCGGCGCCCGGATCGGTGACATCCTCGGGCTCGGGCAGGCGCGCCCGGTAGATTCGGGCCAGCGCTGCGGCGAGCTCCTGCGGCGTGCGACGGGCCAGCAGGGCCTCGCCCATGGCGACATCCTCCTCGGCCGGGGCATCGGTGAACAGTGGGTCCTGCCACATGCGCTCGCCGTCGAGGGCGCGGATCTCCTCGGCGGTGGGCGGGCCGGCCCACTCGGCGTTGACCTTGGCGATCATCAGCATCTGCTCGGCGCGGCGACGCTTGGAGGCCGGGATCAGCAGGACGGAGGTGCCCTTCCGTCCGGCGCGGCCCGTGCGGCCGGAGCGATGCTGGAGCACCTCGGCGTCGTGGGGCAGGTCGGCGTGGATCACCAGGCTGACGGTGGGCAGATCGATGCCGCGGGCGGCGACATCGGTGGCGACGCACACCTTGGCGCGCCCGTCGCGAAGGGCCTGAAGGGCGGCGTTGCGCTCGCCCTGGCCGAGTTCGCCCGACAGGGCCACGGCGGAGAAGCCGCGCTCGGTCAGCACCGCCTGGAGGTGGCGCACGGCGTTGCGGGTGTTGCAGAACACGATGGCAGTCGGAGCATCGGTGAAGCGCAGGGTGTTGACCACCACGTGCTCCAGCTCACGCGGCATCACCCGAACGGCCCGATAGGTGATGTCTTCGTGGCCGCGCTCCTGGCCCTTCACGGCGATGCGCAGCGCGTCGTTCTGGTAGCGCTCGGCCAGCGTCGCAATGGCTTTGGGCAGGGTCGCCGAGAACAGCAGCGTGCGCCGCTCCTTCGGGGTCACCGACAGGATGAATTCGAGGTCGTCCCGGAAGCCGAGGTCGAGCATCTCGTCGGCCTCGTCGAGGACGGCGACGCGCAGATCCTGGGTGGCGAGGTTGCGGCGCTCCAAGTGGTCGCGCAGGCGGCCGGGCGTACCGACGACGATGTGGGCGCCGTCGTTGAGCTGGGCGCGCTCGCGGCGCGGGTCCATGCCGCCGACGCAGGAGATCACCCGCGCGCCGGTCTCGGCGTAGAGCCAAGTCAATTCACGCTCGACCTGGAGGGCGAGTTCGCGGGTGGGGGCGATGACCAGGGCCAGCGGCGCGCCGGCCGGACCGAAGCGCTCGGCACCGTCGAGCAGCGTGTCGGCGAAGGCGAGGCCGTAGGCCACGGTCTTGCCCGAGCCGGTCTGGGCCGAAACGAGGAGATCGCGCCCCTGCGCGGCGGCTTCGATCACCGCATTCTGGACGGGGGTAGGGTCTGCGTAGTCACGCGCGGCCAGAGCTCGGGAGAGCGGGGCCGGCAGGGTCGGAAAGGGCACTGAGGAGCCTTGCGGGCAAACAGGCTGGAACCCGCCGGGGATGGCCGCGCTAAGCGCGGATCGATCCCCCGGATGCGTGATTCCGGCCTCGATCGGTTACGGATACGGTGGCTTGTAGCCGGAACCGCGGCCATGCGCCATGTCTGCGCGCGCATGGGTGGTTTCCCGCACAGTTAAAGCTTGTCTTTCGGGCTTGGCCGTGGCCCCCGTGAGCCAGCCGCCCTGCGGGCGGTGCCGTCCGTCCCGATGGCGGCATGAATGCGGCATGAATTCGGACGTCCACAGGGGGAAAGATGGGGGCGGTGTTGCGTCTGGTCGTGGCGTGGGCGAGCGTCGCCGCGTTCTTCGTGTTCGGGCCCGCCTGGCTCGCCGACCTCGGATCGCCGCTCTGGGCCACGGGCCTGTTCCTGTGGCTGTTCCTCGTGATCCTTTGGGCGGCGTTCGGCGTGGTCCACGAGGCCGAGGAACTCGCCCATCGCCTCGGCGAGCCCTACGGCACCCTCGTTCTCACCCTCTCCATCGTGGTGATCGAGGTGGTCCTGGTGTCCGCCGTGATGCTGTCCTCGAAGGCGGTGCCGACGCTCGGACGCGACACGATGTTCGCTGTGCTGATGATCGTCCTCAACGGCATCGTCGGCCTCGGCCTGCTCATCGGCGGCCTGCGCCACCACCAGCAATCCTACAACCTGCAGGGCACGTCGGCCTTCCTGTCGGTGATCATCCCGCTCACCACCATCGCGCTGATCATCCCGAACTTCACCACCTCGACGAGCGGCGGCACCCTGACGCCCGTGCAGGCGATCTCGTTCTCGCTGTTCACCGTGTCGCTCTACGGGATCTTCCTGCTGATCCAGACCGGACGGCACAGCAGCTTCTTCATCCACGACGGCGGGCGGATCGCGAAATCGAACCCCGGCACCGTTGTGCCCGAAGCCGAGGCGCCCGAGGCGGACCGGCAGACGGCCGCGATCCTGAAGCACGTCGGTCTCCTCGTCGCCAACATCCTGCCCATCGTCCTGCTGTCGAAGAGCCTTGCGGCGATCCTGGACCACGGCATCGCGGCGCTCGGTGCGCCTTCGGCCCTCGGCGGCGTCCTCATCGCAGCCATCGTGTTCACCCCGGAGGGCATCAGCGCCCTGAAGGCGGTGGCGCGCAACGAGCTGCAGCGGGCGATCAACCTCTGCCTCGGCGCCGCGACCTCTACCGTCGGCCTCACGGTGCCGGCGGTCCTGGCCGTAGGCCTGCTGACGGGCCAGACCGTGGTCCTCGGCCTCGCGCCGACGGAGATGACGCTGCTCGTCGTGACCCTGATCCTCAGCACCCTGACGTTCTCGGGGCTGCGCACCACGGTGCTGGAGGGGGCCGTGCACCTCGTGGTGTTCTTCGTCTATCTGGTTCTGATCTTCAGCCCGTGATTCGGCGGACATCATGAGCGACATCCTCGTCATCGGCGCCGGCGTGGTCGGACTCGCCGTCGGCCGGGCGCTCGCCCTGCGGGGCCATGCCGTGGTGGTGGCGGAGGCCGAGGGCGGCATCGGCACGGGCGTGTCCGCGCGCAACTCCGAAGTGATCCATGGCGGGATGTACTATCCCGAGGGCTCGCTCCGGGCACGGCACTGCGTCGACGGCGCCCGGAGGCTCTACGGGTTCTGCGCCAGCCACGGCGTACCGCACCGCGCCTGCGGCAAGCTCATCGTCGCCACCGATGCGGCCGAGGGCGCCGCTATCGCGGCGATCCATGCGCGCGGGATCGCCAACGGCGTCGAGGGTCTGGCGCTCGTCGACGGGGCCGAGGCCCGCGCCCTGGAACCCAATCTCGCCTGCGTCTCCGCCCTCCACGCCCCCGGAACCGGCATCGTCGACAGCCACGCCCTCATGCTCGCCCTGCAGGGCGACATCGAGGATCGCGGTGGCGCCATCGCGTTCCACAGCCCGGTCGCGCGCCTGTCATGGGCGGACGGCGCCTGGGTCGCGACGGTGAACGGGGATGCGCTGCCGTTCGACGCCGTCGTCAATGCCGCCGGTCTCGGAGCACAGGCTATCGCGAAAGCAATCGACGGGTTCCCACCCGACCGCATCCCGAGAAAGATCCTCGCCAAGGGGAGCTATTTCGGCTGCCTCGGCCGCCCGGCTTTCGCGCGGTTGATCTATCCGGCCCCCGTCGAGGGCGGGCTGGGCATTCATCTCACCCTCGATCTCGCCGGGCGCATGCGCTTCGGTCCCGATGTCGAGTGGGTGGAAACCGAGGATTACGCCGTCGATCCCGATCGCGCGCAAGCCTTCGCCCGTGCGATCCGCCGGTATTGGCCCGGTTTGCCCGAAGGGGTGCTGACCCCCGATTATGCCGGCATCCGTCCAAAGATCACCGGCCCGGGCGAGCCCGCGGCGGATTTCATCATCGACGGGCCGGCGCAGCATGGGCTGGACCGCCTCGTCCACCTGTTCGGCATCGAGAGCCCGGGCCTCACCGCGAGCCTGTCCCTCGCCGAAGAGGTCGCCGATCGGCTGTTGGCGTAGGAGATCGACGTCAGCCGCCGAAGCGTTCCGTCCGAATGGTGCCGGGCGCAAGACCGGCATCGACGAGGAGGTCGGCGGCCGTGTTCACGAACGGATTCGCGCCGCAGATGAAGGTGTGGCGCGGGCGCCCGAGGCGTTCGAGCGCCTGTCCGATGAGGGCGGCATCGATGCGCCGGCCGCCCTCGCCTGTCAGGTTCAGGATCCAATCGAAGCCGGGCTCGTCGCGGCGCCTCCGGTCGAGTTCGTCCTGGGCGATCGCCTCTGCCGCTTCGCGGACCGAATAGACCAGGAGGACCGGAACGTCGGGCGCCGCGATGGCCCGATGGCGCAGCATCGCCAGGAGCGGCACCACGCCCGAGCCGCCGCCGATGAGGAGCAGGGGGCCGCCATCCTCCGGTCGCCACACGAAGGCGCCCCCGATGGGACCGCGCAACGCCACGGTGTCGCCGACTTCCGCCACCCCGTCGAAGAACCCCGAGACCTCGCCCTCCGGCAGGCCCTCGACCATGAGTTCGACGATCCCGTCCGGGCTCGGCGCGGAGGCGATGGAGTAGCTGCGCTGAGCCTGGTAGCCGTCGGGTGCGGTCAGCCGGATATCGACGTGCTGCCCCGCGAGAGCCGGGCGGTCGAGCGTCACGGCCAGCCGGAAGCACTTCACCCGCGGGGTCACCTGACCGATGCCCACGATGGTGGCATCCAGCCAGGGCAGAGGCTTCATCTCAGTCACCGGTGAAGCGCTGCTCGCGCCACGGGTCTCCGTACATATGATAGCCCCGCATCTCCCAGAAGCCACCCTCGTCGTTCTGTGTGAAGCGCAGACCCTTGAGCCACTTGGCGCTCTTCCAGAAGTAGAGGTGCGGCACGAGGAGGCGCGCCGGGCCGCCGTGATCCGGCTCGATCGGCGCGCCGTCGTAATGGGTCGCCACCATGGCCCGGCCCCCGGTCAGGTCGGCGAACGGCACGTTGGTGGTGTAATCGTCGTATCCTTCCGCCAGGGCGAACGCCGTCGGCGCCGCGACGCACGCATCCGCCAGGAGATCGTCGATTCCGACGCCCTCCCACGCCGTGTCGAACTTCGACCACTTCGTGACGCAGTGGATGTCGCCGCCCCAGCGCGTGCGCGGCAGGGCGTTGAATTCGTCCCAGGTCCAGATCTTCAACGGTCGCGATCCGGCCCGGAGGGTGAAGCGCCACGCGTCGAGATCGATCCGCGGATTCGGCCCGATCTGCAGAACCGGGAAATCCTCCGTGAGATATTGGCCCGGCGGTAGGCGCTCGCGCGTCGCCTCGGGCGGGCGTCGTCCGGTGAAGCCGCGTGTGCTCATGTCACCCTCGTTCGGGCTTTCGAAACCGCGCCTCCTTCCCCGTGCATCGGCGGGGAGGGCGCGTCGCGGCGCCGGATCAGCGGTCGCGCATGACGATCCACAGGGCGTGCACCATGCCCGGAACGATGCCCAGGACCGTCAGCAGGATATTGAGAAGGAACTGCAATCCGATGCCTGCCGTCATCAGGACGGCCAGGGGCGGCAGGAAGATGGCGAGCAGGATGCGAACGAGATTCGACACGATGTCTCCGGGACGTGATGGTGCCCGCGCAAGGGCGCGATAGCAACATTGCCGTTCCGACGATGGTTCCCGGTGGCTGTTTTTAAACATCTGCGTGCGATTTTGACGAACGGCGCGGCACACCCCGATAGGCTATGATCAAGACGCTCATCCACGAAATGGAACACGCCGTCACTATCGGAACACCCGATCAGCGTGCGGCGATGCTTCGCCGAATCACGGCTCTGTTTACCGATCACGCCGTCGCCCTGGGCGAGAGCGGGATCGAACCCTTCGATGCGATCATCCTTCACCTCGCCCGAAACGTCGAGGCCGCGGCCCGTTCGGCCCTCGCCGAGGAGATCGCCGATATCGCCAATGCCCCGCGCCGCGTCGTGCGCGACCTCGCCTTCGATCCGCAGATCACCGTCGCGGGGCCGGTCCTCGCCCGATCCGTGCGGCTCGACGAGGACGACCTGCTTCGGATCGTCAGGGAAGCCGGCCCATTGCATCTCGATGCGGTTTCGCGGCGACGGACCCTGAGCGAGCGGATCACCGACATCCTCGTCACGCGGGCGGCGACCCAAGCCGTGCGCCGGATCGCCGGGAACGAGACCGCGCACCTGTCGTCGACGGGATTCGGGACCTTGGTGGACTTGGCGGGGAAGGATCCGGTTCTGCGGGCGGTGCTCGATCTGCGCCGATCCATCCCCGAACTCCGCCGGATCGAAGCCCCGCCGCTCTCGCCGGCTTCCCCCGGGGGCGTCGATCTCGAGGAGAAGGCGATCGTCGCCCTCGTGGTACAGGGACGGGTGGACGATGCCCTGGCCGCCATCGCCCGCATCGCCGGGGTGCCGACCGAGATGGCGTCTCAGGCCCACCGTAATCCGGATCTCGATCCGCTTCTCTTTCTCCTACGGGCGTCCGATCTCGGGTGGGGGACCCTCAAGCACCTGATCCAGGCCCGGTCCGGCCGTCGCCTGTCGCCGGAGGACATGCGGGGGACCTTCGAGGCGTTCCAGGCCCTGTCGGTGGCCACGGCCCGCCGTTCGGTCCGCTTCACCGCGTCCAAGGGCCGGACCAAGGCCGCTTGACGCCGCGGCGCACGGGCTGCCACCCCTGGTCTCAGGAGGCGCCGTGCTGGTCGACCTGTTCCACTACCTGACGACCCCCGCCCCCTGGTCGCATCGCCGGCGGGGCTACCTGCGCGAGAGTGTCCTGCTCCTGTCCCGCTCGCGCCGGTGCCGGACGGCCTGGGAGCCGCATCTCACACGGGCCCGTGCCGTGATCATGCGGGCCTGCGAAGGTCTCCCTCGATATCGCACCGTCGTCGTTCTCGGCTCGGGCCTCCTCGACGACGTACCCCTGGACCACCTCGCCCGCCGCTTCACCCACATCCGCCTCGTCGATGCCGTGCATCCGTGGCCGACCCGATGGACGGTGCGCCACCGTCCCGACGTCACCCTGGTCACGGCCGATCTCACCCGGCCAGGGGCGGTTCCCGATCACGGGGGCGGGCCGGAGATCGATCTCGTGATCTCCGCCAACCTGCTTTCGCAACTGCCGATCCTGCCCGTCAACGGCTCCGGAGGGGCGGATCCGCAGCTCGGTGGGCGGATCGTGCGAGCTCACCTCGACGGCCTGTCCCGCCTCGCGGCGCGGGTCTGCCTCGTCACCGACGTCCTGCAGACCGAAGAGGACCGCGACGGCCGTGTGACCGACCGCCTCGACCTCCTCCACGGCGTTCCGGTTCCGACACCCGATGCGGTCTGGACCTGGGATCTGGCGCCATTCGGCGAGGCCGCGCGGCACCGCCGTCTCGTCCACCGCGTCCACGGCTACGCGGACTGGCATGCCGCACTCGGCGGCCCAGACCGGCCCTGAACGCGAAAAGCCGCCCAACGGGGGCGGCTTTCCAGAGTAATCGCGGCAAACTTATTCGGTGATCGGCGTCACATCGTCAGCACCGGCGGAGCCGGGCTCGGCCCCATCGGTCCCCTCGAAGCGGGCCCGGCGGCGACGGCGTGGCTTCGGAGCCGTCGGCGTTTCGTCGGGGGCGGACGGGGCCCCCTGCGGAGCGGCTTCCTCTGACGTGCGGGACTCGACAGGCCGTTCGGTGGGAACGGGACGCGGCGGCGTCATCAGGAAGGCCGGCAGGCCGGACACGTCCTCGGCCGGCGCACGCTCGGCCTCGTCGCGACGGCGGCTCCGCCGGGGCGGTGCATCCGCCACCCGGCGCGGCTCGGTCGGCTGGAAATCCGGCCGCGCGGACTCCGGACGGACAGGCTCCTGCCGCACGGGTTCGGGGCGGACGAAGTCCGGTCGCACCGGTTCCTGACGGGCGGTCTCCTGCCGGACGAAGTCCTGACGCGGGGCCTCGTCGCGCCCGCCATCCTGCGGGGCCTCGGCGTTTCGATTGGATTCGAACCGCGCGCCGTTGTTGCGACGGCCATATTCCTGGCGCGGCTGCTCGTTGCGGGGCTGATCCTGCCGATCCCGATCCTGGCGCTGCTGGTCCTGGCGCGGCTGGTCCTGCCGACCGTAATCCGGTCGCTGGTTGTCCTGTCGCGAAGAATCCGGCCGATTGTAGTCCTGCCGCTGGCCGTCCTGCCGGGACCCGTCGGGGCGCTGGTTGTCGAAGCGCTGCGGACGGTCGTTGCGGTTGTTGAAGCGGTCGCGCCGGTCGTTGCGGTCGTTCCGGTTCTGGCCACCGTCCTGACGCGGATACTCCTGACGCGGCGAATCCTGCCTCTGGGACTCCTGTCTCTGGGACTCTTGCCGTCCCTCGTAGGCCGGCGGCTGATACGCCGGCTGGGGCTGCTGGCCGGGATCGGTGTAGTCGTCGTTGTAGGAATGGGCGGCGTAGCCGAGCGGTGCGCCCTGGTCGTCGCCACCATCCTCGTCGCCGTCGTCGTCGAAGCCGTTGCGGGCGTAGCCGCCGGCGGCCTGCTGACGGTTCTGCTCCTGTGCGCCCGAGATGATGCGAAAATAATGCTCGCCGTGCTGGAAATAATTCTCCGCCGCCACGGGATCGCCGCTCGCCTGCGCGTCACGCGCGAGCTGAGCGTATTTATCGGCGATGTGCTGGGCGGTGCCGCGAATCTTGACGTCCGGACCGTTCGATTCGTAGGACCGGGTCAGCGGGTTGGGACCCTTGGGGCGGTTGCGACCGCGCACCCGTCTGTTCTGGTTTGGTCTCATCGGTCTCGATTGACCCTCGTTCGTACGGGAGCTGGTGAGGCGGTCCGGGGCCCGGCGGCCTTGAGCCGAAATCCGGCCCGGCCATGGTGACCCCGGGAGGGGGACCGTGTGATCCGGTTTGTCAGGTCCGCGATCGGAATCGGAATGCGCCGTGCTTGCCGTGTGTCCCGGTCCACCGAGGCTCGCGCTCGCGTTCAGGCGCTCTTCGGTTTTCAGGCTCGAAGTGACCAAGTTCCTGCGCGTCGTCTCACAGCGCGCCAACCTGATCGTGGGGAGATCGCTGAGGAGCGTCGCGGACTACGAGCCGGCACCATTCCTGCCACGACCCGTCTCGACGGATCGTTTTTCGATCTGACTGAGAGCCTAGCCGGTCGCCGCGACGGCAACAAGCATTTTTTCGCGCCACCCCCGGTTGTTCACGACGATTTTCGTCCGAGCGGCGCATCCCGTCCCCGACATCGCCATCACTTCGACGCGAACGCGACCACGCGGGCATGTCCAGCCAGGTCGTGGGTGATGCCGGCCGCCACGAAGCCGCGCTCGCGACCGAGGGTCAGCACGGCCTCCGCCTGGTCGTGGCCGACCTCGAACAGCAGGCTTCCGCCCGTCGCCAGCCGCACCGACCCCCGCGCCACGTCATCCAGGATGCGCCGGTAGGCATCGAGCCCGTCGACGCCGCCATCGAGGGCCGCTGCCGGATCGTGGAGGCGGACTTCATCGGCCAGGGTCGCGATGACGCCGACCGGGATGTAGGGCGGATTCGAGACGATGAGGTCGAACGCGGCCATCAGGCCTGCGCACCAGTCGGCACGCACGAAGGCGGCCCGGTCGCCGACCCCATTGGCCGTGGCGTTGGTGCGGGCCTGGATCAGGGCGCCTTCCGAGCGGTCGAGGCCGATGCCGAAGGCGTTGGCGCGCTCGGACAGCAGGGCCACGAGGATGCAGCCCGAGCCGGTTCCGAGGTCGAGGATGCGCAAGGGGCTTGTGCGGTCGGGATGGCGTCCGAGGGCCGCTTCCACCAGGGTCTCGGTGTCGGCACGGGGCACCAGGGTCTCGGGCGCCAGTCCGAACGGGAGGCCCCAGAATTCCCAGGCGCCGACGATCCGGGCCACGGGTTCGCCCGCGAGGCGCCGGGCGAGGGCTTCCGATAGGGCTGCCGCGCCCGCCGGCCCGATGGGTTCGAAGCCACCGAGGATGAGCTCCGTCCCGCTGAGGCGGAGGACGTCGAGGACGAGGAAGCGGGCGTCGCTGTCGGCGATGCCGCCCTCGGCGAGGCATCGGGTCGCGTGCCGCAGGGCTTCCTGACGAGTCGTGCCCGCGATCAGAGACATGGTCGTGACCGGAGACATGGCCGGCTCAGGCCATGCCCTCCGCGGCGAGCAGCTCGGCCTGATGCTCCGTCACCAGCGCGTCGATCAGCTCGTCGAGGGCCACGCCCGCCAGCACTTCCTCGAGCTTGTACAGGGTGAGGTTGATGCGGTGGTCGGTCACCCGCGCCTGGGGAAAGTTGTAGGTGCGGATGCGCTCCGAGCGGTCGCCCGAGCCGACCTGCGACTTGCGGTCGGCGGCGCGCACCGCGTCCTTGGCCGTGCGCTCGGCATCGTAGAGCTTCGAGCGCAGAAGCTGCATCGCCCGGGCCCGGTTCTTGTGCTGCGAGCGCTCCTCCTGGACGAAGATCACGATCCCGGAGGGCAGGTGGGTGATGCGGATGGCCGATTCCGTCTTGTTGACGTGCTGGCCGCCGGCGCCCTGCGAGCGCATGGTGTCGATCTTCAGGTCGGCATCGTTGATGACGATATCGACCTCCTCGGCCTCGGGCAGCACCGCCACGGTGGCGGCGGACGTGTGGATGCGCCCCTGCGTCTCGGTGTCGGGCACGCGCTGCACTCGGTGGGCGCCGCTCTCGAACTTCAGGCGGGCGAACACGCCCTTGCCCTTCACCTCGGCGATGACCTCGCGGTAGCCGCCGACGGTGCCCTCGCTCTCGGAGATCACCTCGACCTTCCAGCCCTTGGCGTCGGCGTAGCGGCCGTACATCCGGAACAGGTCGCCGGCGAAGAGCGCGGCCTCGTCGCCGCCGGTGCCGGCGCGGATTTCCAGGATGGCGGATTTCTCGTCGGCGGAGTCCTTCG
The DNA here is from genome assembly GCF_001422425.1 of Methylobacterium sp. Leaf102. Taxonomy (NCBI): domain Bacteria; kingdom Pseudomonadati; phylum Pseudomonadota; class Alphaproteobacteria; order Hyphomicrobiales; family Methylobacteriaceae; genus Methylobacterium; species Methylobacterium sp. Leaf102. The sequence continues at coordinate 112,415 of NZ_LMMX01000012.1, read as the reverse complement.
GCAGCAGGATGAGCTGCAGGGCGCGGTGCGCCGCCTCCAACCCGGCTTCCGCCTCGGGCTTCTCGTCGGCCGCCAGCGCCCGCATCTCGGAATCGCTGCCCGGCTCGTCCATCAGCGCCTGGATGTCGGCGAGGTTGGAGGCGGCGGCCCGGTAGGCGTGGATCGCCGCGACGACGCCCTCCAGCTCCGACAATTCGCGGGACAGCTGGACGAAGGTGTCGGAATCCGCCGAGCCCGCGCTGAGGGTCGCGGTGACGATGTCGTGGCGCGTCAGGATGGCGTCGAGACGGTCGGAAGGAATGGGGGTCATCGCCCGTGGGGTACTCTCACCAGTGTTTCGGGTCGGCGCGGTCGGTCCGGAGGGGCCAGGGTCGGAAACTCTGAAGGCCCGCTAGATAGGAACGCCGTGCGCCTTGGCGAAGGCGCTGAGCGCCGGCCGGAGGGTTGCGCCGTCGCCGGCGCGGGCCATCTCGGCGTCGATGACGGCCGCGATGGCGGCGGCGTCGAGGGCGAGCACCATCGCCTTCACCGGGCCGATGGCGGCCGGTGACATGGAGAGATGCCGGAAGCCGAGGCCGATGAGGGCCATGGCCTCGAGGGGCTTGCCGCCGATCTCGCCGCAGACCGTGGCCGGGCAGCCGGCCGCCGCCGCCCGCTCGGCGATGAGCCGGAAGGCGCGCAGGGCCGGCACGCTCAGGGTGTCGAACCGGCCCGCCACCCGCCGGTTCTCGCGGTCGACGGCGAAGAGGAACTGCATGAGGTCGTTGGACCCCACCGACAGGAAGTCGGCGGCCCGCGCGATCTCGTCGATCTGGAACAGGAGCGAGGGCACCTCGACCATCACGCCGAGCTTGCAATCGCTCGGCAGCGGGTGGCCGTGGCGGCGCAGGTGCGCCTTCTCGCGCTCGACGATGGCCTTGGCGCGGGTGAACTCGTCCACCGTCGCCACCATGGGGAACATGATCTTGAGGGGTCGGCCCCCGGCCGCGCGGAGCAGCGCCCGCAACTGCACCCGCAGCAAAGCCGGCCGGTCGAGTCCGATTCGGATCGCCCGCCAGCCGAGCGCCGGGTTCTCCTCCTCGAGGGCCGGCATGTACGGCAGGATCTTGTCGCCGCCGATGTCGAGGGTGCGGATCGTCACCGGCAGGTCGCCGGTGGCGGTGAACACCGCCTCGTACAGGGTCTGCTGCTCGGCCGCCGACGGCATGCGCTGGGCGACCATGAACTGGAGTTCGGTGCGGAACAGGCCGATGCCGTCCGCGCCCGTCTCGGCCAGATGGGTGAGGTCGATGAGCAGACCGGCATTGAGTTGCAGGCCGATGGCGACCCCGTCGCGGGTCACCGCCGGCAGGTCGCGCAGGGCCCGGTACTGCTCCTGACGCTTGGCGCGGACCCGCACCATCTCGCCGTAGGCCGCCTCGATCTCGGGACCGGGCCGGACCTGGATCTCGCCCGTTGCGCCGTCGACGATGATGGCGTCTCCGGCGTCGCAGAGCGCCGTGGCGTTGGCGATCTCGCCCACCGCCGGGATGCCGAGCGCCCGCGCGACGATGGCGATGTGGCTCGTCGGGCCGCCTTCCTCCAGGACGACGCCGCGCAGGGCCGTGCGGTCGTAGTCGAGCAGGGCCGCAGGCCCCATGGAGCGGGCGACGAGGATCGCGTTCTCGGGCAGCACCCGGTCGCCGTTGCCCTCGTGGCCGATGAGGGTGCGCAGGAGCCGGTTGGCGAGGTCGTCGAGGTCGTGCAGGCGGTCGCGCAGATACGGATCGCTCTGGCGCATCATCCGGGCGCGGTTGTCCGACTGGACCCGCTCGACGGCGGCCTCTGCCGTCAGGCCCGACTGCACGGCCTCGCGCATCCGGCGCAGCCAGCCCTTGTCGTGGGCGAACATCCGCACGGTCTCGAGGACCTCGCGCGATTCGCCGGTGCCGATGCTGTCGCCGCGTTCCACGAGGTCGTCGATGGCGGAGCGGACTTCGCCGATGGCCTGTTCGAGGCGCTCGACCTCGCGGTCGAGGTTCTCGGCGATGAGCCGCTTCACGACGATGCGCGGCTCGTGCAGCACCACGTGCCCGAGGCCGATGCCGTCGGCGAGCGCCACGCCGCGCTGGCTCACGGCCCGTCGGGCCGCCGAGCCGGCCCCGGGGGCCAGCGCCTGGAGTTCGCCCGAGGCGATCATCTCCGACAGCACCATGGCGGTGGTCTGGAGCGCCTCGATCTCCTCCTCCGAATAGACCCGGTAGGTCTTGTTCTGCACCACGAGCACGCCGAGCGTGTTGCCCGCGCGCAGGAGCGGCACACCCAGGAAGGCGTGATACGCCTCCTCGCCCGTCTCAGGGCGATAGGAGAACGACGGGTGCGACTGGGCGTCGGACAGGGAGAGCGGCTCGGCCGTCTGCGCGATGAGGCCGACGAGGCCCTCGTCCGCGCGCATGCGGGTGAGATGGACCGCTTCGCGGTTCAGGCCCTCGGTGGCGAACAACTCGAGGGTGTTGTCGTCGCTCAGCACGTAGACCGAGCACACCTCCGCCACCACGTTGGCGGCGATCAGGGTGACGATCCGGTCGAGACGTGCCTGTGGACTGACCGGCTCCGCCATCGCTTCGCGGAGGCGGCGCAGCAGCAGGCGCGGTCCTCCAGGCGCAGCGGGCATGGTCCCTCGATCCGGCTTCGGTTCGAGGCGTGATCCGATCCGACCGGATCGCGCCTCTCATTCCTTGTGTGTCGTGCCCTCAGACGAACCGGTATCCACTTCGTCGGACAGCGCGCTCACGCGGCATCACGCGCAAGAATCGTGCGCGCGATGGGCCAATGTGTTCAGGCCTGGTCGAGGCCGTATAGCGAGTGGAGCGTACGCACGGCAAGCTCCGTATAGGCGGAGTCGATCAACACGGAGAACTTGATCTCGGATGTCGTGATCGCCCGAATGTTGATGCCCTTCTCGGCGAGCGCCCGGAACGCCTTGGCGGCGACGCCGGCATGGCTGCGCATGCCGACACCGATGGCCGAGACCTTCACCACGTCCGTGGCACCCTCGATCTGGGCGAACTCGATGACGCCGCTCTGGGCATCGAGGATCTGGCGCGCACGATCGTAATCGGCGGACGGGACCGTGAAGGTCATGTCCGTGGTGGACTGATCGCCCGACACGGTCTGGATGATCATGTCGACGTTGATGTTGGCGTCCGCCAGGGGCCCGAAGATGGCGGCGGCGATTCCGGGGCTGTCCTTGACCTGGCGCAGCGTGATCTGCGCCTCGTCCTTCGAGAAGGCGATCCCGGTGATGATCTGCTGTTCCATGGTCTCGTCCTCGTCGCAGATGAGGGTTCCGGGGCGTGCGTTGTCGGGCGGGTCGAAGCTCGATCGCACCGTGGTCGGCACCCGGTGGACCATGGCGAGCTCGACGGAGCGGACCTGCAGGACCTTGGCGCCCAGGGAAGCCATCTCCAGCATCTCCTCGAAGGTCACGCGCTCCATGCGCCGGGCCTTCTGAACGACGCGCGGATCGGTGGTGTAGACGCCGTCGACGTCCGTGTAGATGTCGCAGCGCTCGGCACCGATGGCGGCCGCGATGGCCACCGCGCTGGTGTCCGAGCCGCCCCGGCCGAGGGTGGTGACCCGCCCCGTCGCCTCGTGCATGCCCTGGAAGCCGGCGATGACCGCGACCTCGCCGCGCTTGAAGCCAGCATTGAGGCGGGCGCCGTCGATGCCCTCGATGCGGGCCGAGCCGTGGGCGTCGGAGGTGAGGATCGGGATCTGCCAGCCCTGCCACGAGCGGGCTTTGAGACCGGCCTTGCGCAGGGCGATGGCCAGCAGGCCGGCGGTGACGAGTTCGCCCGAGGCAACCACGGCGTCGTACTCGGCCTCGTCGTAGATCGGGTTCGCGTCCTTGACCCAGGCGACGAGCTCGTTGGTCTTGCCCGACATGGCCGAGACCACAACAGCGACCTCGTAGCCGGCCGCGACCTCGCGGGCGACGTGGGCCGCCACGTTGCGGATGCGCTCGACATTGGCGACGGACGTGCCGCCGAACTTCATCACCAAACGGGCCATGCAGCGTCCGCGTCGATTCTCGTGGAAAGGGAGCCGTGGTGCGGCGGGCCGGACAAACGCCCGCGTCGCTCTGCGGCTGTACCGGACAGGGCTTCGGCGGGTACAAGGGCTACCCGAGCGTGTCAACAATCGGGGCCGGTGGGCCGTGACCCATCCCCGGGACTGTTGTTCCCCCAAGCTTTTCTCCGCCCAATCAGACGGACCCGATGACCGGACCCACCTCATCCTCCATCGACCGCGACGAGGTCGCCCGCTTCGAGGCCATCGCGGCGACGTGGTGGGACCCGACCGGGCCCATGCGGGTGCTGCACCGCTTCAATCCCGTACGGCTGGCCTATATCCGTGACGCCGCCTGCCGGCATTTCCACCGGGATCCGAAAGCGCCGTTCCCCCTCGACGGCCTCGCCATCGTCGATGTCGGGTGCGGCGGCGGCGTGCTGTCCGAACCCCTCGCTCGCCTCGGCGCCCGGGTGACCGGGCTCGATCCGGCGCCGACCAACGTGAAGGTCGCCCAGGCGCACGCGGATGCGGCCGGCGTGAGCGTCGATTACCGAGCCCGCACCATCGAGAGCGTGGTGGCGGAGGGCGAGCGCTTCGACATCGTGCTGGCCATGGAGGTGGTGGAGCACGTGGTCGATGTGCCGGCCTTCGTCGCCACCGCCTGCGCGGCGGTGAAGCCCGGCGGGCTGCTGTTCTCCGCCACCCTCAACCGCACCCTGCGCTCGTACGCCCTCGCCATCGTGGGGGCCGAATACGTCCTCGGCTGGCTGCCGAAGGGCACCCACGACTGGGACAAGTTCGTGAAACCCCACGAACTCATCCGTGCCGTCGAGGACGGCGGCCTCGCGGTGACGGACACCACCGGGGTGGTGTTCAATCCGCTGGACGGCTCGTGGCGGGCGAGCCGCGACACGGCGGTGAACTACATGATCGCCGCGCGCCGCGCCTGAACTCCCGGCGGCCTCGCGTCGTTGACCGCGCGCAACCGGAGGCCGTCATGCTCGAGAAGATCCCCCACGCCGTCGGCGAGGCCCTGTCCGGCCTCAAGGCGGGCATCGCGGCGACCACCTACCACGCCGACTTTCCCGACACGCCCGCGACGGTGCGGCTGACGAGCCCGGCCTTCGCCGAGGGCGGGTCGATCCCAGCCCGTTTCACCGAGGACGGCGAGAAGACGTCTCCGCCCCTGGCCTGGGACAACCTCCCGCCGGGGACCGTCCGGGTCGCCCTCATCGTCGAGGACGCGGGCAGCCCGACGCCGCGCCCCCTCGTCCACCTCATCGCCTGGAACCTGATGCCGGAGGCCGGCCCCCTGACCGAGGGCGCGCTGCCGAGCCCCGGCGGGGCGCACCAGTCCCAGGATCTCGGCAAGAACAGCTTCCTTCAGGACCAGTGGCTGCCGCCCGATCCGCCCACCGGCCACGGGCCGCACGAGTACCTGTTCCAGATCTATGCCCTCGACGTGGCTCTCGCCCTCGACGCCTCACCGGGCCGGGGCGCCGTTATCGACGCCATGCGGGGCCATGTGCTCGCCAAGGGCTGCCTGACGGCGACCTACGCCCGGACCTGAATCGCATTTGGATGTTGCACCGCTCGGTCCGCCCGGTGCATGGGCGCACCGGGACAGGGACGGAGCGTTTCCATGAAGGCCTTGCTGTGCACCCGCCTCGGCGGCCCCGACGATCTCTCCCTGGAGGACATCGCCGAACCGGTGCCGGGGCCCGGCGAGGCCGTGGTGCGCATCACCCTGGCGGCGCTCAACTTCTTCGATACCCTCATCATCGCCGGGCGCTACCAGGTGAAGCCGGAGCTGCCGTTCTCGCCCGGCGGCGAGGCCGCCGGCGTGGTCGAGGCCCTCGGGCCGGATACGAAGGGGGTTTCGGTCGGCGACCGCGTCATCGTCCACCAGAAGTTCGGGACCTGCCGCGAGCGCATCGCGGTCTCGACCCGTCACCTCACGCCGATTCCCGATGCCGTCTCCGATGAGCAGGCCGCCGGCCTGACCATTACCTACGGCACGTCGCTCCACGCCCTGCGGGACCGGGCGAAGCTCCAGCCGGGCGAGACCCTGGCGGTGCTCGGCGCCTCGGGCGGCGTCGGCCTCGCGGCGGTGGAACTCGGCGCCATCATGGGCGCACGTGTCATCGCCTGCGCCTCGTCGCCGGAGAAGTTGAGGGTCGCCGAGGCGCACGGAGCCACGATGAGCGTCGACTACGCCGCCGACAATCTGCGCGAGGCCCTGCGGACCCTCACGGAGGGACGCGGCGTCGACGTGATCTACGATCCCATCGGCGGCGACTACGCCGAGCCGGCCCTGCGCTCGCTGGGCTGGAAGGGGCGCTACCTCGTAATCGGGTTCGCCGCCGGCGACATCCCCCGTATCCCGCTGAACCTCGCCCTCCTCAAGGGCATCGACATCCAGGGCGTGCACTGGGGCGTTTTCGTCGATCGCGAACCCGAGGCGCATGCACAGAACCAGCGCCAGCTCCTCGCCTGGGTCGCGGAGGGCCGTCTGACCGCCAAGGTCCATGGGGTCTATCCCCTGGCGGATTACGCCGAGGCCCTCGGGATCCTCAAGCGGCGCGAGGCCGTGGGGAAGGTGCTCCTGCGAATGTGAGCGCCTTCCCGTGGGATCGCCTCAGAGCAGGCCCTGCGCCTTGGCCAGCGCCACGAGGTCGTGCTGGGGGCGGGCGCCGATGTGCTGGATCACCTCCGCCGCGGCCAGGGCGCCGAGACGGGCGCTCGCGGCGTTGTCGAGGCCCCGCACATGGCCCGCGAGGAAGCCGGCGGCGAACAGGTCGCCCGCACCCGTGGTGTCCACCAGTTCGTGGACCGGGGAGGCCTCGACGCTGCGGATCTCGCCACCCTTGACCACCATGGCGCCGTCCGCCGAGCGGGTGACGAGGCCGAGGAGATGCTTGCCGCGGGCGTCGCGCTCGTCGCGCAGGGCCTTGAGGGCGACCTCCGCGTCGTCGGTCTCGTAAAGGCTCTGCAACTCGCCGATGTTGGCGAACAGGATATCGACGCTGCCGTCGCGGATGAGCCCGAGGAATTCTTCTCGATACCGGCCGACGCAGAAGGCGTCCGACAGGGTCAGCGCGACGGCGTTGCCGGCGGCGTGGGCGATCTGAACGGCCTTGCGGAACGCGTCCTTGGCGGCCGGCGGATCCCAGAGGTAGCCCTCGAGGTAGGTCACGCGCGCGTTGCGCACGGTGGCCTCGTCCACGTCGGCCGGGGACAGGTTCTGGCAGGCGCCGAGATACGTGTTCATGGTGCGCTCGCCGTCGGGCGTCACCAGAATGAAGCAGCGCGCCGTGGCAGGACCGTCGGTAGCGGCCGGCACGGTGTAGCGCACGCCCGTGGCCTTCAGGTCGTGGGCGTAGAGGCCCCCGAGTTCGTCGTCGCGGACCTTGCCGATGAAGCCGGTCTTCGCGCCGAGGAGGGCCGCGCCGACGGCGGTGTTGGCGCCGGAGCCGCCCGATACGATGGTGGCCGGCCCCATGGCGTCGAACAGGGCCTCGGCCCGCTCCTCGTCGATGAGCTGCATCGCGCCCTTCGGCACGCCCTGCTCGACGAGGAACGATTCGTCCGCGCGGGCGATGAGGTCGACGATGGCGTTGCCGAGGACGAGGAGGTCGAGGGATTCGGGCATCTAACCGTCCAGTCTGGCCGGGGGAAAAGGATGCGCCGGGCTGTGGCACCAGCCCCGCCGGGGGTCAAGCGAGGGCGGCCGTCCCAACGCTCCGTCCATCCCTCACGACTCGGCTAAGGGAGACTCGGTGAAGAGAGCGGCTCCCGTGAGGGTCGGGCCCGGTGGCTCGAGTTCGAGCCGCCCCGTGGAGGCGAGCCGCGTCTCGATCAGGTCTTCGGTTCCGCGCCGATGGTGAATGATCATGCGCCGCACCGGATCGACGATGAGAGAGTGCATCACGCTCGGCACCCGGAAATACCCGACAAGCTTCGGCGTGGTGTCGATCTGTCCGGTACTCGGGGATAGGACCTCGACGACCACGATGGGCGGCGGGGCCTGCGTGGCATCGGGCCCGAGGCGTTCGCCGCAATGCACCATGGCGTCCGGCTCGAAGCAGGTTGCCGCATCCACCCGCACCGTGATCCCGTCGGGCAGCATACGACAGGGAAGCCCGGCCTCGCGAATGCCTGCGCGGAGCGCAAGCTGGACGGAGAACTTGGTCTCCGCATACCGCACGCGCTGCAGGGCCATGGCGAAGACCTCTCCGTCGACGAGCTCGTAGCGGCTGGGCTGGTGCTCGGCCCAGGCCAGGAAGGCGTCGACATCCATGCCGGCTTTGGGCTGCGCGCTCATGGGCGACAACCTCTCATGTGCCCCGAAGACTGCGAAGGCGCCGGTCTTACTGAAGCGCCTTCACCTCGCACTGCGCGTAGTCCGAGGCCGCCTTCACGTAGGCGTTCAGGCCCTTCACGTAGGCCTCCGCCAGGGGACGGTAGACGGCGATCTGGGCGTTGTAGGCCTTGATGGCGTCGTTGTAGCTGTAGGCTTCCCAGCCGGGGCAGCCGCCCTTGGCGTCGACGCAGGCCGGCTTCTCCGGGAAGGCGGGTTTGGTCGGCCGGGCGCTCACGGGCGGCGGTTCGGCGCGGGGGCACTCGGCGCGGGCCGCACCGACGGCGAGGAGGCAGGCCATGCCGGCCGCCCAGATTGTTTTCGTCATCGCGTCCCCCGAACCATCGGCACGGACTCATGCGGGAGGCCGGGCGCGGCCGCAAGCCGGCTTCAGCGCGCGGCCACCGCTTCGGCGGGCCGGCTCCGCACCGGTCGGGCCTCTGGTCCCGCGCCCCTGCCCGCACCCTTGCCCGCGCCTTTGCCGAACCGGTCCCAGATGCGGCGCGCGGCATCGATGACGGGCAGAACCAAACCGAGGCCGAGCACCCACCAGGCCGGGCGGATCATGTCGGGAAAGGCGAGGTTGGCCTGGAGCACGCGCCCGGCCGGGATGCCGCTGGCGAGGCCGTACCACGCCGCCTCCAGTCCGGCGGTGGTGAGCGCCACCGCGACGGCGAGCCCCAGCAGGGTCAGCGGGTTGATGGGCCAGCGCAGGCGCTGCAGGGCGCGCCAGCCCATGAGGAGCAGGAAGGCGCCGGTCCAGAACACCGGGTCGGAGACGTCGATCTTGGCCTGCAGGAAGTAGTGGACGAGGCCGAGCACCGCGAGAGTGTAGACCGTCTTGTGCAGGCGCGGCCACGCCTTGCCGAGTCGCCTGATCATGCCGTCCGTGGAGGTCACGCCGAGGACCACGAACCCCACGAGGGCGACGAACCCGATGGTGAGATAGATCCGACTGACGATCTCCGAGACCACCTTCGTCAGCACGAAGTTCTGATCGACCACGTAGAGCGCGAGGTGGATGAGCGCGTAGGCCAACACCGTCAGCCCGAGCATCCGCCGAACGAGGATCAGCTTCGGCCAGTTCGCCAGGCGCCGCAGGGGCGTGACGGCCAGGGACAGCAGCAGGAAACGCACGGCCCATTCGCCGGTGCCGTGCAGGAGCGCGGTGATGGGCTTGGCACCGAGCGCGTCCGCCGCATAGGCGCCGGCGAGCCAGAGGCCGGGCGCCAGGGCGAACAGGAAGACGCCGAGCTTGAGGCCCGAGAGACGTCCGGCGCGGTCGCGCCAGGGTGCGGAGATGGCGGGCAGGGCGGGCATGGCATGTTCCGAATGCGCGGCTGTCGGGGCGACCGGTGCCGCCGACGGTCCTATCTACGTGGGGAAGCGGGCCGAAGTTACGGCCGGCGACGTGCGGTCGCACACCCCGCCCGCGCCGTGCCGGGGGACGATGCGGCATCGAACGACGTGTTGTATGCCGGGCCGAACCGGTCCCCATCGCAGAAGCCCAGCATGCCCGCATCGAAGCCCGCCGCCGACAGCCTCGACAACCTGACGCAGGAGACGGCGCGCGGTGAGCACGCCTCCCTTTCCGAGCGCATCGCCGAGGCCGACCGCCTGTATCACCAGGAGGACGCGCCGGAGATCTCGGACGCCGAGTACGACGCCCTGCGCCGCCGCCTGGAGGACATCGAGGCGCGGTTCCCGGACCTCGCCGGCACGGGGGCGGCGAGCACCTCCGTCGGCGCCAAGCCGTCGGAGAAATTCGCCAAGGTCCGGCATGCCGTGCCGATGCTGTCCCTCGGCAACGCCTTCGCGGACGCGGAGGTCGAGGAGTTCGTCGCCCGGGTGCGCCGGTTCCTGAATTGGCCCGAGGGCGAGACGCTGGCCTTCACCGCCGAGCCGAAGATCGACGGATTGTCCCTGTCGCTCCGCTACGAGGGCGGCCGCCTCGTCACCGCCGCGACGCGGGGCGACGGCTGGACCGGCGAGGACGTCACCCGCAACGCCCGCGTGGTGGACAGCATCCCCGAGACCCTCTCGGGCGACGACGTGCCGGAGATCTGCGAGGTTCGGGGCGAGGTCTACCTCTCGCACGCGGATTTCGCGTCCATCAACGCGCGCCAGGAGGCCGCCGGCAAGGCCCTGTTCGCCAACCCGCGCAACGCCGCCGCCGGGTCCCTGCGCCAGCTCGATCCCGAGATCACCCGCTCACGGCCGCTCAAGTTCTTCGCCTACGCCTGGGGCGAGATGTCGGCCTTGCCAGATGAGACCCAGTCCGGAATGATCCAGGCGTTCGGGCGCTGGGGCCTGCCGGTCAACGACCGCACGAAACGCTTCACCGACGCGGTGGCGATGATCGCCCATTACCGCGGCATCGAGGCCGCGCGGGCGGATCTCGGCTACGACATCGACGGCGTCGTCTACAAGGTCGACAGCCTCGCCCTGCAGCGACGCCTCGGCTTCGTCTCGCGCTCGCCGCGCTGGGCCTTGGCCCACAAGTTCGCCGCCCAGAAGGCGCTCACGGTGGTCGAGGGGATCGAGATCAATGTCGGCCGCACCGGCTCCCTCAATCCCCTGGCCAAGCTGCGGCCGGTGACGGTGGGGGGCGTCGTGGTGTCGAACGCCACGCTCCACAACGAGGGCTACGTCCAGGGGGTCGGCGGCGACGGGGAAAAAATCCGCGACGGCCGCGACATCCGCGTCGGCGACACGGTGGTGGTGCAGCGGGCCGGCGACGTGATCCCGAAGGTCATGGACGTGGTGCTCGACAAGCGCCCTGCGGACGCGACGCCCTTCGTCTTCCCCGACCATTGCCCCGCCTGCGGCAGTCGGGCGATCCGGGAGATCAACCCGCGTACGGGCAAGCCCGACGCCGTCCGGCGCTGCACCGGCGGCCTGATCTGCCCCGCGCAAGGGGTGGAGCGCCTGAAGCACTTCGTCTCGCGCAACGGCTTCGACCTCGAAGGCTTCGGCCAGACCTACATCGAGGTGCTGTTCGAAGCGCACGTCATCAAGCAGCCGGCCGACCTGTTCCGCCTCGATTTCGCGGAGCTGAAGGCCGCCATCGTGGCCCGCCGCGAAGCCCTGTCCGCCGAGCGCCGGGCCGAGGGCGCACCGGCCCCGAAGAAGCCGACGAAGAAGAAGGGCGAGGAGGAGGACAAGGCGATCCACAACCTGCTCGCCGCCGTCGAGGACCGCCGCCGCCTGCCCCTCAACCGCTTCCTGTTCGCCCTCGGGATCCCCGACATCGGCGAGTCCACGGCCAAGGCCCTGGCGAAACGCTTTCCCGACATGGCCGCCCTGATGGGTGGGGTCGCGGCGGCGGCCGCCGCCCAGGCGGGGCCGGACTGGATCGAACTCTCGTCGCTCCCGCGCATCGGCCCGACGACGCGCGACCGCCTGCTTGAGGTCGGCTACCCCCGCGAGACCTCCGATGCGGAGGAGGGCGAGGCTGGGGTGGAAGCCGGCGAGGCGCCCGGCCGCATCCGGCTGTCGGCGCCCCAGCGCGCGAGCCTGCTCGCCCATTACGGCGACGCCGATGCGGCGGCCGCCGGGATCGCCCGGGCCGCGTCCCAGCGCCCGGGCGACGCCTACCGGAACTTCGCCGACGACGCCGAGATCGGTCCGGTGGCGACGGATTCCCTCATCGCGTTCTTCGGCGAGCCGCACAACGACGCCGCCGTGCGGGCCCTCCTCGAGGCCGTCACCACGGAACCCATGGCGGCACCCGTGACGGCGACGGCCTTTGCCGGCAAGACCGTGGTCTTCACCGGCTCCCTCGAACGCATGACCCGCAGCGAGGCCAAGGCCACGGCCGAGCGCCTGGGCGCCAAGGTCTCGGGTTCGGTCTCGGCCAAGACCGACCTCGTGGTGGCCGGGCCCGGCGCCGGCTCCAAGCTCAAGGACGCCGAGAGGCACGGCGTGGAGGTGGTGAGCGAGGAGGCCTGGCTCGCCCTCGTGGCGAGCGCTTGAGGTGGCTTCCAGCGCGGCTTACATGACGCGCATCGCCTCGGGCGCGCGGGGCACCCGCTATTTGACACCAATCCTTTGACACCGATTCTTGCCCTCGACTTCGAGACCGCGAACGAGCGTCGCGACAGTGCCTGCGCCGTCGGTCTCGCGTGGATCGCGGACGGGGCGGTGGTGCGCCGGGAATCGCGGCTGATCCGGCCGCCGGACCTGCGGTTCTCCCCCGGCAACATCCGGGTCCACGGCATCGTGCCGGCGGATGTGCGGACGCAGCCGACGTTTCCCGAGGTGATGGCCGAGTTCCTGCCCGACCTGGCGAGCGGCCTCGTGCTCGCCCACAACGCCGGCTTCGACATGGGCGTCCTGCGCGCGTCGCTGGTCGCCTACGGCCTGCGGCCGCCGGCCTTCTCTTACCTCTGCACCGTTCAGATCGCCCGCCGGGTGTTTCCCGCGGAGGAGGGCTGCGGCCTCGGCAAGGTCGCGGCGCGCCTCGGCATCCGGTTCGAGCACCACGATGCGGGCGAGGACGCCTATGCGTGTGCCGAGATCGCCCTGGCGGCCATGCGCCGGACCGGCGCGCCCGACATCTTCGGCTTGTCCCGCGCCATCCGGCTGCCCATCACCACGGTGCCGGAAGGGCCGGACCGCGTCCCGCCGCCGCGCGCCGGCCCGGGACCGTCGTCCGATCGCGCCCGGTCGGGGCCGCGCCTCCCGCCGCCCCTGAGCTTCACCGTCAAGGGCTCGCGCGGCGACCGCTACGCCATCACCCTGGAGGACCGAGCCACGGGCCTGCGCCTGCGCTGCACCTGCATGGCGGGGCGCTACGGCACCGCGTGCCGCCACGTCGCGGCGCTCCTCGTCGGCGACATCACCGACCTGCTGTCCGGCAACCACGACGATGTCGAGCGCCTGCGTTTGCGCATGGAGGCAGCCGCCGAATCCTGATCCTCAGGAGCGTTCGAGGCGGGCCGGCAATTTGCGGACCTTCACCCGTCGGACGAAGCGCGGACCGGCGAGAAGGCGTTCGCGCCGCACGAGATCGCCGGGACGGGGCGCGCCGACGCCGATGACGCCCTCGCCCCGGGCGGCGAGGCGGGCCGGCAGACCCGCATGCGGGCGGCGCAGGCGGCCCAGGGTGACGTCCGGTCGGGCGGTGCCGATGAAGCGGTCGAGGATGCGGATCCAGCCCTCGGCCGGCACGTCCCCGGCTTCCAAACAGAGCACCCATTCGCGCCGGGCCGCCTTGGCCCCGGCCGACCACGCCGAGCCGCCGCGCGGGCGCAGGACGAGCTTGGCGCCGGTGGCCTCCGCCACGGTGTCGATGGCCGTGCTGTGGCTGGGCGCGACGATGACCGCATCGCCGACGAGCCCGGCGGCGACGCCGGCCACGAGGGCGCCGAGGGTGTCGGCGAGCCGATCGACCGCATCGGGATCGGCTGGCCGCGCCACATGGATCAGAGCGGAGATCATGCCCGCGCATACCGCATTTTTCCCCGGACTGAAGCCGGTCACCGGCCCGGTTTCCTGCCCGGACTGCGCAGGGCCCGACCCAGAAGCCGCTTTGCCCGCAATATGTGCAACATCTCGCGATCATGTTCATGATATGTTCGATTCGGCGGCGGGTGATGAAGGATCGGCATGGAGACGGAGTCGCCGGACGCGGACACAGGGGAGGGCGCGCGGCGCCTCGCCACGACGACGCGGCCGAGCGACGCCCGGCGTGGACGCGGCGCGACGGCCAATCCCACCGGACGATTCGAGACTATCAGCCGCGAGATCTTCGACGACGGGTGGGAGGCCGTCGCCCCGGCGCCCTTGCGCACGATGGTGACGGCGGAGCGCGCCCGCAGCCTCATCACCCGCAACACCTCGCCGGACATCTCGTTCGATCGCTCGATCAACCCCTATCGCGGCTGCGAGCACGGCTGCGCCTACTGCTTCGCCCGGCCCAACCACGCCTATGTGGGCCTGTCGCCCGGGCTCGATTTCGAGACGCGGCTGTTCCACAAGCCGGATGCGGTGAAACTCCTCACCGCCGAATTGTCGGCGCCGGCCTACCGGCCCGCCACCATCGCCCTCGGCACGGCGACGGACCCGTACCAGCCCATCGAGCGCGAGCACCGCCTCACCCGGGGCATCCTCGAGGTGCTGGGCCGATTCCGGCATCCCGTCGGGATCGTCACCAAGTCGAACCTCGTGGTGCGCGACCTCGACCTGCTCACAGATCTCGCCCGCGACGATCTCGTGAAGGTCGCCGTCTCGGTCACCACCCTCGATCCCGATCTCGCTCGCCGGCTGGAGCCGCGCGCGCCGCACCCGAAGAAGCGCCTGGAGGCTATCGAGCGCCTGAGTGCAGCGGGAATTCCCGTCATGGTCATCGCCGCCCCGGTGATTCCCTCGCTCAACGACCACGAGATCGAGGCGATCCTGACGGCGGCCCGCGAACGCGGCGCGCGGGAGGCGAACCACGTGCTGCTGCGCCTGCCGCTGGAACTCGACGCCCTCGTGGACGACTGGTTCGCCGAACACTATCCGGGGCGGCGCGCCCACGTGATGTCCCTGGTGCGCCAGGCGCGGGGCGGGCGCGCCTACGACGCCACGTATGGCCGGCGCATGGTCGGAGCCGGTGCCTATGCTGACCTCATCGTGCGCCGCATGCGCCTCGCCCGCCGCCGCCTCGGCTACCCGGAAGAACGTCTGAAGCTCAGGACCGATCTGTTTGTCCGGCCGACGGCGCAGCTGTCGCTGTTCTGAAATCGGTCTCGGGTCCGTAGGCTCTGGTGAAGCTGCAGCGGTGATGGGCCGAGCGGCCCAGTGTCGCGAGGCCGGCGAGGTGCACCTTGGTGCCGTAGCCGACATTGCTGTCCCAGCCATAGGCGGGGTGGCGCCGGGCGAGGGCGCGCATGGCCGCATCCCGTACGGTCTTCGCCACGATGGAGGCGGCGGCGATCTGCGGCACGAGGCGGTCCCCGCCGACCACCGGACGGCATCGTTCGACGTCCGGGATCGCGTCGCGGCCGTCGACCAGCACCGGGGCGTCGAGGTCGAGGCGACGGACGGCCCGCGCCATGGCATCGAGGGTGGCGCCCCGCACGTTGATGCGGTCGACGAGCGCCCGCGACCCGGCGGCCAGGGCCACGCGCGCATGGGCACGGATCAGGGGGGTGAGGCGCTCGCGCTCGGCCCGCTTCAGGCGCTTCGAATCGTCCAGCGCCGCCAGGATCTCGCCCGGGAACGCGTGCGGGTCGAACCACACCGCCGCCACGACCACGGGTCCGCACAGGGCGCCGCGTCCGACCTCGTCGCAGCCGATCACCGCCGGATAGTCTTTCGCGAGGGCAGCGTCGAAGGGGAGCATCGGGGTGAACACGGTGTCGGGAATGGGGCGGGACCCTGCCAGTCCGGCCCGCCCGAGTCACCACGCCGGTGCGTCGGTTCCTGTGCCCAAACCGATGGTCCTGCTCGGTGTGCCGTGGCGCGCCTGCGGGCCTGCCGTGCCGTGGGCGGCGGCGATGTTGGCGTAGAATTGCCGTGCGCTCTCGGCCCAGGTGTAGCGCAGGGCCTGCGCCCGGCATCGGTCGCGCGGGATGGTCAGGGCGGCAAGCGCCGCCTTGCGCAGGTCGGGGTCGAGGACGCCCGCATCCGTACCCCCAATGACGTCGAGGGGGCCGGTGACCGGGTAGGCCGCGACGGGCACGCCGCAGGCCAGGGCTTCCAGGAGCACGATGCCGAAGGTGTCGGTGAGACTCGGGAACACGAACACGTCAGCGGCGGCGTAGACCGCCGCCAGGGCCGCGCCCGTGCGGGTGCCGAGGAAGTGCGCGTCGGGGGCGAGCGCGGCGAGGCGCGCCCGGTCCGGTCCGTCGCCCACCACCACCTTCGAGCCGGGCAGGTCGAGGGACAGGAAGGCGGCGATGTTCTTCTCCACCGCGAGGCGCCCGACGAACAGGAAGATCGGCCGGGGCAGGCCCGCGAAGGGATCGGGCGCCCCTGCGTCGGGCCGGAACAGGTCGGTGTCGACGCCCCGGGTCCAGCGCATGAGGTTGGTGAAGCCGCGGGCGGCGAGATCGCGTTCGAGGGAGGGTGTGCTCACCATGGTGCCGCTGGCGGCACCGTGGAACCGGCGCAGCCAGGCGTAGCTCCACGATTCCGGCACGGGGGCGCGGGCCGCGAGGTATTCGGGAAACCGGGTGTGGTAGCTCGTGGTGAACGGACGGCGATGGCCGAGGCAGTAGCGCCGGGTGGCGTAGCCGACGGTGCCCTCCGTGGCGATATGGACATGGGTCGGCCGCAGACCGTCCCAGCGGCGCGCCACCGCCGCGCGGGTGGCGCAGGACAGGCGGATCTCCGGGTAGCCCGGGAGGGGTACGGAGACGAAGTCAGCGTGGGTGAGAAACACCGTGTCGATGCCGAGGCTCGCGCCCGCCGCCGCCATGTGCTCGAGGGAGCGCACGACGCCGTTGACCTGCGGATGCCAGGCATCCGTTGCGATGAGGAGCCTCATGCGACGGCCCGGGCGCCGTCGGGCCGCGGCCCGGCGAGCTCGGCGTCACGGGCCTCCCGGGCCCGCACCAGGCTCGGATAGTGCAGCACCTCCATGGTGCCGTCGTAATGCTCGACGATGGCGGTGCAGGATTCCACCCAATCCCCGGTGTTGAGGTAGGTGAGCCCGCCGATGGTGCGGTTGGCGGCGTGGTGGATGTGACCGCAGATCACCCCGTCGGCGCCGATGCGCCGGGCCTCGGCGCTGAGCAACTCCTCGAACTTGCCGATGAAGTTGACGGCGTTCTTCACCCGCAGCTTGGCCCAGGCCGAGAGCGACCAGTAGGCCAGCCCGAGGCGGCGGCGCAGGGTGTTGAGGTGGGTGTTGACGAACAGCGCCGCCGTGTAGGCACCATCGCCGAGATACGCCAGCCACCGGGCGTGGCGCACCACCATGTCGAACTGGTCGCCGTGGATCACGAGGTAGCGCTTGCCGTCGGCCGCCACGTGGAGGCGCTGGTCGGCGACCTCGATGCCCCCGAAGGTCATGCCGATGTAGTCGCGCAGGAATTCATCGTGGTTGCCCGGAACGTAGATGAGGTTCGAGCCCTTGCGGACCTTGCGCAGGAGCTTCTGAACAACGTCGTTGTGGCTCTGGGGCCAGTACCAGCCGGACTTGAGCTGCCAGCCGTCGACGATATCGCCGACGAGGTAGATCTCGTCGGCATCGTAGTCGCGCAGGAACTCGAGCAGCAGGGCCGCCTGGCAACCCTTGGTGCCGAGGTGCATGTCCGACAGGAACAGGGTTCGGACGCGGATGGTCGTCTCCGGATCTTCGCCCATGGTGGTCTCCGAGCAGCTCTGCATCGGACCGAGCCAAACCGGATTCCCGTATCACTTTGATGACGCCGGCCGGCCCCGGGGGAGGGGCGCCCTGCCGTGCGGCACCGCATCGCAAGCCCTTCTGGACTATAAAATTATTTGACGTTTCGCGAAGTTTTTCGGGTTTTCCTTCCTGCGTGAAGGCAGGCATAGTCGCCGCAAGATGCCCCACCGGACCGCGCGAGACATCGTGTGTCCGGAGCCCCGAGAGGTGAAGAAGGGCAGCGACATACGGGGCAGGATGGCGCCTGCACGGCCTGGGGAAGCGCGGTTTCGCGAGCGCGCCCCGGCCTGGAGAACGGCTTGAGATCGTCGGACCCGTTTCACGGCTGTCCGCGCGTTTCGATGCGTCCGCGCATCGCGGCGCAGGTCTCGAGCGCCCGCAGCCCATCGACAGCACGGTGCCTCGCTCCCGACGGGATCGGGGTCTCCGTCATGAGGCCGGCTCCTCCGGGGTCGGCTGCCTGAGGGTAAGCATTACCTGAGGGCAAGTATCGCCTGAGGGTAAGTGGGCCCGACCGGGTTTCCGGCGGGTCCGCGAGCGCGTAGGAGCCTGCCCACCCGAGACGGCTGCCTGAACCGGGCCGGCCTCTCGTCATCGATCCACCCGGAAGGGCGGCCCAAACGGGCAGATCTTCCGTCACTGAACCAAGTGTGTCGCACGGATCGCGCGCACTTCTTTGAGAACCGGAGACATCATCATGGCGGCAACGAAACGGCCGGGTCGCAACCACCTCTTCGTTCCTGGCCCGACGAACATCCCCGATCGCGTCCTGCGGTCGATGGTGGTGCAGTCCGAGGACCATCGCTCGGTGGACTTCCCCGCCCTGACCAAGCCCCTGTTCGAGGACACCAAGGCGGTGTTCGGCTCGACCAAGGGCACCATCTTCCTGTTCCCGGCCTCCGGCACCGGCATCTGGGAATCGGCGCTCACCAACACCCTGTCGCGCGGCGACAAGGTGCTGACCGCGCGCTTCGGCCAGTTCAGCCTGCTCTGGGTCGACATGGCCGAGCGCCTCGGCCTCGACGTCATCGTGCAGGACGAGGAGTGGGGCACGGGTGCGGACCCGGAGAAGATCGGCGAGGCCCTGCGCGCCGACAAAAACCACGAGATCAAGGCCGTCATGGTCGTCCATAACGAGACCGCCACGGGCGTGACCTCGGATATCGGCGCCGTGCGCAAGGCCATCGACGCGGCCGGCCACCCGGCCCTGCTGTTCGTCGACGGCGTGTCGTCGGTCGGCTCGCTCCCCTACAAGATGGACGAGTGGGGCGTCGACTGCGCCATCGCCGGCTCCCAGAAGGGCCTGATGCTGCCCGCCGGCCTCGGCGTGATCTGCGTCAGCGAGAAGGCCCTCAAGGCGGCCGAAGCCTCGGCCGGCAAGAACGACCGCCTCGCCCACGTCTACTTCGATTGGGCCGACCACCAGAAGCAGAACCCGGCCGGCTACTTCCCCTACACCCCGTCGCTGCCGCTGCTCTACGGCCTGCGCGAGGCCCTGGCCTGCCTCAACGAGGAAGGCCTCGAGAACGTCTACCACCGTCATCACGTGCTCGGCGAGGCGACCCGCCAGGCCGTCGCGGCCTGGGGCCTGAAGACCTGCGCCAAGGAGCCCAAGTGGAACTCCGACACGGTCACCACCATCGTGGTGCCCGAGGGGATCGACGGCGCGGCGATCATCAAGCACGCCTATGTCCGCTACAACCTCGCGCTCGGCGCCGGCCTGAACAAGCTCGCCGGCAAGGTGTTCCGCATCGGTCACGTCGGCGACCTCAACGAGCTGTCGCTGCTCGGCGCCATCGCGGGTGCCGAGATGGCCATGCTCGACCACGGCGTGAAGGTCACGCCCGGTTCCGGTGTCGCCGCCGCGTCGAGCTACCTGCGCGAGAACCCCCTGGCCAAGGCCTGATCCGACAATCGCCGGGGCGATCCTTCGCCCCGGCGACCCCATCGACCACGCTGCCGCCGGCGGTTCGGCCGGAGCGACCTGAGGGCTTCCATGACGAAGAAGATCGTGTTCCTCGACCGCGAGTCCCTCGACGCCAAGGTTCGGGAATTCAATTTTCCGCACGATTACGTCGAGTACGAGTCGACCTGGACGCCCGAGGAGATCGTCGAGCGCCTGAAGGGGGCCGAGATCGCCCTCATCAACAAGGTGCCGATGCGCGCCGACGTGCTGAAGCAGCTGCCCGACCTGAAGCTCATCGCCGTCGCCGCCACCGGCACCGACGTGGTCGACAAGGCGGTCGCCAAGGAACGCGGCATCACGGTCGTCAACATCCGCAACTACGCCTTCAACACCGTGCCCGAGCACGTGATCGGCCTGATCTTCGCCCTGCGCCGGGCCATCGTGCCCTACGCCAATTCCGTTCGCCGGGGCGACTGGGCCAAATCCACCCAGTTCTGCTACTTCGACTATCCGATCCACGACATCGCCGGGTCGACGCTCGGCATCGTCGGCTACGGGGCGCTGGGCAAGTCCATCGCCAAGCGGGCGGAAGCGCTCGGCATGAAGGTCATCGCCTACGACGTGTTCCCCCAGGAGGGGCTGGTCGATTTCGAGACCATCCTCACCCAGTCCGACGTCATCACGCTGCACGCGCCGCTGACGCCCGAGACCCGCAACATGATCGGCCGCGAACAGCTCGCAAAGATGAAGAAGCACGCGCTCCTCATCAACACCGCGCGCGGCGGCCTCGTCGACGAGGAGGCCCTGGCCGAGGCCCTTCAGAACGGCACCATCGGAGGCGCGGGCTTCGACGTGGTGATGACCGAGCCGCCCAAGAACGGCAACATCCTGTGCGAGCTCGACCTTCCGAACCTCATCGTGACCCCGCACGTGGCGTGGGCGAGCAAGGAGGCCATGCAGATCCTGGCCGACCAGCTCGTCGACAACGTCGAGGCCTTCGTCGCCGGCAAGCCGCAGAACGTGGTCTAGGTCGCCGGCCTTGCCGATGGATGGGCGCGGGCTCCCTCTCCTTCCTGGAGAGGGAGCCCGGCGTGCCCTCCGGTGACGAGACGAGAATTCAGGACCAAACGCCAACCGCGCCCGAGCGCGGACAAGCATAGGGATCGACAAAAATGAAAAAACTGCTGTTCCAATTCGACACCGATGCCGTGCCGAGCGTGTTCGACGTGGTCGTCGGCTACGATGGCGGCGCCGATCACATCACCGGCTACGGCAACGTGACGCCCGAGAACGTCGGCGCCCTGGTCGACGGCACGATCTATACCCGCGGCGGCTCCGAGAAGAAGTCCACGGCGATCTTCGTCGGCGGCGGCAGCATGGCGGCCGGCGAGGCGGTGCTGAACGCGGTCAAGAAGCGCTTCTTCGGCCCGTTCCGCGTCTCGGTGATGCTCGATTCCAACGGCTCCAACACCACCGCCGCCGCTGGCGTCGCACTGGTGCAGAAGGCCGCCGGTTCGCTCCAGGGCAAGAAGGCCGTCGTGCTCGCCGGTACCGGCCCCGTCGGCATGCGCTCGGCCGCGCTCCTGGCCCAGGAAGGCGCCACCGTGATCCTGTGCGGTCGCTCCCTCGACAAGGCCCAAGCCGCCGCGGACCAGATCAACAAGCGCTTCAAGGTCGAGATCTCGGCCGCCGCGACTCCGGACGCCGCCTCTCGCGCCGCCATCGTCAAGGGCCAGAACCTCGTGTTCTCCGCCGGCGCCATCGGCATCGAGCTCCTGTCGGAAGCCGACTGGAAGGACGAGGCCAGCATCGAGTTCGTGGCCGATTACAACGCCCAGCCGCCCCTCGGCTTCGGCGGGATCGACGCCATGGACAAGGGCAAGGAACGCCACGGCAAGAAGGTGTTCGGCGCGCTCGGCATCGGCGGCCTGAAGCTCAAGCTCCACCGCGCCTGCGTCGGCCAGCTCTTCGACAGCACCGAGCAGGTGCTCGACGCCGAGGAGATCTACGCCCTCGCCAAGAAGATGGCCTGAGCCATGGCTGCCGACGCAACCATCCAGACCTTCCTCGACGGGCTCGCGAGCTCGGCCCCGACCCCGGGCGGCGGCGGTGCCGCCGCCATCCACGGCGCCATGGGGGCCGCACTTCTCAGCATGGTGTGCAACCTCACCATCGGGAAGAAGAAGTACGTCGAGGTGGAGGGCGAACTGAAGGAGATCCTCGGACAATCCGAGGCGCTCCGGGCCGAGCTCACCCGCATGATCGCCGACGATGTGGCGGCCTTCGACGCGGTGATGGGCGCCTACGCGCTGCCAAAGGCGACGGACGAGGAGAAGGCTGCGCGGGCGGAGAAGATCCAGGCGGCCCTCAAGGTGGCCACGGACGTGCCCCTCGAGTGTTGCCGGGCCTGCCGCAAGGTCATCGACCTCGCCCAGCCCGTCGCCGACAAGGGCAACCTCAACGTCATCTCCGATGCCGGTGTCGCGGTGCTGTCCGCCCATGCGGGCCTGCGCAGCGCGGCGCTCAACGTCTACGTCAACGCCAAGGGCCTGGACGACCGTGCCTTCGCGGACGCGCGTCTCAAGGAACTCGAGACCCTGCTGGGCTCGGCCGGTCCGCTCAACGAGTCGATCTACGAGATCGTGAAGGCCAAGGTGAACTGATCTTTCGCGACGCGGGACGCCGATCGTTCCGCATCGCACAAAAGAACGCGGGGGATTAAGTTACGCAAAGCTTGACGCCGCGACCCTAACGCCAAGGTGAGTCGTCGCGTTTGTTGAAATCCAGAAGCATTCCAGCTGCCTTCAAGGCAGACTCAACGAGAATGTAAAAAAATATAAACGGCAAGACCCTTTTCGCGAAGTGAAATTTACGAGAAGGTCCGCCCCGAGGAAACGTCGAGGAGATCGCACATGGACGTTCACGAGTACCAAGCCAAGGAGTTGCTCGCTGGCTTCGGCGTGGCGGTTCCCAAGGGCGCGGTGGCCTTCAGCCCCGATCAGGCGGTCTACGCCGCCACCGAGCTCGGCGGTTCGTTCTGGGCCGTGAAGGCGCAGATCCACGCCGGTGCCCGCGGCAAGGCCGGTGGCATCAAGCTGTGCCGGACCTACAACGAGGTCCGCGACGCCGCCAAGGACCTCCTCGGCAAGCGCCTCGTCACCCTGCAGACCGGTCCCGAGGGCAAGCCGGTGCAGCGCGTGTACATCGAGACCGCCGACCCGTTCGAGCGTGAACTCTACCTCGGCTACGTCCTCGACCGGAAGGCCGAGCGGGTCCGCGTCATCGCCTCCCAGCGCGGCGGCATGGACATCGAGGAGATCGCCGCCAACGAGCCCGAGGCCCTGATCCAGGTGGTCGTCGAGCCGGCGGTGGGCCTGCAGCAATTCCAAGCCCGCGAGATCGCGTTCCAGCTCGGCCTCAACATCCGCCAGGTCTCGGCCGCCGTGAAGACGATCATGAACGCCTACCGGGCGTTCCGCGATTGCGACGGCACCATGCTGGAGATCAACCCCCTCGTAGTCACCAAGGACGACCGGGTCCTGGCACTCGACGCCAAGATGTCCTTCGACGACAACGCCATGTTCCGCCGGCGCAACATCGCCGACATGCACGATCCCTCGCAGGGCGACCCGCGCGAGGCCCAGGCCGCCGAGCACAACCTCTCCTATATCGGCCTCGAGGGCGAGATCGGCTGCATCGTAAACGGCGCCGGTCTGGCCATGGCCACCATGGACATGATCAAGCACGCGGGCGGCGAACCGGCGAATTTCTTGGACGTGGGTGGCGGTGCCAGCCCTGATCGCGTCGCGACGGCGTTCCGCCTCGTCCTCTCGGACCGCAACGTCAAAGCGATCCTCGTCAACATCTTCGCCGGCATCAACCGCTGCGACTGGGTCGCCCAAGGCGTCATCCAGGCGGCGCGGGAGGTGAAGATCGACGTACCGCTCATCGTCCGCCTCGCCGGCACGAACGTCGAGGCCGGTCAGAAGATCCTGGCCGAGAGCGGCCTCGACCTCATCACCGCCAACAGCCTGTCCGACGCCGCCGCCAAGGCCGTCGAGGCCTGCGCTGCCGCCAAGGCCGGCTCGGCCGCGCGCGCCAACTGAGAACGGGGAGGATACGTCATGAGCATTCTGATCGACGAGAAGACCCCGATCATCATTCAGGGCATCACGGGCGACAAGGGTACCTTCCACGCGAAGGAGATGATGGAGTACGGCTCCAACGTCGTCGGCGGCGTCACTCCCGGCAAGGGCGGCAAGACCCATCTCGGCGTGCCGGTGTTCAACACCGTCAAGGAGGCCGTGGAGGCCACGGGTGCCACCACCTCCATCACCTTCGTGGCCCCGCCCTTCGCAGCCGATGCCATCATGGAAGGCGCGGATGCGGGCCTCGCCCTCATCTGCTCCATCACCGACGGCATTCCGGCCCAGGACATGATGCGGGTGAAGCGGTATCTCCGACGCTACCCCAAGGACAAGCGCACCATGGTGGTGGGCCCGAACTGCGCCGGCATCATCTCGCCCGGCAAGTCGATGCTCGGTATCATGCCCGGCCACATCTACCTGAAAGGCAATGTCGGCGTGATCTCGCGCTCGGGCACCCTCGGGTACGAGGCCGCCGCGCAGATGAAGGAAGAGGGTATCGGCATCACCACCTCGGTGGGCATCGGTGGCGACCCCATCAACGGCTCGTCCTTCCTCGATCACCTCGCCCTGTTCGAGCAGGACCCGGAGACCAAGGCCGTCCTGATGATCGGCGAGATCGGCGGCCCGCAGGAGGCCGAAGCCTCCGCCTGGATCAAGGAGAACATGTCGAAGCCCGTCATCGGCTTCGTCGCCGGCCTCACGGCGCCGAAGGGTCGCCGCATGGGCCACGCCGGCGCCATCATCTCGGCCACCGGCGATTCGGCCGCCGAGAAGGCTGAGATCATGCGCTCCTACGGCCTCACCGTGGCCCCGAGCCCCGGCGAGTTCGGCTCCACGGTGGCGCAGGTGATGCGCAAGCTGGCGGCGTAAGCACATGAACCCTCCCCCCTCTGCGGGGGAGGGTGGTCGCGGGGCGGCCGGGAGAGGGGAGCGACCTCTTTAAACGGGGCACACCGCTCTTGCAGAACTTCTTCCCGGCCCGACCCCCTTCGCGGGCCACCTTCTCCCGCAAGGGGGCGAAGGAACCCGCGTCGGCGGTCATGCCCAAAAAAACCGACCCTTGATCGTTCCGGCGCCCGGTCCCATGCTACCGGGTCGGCCGCACCCCCATCGAACGCCTCCGTCGCGGTCGATCGGCACAAACTCCTTTCGAGGTGGCCTTGTCCATGACGGATACCCTTCACGCCCCGGTCGGCCCCATCGACCACACCTTCGCGCCGCCGGTCATCACCGGCACCTCGTCGAAGGAGGCCCTCGACATCCTGTTCCGCGCCCTCGTGGAAGTGGCGCGCCGGCACGAGCCCGAGCTCGAGGACGTGCTGCACGGCCGCGCCAACATCTCCGATTTCTCGCCCGAGCTCCTCGCCCGCGCGCTTCAAGTGCAGGGCATCTGGTTTCAGCTGCTGTCCATCGCCGAGCAGAACGCCGCCATGCGCCGGCGCCGGCAGGTCGAGCGCACCAAGGGCCGCGAGGCGTTGAGCGGCAGCTTTCATGCCGTCTTGGCCGAGGCCGCCCAGAACGGCATCAAGGCGCCGGAGATCCACGGTCTCCTGAAGGACCTGCGCATTCGCCCGACCATCACGGCTCACCCCACCGAGGGCAAGCGCGTCACCGTGCTGGAGAAGTTCCGCCGCATCTATCTCGTGCTGCGCGAGCTCGAATTGCCGCGCTGGACCGAGCGCGAGCGCAACGGCCTGATGAACGAGTTGCGCGACCAGATCGAACTCGTCTGGATGACGGGCGAACTGCATCTCGAGAAAGCTACCGTCGAGCGGGAGGTCGCCTGGGGCCTGCACTTCTTCGACGAGACCCTGTTCGAGATGCTGCCCGAGGTGCTCTACTCCCTGGAGGAGAGCCTGGCGCAGTACTATCCGGACGAGAAGTTCGAGGTGCCGCCGTTCTTCCAGTTCGGCTCGTGGATCGGCGGCGACCGCGACGGAAACCCCTACGTCACCGCGTCGGTCACCCGCGCCACCCTGCAGCGCAACGCCCTGGCGTCGCTCCGGCGCTACCGCGACGGCGTCACGGCGCTGGGCCGCACCCTGTCGCTCACCGAGCGCTCGCTCCCGGTGCCGGCGACGTTCAAGGCCGAACTCGCGCAGCTCCTGGCCGAGAGTGGCGACGGCCGCGCCATCGCCAGCCGCAACCCGGGCGAGGCCTATCGCCAGTTCCTCACCTGCATCCTGCGCAAGTTGGAGGCCACCATCCGGCGCAACGAGGGCCAGCGTTCCACCGGCCCGGATTATCCAAGCGCCGACACCCTCATCAACGACCTGCGCACCCTGGAGCAGGGGCTGGCCGACGCGAAATGCCCGTCGCTGGCCACCGACCTCGTCCGCCCCGTGCGCCGCATGGTCGAGATCTTCCGATTCTCGACGGTCCGACTCGACCTTCGCGAAAACACCACGCGCACGACGAAGACGCTTCATGCCCTATGGGCCGAGGCCAACGGCCAGAACAAGACGCCGCCGGACCTCGACTCGCCCGAGTGGAAGAAGTGGCTCCTCGACGAGCTCGCGAAGCCCCGCAAGGGTGAGCGCTCGTTCGAGGGGCTGCCCGACGACGCTCGCGAGACCCTGGAGACCTTCGCGCTGGTGGGCGAGATGCGCGAGCAGCTCGACCGCGAGGCCTTCGGCTCCTTTGTCCTGTCGATGACGCGCTCCGTGCCCGACATCCTCGGCGCTTATCTCCTCGCCAAGGAGGCCGGCAACTTCCTCGACGCCGCCGGCACCGAGATCTGCTGCCTACCCATCGTGCCCCTGTTCGAGACCATCGACGACCTGCGCGCCGCCCCGGCCATCATGAAGGAGCTCTTTGGGATCCCCGTCGTGCGCCGCTCGACCCGCTGGCAGGGCGGGGTGCAGGAGGTGATGATCGGCTACTCGGATTCGAACAAGGACGGCGGCTTCGTCGCCTCGAACTGGGAGCTGTACAAGGCGCAGGGCAAGCTCACCGACCTCGGCAAGGCCTCGGGCGTCCCCATCGCATTCTTCCATGGCCGCGGCGGCTCCGTGAGCCGCGGCGGTGCGCCCACCGCCCGCGCCATCGCGGCCCAGCCACCGGGCTCCATCAACGGGCGGTTTCGCACGACGGAGCAGGGCGAGGTCGTCTCGTTCAAGTATGCCAACCGGGGCACCGCCGCCTACCAGATGGAGCTTCTCGCCTCCTCGGTGTTCGAGCATGCCCTGAAATCCGAGCGGGAAGCCGCGAAGATCCCCCGCAACGAGTTCGACGATTGCCTGGAGGCGTTGTCCGGCGCCTCGCGCGCGGCCTACGTCAACCTGATCCAGCACCCCGATCTCGTCACCTATTTCGGTGCCGCGAGCCCGCTGGACGAGATCGCGCTCCTCAACATCGGCTCGCGCCCGGCCCGGCGCTTCGGGGCGCGCTCGCTCTCCGACCTTCGGGCGATCCCGTGGGTGTTCGCCTGGTCGCAGAATCGGCACGTCATCACCGGATGGTACGGGGTCGGTTCGGGGTTGAAGAGTTTCCTCGACGTGCGCGGGGCGCAGGGCGAAGCGCAGCTCAAGCGCCTGTTCGCCGAATCGAAGCCCTTCCGTCTCATCCTCGACGAGGTCGAGAAGACCCTGCTGATGGTCGATCTCGAGATCGCCCGGGATTACGCGAGCCTCGTGCCCGACGCGAACGCCCGCGCGAGCATCTTCCCGCTCATCGAGGCCGAGTACGCGCTGACCCGTGAGATGTGCCTGCGCGTCAGCGGCGATACCGAACTCGCCGCGCGCTTCCCCCTGTTCCGCGACCGCCTCAACGGGCGCCTGCCGACCATCAATCAGGTCAGCCGCGAGCAGGTGGAGCTCCTGCGCCGCTTCCGCGCGGAGGAGGACGAGGACAAGCGCGAGGCGGTGAAATCCGCCCTGCTGCTGTCCATCAACTGCATCGCCGTCGGCTTCGGGGCGACGGGCTGAGAGGTTTCACCAGGATACCGGGGGCCGTTCTTGGCCTTCGGACCGCGCGCGAGCGCACACCCCTCCGTCTGGTGCCACGCGTCGCCGCGTTGCATCATCGGCCAGAACACCACCCCCAGAGGAAGGAAACACCCATGAGCTTTACCCTGATCCAGCAGGCGACACCCCGCCTTCACCGCTCGGAGCTCGCCGTTCCGGGTTCCAACCCGACCTTCATGGAAAAGTCCGCCAGCTCGAAGGCCGACGTGATCTTCCTCGACCTCGAGGACGCCGTCGCCCCCGACGACAAGGAGCAGGCCCGCAAGAACATCATCCAGGCGCTCAATGAGATCGACTGGGGCACCAAGACCATGATGATCCGCATCAACGGTCTCGACACCCACTACATGTACCGCGACGTGGTCGACATCGTCGAAGCCTGTCCGCGCCTCGACATGATCCTGATCCCCAAGGTCGGCGTCGCCGCCGACGTCTACGCCATCGACGTGCTCACCACCCAGATCGAGCAGGCCAAGAAGCGCGAGAAGAAGATCGGCTTCGAGGTTCTCATCGAGACGGCGCTGGGCATGGCCAACGTCGAGGCCATTGCCCAGTCCTCGCCGCGCCTTGAAGCCATGTCGTTCGGTGTGGCCGATTACGCCGCTTCGACCCGCGCCCGCGCCCAGGTCATCGGCGGTGTGAACCCCGATTTCTCGGTGCTCACCGACAAGGACGAGGCCGGTAACCGCCAGACCCATTGGCAGGACCCGTGGCTGTTCGCCCAGAACCGCATGCTGGTCGCCTGCCGCGCCTACGGCCTGCGCCCCATCGACGGTCCGTTCGGCGACTTCTCCGATCCCGACGGCTACGTCTCGGCGGCCAAGCGCTGCGCTGCCCTCGGCTTCGAGGGCAAGTGGGCGATCCACCCGTCGCAGATCGATCTCGCCAACGACGTGTTCACCCCGTCCGAGGCCGAGGTCACCAAGGCGCGCCGCATCCTGGTCGCCATGGAAGAGGCCGCCAAGGCCGGCCGCGGCGCCGTCTCCCTCGACGGCCGCCTCATCGACATCGCCTCGATCCGCATGGCCGAAGCGCTGATCGAGAAGGCCAACGCGATGAGTGCGAAGTAAGGTTTCCTCGCGATACGACCGACATGCAGAATGGCCGCTTCCGAAAGGAGCGGCCATTCTCATGTCGGACAGGAAACGTCAGGCTCCACGCTCTTCAGCCGTGTCGGCGAAAAGCTCACGAGGACTGTCGAACGCAACGGGCTCCCTCTCCGTTCAGAAGAGGGAGCCCGCGGCCAACATCCGAAAGATGTCTTTCGACGAGATCGCCCGCATCGCGGTCGAGATTCCAAACAACAGGAGATAACCCCATGCACGTGACCATCGAAGACGCCCACAAGGCCATCGAGGCCGCCCGCGCCAAGGCCGTCGAGCTCGGCACCCAGATGTGTATCGCCGTCGTGGATTCCGGCGGCAATCTCAAGGCGTTCTACCGGATGGACGGTGCCTGGGTCGGCTCCATCGACATCGCGCACAAGAAGGCCAAGACCTCGGTGTTCTTCGGCATGATGACCGGCCAGATCGGGGCGCTGTCGCAGCCCGGCGGCCCGCTCTACGGCATCGAGCATTCCAACGACGGGCTGATCACCTTCCCGGGCGGCATCCCGATCGTGGACAAGGACGGCGAGATGTCCGGCGCCATCGGCGTCAGCGGCTCGACGGTGGAGAACGACCACGCCGTGGCCCTCGCGGGTGCCAGCGCCATCGGTGCGACGGAGCTGCCGGCGCATCCCTGGCGCACCTGAGCGGGCGCTCCTCCGACACCGCCCAACGGACAAGGCCCCGCTCGCGAGAGCGGGGCCTTGTCGTTTGCCGCATCGGCGATCCGGAGGGACCGCCGGACAGTCAGGCTCAGAGGCCGCCGAACTTATAGTTGAAGCCGGCCTTGACGATGCTGCCCTCGGTGTTGAAGCGCGAGGTGTAGGAGCCGGTGGCGGCGGTGAGGCCGGTGGTGTTCACGGTGATGTTGCGGCTGCCGAGGTCGTAGCGCAGGTACTCGGCCTTCAGGGTCACGGCGCTGGCGCCGAGGAGACCGCCGAGGAAGTTGAAGCGGTTGAGGAAGCTGTCCGTGGGGATCGCGTACTCGATGCCGCCGCCGTAGACGTAGCCGGTCTCCATGCCGTTGAACTTGCCGGCATAGGCCAGTGCGCCGGCCGGATTGAAGAAGCCGGCGCTGTAGTTGACGTTGCCGTAGGCGAAGCCGCCGGTTCCGTAGACGAGGAACCGGTCGAACGCGTAGCCGAGGCGGCCCGTGACCGTGCCGAGGTAGTCGAGGCGCTGGCGCAGGTTGCTCGGATCGGCGGCGGTGTTCACGCCGGGGATGACCGGACCGAAGTAGCTGTAGCTCTTGCTGATGTCGGTCCAGGTCACCTCGGTGGCGGCGCCGACGACGAAGCCCGAGCCCGGAGTGAACTGATAGTTGTAACCGATGCCGCCACCGACGTTGCCGATGCCGTCCTGCTCGGAGCGGAAGGTGCCTGCACGACGACCCTGGGCGACGTTCAGCTGCGTGTTGGTGATGCCGCCGGTGCCGTTGTTGTTGCCGGTGGTGCGGATCGTCTGGCGGTCGCTGAAGGCGTAGGAGCTGTGGGTGCCGAGGTAGAAGCCGGTCCAGGTGAAGACCGGCACGGCGGTGAACACCGGCGGCGGCGCCGCACGACGCGGCAGATCGGCGGCGGACGCGCTCGACACGGCGAGGATCGCTGCGGTGCCGGCCAGGAGGAGCTTGGCGAACATGGGAATGGGTTCTCGGCGATGGGCTGAAGGCTGCGCGGAGCTTAACCCTGGGCTGCGCCACCCACCTATGACCGCGGCGCAACACCAAGCGCTGGAATGCGACCGGGCCTTCCGTAAGCTCCCCGCACCGATCACGAAATCGGCATCGGCCGAACGCCGTTTCACGCCACGACAACGCCCGGTTAAGCCCATGTCGCTATCACCCGGGAGAACCCCGAGCCGTGACAGGAGCGACGATGACACGGGACAAACTCGCCGCCGAACTGAAGCGTATCGCGACCGAGCAGGTCAGCGACATCGAGCGCGCGGTCAAGGACGGCCACAAGACCATCGCGCTGAACGAGATCGCCGACCTCAACCGTCACCTCAAGGCCCTGGCCGCAGCGGTGAAGGCGAAGCCGGCGTTGCGAGCCTGACAGGCGCCGTCAGGCGCCCGCGTCCGCCCGCAGACGGGCGACTAGGGCCTCGACATCCGCCCTGGCCGCGTCGAGGGCTTGCGGGTCCCTGCCCCGGACTACGATCCGGTTGGTGAAGCCGGTCGGGGTCATCGACGGATAGGATCCGATGGACACGCCCGCATGGGCCTTGGCCAACTCTCCGAGGGCGCCCGCATAGGTGCCTTCGGGAAGTCCCGCCTCGATGGTGTGCGACAGGACGCGGGCGCCCGTCTCCAGGGTCGGTCCGATGGAATCCAGCATCGCCTGCATGATCGCCGGCACGCCCGCCATGACGAAGACGTTGCCGAGGCGGAAGCCCGGTGCCTTCGAGACCGGATTGGCGATGAGGTCGGCGCCGGCCGGGATCCGGGCCATGCGCAGGCGGGCCTCGTTGAGGTCTTCCGGCTTGTGCCGCTCCAGCAGCATCGCGACGGCGCGCTGGTCGACGTCGATGGAGACCCCGAAGGCGGCGGCGACGCTATCGGCGGTGATGTCGTCGTGGGTCGGGCCGATGCCGCCGGTGGTGAAGAGGTAGGTGTGGCCCGCCCGCAGGGCGTTCACGGCCTCGACGATGCGGTCCTGCTCGTCCGGGACGATGCGGACCTCGCGCAGATCGATCCCGACGGCCGTGCAATAATCGGCGATGGTGCCGATGTTCCTGTCCTTCGTCCGGCCGGACAGGATTTCGTCGCCGATAACGAGGATGGCGGCGGTGATGGGGGTGGATACGGTCATGGCGGTCCGGAGGCGCTGAGGGAGCGGTGCCGGATCGACGTAGGGCAGGGGCGGGCGGACCGCCACTCGCGAGTAAGGGACGCCCGCTCCGGCGTCTCCTTCGTCGGCGGGATCGACCTACTTGTGGAAGTAGCTCGTCAGCGTGGAGATGCGCGAACCGACGATGTGGACGGCCTTGCGCAGGCGATCCTCGGACACGCCGAGGCGGGTGGCCATGCTCGAGCGGGCCTGGGTGTCGTAGATGTCGAGGTGGGTCTTCTGGGCTGGCTGGGCGGAGATCCGATCGGCGATCATGGTCAAACCCTGAGGATGGAAGAACTGGCTCCGTGTCTCGTCGGAGATCGAAGTCTGAACGTTGCCCGAAGGGTTTTGTTTCCGGCGCGTGACGGGATGCAGCGGTTTTTCAACAGGGCCCGCCCGGCCCTCCACAGGGCCGCCCGGCCCTCAGACGAGGACCCCCGACTGGGCCGGTCCGGCGGCGAGGGAGGCGTCCGTGCTCGCCAGGGACTCCTCCGGTTCCGGGGCCGGAAGGGCGGCCGCCCGGGCCTCCAGGGTGGCGACCGTGCGGAAGGCGAGGGCGATGCCGGCGAGGCCGAAGAACACCGAGCCGAGGCCGACCCCCGCGATGACGCCCCGGGGACCGTAGAGATGCGCGCCGAGCAGGGCGGGCGGAACGGTGCCGAGGGTGGCCCGGCCCCAGTTCAGCACCGTCGAGTAGAACGGGAAGCCGAGGTTGTTGAACGAGGCGTTGGCCAGGAACAGCAGCCCGGTGAAGAACCAGACCCCGCCGCTGACGAGGCAGAAGAACCCGAACAGGTCGGCGGCCACCCCCTGCAGTTCGAACAGTCGCGTCAAGGGCTCGCGGGCGAGGAACAGCGCCGCCCAGACCACCAGGACGTAGGCTCCCGTCACGAGGGCGCCGTCGCGCAGGACGCCGCGCATCCGGTCGAACCGGCCCGCCCCCCAGTTCTGTCCGAGGATCGGCCCGATGGAGCCGGAGAGGGCGAACAGGCCGCCGAAGGCCACGGGCGTGAGGCGGTCGATGACCACGTTGCCCGCGATGGCGACGGCCCCGAACTTCGCCAGCGCATGGGCGATGAAGGCGCTGGCGACGGACGGGGCGAGGTTGGTCAGCACCGCCGGCAGGGCGATGCGGAATACGATGGGCGCGTCGGCGACGATGTCGGCGACCCGCGGCCGGGCGAGCATGCGGAACCGGCGCACGCCCCACAGGCCGACGAGGGCGAAGGTGGCGCGCGCCACGCAGGTGGTGATGGCGGCGCCGTCCACCCCGAGGCCGGCACCGAAGATGAGGAGCGGATCGAGTCCGGCGGTGACGAGGGCGCCGGCCAGGGTCACCAGCATGGCCTGACGCGCGGCCCCGACGGCGCGCAGGAGCCCGGAGAACATCATCCCGGGCCCCATGAGGAGGTTCGACGGCAGGGTGATCCAGAGGAAGCGGGTCGCCACCGGCAGGGTTTCGGCATCGGCGCCGATGGCCGTGAGGAAGACGGGCAGGAACGGCAGCATCGCCACGACGAGGACGCCCGAGACGAGGATGCCGTGGATGGTGCCGGAGGTGGCCAGGCGCCGGGCACCCGCTTCGTCACCGGCCCCGATGGCCCGCGAGACCAGGGCCCCGGCGGCGATCATCAGGCCGATGTTGATGGCGATGGCAAAGAACTGGACGATGGTGGCGAAGCCCACCGCCGCCGTCAGGGTCGGATCGCCGAGCTTCGACACGTAGAGCAGCGACAGGAGGTCGACGACGAACAGGGCCATCAGGCCGACGGACCCGGTGGCGCTCATCACCACCACGTGGCGCAGGATCGAGCCGCTGACGAAGCGGGCCGCCGCCGGGTTCGTTTCAAGCATCGGAGGGAACGTCCCGGACTTCGAGGGTATGGGCTGCGGCCTCGCGGGCCTTGGTGCCGATGATGTCGCGGGTCTCGGCGTTGAGGGCCCGTGACGGGCGCTGCGGTTCGGTGAGCGGTTCGGGCTTGATCTGCGCCGCACCGCGCATCCAGCTCGCGGCATCCGGCAGGGCGCCCGCCTGCTGCAGGACGAGGCGGGCGACGTCGCGCTTGCGCACGTCCTCCGCGATGGCGGCGGCCGCATCGGGCGCGACGCCGAGGCCCTCCAGGGTGGCGCGGCCGAAGCCGAGGGCGGAATCCACGGTCTCCCGCAGCTGGAAATCGACGTCCCGGTTCATGAGCTCCACGGCGTGCATGCGGTCGTAGGCCCGCACATAGGTCCGCACGCTGGAGAATTCCTCGTGGACGATGTCGACGATCTTCAGGGCGGCCTCCGGCTCGTCGACGCAGACGCACAGGAGTTCGACCCGGCCGATGCCGGCAGCGCGCAGCACATCGAGGCGGGTGCCGTCGCCGTAGAAGATGCGGAAGCCGAAGCGCGAGGCGGAGCGGATCTGCTCCACGTCCTTGTCGATGACCGTGACGCTGATGCCTTCGGCGAGGAGCACCTGGGTCAGGATCTGGCCGAAGCGGCCGAAGCCGACCACGAGGACGCGGGCTTCCGTGTTCTCGATGGTATCGGGCGTCAGGTCGGGTTCGCGGCGGCGGCGCGCGAGGGCGCTGTCCAGGGCCTTGGCCGCCACCGGGCCGACCAGCATGGTCAGCGCCGCGAGCGCGATGGCGAATCGTCCGCTCGGTCCGTCGATGAGGCCGAGCTCGCCGCCCACCGGCAGGAGCACGAAGGCGAATTCACCGGCCGGCGCCAGGATCGCACCCCCGCGCACGGCGTCGAGCCAGTTCGAGCCGAACAGCCGGAACAGGCCGGCGACGAGGCCGACCTTGATCAGGATGGCGCCTGCGGTGGCACCGAGCAGCCACGGCCACTCGGCTTTCAGCAGGCCGCCGTCGATGGACATGCCCACGCTCATGAAGAACAGGCCGAGCAGCATGCCGCGGAACGGCTCGATGTCGGCTTCGAGCTGATGGCGGAAGTTCGATTCGGCGAGGAGCACGCCGGCCAGGAACGCCCCCATGGCCATGGACAGGCCGACATGCTCCATCAGCATGGCGGTGCCGAGCACCACCAGGAGGGCGGCGGCGGTCATCACCTCGCGGGCGCCGCTGGCGGCGAGGAGGCCGAAGAACGGGTTGAGGCCGTAACGGCCCACCAGGACCACGGCGAGGATGGCCGCGCCCACGGTGCCGGTCGATTGCAGGGCGGTGAGGAGCCAGCCGTCGCCCCCGCCGCTCCCGGTGGAGGCGAGCAGCGGCATCAGGGCGAGGATCGCCACCACGGAAATGTCCTGGAACAGCAGCACCGCGAAGGCGCGGCCGCCATAGGGCGTGCCGAGGTCGCCGCGCTCCTCCAGGAGCTGCAGGGCGACGGCGGTCGCCGACAGGGCGAGCGCGATGCCGATGACGAAGGCGGCCGATGGCGTCAGGCCGAACAGGAAGCCGATGCCGGCGAGCACCAGGGTGCAGACGAAGAGCTGCGCCGCCCCGAGGCCGAAGATGTCGCGCCGCATGGAGACAAGGCGGGAGATCTGGAGTTCGAGGCCGACGATGAACAGCAACAGCACCACGCCGAGTTCGGCGACGCTCGCCGCCGTCTCGGGCTCGGCGATGAGGGAGAAGCCGAACGGGCCGATGATCACGCCGGCCACGAGGTAGCCGAGCACGGCGCTCTGGCCGATGAGCCGGAAGATCGGCACGCCGATCACCGCCGCCGACAGGAACGTCAGCACGGGCGGCAGGAAGCTGACGTGGGTCGCGGCGCTCGCCATGGGGGTCCTGGCTGGAGATGGCCGGTCCCGATCGAACCGATCGTGGCGATCACGGACGCTGAGGCAGCGCCGTCTTAGACCACCTCCGCCGGGATCGCCATTCGGCCCCCGACACCGAATGCGGGCCCGGAGCCGTCCCCGTGCGAATCGGCACCCACATCGGCAGCCTCGCTCAGGCCCGCCGCTCGGCCTTGCGTTCCTCGCGGCGGGCGAGAAGCAGGGTGGTGGAATCGCCGTCTTGGCGCAGGGCGGCGGCATCGTGCAGGTCCTGGCGCACCAGCCCGATATCCTTCAGCTCGCGCTCCGACATGGCCCCGAGCTGACGCAGGATCCGGGCGTTGATGGCGGCGCGCGAGACCCCGGCGGCCAGCTTTGCGACGCCGGCGGCAGCGGCGGCCCATGCCCGGTGCAGGACAGGGTCCCGGTCCCCGGCGGACTGCCGGGCCGCGCCCGTCGCCCCTCCAGAATTCCGTATCATCGTACCGGTCATGAGCGCGCTCCCGTCGTCTGGCGCGACCCTGGCGCCCGGGGGCTGTTCGGGACAGGGACAGTGCCGTACGATTCGCCAGAATTGTCCGGCAGAAGTGCCGTACATATCGAAGGACAGTGCCGATGAAATCCCGCGCGCCGAGCCCGCCGACCCTGGTCGAGACGGTGACCCGGGCCATCGCCGAGCGCATCGCGAGCCGCCAGCTCGCACCCGGAGCCCGCCTGCCCTCCGTGCGGAGCTTCGCCGAATCCATGGGCGTGTCGAAATCGACCGTGGTGGAAGCCTACGACCGGCTCGGTGCCGAGGGCGCCATCGTGGCGCGGCGGGGCTCGGGCTTCTACGTCGCCGGCAAGACCCGCCCGCTCTGCCTCAAGACCGTGGGGCCGGAACTCGACCGGGCCGTCGATCCCCTCTGGATCACCCGTCAGTCGATGCAATCCGGCCCGGACCTGCTGAAGCCCGGCTCGGGATGGCTGCCGACGGCGTGGATGCCGGGCGACGCGATCCGCCGCGGCCTGCGCCACCTCGCCCGAGAGGGCACGCGCAGCCTCGTCTGCTACGACCAGCCCCTCGGCCTCGCCCCGCTTCGCGCCCAGATCGCGCGCCGGATGGAGGAGAAGGGCATCGTCGCCGATGCCGACCAGATCCTCTTGCTCGATTCGGCGACGCAGGCCGTCGACCTCCTGTGCCGCTTCCTCCTGGCGCCGGGCGACACGGTGGTGGTGGATGACCCCTGCTACTTCAACTACCACGCGCTCCTGCGCGCCCACCGGGTCACGGTGGTCGGGGTGCCGTTCACGCCCACGGGGCCGGATCTCACGGCCCTGGAGACGCTCCTGTCGGAGCACCGTCCCCGATTCTACCTGACGAACTCGGCCCTCCATAACCCCACGGGCGCGACCCTCGCCCCGGCCATCGTCCACCGGGTGCTGCGCCTGGCGGAGGCGCACGACACCCTGATCATCGAGGACGACATCTTCGGCGATCTCGAGCCCGAGCCGGCGCCGCGGCTCGCCGGTTTCGACGGGCTCCAGCGGGTGATCCAGGTCGGCAGCTTCTCGAAGACCCTGTCGGCCTCCGTGCGCTGCGGCTTTCTCGCCGTGCGGCCGGACTGGATCGAGCCCCTCGTCGATCTCAAGCTGGCCATGAGTCTCGGCAACGGCCACCTCGCCGCCCTGCTCATGCATCGCCTGATCACCGACGGCACCTACCGCCGCCACCTTTCGGAGATTCGCGAAAAGCTCGCCCGCGATCGTGGCCTCGCGGCGCGGCGCCTGGAAGCGGCAGGCTTGACGCTCTGGACCGAGCCGCGCGGCGGCCTGTTCCTGTGGGCCGCCCTGCCGGAAGGCCTCGATTCGGGCGACGTCGCCCGCCGCGCGCTCGGCCAGGGCGTGGTGCTGGCGCCGGGGGCGGCGTTCAGCACCTCCGGGGCGGGTACGCGCTTCCTGCGCTTCAACGTCGCCCATTGCGCCGAACCGCGTATCTTCTCGGTGCTGGACGCGGCGATGCAGGGTGGGCCTGCATGACACGCTCGACAGGTTTGATACGCCCGCCCGTGCCACAGGGACGGTTTTCGGCTATGAGCGGTTGACAGGGGCGGCCCGGCCTCGCCACATCCCGGCTATCATGAGCGAAGCAATCCCGACCACCCAGACCGCCTCCGCCAGCGCGGAGAAGCCCCCCCTGGAGATTCTGCTCTGCGCCCCGCGCGGGTTCTGCGCCGGCGTGGTGCGGGCCATCGACGTGGTCGAGCGCGCGCTCGCCATCTACGGACCGCCGGTCTACGTCCGGCACGAGATCGTCCACAACAAATACGTGGTCGAGAGCCTGAAGCGCAAAGGCGCCGTGTTCGTGCGTGAGCTCGACGAGGTGCCGGACGGCTCCGCCCCGGTGATCTTCTCCGCCCACGGCGTCGCCAAGACCGTCCCGAACAACGCCGATTCGCGCGGGCTCACCACCATCGACGCCACCTGCCCCCTGGTGACCAAGGTTCACCGCGAGGCCGAGATCCACCACAAGCGCGGCCGCCACGTTCTCCTCGTGGGCCATTCGGGCCATCCTGAGGTGGTCGGCACCATGGGCCAGTTGCCCGCCGGCTCCATCACCCTGGTGGAAGACCTCGAGCAGATCGCCGCCCTCGAGCCCGAGAGCCGCGACAACCTCGCCTGGGTGACGCAGACGACCCTGTCGGTGGACGACACCCACCACATCGTCGAGGCCCTGAAGAAGAAGTTCCCGACCATTACCGGGCCGCACAAGGACGACATCTGCTACGCCACCACCAACCGCCAGGAGGCGGTAAAGCAGGTGGCCCCCCTCGTCGATGCCGTGATCGTCGTGGGCTCGTCCAACTCCTCGAACTCGCAGCGCCTGCGCGAGGTCGCCGAGCGCGTCGGCTGCCCGATCACCCGCCTCGTGCTGCGCGCCGAGGAGATCGACTGGGAGGCGTTCAAGGACGTGCGCCGCCTCGGCCTCACCGCCGGCGCCTCGGCCCCGGAAGTGCTGGTGGAAGAGATCATCGACGCCTTCGCCGCCCGCTACACCGTCACGGTGGACACGGTCTCGACGGTGGTGGAGGACATGTCCTTTCCGCTGCCGCGCGAACTGCGCAGCGAAGCCGCCGAGTAGACGCGGCCTTTCCATCGATTCGACCTGCAGGGGCGCCCATCGGCGCCCTTGTTCTTTTTGAACCCCCAACCTTCGAGCGAACCGCCCGTGGCCGTCTACACCGAGGTCTCCGACGAGGCGCTGACCCGCTTCCTCAGCGCCTACGACATCGGCACCCTGCTCTCGTACAAGGGCATCGCCGAGGGCGTCGAGAACACCAACTTCTTCGTGCACACCACGGCCGGCGCCTACATCCTCACCCTGTACGAGAAGCGGGTGCGCCTGGACGACCTGCCGTTCTTCCTCAACCTCATGGAGCATCTCGCCGCGCGCGGCCTCGCCTGCCCGCAGCCGATCCGCAACCGCGCCGGCGTGGCGCTCGGCGAACTCTGCGGCCGTCCGGCGGTGATCGTCAGCTTCCTCGAAGGCGTTTCGGTCAAACGGCCGAATCCCGACCATTGCCGCGCGTTGGGCGGGGCGCTGGCGGGCCTGCACGCCGCCGGCAGCGATTTTCCCATGCGGCGCGACAACAGCCTCTCGGTCGAAGCCTGGGGTCCGCTGTTCCGGGGCGCCGAACCCCAGGCCGACGGCGTGGCGCCGGGCCTCGCCGAGCGGGTGCGCGGCGACCTCGCGGTTCTCGAAGCCGGCTGGCCGCGCGGTCTGCCCTCGGGCGTGATCCACGCCGACCTCTTCACCGACAACGTGTTCTTCATCGGCGACGACCTGTCGGGCCTCATCGACTTCTACTTCGCCTGCACCGACGCCTTCGCGTACGACCTCGCGATCTGTCTCAACGCGTGGTGCTTCGAGGCCGACGGCACTTTTGACCGCGACCGGGGCGCGGCCCTCATCGCCGGGTACGAGACCGTCCGGCCCCTGACCCCGCCAGAGGTCGCCGCCCTGCCGATCCTGTGCCGGGGCGCGGCCCTGCGCTTCCTGCTGACCCGCTTGGTCGATTGGCTGAACGTGCCGCCGGGCGCCCTGGTCCAGCCGAAGGACCCGCTGGAATACGACCGCCGCTTGACGTTCCACCGCACGGCGACACGGGCCGAGGATTACGGGCGCGGCGCCTGATCGGGGCCGTGCTTCAGTTCCAGTGTGCAGCACCGTCCGCCACCCGTCACCCTGGCGCTCCAGGACGTTGACCCAGTTTCCGCTGAACACCTTGCGGGCGCCGCCGTCCCCGGGGCCGCTCGCCTCCCAGCGTCCGCTGGCGAGGAGGAGGTCGCCCTTCGCTTTCGCCGACTGGACCGTCACCTTGTGATCCGCGAACCCCTTCGACTTCAGATTGGTGAAGTAGGCCTGGATGCTCGGGCCGCCCGAGAGCGGCGCCCCCTTCGTGACGACTTCGGCGTCGGTGCCGTAGAGCGTCGTCAGTGCGTCCATATCCCCGGTGTTGAAGCTCTGGTCCCAGCGGTCGGCCGCCGCCTGGGCCGTGGCCTTCGGATCATCCGCGAAGGCCGGCGCCGACATCGCGAGGCCAGCCATGAGGACAATGGCACAGGTTTCGGAACGGAAGGGCATGGCGTTCTCCCTATCGAAAGCTCGGTTGATTCCCGAAACGACAGTGTCCGCCTAAAATTCGTATCTTGAAAGCTTGATAAGAGCTGCCGAACTTTTGGCCGGTCCGGCCGCCTCGTCGGCGAAAACCATATCCAGGCGACGGCACAGACCTCGAATGCAGGGAGGCATGAAAAAGCCCGGGGGATCACCCCGGGCCCGCATGGTCTCGGTGGGTGACCGAAGCGTCAGATCACCTTGAGCAGCGCGTCGACGCCGGAGATCTCGGTCTTGGCCGGCGAATCCTCGACGTTGAGCACCCGCACGACGCCGTCCTCCACCAGCATGGCGTAGCGCTTCGAGCGCGGCCCGAGGCCGAAGCCCGTGCCGTCCATGTCGAGGCCCAGCGCCTTGGCGAATTCGGCGTTGCCGTCGGCGAGGAATTCGAGGGCTTCGGCACCGCTGGCCTTCTGCCAGGCATCGAGGACGAACACATCGTTGACGGAGGTGATCGCCACGGCATCGATGCCGCGTGCCTTGATCTCGGCCTGCTTCTCGACGAAGCCCGGCAGGTGGTTGCGGTGGCAGCTCGGGGTGAACGCCCCCGGAACGCCCACGAGGACGACCCGACGCCCCTTGAACACGTCATCCGTGGTCCGGGCCTCGGGGCCGTCCTTGCCGCTGACGCGGAACGTGACCTGGGGCAGGTGGTCGCCAACCTGGATCGTCATGGGTGATCTCCTGCGGGCGTCGCGCCCGTACGTCCCTGCCGTCTATCGCGCGGGCTCCCGCGTGTCGAGGCAACCGCGACGGCCGTGCACACGCGGCCGAACGCCTTGCTGCGCCTCTCGGATTTGCGCCTTGGACAAGGGCACCGACGGGCGTAGCATGGGGTATGCAGTCATCACGGTCCCAGTCGGGTGATCCCGCCTCCCTCGAAGGCCAGTTCCTGGTCGCCATGCCGGGGCTCACGGATGCGCGCTTCTCGCGCTCGGTGATCTATCTCTGTGCCCACTCGGCGGATGGAGCCATGGGCATCATCCTGAACAAGCCGGTTCAGAACCTCAACATGCCCGACCTGCTGATCCAGCTCGAGATCGCCACCGAACTCGACGCCATCCGCCTGCGCGAGCAGGTCGGCCACATGCCCGTGCTCATGGGCGGCCCGGTGGATGCCAAGCGCGGCTTCGTGCTGCACACGGACGATTTCCACATCGACCAGTCGACCCTGATCATCGACGACGGCATCTGCCTCACCGCCACCGTCGATATCCTGCGGGCCATCGCCAACGGCGCCGGTCCCGCCAGCGCCGTCCTGGCGCTCGGCTATGCCGGATGGCAGGCCGGCCAGCTCGAGAACGAGATCCTGGCCAACGGCTGGCTCACCTGCCCGGCCGACCCGGAGCTGATCTTCAACACCGCCCTCGATGCGAAGTACGAACGCACCCTGCGCGGCATCGGCATCGACCCGGCCATGCTGTCGATGGATGCCGGCCACGCCTGAATCAGGGTCCGAAGGGCGAGCCCCTCGCGGGTCAGGGCAAGAGTTTTGAGAAACCGGCCCTGGTTCTTCGTCGGTCTCTGCCCGGCACCCGCCAAAGGGATGATCCCTCTCGAAACCCCTACTCCGGAAAAGCCGGCGCGCCGCCGGCATCCGGGTTCATTCCCTCGACGGACGGTTGCGGCTTGCGGCGCGGCCGTGGGGCGGCGGCCGCCGTCGGGGCGGCGCTGGCGGTGTTGACGCCGAGGCGGGTGGCGAGCGCGAGGGCTCGGCCTTCGGTGAAGCGCAGATTGCAGAAGCCGTGCGCGCCTTCCCGGGCATAGGTCCGGCACAGCTGCTCGCGGTCGGACGAGAACGCCGCCTGCTCGGTGACGATGGGGCGGACGTCCTGTCCGCGCGCCCGCTGGGTCATGAGCTTGTAGTTCTCACGGACCGCGCGGTCGGCCGTGCCGCGCGCGCCGTCGAATTCGGCCGCCCGCGGGATCAGGGTCGCGGCGGCCGGCCCCCACAGGCCCGCCGGCGTGGTGGCGCAATCGGCGGCCGCCATGGTGCAGATCGGCGTGGCCCCGAGGGATGTCACCAGGACGCCGCCGTCCACCACCTCGAAGCGCAGGGGGCAGGTGGCCCCGGCGGCTTCGAAGCGGGCGAGTCCGTCGGGTCGCCCTTCGGCCGTGAGGGTCGCGGGCGTGCCGCCGTTCCACGGCACCGTGCAGCTCTCGCTCGGCTGGGACACCTTGGTGCCCGGCAGGATCATGCGGGCGGTCGTGCCGCCCCCGGTCTTTTCCAGCTTCAGGCTGCCGTTGAGGCCGTTGTGCATCAGCTCCTGGCCGACGACGTTGTCCTCCGGCGGCGCCTTGAGAACCACGGGCTGCTTCGGAACCGCCGGCGCGCGCGGCACCTCCGCAGTCGGCGCATCCCCCGGGGCGCCCGGAGGCGGCGCGATGGGCGAGCCCGGCTGGACGCCGCCCGGGACGCCGCGGGGCGGAACCGGCGGCTTGGCGGCGCGCCCGATCCCGAACAGCTCCTCGAAGAAGTTCTGCGCGGCGGCCGGGCTGGGTGGCGCGAGCAGCAGGGGTGCGAGGAGGAGGGCGCGGGTCAACGGGGGCATCGGGACTTTCCGGCTGTGGGAACTCGCCGGCCGCGGGAGCTCGCCGGCCGCAGGAACTGCGAGATCAACTCGCGGACGAACACGGCCACACGTCAGCCTACCATGGGGGCCATGGCTTGAACGTGGCGCCGTTACAACAGAATCGCGGCGGCGGGACGTGGGAATTCGCGTCCTCGGCCGGGATCGAGCCGCTGCGAGAACGGGATAACGCCCTCGGGCGCGATCCGCTCCGAGGGCGCGCCCGGTTCCCCCGGGTCGTTTCCGGTTCGCCTTGCGGCTCCGCATCCCCCTTCTTATATCCGGCGGGACGCGGGATTAGGACCCGAGCCTGAGCGTTTCGCGACGTTCGGCCCGGGCGCGATCCGGCTCGCCAATCTCAGTTTTTCACCGCCATGGGCCGAGCTGCTTCGGGGCTCGGCGGTCTGCTTGACCAAGCACAACAGAGGGATCCCACCATGGGTAAAGTTATCGGTATCGACCTCGGCACCACCAATTCCTGTGTTGCCGTGATGGAGGGCTCGCAGCCCAAGGTCATCGAGAACGCGGAAGGTGCGCGCACCACGCCGTCCATCGTCGCCTTCCTCGACGACGGCGAGCGCCTCGTCGGCCAGCCGGCCAAGCGCCAGGCGGTCACCAACCCGGAACACACCTTCTTCGCCATCAAGCGCCTCGTCGGCCGCACCTACGACGATCCGATGACGCAGAAGGACAAGGGCCTCGTGCCCTACAACATCGTCCGCGGTGACAACGGCGACGCCTGGGTCGAGGCCGACGGCAAGAAGTATTCGCCCTCGCAGATCTCCGCCTTCACCCTGCAGAAGATGAAGGAGACGGCGGAAGCCCATCTCGGCCAGCCGGTGACGCAGGCCGTCATCACCGTGCCCGCCTACTTCAACGACGCCCAGCGCCAGGCCACCAAGGACGCGGGCAAGATCGCCGGCCTCGAAGTGCTGCGCATCATCAACGAGCCCACCGCCGCGGCGCTGGCCTACGGCCTCGACAAGAAGAAGGCCGGCACCATCGCGGTGTACGATCTCGGCGGTGGCACCTTCGACGTGTCGATCCTGGAGATCGGCGACGGCGTGTTCGAGGTGAAGTCCACCAACGGCGACACCTTCCTCGGCGGCGAGGACTTCGACAACCGCGTGGTCGAGTACCTCGCGGCGGAGTTCAAGCGCGAGCAGGGCATCGACCTGACGAAGGACAAGCTCGCGCTCCAGCGCCTCAAGGAAGCCGCCGAGAAGGCCAAGATCGAGCTGTCCTCCGCGACCCAGACCGAGATCAACCTGCCCTACATCACGGCCGACGCCTCCGGGCCGAAGCACCTCGCGCTCAAGCTCAGCCGCGCCAAGTTCGAGTCCCTCGTGGACGATCTCGTCCAGCGCACCATCGAGCCCTGCCGCAAGGCCCTCAAGGATGCGGGCGTCTCGGCCTCCGAGATCGACGAGGTCGTGCTCGTCGGCGGCATGATCCGCATGCCGAAGATCCAGGAAGTGGTGAAGTCGTTCTTCGGCAAGGAGCCCCACAAGGGCGTCAACCCCGACGAGGTCGTGGCCATCGGCGCGGCGGTCCAGGCCGGCGTGCTCCAGGGCGACGTGAAGGACGTTCTGCTCCTCGACGTCACCCCGCTGTCGCTCGGCATCGAGACCCTGGGCGGCGTGTTCACCCGCCTCATCGACCGCAACACCACCATCCCGACGAAGAAGTCCCAGACCTTCTCGACGGCCGAGGACAACCAGAACGCCGTCACCATCCGGGTCTTCCAGGGTGAGCGCGAGATGGCGGCCGACAACAAGATGCTCGGCCAGTTCGACCTCATGGGCATTCCGCCGGCCCCGCGCGGCATGCCGCAGATCGAGGTGACCTTCGACATCGACGCCAACGGCATCGTCAACGTGACGGCCAAGGACAAGGCGACGAACAAGGAGCACCAGATCCGCATCCAGGCCTCGGGCGGCCTCTCGGACGCGGATATCGAGAAGATGGTCAAGGACGCCGAGGCCAATGCCGAAGCGGACAAGAAGCGTCGCGAGCTCGTCGAGGTGAAGAACCAGGGCGAGAGCCTCGTCCACGCCACCGAGAAGTCGGTCAAGGAGTACGGCGACAAGGTCTCGGCCGACGACAAGGGTGCCATCGAGACCGCCATTACGGCGCTGCGCACGGCCCTCGAAGGCGACG
The DNA here is from genome assembly GCF_001422425.1 of Methylobacterium sp. Leaf102. Taxonomy (NCBI): domain Bacteria; kingdom Pseudomonadati; phylum Pseudomonadota; class Alphaproteobacteria; order Hyphomicrobiales; family Methylobacteriaceae; genus Methylobacterium; species Methylobacterium sp. Leaf102. Next base: position 67,586 of record NZ_LMMX01000012.1, on the reverse strand, counting down.
ACGTCGAGACCATCAAGGCTCGCACAACCGACGTGATGCAGGCGTCGATGAAGCTCGGCGAGGCCATGTACGCGGCCAACCAGGGCGGTGAGGCCGGGGCCGAGGCGCCGGCCGGCGAAGCCAAGAAGGACGACGTCATCGACGCCGACTTCCAGGAAGTCGATGACAAGGACCAGAAGAAGCGGGCATAACGCCCCTTGAGAAACGGGGGGTCGGAGTAATCCGGCCCCTCGCCATGTCTGGTCAGATGACGGTGCGGTCCCCGGTGGATGCCGGCGCGCCGAACGACTTTTGAGGGCGGGTATGTCGAAGCGGGACTATTACGAGATTCTTGGCGTCGCCAAGACCGCGACCGACGGCGAGATGAAAGTCGCCTTCCGCAAGCTCGCCATGACCTACCATCCCGATCGCAATCCCGGGAATGCGGAGGCCGAGGTCAAGTTCAAGGAAGTCAACGAGGCCTACCAGACCCTGACCGACGGCCAGAAGCGCGCAGCCTACGACCGCTTCGGCCATGCCGCATTCCAGCAGGGCGGCGGGGGCGGTCCCGGATTCGGCAACGAGTTCGGTGACTTCATGTCGGACATCTTCGACAATTTCTTCGGCGACGGACGCGCGGCCCCCGGCGGTGCGCGAACCGGCGCGGGCGGACGCGGCGGCTCCACCCGCGAGCGCGGCGCCGACCTGCGCTACAACCTCGAGATCTCCCTGGAGGAGGCCTTCGCCGGCAAGGCGGAGACCATCAAGATGGCGACGGCCGTCACCTGCGAGGTGTGCTCGGGGTCGGGTGCCAAGGCCGGCTCGAAGCCGCGCCCGTGCCAGACCTGCGGCGGCTACGGCCGCGTACGCGCCGCGCAGGGGTTCTTCGCCATCGAGCGGACCTGCCCGAACTGCCACGGACGCGGCGAGGTCATCGACGATCCGTGCGGCAATTGCTCGGGCGCCGGCCGCGTCACGCGCGAGCGCACCCTGTCGATCAACGTGCCGGCGGGCGTCGACGACGGCCTGCGCATCCGTCTCGCCGGCGAGGGCGAGACCGGCCTGCGCGGCGGCCCGGCGGGCGACCTCTACGTGTTCCTCTCGATCAAGCCGCACGAATTCTTCCAGCGCGACGGCGCCGACCTGTTCTGCCGGGTGCCGATCAACATGGTGACGGCGGCCCTGTCGGGCGAGATCACCGTGCCGGTCATCGACGGCTCGCAGACCCAGGTGCGGATCCCGGCCGGCACGCAGACGGCCAAGCAGTTCCGCATCAAGGGCAAGGGCATGCCGGTGCTGCGCGCCCGCGAGGTCGGCGACCTCTACATCCAGGTGTTCGTCGAAACGCCGCAGAATCTGACCAAGCGCCAGCGCGAACTGCTGCAGGAATTCGGTCAGTCGGCTTCCGACGAGAACCACCCCGAGAGCGCGGGCTTCTTCTCCAAGGTCCGCGAGTTCTTCGACGGACTCGGCGGTACCGCCCGACAGTGAACACGGTGCGGGATCGAACGGCCGCGAGCCCGGTTATGATTGTGGCTGGGCCGCACCGCTCGACCGAACGCACGACCGGACCCGGGGGCGAAGCGCCGATGCGGCTTGACTGTACACGGCCTTCGGCGTCTAGCCTTTCCTTCCCAAACCGTGATCTGAGGGCCTAGGGTCTTGCCGCCGCTCCGCCGTCCCAGCACCAAACTCCAAGCCGCCCTCGGCGCTCTTCAGGGTGCGCCCGGGTCCCCGCGCGTGCGGCGCGATCCGCTGGAGGACGAGGCCCGCTTCCTGCGCTCCTGGTTCGAGCGTCCCCTCGTCACGGGGTCGGTGACCCCGTCGGGCAAGATGCTCGCCCGCACCATGGCGTCCTACGTCGATCCGCGCATGGCCGGGCCGGTCATCGAACTCGGGCCGGGTACGGGTCCGGTGACGGAAGCCCTCGTGCGACGGGGCATCGAGCAGGAGCGCCTGATCCTGGTCGAGTACAACCCGGATTTCTGCCGGCTGCTGCGGACGCGGTTTCCCCGGGCCACCGTGGTGCAGGGCGATGCCTACGACATCACCGCCACCCTCGGGGCCCTCGTCCACGAAAAGGCCGCCGCCACGGTGTCGAGCCTTCCGCTGTTCACCAAGCCCCTGGAACAGCGTCTCAAGCTCCTCAACGCCGCCCACGCCATGATGCATGCGGGCGCGCCCTTCGTGCAGTTCACCTACGCGGTGGTTCCGCCGATTCCCGAGCGCTGCGATGCCGGGACCTATACGGCGAGCCGTTCCAACCGCGTCTGGCTCAACCTGCCGCCGGCGCGCGTCTGGGCCTATCGCCGTCCCTGACGCAGGGCTGAACGGCTCCCGGCCACGGCGTTCAGCCGTCGCGATCTAGGTTCTCCTGACGGGGTCGAGATGTCGTCGACCCCCTGAGACCGGGAGACCGTCATGGCTTTTCGCCCCCACACGCTGCTCGTCCGAAGCCGCCGCCTCGCCGCCGGCCTCGCCCTCGCGATCGGCCTCGGCATCGGCGGTGCCCAAGCGCTGCCGTTCGCCGATGTCGGACCGCAAGCCGAGTTCGTGCCCGTCTACGACCATGACGGTTATGGTCACCGGGGCTACGATCGCGGGCATCATCATCGCGGCCATGACCGCGGCTGGGGTGGTCACCATCGCGGCTGGGATCACGACCGTGGCTACGGCCGGCGCCACTGGGGCCACCATCACCACCATCATCACGACGGCCGCGGCCGGGGTTACGACCGGTACTGATCGGTCAGGCGATCCTGTCGCGGAGCAGGGCATCGGCCGGCTGAGGCTCGGCCGTGATGAGGTAGGCCGCTCGCAGGGCCGCCTCGGCCCGGTCCGCCGAGGCGGCGTCCCTTGCGTGGATCGTGGCGAGCGGCCGGTCGGGACCGACCGCGTCGCCGGCCCTTGTGAGGCCGGTGAACCCCACGGCGGGGTCGATGGCGTCCTGCGGCCGGGTCCGGCCACCGCCGAGGCCGATGACGGCGAGACCGATGTCGCGGGTCGCCGCCCGGCGGATGACGCCGGCCTCCGGCACCTTCACGGTCCGCACGACGGCGGCCCTGGTGAGGTACTGCCCGGGACGCTCGGCGAGGTCGGCCGGGCCACCGAGCGCCGCCACCATGCGGGAAAAGATCGCCAGGGCACGCCCGGAATCGAGGGCTTCCTCCAGTCGCGTCCGCGCGGCGGGCAAGCTGTCCGCGAGGCGGCCCAGCATCAGCATCTCGGCGCCGAGTTCGACGGTGATGGCATGGAACGCGGGCTCCCGCGCACGCCCGCCGAGATAATCCAGGGTGTAGGCCACCTCCAGGGCGTTGCCCGCCGCCGAGGCGAGGGGCGAGTCCATGTCGGTGACGAGGGCCACGGTCGGAAGGCCGGCCCCGCCCGCCACGCCGACGATGGCTTCGCCGAGCCCCCGCGCCTGGTCCGGTCCGGCCATGAACGCCCCCGAGCCGACCTTCACGTCCATCACCAGGCCGTCGAGGCCGGCGGCGAGTTTCTTCGACAGGATCGACGCCGTGATGAGATCGAGGGATTCCACCGTGCCGGTGACGTCGCGGATGGCGTAGAGGCGGGCATCGGCCGGCGCGAGGTCGGGCGTCTGGCCGATGATGGCGCAGCCGACGTCCTTCGTGACCCGGCGGAACCGGTCGAGGTCCGGCCGCGCGTCGTAGCCCGGGATGGCCCCGAGCTTGTCGAGGGTGCCGCCCGTGTGCCCGAGGCCGCGCCCCGAGATCATCGGCACGTAGCCGCCGCAGGCCGCCACCAGGGGCGCCAGGGCGAGGCTGACCGCGTCGCCGACGCCGCCGGTGGAATGCTTGTCGAGGACGGGGCCCGGCAGGTCCCAGCGCAGCACCGTGCCCGAATGCGTCATCGCCCGGGTCAGGGCGACGCGCTCCTCCAGGGACAAACCGCGGAAGAACACCGCCATGGCGAAGGCCGCCGCCTGGCCCTCGGTGACGCGCCCATCGGTCAGGCCGGCGATGAAGTCGGCGATGCGGGCCGGATCGAGGGCGAGCCCGTCCCGCTTCGCCCGGATGATCTCCTGCGGCAGCATCATGGCCTGGGGTCCCGGGCGGCGACGAGGGCGGCGTTCAGGCCGCTCGCCCCGATGCGGAAGGTTCTGGGCGTCGCCCAATCCGGCCCCATGATGCGGTCGGCGAGGGCGAGATAGAGGGCGGCATCGGCCACGGTCCGGATACCGCCCGAGACCTTGAGGCCGTGTTCGCCGCCGGTCTCCCGGAGGGCGACCAGCATGATCTCGGCCGCTTCCAGGGTCGCCGAGACGGCGGATTTGCCCGTGGACGTCTTGATCATGTCTGCACCCGCCGCGAGGGCGAGGCGGCTCGCCCCTTCGATCAGCTCCGGCGTGGCGAGTTCGCCGGTTTCCAGAATCACCTTGAGGCAGGCGGGCCCACAGGCGTCCCGCACGGCCGAGACCATCGCGCGCGCCGGTTCGGGGCGGCCTTCGCGGAGGGCGCGATAGGGCAGGACGAGGTCGATCTCGTCGGCGCCGTCCGCCAGGGCCGCGCGGGTGTCAGCGACGGCCCGCGCCGCATCCTCGCCCCCGGCCGGAAAATTGATCACGGTCGCCACCGCCACGCCCGATCCGGCGAGGAGCCGGGCGGCCTGCGCGACGAACCGGGGCCAGACGCAGATTGCCGCGACGCCGCTGGCGCGGGCGGCCGTGCACAGGGCGTCGATGGCCGCCTCGGTGCAGGTGTCGCCCAGGTCGGTCAGGTCGAGGAGCGGGAGGGCGCGCCGCGCGATCGAAGCGTCGGTCATGCGTGGGGCTCCGGCAGGCGGGCGACGAAGGCTTCGGCGAGGCGGGCGAGGTCGGCGGCCGCCCGCGCCGCCACGGCCTTGGTCTCGTCGTGGTGCGGGTCGCCGTCGCCGATGCCGGCGGCGAGGTTGGTGACCACCGAGACCGCCGCCACGGGCAGGCCGAGGAAGCGGGCGAGGATCGCCTCCGGCACCGTGGACATGCCGACGAGGTCGGCGCCGAGGATCCCGGCCATGCGGACCTCCGCCGGCGTCTCGAAGCTGGGGCCCGAGAACCACGCGTAGACGCCCTCGTGCAGGGCCAGGCCGCAGGATACGGCCGCGGCGTGCAGCGTCTTCCGCAGATTCGAATCGTAGGCGCCCACCATGGGGACGAAGCGTGCCTCGCTCGCCTCCCCGATGAGCGGATTGAGGCCGGACAGGTTGATGTGGTCGCTGAGCGCCACGAGCTGGCCCGGACCGGCCTCGGGCCGAAGCGACCCGGCGGCGTTGGTCAGCAGAAGGGCGCGGGCGTCCAGCGCCCGCGCGACACCGAGGGGCACCCGCATGGCGGCGGCGTTCCCGATCTCGTACGCATGGGCGCGGCCCTCGAACACCAGGACGCGGCGCCCACCGAGCCGCCCGGCATGGAGCCGCCCGCCATGGCCGCTGACGCCGGGTGCGGGAAAGCCTGGAATCTCCCCATAGGACAGTGCGTAGGCGTCGGTGAGGCGCTCCACCAGGGCGCCGAGGCCGGTGCCGGTCACGATGGCGCAGGCGAACGGTCCTGCGAACCCTCGCATGCGCAGGCGATCGACCGTCGCAGCGAGCCCGGCCCCGTCAGGCATCGGTCAGGTTCTCCGGCCCGAACGAGTCCGGCAGCAGGGCGCCGAGGGTGAACCGGGCGCGGATGCCGTCGTCGTCGGCCACGTGGATCACAGCGCCGGGCGTGGCGAATTCACGGATGCGCTGGCGGCAGGCGCCGCAGGGGGTGACGAGGCCGGGGCCGGGACCCATCACCAGCATGGTGCGGATCGCCCGCCCGCCCTCCGCCACCATGGCGGCAATGGCCCCGGCCTCGGCGCAGGAGCCCACCGGATAGGCCGCGTTCTCGACGTTGCAGCCGGCATGGACCCGGCCGTCCGCGTCCCGCAGGGCGGCGCCGACGGCAAAGCGCGAGTACGGCGCGTAGGCCCGCGCGCGGGCGACGCGGGCGGCGTCGAACAGGCTCTGGAGATCGGGGTCCATGCGCGATGTTTGGCATCGATGCCGGAGCCCTGTCGAGGGATCATCGACAGGGCGCCACCGGCCTTTTAAGACGCGAGGGACGAGAATGGCGGCAGGGACGGACGGCGATGCTGGGTCGGTTTGAACGGAGTGCGTCGGGCGAGGCGACGGTGGAGTACGGCGACGGCACCATGCGGGTGGTGAAGCCCGGCCGCTTCGTGCGCTGCGCCGTCACGGGCGCGCCCATCGAACTCGACGCCCTGCGCTACTGGAGCGCCGTGCATCAGGAAGCCTACGCGACCCCGGAGGCGGTGATGCAGCGCCTGCGCGAGCGCGCCGTCGCGGGCTGATCCTCAGCCACCGGTCTTATTCTCAGCCGCCGGTCATGGGCGGGAAGAACGCGATCTCGGATGCGCCCGCCAGGGGCGCGTCGGGCTTGGCGTGAACACGATCGATGGCGACGCGCACGACGCCGTCCCCCTCGAAGGCGTAGGCGTATTCCTCGCCCCGGCCGCGCAGCCAGCGCAGGAGATCCGCCACTGTGGCGAGGTCGCCCGGCAGGTCCACCACCTCTTCGGCCTTGCCGACGCGTTCGCGCACCCAGGCGAAGTAGACGAGCTTCATGAGACCATCTCTCAGCGCGGGTCGTCGATGACGTGCTTGATACCCGCCCGCATGTAATCCCACCCCGTATAGAGCGTCAGGGCGGCGGCGATCCACAGCAGGTAGGTCCCGGTCTGCACCGTGCCCGGCAGGATCGTTTCGCCGGCCGGGCCCGCCACGAGGAAACCGATGGCCACGAGCTGCAGGGTGGTCTTCCACTTGGCGACCCGGCTCACCGGCACGCCGACCTTCAGTTCGGCGAGATATTCGCGCAGGCCCGAGACCAGGATCTCCCGGCACAGGATCACGATGGCGGCCCACAGGGTCCAGCCATGGATGGTGCCGTCGGCGGTGAGCATGAGGAGGCAGGCGGCCACCAGCAGCTTGTCGGCGATGGGGTCGAGCATGCGGCCGAGCGCCGAGGATTGGTCGTAGGTCCGCGCCACGTAGCCGTCGAGGTAGTCGGTGATGGCGGCGAGGATGTAGACGCCGAGGGCCGCGAACCGGGCCGTGTGCTCGACGGGCCAGTACAGCAGGGCGACGACGATGGGCACGGCCACGAGCCGCCCGTAGGTCAGGCAGTTCGCGAGCGTCCAGGCCGGCGAACGGCGGCGGGTGGGGGTCGGCTCCATCGGCGCGGTGAAACCATGGGGCGGAGTGGGGGTCAACCGCTGTGCCTCGCTCATGCTGGTCCGGCGCCCTCAGGTCTGGGCGTGGAAGAAGTCGTAGACGGCGCGGGCCGTGGCGGCGTTGACGCCGGGCGTCTTCGCCAGATCCTCGAACGCCGCCCGCTGAATCGCCTTCACGGTTCCGAAATGGTGCAGGAGCGCGCGCTTGCGCGTCGGACCGATGCCGGCGATCTCGTCGAGCGGGTTCACCATCATCTCGCGCTTGCGCTTGGCCCGGTGGGTGCCGATGGCGAAGCGGTGGGCCTCGTCGCGCAGGCGCTGGACGAAGTACAGGGTCGGGTCGCGCGGCGGCAGCTTGAACGGCGGGCGCCCCGGCACGAAGAAGGTCTCGCGGCCGGCGTCGCGATCGCGCCCCTTGGCGATGCCGACCAGCGCCACGTCAGTGACGCCCATCTCCTCCAGGGCCGTGCGTGCGGCGTCCAGCTGGCCCTTGCCGCCGTCGATGAGGACGAGATCGGGCCAGGCCGGCATGGTCTCGGTGTCGGCCGCCGGCTCCCCATCCGCCGCCTCGGCCTGGGCGGGCGTCCGCGGGTTCTCCTTCACGAGGCGCTTGAAGCGGCGCTGCAGCACCTCGCGCATCATCCCGTAATCGTCGCCCGGGGTCAGCTCCTCGGACTTGATGTTGAAGGTGCGGTAATGGGTCTTGGCGAAGCCCGTCGGCCCGGCGACGATCATGCCGCCCACCGCGTTCGTGCCCATGATGTGCGAGTTGTCGTAGACCTCGATGCGCCGGGGCGCGGCGGCCAAGCCGAACGATTGCCCGAGGGCCACCAGCAGCTTGCCCTGGGAGGCGGTGTCGGCGAGGCGCCGGCCCAGGGCCTCCTTGGCGTTGCGCTGGGCATACTCGACGAGGTTCTTGCGCTCGCCGCGCTGGGGCAGATGGATGTCGACCCGGTAGTCCGTGCGGCTCGACAGGGCGGCGGCGAGCAGCTCCGCATCCTCGATGACGTGGGACACGAGGACGAGACGTGGCGCCGGCTTGTCGTCGTAGAACTGGCCCATGAACGAGGCCAGCACCTCGTCGGCCGTCATGCTGCGGTCGGCCTTGGGGAAGTAGGCGCGGTTGCCCCAGTTCTGGAAGTTGCGGAAGAAGAACACCTCGATGCAGAACTGCCCGGCCTGCTCGTCGAGGGCGAACACGTCGGCCTCCTCGACGCCTTGGGTGTTGACTCCTTGCGTCCCTTGGATCGCCGAAAGGGCCGAGATCCGATCGCGAAAACGGGCGGCGCGCTCGAACTCCATCACCTCCGAGGCCGCCTGCATCTCCTCGCGCATACGGTCCTTCACGGCGTTGGACTTGCCGGCGAGGAACGCCTTCGCGTTGTCGGCGAGCGCCTGGTACTCCGGCAGGGCGATCTCGCCCGTGCACGGACCGGCGCAGCGCTTGATCTGGTAGAGCAGGCACGGCCGGGTGCGGTTCTCGTAGTAGCTGTCCGTGCAGGTGCGCAGCAGGAAGGCGCGCTGGAGCGCGTTGACCGTGCGGTTGACGGCCCAGACGTTGGCGAACGGCCCGTAATAGCTGCCCTTGCGCCGGCGGGCGCCGCGATGCTTGACGATCTGCGGGGCTTCGGAATCGGCCGTGACGAGGATGTAGGGGAACGACTTGTCGTCCCGCATCAGGACGTTGAAGCGCGGCTTCAGCTGCTTGATGAGGTTGGCCTCGAGCAGCAGCGCCTCGGTCTCCGTGGCGGTGGTGACGAACTCCATCGCCGCCGTCTGCGAGATCATCCGGGCGATGCGGTTCGAATGCGCCTGTCCGCGGGCATAGGAGCCGACCCGGGCCTTCAGGTTCTTCGCCTTGCCGACGTAGAGGACGTCGCCCTTGGCATCGAACATCCGGTAGACCCCCGGGCCCGAGGGCAGGGTGGTCCAGAACCGGCGGATGATCTCCGTGCCGGCCTTGACCGCGCCCTCCTCGAAATCGAAGTCGATCTCGGGCGCGTCGTCGTCTGGAGCGAGTTCGGAGGCGTCCTCCGCCTCGTCCATGGCGTCGAGGTCCTCCGGCGGAGCGTCCCCGAGGCTCTGGCCGTTCGGGGTCTCGCGTTTGGTTTCGCGGCTCTTTTCGCGGCTCATGGGCCTGATCTAAGCCGCGTGGATTCGCGAGGGAAGGGGCGATCAGTCGAACAGCGCGTCGATGTCGCCCTGGTCGACGTGGCCAGCATCGCCGTCGAGCTTCGGCCCGTTGAGGAGCGAGTTCTCGTCCTCGATGTCGATCTTGCCGCCGTTGACGCCGAGGAGTTCGCTGAAGGTGTCGAGGCCGCCCCAGGCGTCGATCATCCGGTCGAGGTGTTCCTCGATGAATTTCAGCACGCCGACGATCTTGTTGATGCGCTGGCCGGTGAGATCCTGGAAGTTGCACGCCTCGAAGGCGACGACCACGCGCTCTAGGATGGCGTCGATGTTCTCGCGCCCCGCCATGGTGGTGGTCATGGCGCGCAGCATGCTGGCGTTGGTTTCGATCTCCTCGATGGCGCCGAGGATCGTGCTCGTGGCCTGCTCGGTGGAATCGACCACGGCGTCGAGCTCGCCCGCCACCCGGCGCATGCCCTTGCCGGTGTTCTCCGAGCGGTAGAGGGTCGCGATCTCCTGCTTGGTGCGGGTGATCGCATCCTTCATGATGTCGAGCTCGGAGCGCATGGCGAAGGCCTCGCTCAGCTCGCGCCGGCAGGCCTCCACCGTCTCCACGGTGCTCGTCTGGGTGACGCGGCGCAGGTCCTGGATCGCCGACAGGATCTCTTCGAGGCGGGTGTTGTTGAGGGCCACCGCCTCGGACGCGACGGCCGCCTCCGGTGCGGGCGTGGGAGCGCTCGCGGCGAGGCCGAGGCTGTCTTCGATGCGGTAACGTTTCGTGGTCATCGGTGAGATCAAGCCCGCCAGAGTTCAGCGAAGGGACCATCGGCCAAACTGGTTGCCATTTCTTGAATGCCGCAACGGTTGGGCAACCTTTACCACCCGTTCACGCTGAATCGGTTCCGGCGCCGTCGAGGACCGGTCTCGTGAAGGATTCACCACGTTCCTTCACCGGACGCCGACCCGCCCGACGCGATCCTGGCCCGAGACGGGACCCCATCGGGTCGGGTGTGTCGGGGGAAGATCATGCGGATCGAAGGGTGCGTGGCCGGCGTGGCGTTGGCCATGGGAATCGCCATGGGAATCACCGTGGGGGCCAGCCCGGCGGCGGCGCAGGCGGCGCCGGGCCGCTACGGCGGCGGCCTCATCGAATTCCTGATGAGCGATGCCCCGCCCCCTGCACCGGCCGGGGGCCGCTACGAGGCGGCGCCCATGCGCCGTCTCTCGTCGGGGGACCGTGTGCCCGAAGCCATGCCGCCGGCCGTCCCCGTGCCGCCGCGGGTCCGCCTCGCCGCCCTGCCGCCGGTCGAAGCGCGCCCGGAGGAGTCCGGACGCACACCGCAGATGTACGGGCGTCCTCCCGAAGCCTATGGGCGTGCGCCCGAGGCCTACGGACGCGCACCCCAGGCCTATGGGCGTGAGCCGGGGCCGGCCTACGGACAGCAGGGTGCCGAAACCATCGGCCGGGCAGCGGACCCGCGCTTCGCCCGTCAGGTCGTTGCGTATGACGGCGGCCAGCGTCCCGGCACCATCGTGGTCGATACGCCGGGGAAATTCCTCTACCTCGTCCAGCCCGGCGGGAAGGCGATCCGCTACGGCATCGGCGTCGGCCGCCCGGGCTTCGCCTGGTCGGGCCTCAAGTCCATCAGCCAGAAGCGGGAATGGCCCGACTGGACCCCGCCGTCGGAGATGATCCGGCGTCGTCCCGACCTGCCGCGCCACATGGCCGGAGGGCCCGGCAACCCGCTCGGCGCGCGGGCGCTCTACCTCGGTTCGTCGCTCTATCGCATTCACGGCACCAACGAGCCGCACACCATCGGCCAATCGGTCTCGTCGGGCTGCATCCGGATGATGAACGAGGACGTCATCGATCTGTACGAGCGCACCCCCGTGGGCACCCGCGTCGAGGTGCTCTGAAGGCAGGCAGACGGGCGCGGGAACGAAGCCCCTCGAAACGTAGAAAGGATCGGCCCCTTACCCGGAGCCGATCCTTTCGGGAATCGAAGCCCGGCCGCCCGGAGGGGGCGGCCGGAGCCGATCTCACACCCAGTCGTCGTCGCCACCGCCGCCGAGGTCGCCACCGAAATCGTCGCCCGCATCACCGCCGAACGACGCCTCCTGGAAGTCGCCGCCGCCGCCCAAGGCCGAGCCGAGGTCGGAATCACCGCCCGCCGCAGCACCGGAGGCCGGCAGACCGGCCGCTGCCGCGCTGCCGAGGGAGGAATGGCCGCCCGCGAAGGCGTTCGACAGGGCGCTTCCGAGGAGCATGCCGCCGGCCGCACCCGCCGCCATCGGCAGCGCAGTTGCCATGAAGCCGCCGCCTCGCGCCGGGGCCGCCTGCTGCTGGCCGCCCCACGGGCCGCCCTGCTGCGGACCGCCATAGCCCGGCTGCTGGCCGTATCCGGGCTGCGGCTGGCCATAGCCCGGCTGCTGCTGGCCGGGGCTGCCCCAGGCCTGACCGGCCGGACGCTGCGGCTCCTGGCGCGAGGACCCGCCGCCGAAGATGCTCGACAGGAACCCGCCGCCGCCCTGGGGCTGCTGCTGGCCTGCCTGCTTGGCCTGTTCGAGCTGCTGGTTGAGGCTCTTGATCGCCTCCTCCTGCACGTAGATGAGCTGCGCCATCGCGTAGGGTGCGTAGGGCTGGGCGCGCAGCTTGTCGGCGATGAAGCGCTCGGCTTCGAGATCGCGGGGCTGGCTCGCCGCCTGCTCCAGGCGCTGGAAAATGCCGCCGATGACGTCGCGTTCTTCGCTGTTCATGGAGTTGTCCTCCTGGGGCCAAGCCGGCGGCGTTCTCACCGCGCGAGCGGTTCACAGATGGGGAACGCCGTGGGCTTTTGTCAGGGGCTCAACGCAAACTCCGCCGTTCGGATGCATCGATCCGTCACGGGCGTGCGCCGGAACACGAAAAAGCCCGGCCTTTCGGCCGGGCTTCTCACGATGACGGGAGTCCGGTGGCGCTCCGAGGGAGYGCCGGTCGGGTCCTAGTACGAGCCGAACTTGTAGTTCAGGCCGGCGCGGACGACGGCGAACTCGGTGTCGCGGACCTGACGGCCACCGCTGGCCAGGACNGCCGGTCGGGTCCTAGTACGAGCCGAACTTGTAGTTCAGGCCGGCGCGGACGACGGCGAACTCGGTGTCGCGGACCTGACGGCCACCGCTGGCCAGGACGACGCCGGGGCTGTTGGTGAAGATGGTCGCGCCGGCGTTGTTGACGGCGAAGGCGCCGGCGTTGCGGTTGTTCTGCTCGAGGTTGACGTACAGGCCTTCGACCTTGAASGTCACGGCCGAGGACTTGAAGAAGTTGAAGAACGAGTCCGTGGGGAGCGCGTACTCGATGCCACCGCCGGCAGCCCAGCCGGTCTGGAAGCTGTCGCGGCTGCCGCTGTTCAGGCCGAACTCGCGTCCGCCGCCCGAACCGTAGGCGAAGCCGCCGGTGCCGTACACGAGGGTGCGGTCGAAGGCGTAGCCGAGGCGACCGCGGACGGTGCCGAAGTAGTCGAGGCTGGAGACRCCGGCCGGGTTGAACACCTGCTGGGCGGCGAKGGGGCCGGTGGCGGMGAAGCGGTTCCGCTCACGCCCGAAGTCGACGTACTGGGCGTCGGCCTCGACRCCGACGACGAMGCCGGAGCCCGGGGTGAACTGGTAGTTGTAGCCGATCTGGCCACCGCCGACGAAGCCGTCGTTGCTGCGGCCGTTGCCGAAGGCGATCGCCTGGGTGGTGCCCGGMMGRACCAGGGTGCTGGCGCYGTTCACGCCGATGACGGTCGGGGCGCTGTTGCTGGAGGCGTCGAAGCCGTAACCGGCGTTGAAACCGGCGTAGAAGCCCGTCCAGGTGAACACCGGCACCGGCACGAACACCGGCGGAGCCGCGCGGCGCGGAAGGTCGGCGGCNGAGGCGTCGAAGCCGTAACCGGCGTTGAAACCGGCGTAGAAGCCCGTCCAGGTGAACACCGGCACCGGCACGAACACCGGCGGAGCCGCGCGGCGCGGAAGGTCGGCGGCCGAGGCGACGGCGGTCAGGCCGGCGAGGACGGTCGTGGCGAGAAGCAGTCTTTTCATCGGGGTACTCGGTTCTGGATTGGCGAAAGCCGGCGCGCTTGTAGTCCCTGGACGCCGCGAGGTCTGTCGCTTTCCTGCAACATGAGCATCGGATAACCCAGCACATCTCAACGAAGGGTAAAGGTTAGCCGCAGGTCACCCCGACCTGGATCCGTCGGTGTTCCGGCGCACATTGACAGAATCCTAAGGATAGGACCGCCCTGACGGGGGATCGAGGAATTCAAGGCCTGCACACGTCTTCTTGACCGGATCCTGTCCTTGGCATGATCTTGCCACGCAGGCCGACCCATTTGTTTTTTAATGCTGGCTCTGCGCCGGACCCGGGGCTGCGCCCATCCTGGACGAGTGCCCGCAGGCCTTGCGTCGCGCAAACGGGCAAGCCGGAGATGAACGGCGTCGGCCTCGGCATGAGGCTCTCTTAACCGTGTCCGGCGAGAATAGGCCTCGATCGGCCCGACCGGGCCGCCAGACCGATGATCGCCCCCGCCATGCTTCCTCCCAGCCGTTACATCGACATTCCCCGGGCCGAGGATCCCCTCGAGGAGCGGGACGAGCCCGTGGCCCGGCGGCCCGGCACGCTCCTGCCCTGGACGATCAAGGTGTGCCTGACCCTCGGACTCGTCGCGCTGGGTACGACCCAGTACCTCTCGCGTGCCGTGGAGAGCGGGACCCTGCGCCAGCGCGAGGCACGGGCGGACGTCATGGACCCCGAGACCACGGGCTCCATCGGCGCGGTCGCGGCCCGCACCACCCTCGATCCCTGCACGGCGTCGGATCTCAGGCGCTGACACGGGACGGGCGCGGCCACGGCGCACGGTTCAGGCGGCTTCGGCGGCGAGGCCGCCAAACCGTCGCTGCCGGCTCGCGAAGGATCGAAGCGCGACGGCAAGATCGCTTCCGTCGAAATCCGGCCAGTGCCGCTGCGTGAAGTACAGCTCGGCATACGCGCTTTCCCAGAGCAGGAAGTCCGAGAGGCGCTGCTCGCCGCTGGTGCGGATGACGAGATCGACATCCGGCACGGGTCCGCCGCTGACGCGGTGCCCGAACTCGGCGGCGGACGGCGTGCCGGCCTGGGCGGCGGCGGCCAGGATCGCGGCGCGAGCGGAGTAATCGACGGCGATGCGAAGGTGCAGGGCGGTGCCGGCCGCCGTCAGGGCCTCGGCCTGCCCGATGGCCTCGGCGATGCCGTCGGGCAGGCGGTCCCGCCGGCCGATCACGTCGAGGCGCACCCCGGCCCGGGCGAGGCGTCCCGCCTCCTCCCGGAGGTAGCGCCGCAGCAGGCCCATGAGCGCGGCGACCTCGTCCGGCGGACGACGCCAGTTGTCGCCGGAGAAGGCGTAGAGCGTCAGGGTGGCGATGCCCTGGGCCGGCGCCGCCTCCACGACACGACGGATCGCCGCGACTCCGGCCTTGTGGCCCAGGGCCCGGGGCAGGCCCCGCGCCGTGGCCCAACGGCCGTTGCCGTCCATGATGATGCCGACGTGAAGGCCGGCTTGCGGAACGCTTTGCATCGTAAAGTTTCCTGGCGCGTGAAGGAAAGCTTCCTGGCGCGTGAAGGTGGGTGTGTCCGGGATCCGGTCGGGCGGCGGCCGGGCGTCCCTCATGAGACTCCCGCCGCACCGTTGGACGCAGGGCGGGAGCCGGCAGGGACCGGGAGTCCCGTGGGGTAATCCTCGTGGGATAATCTAGGCCGGCCGGGGCCGGCCGCCGGGCGCGGCGGTTCCCTCCGCGTCCCGGGCCGCCTCGGCGGCATCGCGCACCACGCGTTCCAGGACGGCGAGGTAGTCGAGGAAGCGCCGGCGCCCGGCGGCCGTCAGGCCGCAGGTGGTCTGGGGCCGGTTGCCGTCGTAACCCTTGCGGATCTCCACGAGGCCGGCCTCCTGCAGCACCTGGAGGTGGCGGCTGAGATTGCCGTCCGTGAGGCCGCACAGCTGCTTCAGGCTGGCGAAGGCGAGCCCCTTCGGATGGGCGATGAGCGAGGTGAGGAGGCCGAGGCGGGCCTTCTCGTGGATGACCCGGTCGAGCCCGTCATAGGCGAACGGGGCGTCGGTGCCGGGGACGTCCTGGGGGGGAATTGGGGCGGGCGGGGTGTCACATCTCGGCATCGTCGGCCTCCGAAGCGGCACGGACCACCAGCGCCATCAGGCCCTGGCCGACGGCGAAGGGCAGACCCATCGCCCAGGGTGAGAGACTGCGCTCCCAGCCCGTGACCACGAGCACCGCGAGGCCCGCGACGAGGTACCAGGCCGCCACGAGGGCGACGCCGCGCGGCATGACCCGGACCCCGGCGAAGATGCCGAGGCTGACGAGCACCTGCCACAGGCCCGGCAGCAGCCACAGGCTTTCGGGCGAGACCCGCGCGAGGACCAGGGCGAGGAGCGCCCCGGCCGCCCCCGCCGGCAGGAACTGCTCCACGGCGTCGTGGATCATCGCATCCCCGAGACCGCCCGTGTGTCGGCGGGCACGGGCCCGCATTTCCGCCCCGACGAGGCCGAGGGCGATGACGGCCGTGGCGACCCAGGCCCCGAAGAACAGCAGCGGCCGCGCATCCGGATCGTCGAGCAGAAGGGTCTGCGCCGTGGCGGTGGCGAGGGCCAGCCCGGCGGTGGCCGCGAAGGCCGCCGGGCCGTAGCCGCTGAAGGCGGTGCCGCGCACGAGCTGCGAGCGGATGGCGACGATGTCGGCCAGGGCCTTGTCGAGATCGGTCATGCCGCGCCTCTCAAACTCTATGGTGCAAAGTATACGGCCTCGCAAAGCCGACGCAAGGGCTTTCTTTGCCATGCAAAGTCCGGGTGTCAGGCGCCCCCGAGGAGCGCCGCGAGTGCCGGGGACAGGCCGGTGCTCGCGAGGGTGGGGGCGGCCCTCCCGAGCCCCCCTGCCCCGGCGGCAGCCAGCACCGCCCGGGTGCCGGCCTCCACCGAGCAGAGAACCGGTACGGGAACGGCGGGCTGGATGCGCGCGGCGAGACCGGCCAGGGCCGCGCCGCCCAGGATCACGGCCTCGGCGCCGTCCGCCTCGGCGCAGGCGCGGCAGGCGGCGGCGAGCTGGCTCAGGGCCGCGTCGGGATCGGCGGCGATCTCGCCGCCCGTCGGGGCGACGGTGCGGACGCAAGCCAACCGGTCGGACAGGCCGAGGGTGGCGACGAACTCCGTCAGCATCGGTCCCCACAGGACCCCACCCGTGACGATGGCGAAGCGTCCGCCGGCCCCGCAGGCCGCGCGGCAGGCGGCCTCGGCCATGCCGACCACCGGCACCCGCGAGACTTCGCGCAGGGCCATCAGCCCCGGATCGCCGAAGCAGGCGAGGTAGACCGCGTCGCACCCGTCGCCATGCGCCGCCAGGGCATCGAGGGCGGCGTGGCCGGCGATGGCGGAGGCCGCCCGGCTCGCGATGTAGCGGGCGCCGAAGCGTCCGGTCACGGCCACGATCTCGGCCGCCCCGCCGGCGATTCCCCGGACATGACCCGCCACCAGATCGGTGACCCCTTGCGTGGTGTTGGGATTGATGAGGAGGATCCGCGGGGGACGTTCGCTCGCGCGGACGATCGTCGATACGCCGTGGGACATCGCTCACCCCTCTCCGCCGCAGCATCGCCGGCCGTCGGAGCGACGGTGCTGCAGGCATCGCGCCGTTGGCAAGAGGCCGGGTTGGGCAAGAGGCCGGGCTGGGCAAGAGGCCGGGCTGGGCAAGAGACCGGGTTCGATCGAGAGCCCCGGGCCGACGGCGTGGATAAATCTCCGCCGCACCGCCGGCTCGATTGACAAGCCGGCACGAGGCTCTAAGTGTCCCCGCAACGCGTGTGCGCGGCGGGTCGTGTGTCGAAACCGCCCCTTGAAGCCGTCGCCGTGTCGATGCACTCCGCGCCGGTCGGTCGATTTCCCGCGCGCAACGGTTCTCATAGAATATGTCTTTTGCCGACCTCGGATTGAGCGACAAGGTCCTTCAGGCCGTCACGGCGGCCGGGTACACCGAGCCGACGCCGATCCAGGCCCAGGCCATCCCCCATGTGCTGGCCCGGCGCGACGTGCTGGGCATCGCCCAGACCGGCACCGGCAAGACGGCGGCCTTCACGCTGCCCATGCTGACCCTGCTGGAGAACGGCCGGGCGCGCGCCCGCATGCCGCGCACCCTCATCCTGGAGCCGACGCGTGAACTCGCCGCCCAGGTGGTGGAGAATTTCGATCGCTACGGCGTCAACCACAAGCTCAACGTGGCGCTCATCATCGGCGGCGTCTCCTTCGCCGACCAGGACGCCAAGCTCATGCGCGGCACCGACGTGCTCATCGCCACGCCGGGCCGGCTCCTCGACCATTTCGAGCGCGGCAAGCTCCTGCTCACGGGCGTCGAGCTCCTCGTCATCGACGAGGCCGACCGGATGCTCGACATGGGCTTCATCCCCGACATCGAGCGCATCGTGAAGATGGTGCCGTTCACCCGGCAGACCCTGTTCTTCTCGGCCACCATGCCGCCGGAGATCGAGCGGCTGGCCGACATGTTCCTGCATACGCCCCAGCGGATCGAGGTGGCCCGGCCCGCCTCCACCGCCGAGACCATCGTGCAGAAGCTGGTCGCCACGGGCTCCGAGGGCCACGAGAAGCGCGACCTCCTGCGCCGGCTCATCCGGGGCGAGGCCGAGCTCAACAACGGCATCATCTTCTGCAACCGCAAGCGCGACGTGGCGCTCCTGCAGAAGTCGCTCGCGAGCCACGGCTTCAACGTCGCGGCGCTCCACGGCGACATGGACCAGCGCGCCCGCACCATCGCGCTGGACGGCTTCCGCTCCGGCGAGGTGCCGCTGCTGGTGGCCTCCGACGTCGCCGCCCGCGGCCTCGACATCCCGGCCGTGAGCCACGTCTTCAACTTCGACGTGCCCCACCACCCGGAGGATTACGTCCACCGCATCGGCCGCACGGGCCGCGCCGGTCGCGCCGGCCACGCCTTCACCCTGGTGACCCGCTCCGACGAGCGCTCCATCACCGCCATCGAGAGCCTGATCGGCCAGCCGATCCCCTGGGCCGAGGGCGACCTCGGTGCCCTGCCGGAACCCTCCGCCGCCGCTCCGGCGAGCGAGGACGCGCCGACCCGGACCCGTCATCGCGGCAAGTCCGGCGAGACCCTACGCCGCCGGGGCGGTGGCGAGGCCGCCCGCGATCCCGCCCGGTCCGAGCCGCGGGCGCGCAAGGGCGGTGCCCGCCGGGGCAGCCCCGAGCGCGGACCGGCCCCGACGGTCGAGGCCGTGCCCGAGGCCGTCGTCGCACCGGTGCCGAGCCGGCCCCGCGAGCCCGCTCCCCAGCGCACGGAGCCGCGGCGCGACGAGCGCCGGCCTGCGCCCCGACGCCGCGGTGACGAGGATGACGGCGAGACGCCCGTCGGCCTCGGCTCGCACGTTCCGGCCTTCCTCCTGCGCCCGGCCGTGATCAAGACGCCCAAATAACCGCCCGGCCCCGGAAGCCGACGAACAGCAGTCCTCCCGCGACCCGAGTTTGGGCCGAAGCACCCGTGAAACGGGTGCCATTACCCGCGAAACGGGAGGAGGTCCGCGGCTCTTAACGGCCTCTCCACGATCTACCGGATAGGGTGCGCCTTCGGCTCTCCCCCGGTCGGCGAGAGGCCGGGAACGATCGCGTGGTTGGACGGACAATGGGCGGCAGTCAGGGTGACCGGGATCGGACCTTTGCGCTGGCCGAACGGGCCAATGCGCTGATGCGGGAGTACGGCCCTTCGGCGACGCCGCGGGCCTACACGGTCTGGTACACCTACGTGTCCGGCCTGCAGCCCACGATGAACGAAGCCGTCAAGCGTCTCACGGCGAAGGGCGCCCTGCTCGATTCCGACATCGACACCCTCTACGAAACCTATCTCGACGGGGAGCGCCTGGCGCGCGCGGCCGAGCGCACGAGCAGCACGGTGCTCTCCGAGATCGAGGGCGTCATGGAGGTGCTCGATCTCTCGCTGGGGTCCACGGCGCAGTACGGCGAATCCCTGCGGATCCTGTCGGACGATCTTGGCGGCTCGGGACTGGACCGGGCCCGCGTCCACGAAATCGTCGGCGCCCTCGTGGCCACCACCCGCGAGGTGACGTCCAACAACCGTGCCCTCGAGGCACGCATGCGCGAGAGCCGCAAGGAGATCGAATCCCTGCGCGAGACCCTGGAGGCGACCCGCCTCGAGAGCCTCACCGACCCGCTCACGGGCCTGTCGAACCGCAAGCAGTTCGAGGAGAGCCTGCACGCCATGGTCGAGGAATCCGTGGCCGACCGGGCACCGGCGAGCCTCATCGTCATCGACGTCGACTTCTTCAAACGCTTCAACGACGTCTACGGTCACCTCACGGGCGATCAGGTCCTGCGCCTCGTCGCCCTGGTGATGCGCGAGCACATCACCGCCCGCGCCACCCTGGCGCGCTTCGGCGGCGAGGAATTCGGCATCCTTCTGCCCGGAACGGACCGGGCCGAGGCCTGTGTCCTGGCCGAGAAGGTCCGCGCCAGCGTGATGGGACGCGACCTCGTCAAGCGCTCCACGGGGGAGTCGCTCGGCAAGATCACCATCTCCCTGGGGGTTGCCGCCGCGCGTTCCACCGACACCGCCGTGTCGCTGCTGGAGCGGGCGGACCAGTGCATGTTCAGGGCAAAGCGCGACGGCCGCAACCGCACGGTGGACGACGCCGAACCGCTGCCCCTGCCCGACGTCGCCTGACACCCGACAGGAGGGGGCCAAGCAGGCGGCCGCTCTAGCGAGACCTGCTCAGGGCCTCAGGCCGAGGCGCGTGCGGCGGCCGGGGCGACGGCCTCGGGGTTCACGGGCGTGATCGCCACGGACTCGCCGCAGCCGCAGGCCGAGGTCTGGTTCGGGTTGTTGAACACGAACTGCGAAGCGAGCTTGGTGGAGGTGAAGTCCATCTGGGTGCCGAGCAGGAACAGCAGCGCCTTCGGATCGACGAAGACCTTCACGCCACGATCCTCGACCATGTCCTCGCCGGGCTTCTGCCCGTCCGCGTATTCCATGGTGTAGGACATGCCGGCGCAGCCGCCGTTCTTCACGCCCACCCGCAGGCCGGCGATGGGACGGTCGGCATCGGCGATGATCGCCTTGATCCGCGTCGCCGCCGCGTCGGTGAGCGAGAGGACTTTGAAATTCGAAGCCATGGGGTCTCTCCGGCAGCCGGGTTCAAGGCCCGGGCGGTTGAGGGTGATCGGACGCGGTTAAGATAAGGATTGCGCGGGCCGTGGTCTACCACCCCTCACGCAGGTGCCGATGCCGCGTGCTAGACTGGCCGGATGGAAGAACCACCATGGCCGATGCCGCACGCCTCAGCATGACGCCCGAGGATTTCTTCGTCCGGCGGCGCGACCAGGACGAACTCTATGAACTCGTCGACGGTCACCCGGTGCCGCGATACCGGATGATGACCGGGGCGAGCATGCAGCACGACCGGGCGACGGTGAACATCATCGTGAGTTTGGGAACGCAGCTGCGCAGGAAATCCTGCCGCCCGACGACGGCCGACATCCCGGTCCAGACCAGCATCCGGGGCCTCCGTCGGCCCGACGTGATGGTCGAGTACGCCCCCTGGTGCCCGATACCGACGAGGCGCGCGAGCCCAGGCTCGTCGTGGCGGTGGCGTCGCCCTCGACCACGACGATCGATCAGACCCGCAAGGTCGAGGAGTACAAGCGCCACCCGACGCTGGCCACCATCCTGCTCGTCGAGACCGTGACGCCGCAGGCCCTGCTCTACCGGCGCGGCGCGGACGGCTGGGAGATCGAGACCTTCGAGGGGCTGGAGGCCGCTATCGACCTGTCCGACATCTACGACGGGCTCACCTTCCCGGGGCGCCGGGATCTCGCCAGCGAAGGCTGAACGCGGCTACCACATGTCCAGGGCGACGCGGGCCTCGTCGGACATGCGGCTCTGATCCCACGGCGGATCGAACACCATGGTGACGGCGCAGGCCTGGACGCCCGGCACGGCCGCGACCGCGGTCTCGACCCAGCCCGGCATCTCACCGGCCACGGGACAGCCCGGGGCGGTCAGGGTCATGTCGATGGCGACCGTGCGGTCGTCGGCGATGTCGACCTTGTAGATCAGGCCGAGTTCGTAGATGTCGGCCGGAATCTCCGGATCGTAGACGCTTTTCAGCGCCGCCACGATGTCGTCGGTGAGACGGTCGAGCTCCTCCGGCGGGATCGCCGAGGCGCTGGCGATGGCGGGGGTGTTGGCCCCGCCGGTGATGGCTGAATCGCTCATGGTTGGTCCTCGTGAGGGTCGGGGATCGTGTCCGATCCCCGACATGCGCCGCCCGGGCGGCGGCGCGCAGTCGCGCTTGCGGCGGGCCCGCCGCTGAGATTCCCGATCAGGCGAACATCATCTCGGCCTTGGCCAGGGCCTCGGCGAGGACGTCCACCTCTTCCCTGGTGTTATACAGTCCGAACGAGGCGCGACAGGTGGAGGTCGCACCGAAGCGCGTCAGCAGCGGCATGGCGCAGTGGGTCCCGGCCCGGATGGCGACGCCGTAGCGGTCGATCACCGTGGCGATGTCGTGGGCATGCGCGCCCTTCATCTCGAAGGCGATGACGCCGCCCTTGTCCTTGGCCGTACCGATCATCCGCACGGAGTTCATCGCCCCGAGCCGCTCCTGCGCATAGGCCAGCAGCGCGGCCTCATGCGCGGCTATGTTCTCGCGGCCGAGGGTCATCATGAATTCCAGCGCCGCGCCGAGGCCGACCGCCTCGACGATCGCCGGCGTGCCCGCCTCGAAGCGGTGGGGCGGGTCGTTGTAGGTGATGGAGTCCTGGGCGACCGTGCGGATCATCTCGCCGCCGCCCTGGTAGGGGGGCAGGCGCTCCAGCCATTCCTTCTTGCCGTAGAGCACGCCGATGCCGGTCGGCCCGTACACCTTGTGCCCGGTGAAGACGAAGAAGTCGCAATCGAGCGCCTTCACGTCGATGGGCTGGTGGACCGCGCTCTGAGCCCCGTCGAGGAGCACCGGCACGCCGTGCGCATGGGCGATGCGCACGATCTCGGCCGCCGGCGTCACCGTGCCGAGCACGTTCGACATGTGCGTGATCGCCACCATTTTCGTGCGGGGCGAGAAGAGCTTCTCGTATTCCTCGACGAGGAAGTTGCCCTCGTCGTCGACGGGCGCCCACTTGATCACCGCACCGCGTCGTTCCCGCAAAAAGTGCCAGGGCACGATGTTGGAATGGTGCTCCATGATCGAGAGGATGATCTCGTCGCCCTCGCCGATCTGGCCGAGCAGCCCCATGGACGAGGCCACGAGGTTGTAGGCCTCCGTGGCGTTGCGCGTGAAGATGATCTCGTCGGTGGAGTCGGCGTTGAGGAACTGCCGGGTGGTCTCGCGCGCGCCCTCGAAGCCCTCGGTCGCGGCGTTCGCCATGAAGTGCAGCCCGCGATGGACGTTGGCGTAGCCGGTCTCCATGCAGCCCACCATGGCGTCGATGACCGCGCGCGGCTTCTGCGAGGAGGCCGCGTTGTCGAGATAGACCAGGGGCTTGCCGTAGACTTTCTGGGCCAGGATCGGGAACTCCGCCCGGATCGCCTGGACGTCGTAGGGGGTGTTCGGGACGGGTGCGTTCATGGCGATACCTGTTGGGTGTCGGACGTGCGCGACCCTCCCCCCTTCTGCGGGGGGAGGGTCTTGGCAGGGTGCGCTCAGCCGCGCGCCTTCAACCACGCCTCGACGGTGCCGATCAGCGCCGCGCGGGCGCCCTCGTGGCCGACCGACTCGATGGCAGCCCCCAGGAAGGCCTGGACCAGTAGGCTTTCGGCTTCCGCCTTCGGCAGCCCGCGCTGCATGAGGTAGAACAGGAGATCGTCGTCGAGGGCCCCGCAGGTGGCGCCGTGGCCGCAGGCGACGTCGTCGGCGAAGATCTCGAGCTCGGGCTTGTTCATCATCTGCCCTTCGTCGGACAGGATGAGGCAGGCCGACATCATCTTGCCGTCGGTCTGCTGGGCCGCCTGCTGGACGATGATCTTGCCCTGGAACACGCCCGTGGCGGCCCCGTCCACCACGGTCTTGAACAGCTCACGGCTGACCCCGCCCGTGGCGGCGTGGTCGGCGAGGAAGGTGGTGTCGGCCAATTGCTTGCCGTTGAGCATGGCGGCGCCGTTGACTACCGCGCGGGCGTCGGCCCCGGCGAAGTTGAGGTAGACCTGATGGCGCGAGAGCACGGCGCCCACCACCACGTTGACGGTCTCGATGGCGGACTCGGCACCGAGCCGGGCCGACAGGGTCGAGAGCGCCACGGCCTCGCGGCCTTCCGCGTTGAGGCGCGCGTGCCGGAAGGTGGCGCGATCGCCGATGACCACGTCCACGGCGTCGTTGGGCTGGTAAGCGATGCCGTCCGGCCCCTCGTGGCTCTCGAGGATCAGCGCCTCCGCGCCCTCACCCAGGGTCACGAGCACGCGCGTGGCGGTCGAATAGGCCTCCGTGCCGGTGCCGATGAAGCGCAGATGCAGCGGCGTCTCGACCTTGGCGCCGGCCTCCACCGAGATCAGGGCACCGTCCGCCAGGAAGGCGGTGTTGAGCTGATAGATCGCGTTTTCGGAGGCCTGCTTCACCGGGGTCAGCTGCGCGAGGCGTGCATCCCCATCGGTCAGGGCTTGCGTGAGCGGCGTCACGGTGATGCCGGCCGGAATGCGGGTGAGGTCGGATTCGGCCTCGATGAGATGGCCATTGACGAAGGTGAGGCGCACGGCCTCGATCCCGGCAAAGCCCTTGGCCTCGGCGGACGCCGCCTTGGCGGTCTCGGCCGAGGGCATCTCCGCCGGATGGGCGGCATCACGGAACGCCGAGCGGAGATCCGTGTACTTGAACGCCTCGACGCGGCGGGTGGGCAGGCCGACCGCCTCGAAGTAGCGGAACGCCTCCTCGCGGGCGATGGACACGCCCGTGGGGTACTTCATCCTGGTGGCTTCGAAGAGCTTGGACAGCCCGGTCTCGGCCGCGGTGCGGAGGGGGGTGATGTCGGCCATGATCAGGCGGCCTCGCCGGTGCGGTACTCGGCGTAGCCCGACGCTTCGAGGGCCTTGGCGAGATCCTTGTCGCCCGACTTCACGATCTGGCCCTGCGACATGACGTGGACCACGTCCGGCACGATGTAGTCGAGCAGGCGCTGGTAGTGGGTGATGACGAGGAACGAGCGGCCCTGTGCACGGAGCGCGTTCACGCCGCCGGAAACGATGCGCAGGGCATCGATGTCGAGGCCGGAATCGGTCTCGTCGAGCACGCAGAACTTCGGCTCCAAGAGGGCCATCTGCAGGATCTCCATGCGCTTCTTCTCGCCGCCGGAGAACCCGACGTTGAGGGCGCGCTTGAGCATCTCCTTGTTGATCTCCAGCTTTTCCGCCGCCGCGTTCACCTTGCGGATGAAGTCCGGCGTCGTCAGCTCGCCCTCGCCGCGCGCCCGGCGCTGGGCGTTGAGCGTCGCCTTGAGGAAGGTCATGGTGCCGACGCCCGGGATCTCCAGCGGGTACTGGAACGCCAGGAACACGCCGCTCGCGGCGCGCTCGTCGGGGCTCATCTCGAGGATGTTCACGCCGTCGAGGAGGATCTCGCCGCTGGTGACCTCGTAGTCCTCTTTCCCCGCGATGACGTACGAGAGAGTCGACTTGCCCGAGCCGTTCGGCCCCATGATGGCAGCGACCTCGCCGTCCTTCACGGTGAGGTTGAGACCGTTGAGGATCTGCTTGTCCTCGATGGCGACGGTGAGGTTCTTGATTTCGATCATTTTAGTCTAAGTCCTTCAAACCATTCATCGTGCATCGCTTTGAGGAACGCGATGTCCTTGGCCGGAAGGCCTGAACGATCGCCGATCACCGCGTCGATGTTGCACCGTGGACACAAGGCGGTTTCCTCGCGAGGAAGCCAGTCCCTGATCTCGTCCGGCAGGAATACAGCAAGGCAAAAGAAGCAACCGCATGCGACGCTACTCGTCACCTCTTCAGCATGCCGAGCGCTATGCTTATGCACAGATCTCAGCATGCTCTTTTCGTAGGCCACTACGAGAGGCTTAGCCCACCGAGCCTTCGAGGCTGATCGAGATCAGCTTCTGGGCCTCGACGGCGAACTCCATCGGCAGCTGCTGCAGCACGTCGCGGACGAAGCCGTTGACGATGAGCGCGGTCGCCTCCTCGTTGGAGAGGCCACGCTGCTGGCAGTAGAACATCTGGTCTTCCGAGATCTTCGAGGTGGTGGCCTCGTGCTCGAACTGCGCGGAGGAATTCTTCGACTCGATATAGGGCACGGTGTGCGCGCCGCACTGGTCGCCGATGAGGAGCGAGTCGCAGTTGGTGAAGTTGCGCGCGCCCGTCGCCTTGCGGTGCGCCGAGACGAGGCCCCGGTAGGTGTTCTGCGAGCGTCCGGCCGAGATGCCCTTCGAGATGATCCGGCTGGTGGTGTTCTTGCCCAGATGGATCATCTTGGTGCCGGAATCGACCTGCTGCATGCCGTTCGACACGGCGATGGAGTAGAACTCGCCCCGTGAATTGTCGCCGCGCAGGATGCAGGACGGGTACTTCCAGGTGATGGCCGAGCCGGTCTCGACCTGCGTCCACGAGATCTTCGAGTTGGCGCCCCGGCAATCGCCGCGCTTGGTGACGAAGTTGTAGATGCCGCCCTTGCCGTCGTTGTCGCCCGGATACCAGTTCTGGACCGTCGAGTACTTGATCTCGGCGTCGTCGAGGGCAACGAGCTCGACCACGGCCGCGTGGAGCTGGTTGTCGTCGCGCTTCGGGGCGGTGCAGCCCTCGAGGTACGAGACGTAACTACCCTTGTCGGCGATGATTAGGGTCCGCTCGAACTGGCCGGTGTCGCGCTCGTTGATGCGAAAATAGGTCGACAGCTCCATCGGGCAGCGCACGCCCGGCGGAATGTAGACGAACGATCCGTCGGAGAAGACCGCCGAATTCAGGGTCGCGAAGAAGTTGTCGGTCACGGGCACGACCGAGCCGAGGTACTTCTTGATGAGGTCCGGATACTCGCGGATGGCTTCCGAGATCGGCATGAAGATCACGCCGGCCTTCGACAGTTCGGCCTTGAAGGTGGTGGCCACCGAGACCGAGTCGAACACCGCGTCGACGGCGACCCGGCGCTCGGGGGCGATGCCCTCCAGCACCTCGACCTCGCGGAGCGGAATGCCGAGTTTTTCGTACGTTTTCAGAATTTCTGGATCGATTTCATCCAAGGACATGGCGGCAGGCCGCTTCGGGGCCGCATAGTAATAAATATCCTTGTAGTCGACCTTGTCATAGGAGACCCGGGCCCAGTCGGGCTCCTGCATGGTCTGCCAGCGCTTGTAGGCGTCGAGGCGCCAGGCGAGCATCCACTCGGGCTCGTCCTTCTTGGCCGAGATGAAGCGGATCACGTCCTCGGAGATGCCCTTTTCGGACTTCTCCATCTCGATGGTGGTCTCGAATCCATACTTGTACTGGTCGAGGTCGATGGATCGGACCCGGTCGATGGTTTCCTGCACGGCAGGCATTGGCGTCTCCTGATCGACCCGGCGTCAAGGGCCGGGCGTGTTCGCGAGAAATGGTTTGGGCGGGCCGCCGGTCAGGCGGCCTGCCCTCGCCGTCGATATAGGGTGTCGACGAGGCGTTCGCAGGCGGCGAGACAGCGCGTCCCGTCGCTTATCGTGCTGTTCCACCCGAGACTGACGCGCAGGGCCCCTGCGGCCAGGGCGGGGCTGACGCCCATGGCGGCGAGGACCGGTGAGCGGGCGACCTTGCCCGACGCGCAGGCCGACCCGGACGAGAGCGCGACGCCGGCGAGATCCAGCGCCATCAGGGCCGTCGGCGCATCGAGGCCCGGAATGGAGAAGCTCACGGTGTTGGGCAGGCGCGGTGCGGCCTCGCCGAACACCACGAGGTCGGGCGCCAAGGCCCGCAGCCCTGCCTCGATGGTATCCCGCAGAGCCTCCTGCGTCTCGCCGAGCCCGACCATCTCGGCCGCCACCCCCATGCCGACGAGGCCCGACAGGTTCTCGGTGCCGCCGCGCAGGCGCCCCTCCTGGCCGCCGCCCCGCAGGAACGCCGAATCCAAGGTGACGCCCTCGGCGAGCACCAGGGCGCCGACGCCCCGGGGGGCGGCGAACTTGTGGCCCGAGAGGGTGAGGGCATCGAGGCCGAGGCCGGAAAAATCGAGCGGGATCTTGCCCACCGCCTGCACGGCGTCGGAATGGACGAGGGCCCGGCCGTGGCCGCGCGCCAGGGCGACGACCTCGGCGAGCGGCTGGATCACGCCGGTCTCGTTGTTGGCCGCATGAACCGAGACGAGGACGCCCTCCCCCCGGTGCCGGTCGAGGCAGGCGGCGAGGGCGGCGAGATCGATGATGCCGCTGGCATCCACCGGAACCACGTCGACGCGCTCGGCCGGGAAGCGATGGCCGGCCGACACGCAGGCATGTTCGGTGGAACCGATCGCCAGCCGGGTCGGCGCCGGCTCGCCGGATCGGCGCAGGGCGCCGGACAGCACGGTGTTGGCGGCCTCGGTGCCGCCGCTCGTGAACACGACCCGCCCCGAGCCGACGCCGACGAGGCCGCCCACCTGCACGCGCGCGCGCTCCAGGGCGGCGCGGGCCGCACGCCCCTCGGCATGCACCGAGGACGGGTTGCCCGGGAGGGCGAGCGCCCGCGCCACGGCCGCAGCGACCTCCGGCCGAACCGGCGAGGTCGCGTTGTGGTCGAGATAGGCGCGCGGCGAAGTCATGCTGGCGAAGTCATGGGGCGAAAACCACTGGCGGTCTCAAGGTCGAGGACGACAAATCCTTGCTTTTGCCCCCCACGATCATGCTAAGGCGCCGAAGAACCATGTTCCGACACCCCGTCGTGCAAGGGACGCAGCGACCCGGACGCGCCCGAACCGCTTGTTTAGAATAATTCTAGTCCACTAGAACCATTCTAAGAGCGCTTTTAAGTTCGTGCCCCGTCGAGTCAAGGCGTTCCGCGCGGGGCCTGCGTTGCGTCTGCCGTCGCGCGCCACGTCCTGAAGCTTGTGAGAGATCCATGCCCGAAGTCATCTTCACCGGTCCGGCCGGCCGTCTCGAGGGACGCTACCAGGCCCCCAAGAAGAAGGGCGCGCCCATCGCCATCGTGCTCCACCCGCACCCGCAGTTCGGTGGCACGATGAACAATCAGATCGTGTACAATCTGTTCTACACCTTCGCCAACCGGGGCTTCGCCGCCCTGCGGTTCAACTTCCGCGGGGTCGGACGCAGCCAGGGCGCGTTCGATCACGGCACCGGCGAACTCTCCGACGCCGCCTCGGCCCTCGACTGGGTGCAGTCGGTCAACCCGGAGGCCCGCGCCTGCTGGATCGCCGGCGTGTCGTTCGGATCGTGGATCGGGATGCAGCTGCTCATGCGGCGCCCGGAGATCGAGGGCTTCATCTCCATCGCCGCCATGGCCAACCGCTACGATTTCACTTTCCTGGCGCCGTGCCCGTCGTCGGGCCTGTTCGTCCACGGCTCCGAGGACCGGGTGGCCCCGGCCCGCGAGGTGATGCCGGTGATCGAGAAGGTGAAGGTGCAGAAGGGCGTCATCATCGAGCACCAGATGGTCGAGGGCGCCAACCACTTCTTCGACGGCAAGGTCGACGAGCTGACCCGGACCGTGGACACCTACCTCGACAAGCGCCTCGGCACGAAGGAAATGACCGCCTGAGGTGGACTCGCCGCAACCGGACTTGCCGCGTTCCCCTTCCCTCACGGGGAGGGGGTCTAGCCCCGGTAAGCCACCAGCACGGCCCCCGTGGCGATGAACGCCACCCCGAGCCAGTTCGCCGGGGACAGCCGCTCGCCGAGGAAGACAGCCCCGAAGATCGCCACCAGCACCACGCTCAGCTTGTCGACGGGTGCGACACGGCTGGCTTCGCCGAGTTTGAGAGCGCGAAAGTAGCAGATCCACGAGCCCCCGGTGGCGAGGCCCGACAGGACCAGAAACACGTAGGTCCGGCCCGACACCGACCCGAAGGGCTGCCACTGCCCGGTGCCAACGAGAATGGCACCGAGCGCGCAGAGAATGACGATGGTCCGGATGAAGGTGGCGAAATCGGAATTGACGTTGGCGATCCCCACCTTCGCGAAGATCGCGGTCAGGGCCGCGAAGGCGGCCGAAAGCAGCGCCCAGAACGGCCAGGACCCGAGCAGGGATTTCACGGAGCGACGCCCGCCGAGAACCGATTCCAGTCCTCAGGAAGGGCAACACCCAGCAGAGTCGTCACAGTCCCCTCAATGCTGGGGAGCCGTAGTGAAGGCGCCGCCGCGGATCCGGTCCGGGAAGCCCTCGGCGTAGCGGGCGGTCGCCTCCTCGCCATAGGTCATCACCAGCTCCTGGAACGCCGCGAACAGGGCGGCCTGGGCCATGCAGTCGCCGTCGAGGCCGTCGAGACAGCCTTCGGCGAAGGCCTCCGACACGTAGCCGAGCGCGGCGCGCTTGCTGTCGATATCCGCCTCGAAGGGCGCTTGGGCTGATTCAGCGTGCATGGCCACAGCATCGTTGGCGCCGAAGAAACGCTCGGCACGTTGGGATGATGATAGGGCGCACGGCCGGGCCCGCAAAGCCAGGAATTGCGAAGCGGTTAACGCCGGCGCTCGAATTGCGCGGATTCAGCCTTGCCCGCGCGGGTGTGGCCCAGCCGCATCATCCCCCGAACCGGCTCGCCAGGGCATGCGACAGGCGCTCGCCCTCGGTCACGAACCGGGTGGCCGCCTCCTGCGCCGACGGGGTGCAGACCCGGTAGGTCAGGGCGTAGCCGCGATAGCCCCGGTTGTAGGCGCCGGCGAGGCGATCGCGCCGCCCGGGGGTCACGCCCTCGGCTTCCAGCAGCGCCTTCATCCGCACTGGCCACTGGCCCGCATCGGGGGCGGTGCAGAGCTCGCGCAGGAACGCCAGCGCCCCGACGATCTCGGAAAGCCGCATCAGGTCGCGGTCGTAGGGCGCCGGCGGCGGCTCGGGGGCGGGGGCCGGCTCCTTCTCGGCCGGCCTGTCGCTCCGGGGGGCGGCGCGGGCGGCGCCCCCCCGCCCCTGCTGGGCCTCGGCCCCCGGAATCGTCGCCAGAATCAGGCAGAGGGCGAGAGCGGCAACCGGTCCGGGCTTCGTCACGCGGCGGGTGTCCCGGGCAGTTCGGATATTCCATGCCCGGCGACCCGGGCGAACGCGGCCGCCACGGTGCCGTCGAGGCCGGGCGTGGTGTCGAGGCCGGCGAGGTCGGCCAGGGTCGCCCAGCGCACGGCGAGCGCCTCGGGCCCCGGCGCCGGTTCGCCACCGGTCCACAGGGCGGCGTGGGGATGGACGACGTAATGGTGGCGGGTCCGGCCGTCCTCGGCCCGCAGGATGATCTCCGTCGGGGCCAGCACACCCACCACCGCGGCCGTGAGGCCGACCTCTTCGCGGAGCTCCCGCAGGGCGGCGTCGGCGAGCGCCTCGCCGGCCTCGACCAGGCCGCCCGGCAGGGTCCAGACGCCGCGCATGGGCGCGTTCGCCCGGGCGGCGACGAGCACCCGGTCGCCCCGGATCACCGCGATGGAGGCGCCGACGAAGGGCCGCGTCGGGAACAGGCGCGTGGCGTCGTCGGGCGATGCCGGTTCACTCATGGACGACAGCTCACGGATTGGGGCTCACCACGGCGATGCGCCCGTCGGCGAGGCCAACGAGGAGGCGGGCGGCCGCCCCGGCCCCGAGGGTGGCGACGCCGAAGGCGGCGGGCGCCGGCAGGGGCGCGAGGGCGCGCTCCGTGATGGCGCCCTTCAGGGACACGATCGCGAGGGCCGAGCGGTCGGCCACCGGCACGGCGAGGTCCACGGCCCCGTCGCGGGGAAGGAGCGCCGCCAGATCGGGACCGCCCTCGCCCGGTGCCGCGGCGTCGTAGCCGGGTGCCGACAGAAGGGGCCGCAGGGCGCCGCCCTCGTAGGCCCACAGCCGCAGCCGCGCGGTTCCGTCGGCCGAGCCCGTCGCGGCGACCTGCATCCGGCCGGTGCCGGAGAAATCCGCGACGCCCGCCACCTGGAGCGGCCTGCCGGGCTCGGCGGGGCTGCGCGCCCGCACGCTCCAGCCGGACTCGGCGGGCTCGACGACCATCAGCGAGGACCCGTCCTCGGTCTCGCCCACCGCCAGGATGGCGGGGCGGCCGTCGAAGGCCGCGATGCGTGGCGCGCGCGGGGCGAAGGCGGGATCGGGCGCGGGCCGGACCGTCGCGGTGGCGACGGGCACGGCCTTCGGCTCCGCACTCATGGGAACGACCTTCCGCTCGCGGATCACGAGCGCGCCCGCGCCCAGCCGGCCGCGCACCGTCACGGGCTCGGCGAGATGGGCCGAGAGGGCGCCGGACAGCGCCCGGCGGGACCCGGGAAGTGCCCCGCGCGGGGTCTCGGCGGCGGCCAGCCCCTCGACGGCCTCGCGGCCGAGGAGCGTCGCGGTGACGTGCCCGTCGACGAGGGCGAGGACCGCGCCCCCCGCCTCTCCCCAGACCACGGCGATGGGCCCCCCCTCCGCCGCCGCGCCCGTCCCGCCCGGCTTCGGCCGCGCCAGGGGGAGGAGGCCGGAGGTCGCCACCGCGATGGCGACCTCGCTGCCGGGACCGCGCAGGGCGCTCGCCGAGAACGGCAGGTCGAGAATCGTGACGGCCGGCTCGGCGGCGGCCGGGAGCGGAAGGGCGACGAGCAGCAGGGCAACGAGGCGCGCGGGCGACCGCCCCCGTTCAGACATGCTGGCCGCCGTTGATGTGCAGCTCGGCGCCGTTCACGTAGGACGAGGCCTCGGTGCACAGGAAGTAGATCGCCTTGGCCACCTCGTCGGGGGTGCCGAGACGGCGCTGCGGGATGCCGGCGACGATCTTGTCCGTGCCGGGCGACAGGATGGCGGTGTCGATCTCGCCCGGCGAGATCGCGTTGACCCGCACCCCGAGGGGTCCGAAATCGCTCGCCATCTCGCGGGTGAGGCCGGCGAGCGCCGCCTTCGAGGTACCGTAGGCGGCGCCCGCGAAGGGATGGACGCGGGACCCCGCGATGGAGGTGACGTTGACGATGGAGCCCTTGGCCCGGGTCAGCTCCTCGCACAGGCCGCGCGCGAGCAGGAGCGGCGCGAACACGTTGACCTGGAACACCTTGCGCCAGTCGCCGAACTCCGTGGCGATGGCGCCGAGGCGCTCGCCGTTGGCGCCTTTGGGCGAAATTCCCGCGTTGTTGACGAGGGCGTGGAGCAGGCCGCCCTCGTCGGCGAGGCGCCCGGCCACTTCCCGGATCCCCCGCATGGTGTCCTCGGGATCGGCCAGATCGACCTGGAGGTGATCCTCCGGCCCCATTTCCCACGGGCAGTTCTCGGGAAACGCGTGGCGCGAGCAGGTGATCACCCGCCAGCCGGCCGCCGAGAAGCGCTTGACGGTGGCGTGGCCGATGCCGCGGCTGGCCCCCGTGAGCAGCATGACGCGGCGGCGTTCGTTGGAGGATGTGGCCAAGACCGTTCCTTCGGGATCGGGAGGCGGTCAACGAAAGAGCACCCGCCGCACCGGCCTCAAGGTCTAAGCGCCGCCGGTCCTAAAATCCAGGGTCCATCCCGCGCCGCACCAAGCGGCGGCGCCCGCCCTCGGGGATCGTGCCCCCACCCCATCGGGTCACGGATAGAGCCGGGCCCCCGCCCAGCCATCGCCGGCACGCGTGAACCGCACCCGGTCGTGCAGGCGGAACGGGCCGTCCTGCCAGAACTCGATCGAGACCGGCGCGACCCGAAAACCGATCCAGTTCTCCGGGCGCGGCACCGGACCGTCCTCGAACCGGGCGGCCAGCGCCGCCACCTCCGCCTCCAGGGTGGCCCGGTCGGCGAGCGGCCGCGATTGCCGGCTGGCATGGGCGCCGATGCGGCTGTCACGGGCCCGGCTGGCGAAATACGCGTCGGCCTCCTCGGGGGTCACATGGGACACGGGGCCGCGGGCGCGGATCTGCCGGCGCAGGCTCTTCCAATGCAGCACCAGGGCGGCCTGGGGGTTCTGCGCCAGTTCCTCGCCCTTGGCCGAGTCGGTGTTGGTGTAGAACACGAACCCGCGCGCATCGACGCCCTTCAGGAGAACCATCCGCACGTCGGGCAGGCCGTCCGAGCCGGCGGTGGCCAGCGCCATGGCGTTGGCGTCGTTGGGCTCCGACGCCTCCGCTTGCGCCATCCAGGCGGCGAACAGGGCCCAGGGATCCGTCGCGCGGGTGAAGTCGTTCGACGGGGCGAGGTCATCGATCCTTAACCGATCCAAGGCGAACATCCTGGCTAACGTGAGATCCGGGTCGGGGGGCACCGACGTGGGGCGCGGTTGGCCATCGGTCCTCTCCCGTCGTGAGATCAAGTGTAATGCGTCGGTGCGACTTTAGGACGAAAGGGGCGGCGGCCAAGGTCCCCGCCGCGGGTTTTTCGCGACGGACCACGGCTTGCGGCGGAACGCGCCGCCCTTCCCGCGCGGCGTCGCATGCCTGGCGTGCCCTCGCCGCCCTGGTGTTCCTGCCCCTGTCGGGCTGCGGCCTGCCGATCATCACCTTCCAGACCGAGACCGTCGCGGAAGCCGCCCTGCCGCCGGAACCGACGAGCACCGGCAGCATCGCGCGTCCGCCCGAAAGCTTCGGCCGCGACCTCGGGGCCGAGGATTGGCGCCGGGCGCACGCGGCCCTGTCGGTGGCCCTCGATCCGCAGGGCAACGGCCGCCCGGTGAAGTGGGACAACCCCGAGACCAGCCTGCGCGGCTCGGTCAATCCGACGGGCCTGCCCTACGTGTCCAACGATCAGGTCTGCCGCGACTTCCTCGCCTCGGTGATCGCGCCCGGCCGGAGCCGGTTTCTGCGCGGCACCGGCTGCAAGCCCTCGGGGGGCGAGTGGGCCCTGAAGCGCGTGCGCGGCACCAAGACGGCGATCTGACGCCGGCAACACGGCCTGACACTGGCGGCCTGACACTGGCGGCCTGACGCTGGAAGGAACCGCCCGGGAAACGGCGCCCGCGATGGTGCGCCGGCGAAATCTCCGGGCCTCGCGTTGCGAACCGGCCGCGAACCGTCCACATCAGGCGCGATGAATCCGAGGCAGCGAAACCGCCGGCTCCCCACGGCCAAGCTCCTCACGGCACCGAGACAGTGTTGACCGATGCGCAATCCCTACGACGTCCTGGGTGTGCCCAAGGGTGCCAGCGAAGCCGACATCAAGAAGGCTTACCGCAAGCTCGCCAAGGCCTACCACCCCGATCGCAACGCCGGCGACGCCAAGGCCAAGGACCGCTTCGCCGAGGCGAATTCGGCCTACGAGATCCTGGGCGACGCGGGGAAACGCGGGCAGTTCGACCGGGGCGAGATCGACGGTGACGGCAAGCCTCGCGCGAGCGGGTTCGAGGGGTTCGGGGGCTTCGGCGGCGGCGGTGGACGGGCCGGCGGGTTCGGCTTCGAGAACGCGGCCCGGGGGCGCGGCGCCGGCGGCCCCGGCGGCGGAGGGCCCGGGGGCATGGGCGACGACATCTTCTCGCACCTGTTCGGCGAAGCGTTCCGCGCCGGGGCCGGTGGGGCCGGCGCCGGGCAGCGCGAGCCGGCCAAGGGCGAGGACGTGGCGGCCGAACTCGCCGTGACCCTCGAGCAGGTGGCGAGCGAGGAGAAGCTGCGCCTGTCCCTGCCGGGCGGGCGCGACGTCGACGTGGTGGTGCCGCGCGGCGTGATCGACGGCCAGGTGATCCGCCTGCGCGGCCTCGGATCGCCGGGCGGGCGCGGCGCGCCGGGCGACGCGCTGCTCACCATCCGCATCCTGCCGCATGCCCGCTTCACCCCGGACGGGGCGGATCTGCGCGCCTCCGTCGAGGTGCCCCTGGAGGACGCGGTCCTGGGCGGCCCGATCCGGGTGCCGACCCTGACGGGCGCCGTCGAGATGCGGATCCCCGCCATGACGAGTTCGGGCCGGACCTTCCGGCTCAAGGGCAAGGGTCTGCCGAAGAAGGACGGGACGCGGGGCGACCTCTTCGCCACCACCGCCGTCGCCCTGCCGAGTGCCGAGGACACGGCGCTCACGGATTACGCCAAGGCCCGGCGCGCCGCCCGGGTCGGCTGAGACGCCGCACGTCTCACGCGGAATCCGGCACGGAAAACCCGGACTTCCGTCACCGGCATGCCTCCGCTAAGAGTGCGCGCGGCGCATGCCGTTATAGAGAGTGCGCGCGGCGCGTCCGTCCGTCCGATCCCTCCGGCCGGGCCTCGGCATGCCCGGCGACGCTTCTGGCTCAGGTGACTTCATGGCGGACACGAACCCGGTTCACGATCACGTCGGTGGCCTGCACGTCGGCGGCCTTCTCGCCGGCAAGCGCGGGCTGGTGCTCGGTGTCGCCAACAACCGCTCCATCGCCTGGGGCATCGCGAAATCCGCCGCCGCCCACGGGGCCAAGCTCGCCTTCACCTACCAGGGCGACGCCCTGAAGAAGCGCGTCGAGCCCCTGGCCCGCGAACTCGACGCCCACGTGGTCGGCCATTGCGACGTCACCGATCCGGCCTCCATCGACGCGGTGTTCGCCGCCACGGCCGAGGTGTTTCCCGAAGGCCTCGATTTCGTCGTCCACTGCATCGCCTTCTCGGACAAGGACGAGCTGACGGGCCGCTACCTCGAGACCTCGGAGGCGAACTTCACGAAATCGCTCCTGATCTCCTGCTACTCGTTCACGGCGGTGGCCCAGCGCGCCGAGAAGCTGATGCCGAACGGCGGCTCGCTCCTCACCCTGACCTATTACGGCGCCGAGAAGTGGATGCCGCACTACAACGTCATGGGGGTGGCCAAGGCCGCGCTCGAAGCCTCCGTGCGGTATCTGGCCGCCGACCTCGGCCCCTCGAAGATCCGCGTCAACGCCATCTCGGCCGGCCCGATCAAGACGCTCGCCGCCTCCGGCATCGGCGACTTCCGCTACATCCTCAAGTGGAACGAGTACAACGCCCCCTTGCGCCGCACGGTGACCATCGACGAGGTCGGCGAGACCGCCGCCTACCTCGTCTCGGACATGAGCCGGGGCATGACCGGCGAGATCCTCCACGTCGACGCCGGCTACCACGTGGTCGGCATGAAGAACCCCGAGGCGCCGGACCTCAGCCTCGACAAGGATTGAGGCCGGGCGGTCACGCGGTCCCGTCGCCCTCGCGCGCCATGAAATCGGCGATGAGGGCGAAGTAGCCGGGCAGGAGGTCGGCGAGCACCGCGCGCCCGGCCGGCGTCAGGGTGATGCGCTTGGCCCTGCCGTCCCCCGGAACCGGAGCGCTGCGGAGCAGGCCCGCCCGCGTCATGGCCTTGACGGTTTCGGTCACGACGGGACGTGAGATGTCGAGCCGGTCGGCGATTTCACTGCCCATGAGTCCCCCTTGCCTGGGCTCCCGATCAATGACGATCAGGATGAGGAAGCGGGTCTGCGACAGCGTGTGGGCGGTGAAGTACGCCTCCAGCGCGCGCATCAACAGGCTTGCGCGCCGCAGGAGCCGAAGCGCCTCGGCGACGGCCCCGGCATCCATGCCCGGGTAGCGGTCAGAGTAGCTCTGAAGCATCGCCCGCGTGGGCAGCTCCTTCAGGAAGAACATGCGCCCTCCCCGATCGCGCGCAACCGCGTGATCGCGACCGGCCCGGACAGCCACGTCCGATACCGCTCGAACACGGCGCGCGTATAGGGTTGGGCATGGTGAGCGGCGAGGGCCGCCTCGTCGTCCCAGACCTCGTAGAGGTAGAGCGGCCCGTCGCCGTCCCGGTCGTCATGCAGCGTGAAGCGGCGGCAGCCCGGTTCGGACCGTGTGACCGTCAGGATCGCCAGGACTGCGGCACGGGCGGCGGCGCGATGTTCGGGCTTGGGCGTGATCCGGGCAAAGAGCACCAATGGGTCCGGCATGACGAGCCTCCTTTTAGTTAGGATGCTAATCACTAGGCCGACCTGCCCTTTCCGGCAAGGCCGGGCGTCCCGGGCGCGCGTGCGGCTCACCCCTCACCGCTCAGGCGTGGGGTCCAATCCTCCACGGCGCTCCGCTCCAGGCGCCGGGCGGCGAGGCTCCGCCAGGAGGTCGACAGGGTCTCGAGGGCGGCGATCTCCGCGAGCGCCGCCCGGTCAGCACCGCCTCGATCGCGATCCTCATGGACTCCGGGGTCCTGGGTTTCTCGCGGGATCATGCGAAAAGATCACCTCGACACCGGCGTCGCAGCCGAGTTCCAGAAGGACGTGACGCCCCCGACAGGACACGCGGTGCGCCCCTCAATCCGGCACGGTCATCCCGGCCACGCCCGGTCGCGCGTCCGGGACGCGTGGGTCCATCGCCTCCAGGGTATCGGCGATGGTGCGGGCGACGAGGAGGTTGCGGAACCACTTGCGGTTGGCCGGGACCACGTGCCACGGCGCGTCCGGCGTCGAGCACTGCGTCAGCGCATCCGCGAAGGCGGCCTGGTAGGCGTCCCAGGACCGGCGCTCCACGAGGTCGGCGGCGTCGAACTTCCAGTGCTTCTCCGGGGTGGCGATGCGGGCCTCCAGGCGCTCCTTTTGCTCGGCCTTCGAGATGTGGAGGAAGAACTTCAGGATCGTGGTGCCCTCGGCGGTGAGCATCCGCTCGAAATCGTTGATCTGGCCGTAGCGCGCCCGCCAGACCGGCTCGGGGACGAGGCCCTTCACCCGCACCACCAGCACGTCCTCGTAATGGCTGCGGTTGAACACGCCGATCATGCCGCGGCCCGGCGTCTTGGCATGGTAGCGCCACAGGAAGTCGTGGGCGGCCTCCTCGGCGCTCGGCACCTTGAACGGCCACACCCGGCAGCCCTGCGGGTTCACGCCCTCGAACACCGCCCGGATGGTGCCGTCCTTGCCGCCGGTGTCGATGGCCTGGAACACCACCAGCAGGCTGCGCCTGTGCTCGGCGTAGAGCCGTTCCTGCAGGGACACGATGCGGGCGCGCTCCACGGCCAGCGCCTGCTTGGCCGCCGCCTTGTCGAGGCCGCCATCGGCGTTCGCATCGACGGCGGAGAGATCGAAGGCGGATCCTTCCAAGGCTCGCCCCGGCGCCACGGTGACGATTCCGGGGGTGGCGTCAGCACGGGAGGCCTTGTGCGGCTTGCGGGAACCGCCCTCCTCCGCCACCGTTCCCCCGGGCTTTCCCCGGGCTCCCGACTTCGCACCGGACTTGCCGGATTCCGGCTTGATGGGCTTGTGCGGCATATGGAAATTCGTCCGCTGACGATCGAGGCGCGCAGGATCTTGAAACCGACCAAGACCTCGAAACCAGCCGAGCCCCTGGAACCGACAACGATCCGCAAGCGCGGCCGTTCCGATGCGCGTCGCGCGGCAGCCGACAAGCGCCGCCCCGCAGCTGGGAAGCGGCGCGCGGTGGGGCGTGCCTCATGACCCCGACCCTCTACGTCGTCCGCCATGGTCAGACCGACTGGAACGCGGAAGGCCGTCTCCAAGGCCAGCGCGACATCGCCCTCAACGCCGAGGGCCTCCGCCAGGCCGACGAAGCGGCCGGGCGCCTGGCGCAGGCGGCGGGCGCGGATCTCCCCCGTCTCGACTTCGTCGCGAGCCCCCTGGCCCGCACCCGCAGCACCATGGAGGCCGTGCGCGCCCGCCTCGACCTCGCGCCCGAGGCCTACCGCACCGACGCACGCCTGAAGGAGATCAGCTTCGGCACGTGGGAAGGCTCGACCTGGGCCGAGATCCGGCGTCGGGACATGGCCCGGGCCCTGGCGCGCGACCGCGACCGCTGGGGTTACCGGCCGCCGGGCGAGGGCGGGGAGAGCTACGCCATGCTGGTCGAACGGGTCGCCCCCGCCCTCGCCGCCCTCGAGGGGCCGGCCTGCATCGTCGCCCATGGCGGCGTCGCCCGCGCGATCCTGGTGATCCGGGGCTGCCTCGGCATCCGCGAGGCGCCGCGCATGGGCATCCGCCAGGGCGGCGTCCTGGTCATCGAGGGCGCGACTTGGCGTTGGGCGTGATGGCGTTGGGCGTGATGGCGTTGGGCGTGATGACGTTGGGCGTGATCCGTATTCCGGCCCGGTCCTGCGGGCGGATCGGGTCTCTCACGTCCGGTCAAACGTGCTAAGGCACCGCCGAACTTCGGGCGTTGCCGCGATTCCGGCGTGATCCGAGCGCCTTACCCGGCCAGAACGAAGCGCATCCGAGGCTCGCCGCAGGCAGCGGGCCCGAGGATCCGGCAGCGGAGCAGTGGATGACCAGTCTCGCCGAGACAGCCCGGCCCCTGGCGGATGGGCCCACGCGCCAGTCGGTCCTGTCCGGGCAGGAGACCCCGCGCGGCCAGGCGAGCCTAACCGGAAAGGCGGTCCTGCGCGGCGAGGCACGCCCCGACCTCATCCGCGACGAGGTCCTGGGCGAGATTTTTTCCGCCAGCGCCGCCGCCCGCCCCGATCATCCGGCCCTCGTCGACGGGGCGCTCAGCGACGCCGACGGCGCCCACCCGGCCCTCACCTACGCGGAGGTCGAAGCGCGGGCCGGCGCCATCGCCCGGGGGCTGGCGCATCGCGGCATCGGCCCCGGCGACGTCGTCGGCCTGTGGATGGCGCGGGGTCCCGACCTCCTCGTGGCCCAGATCGGCATCACCCTGTCGGGCGCCGCCTGGCTGCCCTTCGACGCCGAGGCCCCGGCCGACCGCGTCGCCGTGTGCCTCGCGGACGCCGCCGCCAAGGCGCTCCTCGTCTCTCCGGCCCTGGCGTCCCAGGCCCCCGACGCCGCACCCGCCCTCACCGTGGACGCCCTGCTGGCGGGAACGCCGGCGGATGCGCCCCGACCCGACCCGCGTGCGCTGGGGCTGACGCCCCAGCACCCGGCCTACCTGATCTACACCTCGGGCTCGACGGGCGTGCCGAAGGGCATCGCGATCAGCCACGCCAACATCTGCCATTTCCTGCGGTCCGGAAACGCCCTCTACGGCATGCGGCCCGACGACGTGGTGTTCCAGGGCGCAAGCGTCGCCTTCGATCTCTCCATGGAGGAGATCTGGGTCCCCTATCTCGTCGGCGCGACCCTGTTCGTGGCCTCGCCGGCCATGATGGGCGACGTCGAGGCCCTGCCGGGCATCCTCGCCCGCGCCCGCGTCACGGTGCTCGACACGGTGCCGACCCTGCTCGCCATGATCGCTGAGGACCTGCCCACGGTGCGGCTGGTGCTTCTCGGCGGCGAGGCCCTGCCCGAACCCCTGGTGGCCCGCTGGGCGACGGACGGCCGCGCCCTGTTCAACACCTACGGGCCGACGGAGGCGACGGTGGTCGCCACCGCGGCGCAGATGCGGGCCGGCACGCCCGTCACCATCGGCGGCCCGATCCCGAACTATTCGGTGTACGTCGCCGGCGAGACCCTCGAACTTCTCGAACCCGGCCAACCCGGCGAGCTCCTCATCGGAGGCCCCGGCGTCGCGGGGGGCTATCTCAAGCGCCCCGAGCTGACGGCGGAGAAGTTCATCGCCAACCCCTACCCTTCCGACGGGACCGACCCGGTCCTCTATCGCTCGGGCGATGCGGTCTCCGTTGACGCGGCCGGCAACATCCTGTTCCACGGCCGCATCGACGATCAGGTGAAGATCCGCGGCTTCCGGGTCGAGCTCGGCGAGATCGAATCGCGCATCCAGGTGCTGCCCGGCATCAACCAGGCGGCGGTGGTCCTGCGCCAGGACGACGGCGTCGACCGCCTCGTCGCCTTCCTGGTGCCCGAGCGCGGCATCGAGATCGACAAGGCCGCCCTGCGGCAGACCCTCGCCGGACAGATGCCGCCCTACATGGTGCCGGGGCATTTCGAGGTGGCCGAGGTGCTGCCGCGCCTGACCTCCGGCAAGGTCGACCGCAAGGCCCTGCGGGCGGCGACGCTGACCGTCGCCGACGTCTCGGGCGAGCAGGAGCCCCCGCGCAACGAGACCGAGGCGGCGCTCCTGGCGGCCGCCAACCAGGTGTTCGGCAACCAGGCGATCCCGTTCGAGGGCGACTTCTTCACCGATCTCGGCGGCCATTCGCTGCTGGCCGCCCGCTTCGTCGGCGCCGTGCGCGAGGCGCCGGCGCTCGCCGCCATCACCCTGCAGGACGTCTACGGCCGGCGCACCCTGCGGAGCATGGCCGACGCCCTCATCGAACGCACCGGCGGGGCCGGGGCGCAGATGGCGGTGCGGGACCTCAGCTTCGCCCCGCCCTCGTTCCGGCGGCGCTTCCTCTGCGGCCTCGCCCAGGCCGCCGCCCTGCCCTTCGTCATCGCGCTGGCCACCTCGCAATGGCTCGGCATCTTCGTGACCTACCTGCTGCTCACGGGCGGCGGGCTCGGCTTCTTCGGCGAACTCGTCGTGCTGCTGCTGGTCTATATCGGCATCAACGCCGTCACCGCCGCCATCGCGGTGGCGGCGAAATGGCTGATTCTCGGGCGGACCAAGCCCGGGCGCTACCCGCTCTGGGGCGTGTACTATTACCGCTGGTGGCTGGCGCAGCGCCTGACGCCCCTGGTGCACATCAAGTGGCTCCAGGGCTCGCCGGCCATCGTGTTCTACCTACGCCTGCTCGGCGCGAAGGTCGGCGACGACACCCTCATCTCCGACGCGGAGATCGGTGCCCCCGACCTCGTCTCCATCGGCCCCGGCGCCTCCCTCGGCGGGCGCCTCGTCATCGCCAACGCCGAGGTGGTGGGCGACACCCTCATCATCGGCCGGGTCACCATCGGGGCCGATGTCGCCATCGGCGCCTCCTGCGTCATCGGCCCCGACACAACCATCGGCGACCATGCCGAGATCGGCGACCTCACCACGATTCCCACCGGCACCGTGGTGGGCCGGGCCGAGATCTGGGACGGCTCGCCGGGCCGCCGCGTCGGCACCGCCGACCCCACGCTGCTGCCGGAGCCCGCCACGGCCTCGCCGCAGCGGCGCCTCGCCTTCGGGGTGCTCTACGCCTTCCTGCTGGCGGCGATCCCCGCCATCGGCCTGCTGCCGATCTTCCCGGCCTTCTACATCTTCGACCAGCTCAGCGACTCGCTGTCCGACCTGACGGACATCGACTACCACTGGTACCTGCCGCTGCTGACCTGGCCCACCGCCATGCTGATGACGGCCGGCACGGTGTTCCTCATCGCCGGCATCCGCTGGGCGATCCTGCCTCGTGTCTCGTCCGGCACCCACTCGATCCACAGCGGGTTCTACCTGCGCAAGTGGACGGTGGCGCTCGCCGCCGAGGTCACCCTCGAGACCCTCTCGTCGCTGTTCGCCACGGTCTACATGCGGGCGTGGTACCGGCTCATGGGCGCCCGCATGGGCCAGGGCGCCGAGATCTCGACCAACCTCGGCGGCCGCTACGATCTGGCCGATATCGGCGCGCGCAACTTCGTCGCCGACGAGGTGGTGTTCGGCGAGGAAGAGATCCGGCGCGGCTGGATGCACCTGCACGAGGTCCATACCGGCGCCCGCGTCTTCGTCGGCAACGACGCCGTGGTGCCGCCGGGCGCCGTGATCCCCGACGACGTGCTCATCGGCATCAAGTCGAAGCCGCCGGCCAACGATCTCATGGCGCCGGGCGACACCTGGTTCGGCTCGCCGCCGATCAAGCTGCCGGCGCGCCAGCGCGTCGATCTCGGCTCCGACCTCCAGACCTACGAGCCCGGCCTCGGTCCCAAGCTCCGGCGCGGCATCTTCGAGGCGTTCTCGACCTCGTTCTCGCCGATGCTGTTCATCACCCTCGCGATCACCGCCATCGACTGGTACTTCTACCCCGCCATCCTGGCCCAGGACTGGACCGGGCTCGCCGTCTCCTTCGTGGCGGTCAGCGTCGCCATCGCGTTCATCCAGTCCTTCACCGTCATCGCGGTGAAGTGGCTGCTCATGGGGGTCTACAAGCCCGGCATGCAGCCGATGTGGTCGTGGTGGGCCATGCGGACGGAGGCCGTCGCGGTGCTGTACTGGGGGCTCGCCGGCAAGGTCCTGCTCGAGCACCTCGTCGGCACACCGTTCCTGCCCTGGATGCTGCGGCTGCTCGGCGTGAAGGTGGGCAAGGGCGTGTGCATGCTCACCACCGATATCACCGAGTTCGACTGCGTCACCATCGGCGACTACGCCACCATCAACCGCACCTCGGCCCTGCAGACCCACCTCTACGAGGACCGCATCATGAAGGTCGGCCGGGTGGTCGTCGGCGAGGGCGTGTCGGTGGGCGCGTTCTCGACGGTGCTGTACGACACCAAGGTCGGCGCCTATGCCCGCCTGCGCCCCCTCACCATCGTGATGAAGGGCGAGTCGATCCCGCCCCATTCCGAATGGGAAGGCGCCCCGGCGGTGCCGGTGGTGCATGCCGCGGCGAAACAGAACGCAGCCTGAGGGTCGGGCCTCAGGTTCTTGAGCGAAACGCCCGCGTGCATCCCCTCTCCCCGCCTGCGGGGAGAGGGGATGCACGCCCACCGTAAGAAACCTCAGACATCCCGGTCACTTGGGCCGCGTGAGGGATGGCGGACTCACCCCCGCGCCGCCAGCGTCTCCTCGAACACCACGGCCTCGCCCCGCGACGGAGCGGTGAGTTCGCCCTGCCACATCACGGGGGCGCCCCGCACGACGGTGCCCACGGGCCAGCCCGTCACCGTGACGCCGTCATAGGGCGT
The DNA here is from genome assembly GCF_001422425.1 of Methylobacterium sp. Leaf102. Lineage (NCBI taxonomy): Bacteria > Pseudomonadati > Pseudomonadota > Alphaproteobacteria > Hyphomicrobiales > Methylobacteriaceae > Methylobacterium > Methylobacterium sp. Leaf102. The sequence continues at coordinate 23,603 of NZ_LMMX01000012.1, read as the reverse complement.
CCAGCCGCATTTCGAGGCGATCCAGGCGTTGCGGATGGTCTCGCGGCGCTTCAGATCGACCACGGTGACGTCGGCGTCGTAGCCCACTGAAAGCCGCCCCTTGCGAGCGATCCCGAACAGGCGCTTGGGGCCGGCACTGGTGAGATCGACGAAGCGCGCCAGCGACAGGCGCCCGGCGGCCACGTGGTCGAGCATGATCGGCACCAGGGTCTGGACCCCGGTCATGCCGGAGGGCGAGGCCGGATAGGGTTTCGCCTTCTCCGACAGGAGATGCGGCGCGTGGTCGGAGCCGAGCACGTCGGCCACCCCCTGGGACAGCCCGTGCCAGATGCCGTCGCGGTGCGACGCGTCGCGCACGGGCGGGTTCATCTGCACCAGGGTGCCGAGCCGCGCATAGGCCTCCCCCCCGTCGAGGGTGAGGTGATGCGGCGTCACCTCGCAGGTGGCGACGTCCTTGGCTTGCCCCAAGAACACCATCTCTTCCCGGGTCGAGATATGCAGGATGTGGATGCGCGCCCCCGTGGCGCGGGCGATGCGCACGAGGCGCTCCGTCGCCTTGAGCGCCGCTTCGGGCGAGCGCCAGACCGGGTGCGAGGACGGGTCGCCCGGCACCTGCCGATCCACCTGCGCCCGCAGCATCGGCTCGTCCTCGGCGTGGAAGGCGGCGCGGCGACGGGTGCGTTTCAGGATCTCGGTGACGCCGGCATCGTCCTCCACCAGCAGGGAGCCCGTGGAGGAACCGACGAACACCTTGATGCCCGCCGCCCCCGGCAGGCACTCCAGCTCGGCGACCTGGTGGGCGTTCTCGTGGGTGCCGCCGACCCAGAACGCGAAGTCGCAATGCATCCGGTGATGCGCCCGCGCGACCTTGTCGGCCAGCGCCTCGGCGCTGGTGGTGAGCGGATTGGTGTTGGGCATCTCGAACACCGCCGTGACGCCGCCCATCACCGCCGCGCGCGAGCCCGATTCCAGATCCTCCTTGTGGTCGAGGCCCGGCTCGCGAAAATGCACCTGGCTGTCGATGACGCCCGGCAGGAGGTGCAGGCCGGTGCAGTCGCGTCGCTCCGTGGCGTCGGCCCGCGACAGGTCGCCCAGCGCCGCGATGCGCCCCGCCCGGATACCGAGATCGGCCCGGTGTTCGCCGTCCTGATTCACGATCGTGCCGCCGGAGAGCACGAGGTCGAAGGGCTGGTCCATCAGGGGGGCTCCACATTGAGACGCGGGTGCCGGCGGCTTATGTCAGGCGCCAGTGGCGTGCAACGCCACGGGAATTTCCGGAGCCCTCATGCCCATCGCCCTCCTGCCCGACCGCGCCGTCGTCACCTGCACGGGCGAGGACGCTGCGGGCCTGCTCCAGGGCGTCGTCACCTGCAACGTCGAGACCCTGGAGCCCGGCGAGGCGCGCCTCGGCGCCCTGCTCACCCCCCAGGGCAAGGTGCTGTTCGATTTCCTCATCTCCCGGATCGACGTCCCGGGGGCGGATGGCGGGTTCCGCCTCGACACCGACGCCGCCCGCGCGCCCGACCTCCTCAAGCGCCTCACCCTCTACCGCCTGCGCGCCAAGGCGGCCCTGGCCCTCGACCCGACGCTCGGCGTCGCCGCCGCCTGGGGCGGTTCGGACACCGCCATCGACACCGATCCGGTGCGGGACGGCCGCCTCGAAGGCCTCGGCAACCGCCTCTACGCGGCGCAGGGCGCCTTCTCGGCCGACGCCACGGAGGCCGATTACCACGCCCACCGCATCGCCCTCGGCATCCCGGAGGGCGGGCGCGACTTCGCCTTCGCGGACGCGTTCCCGCACGAGGCGCTCATGGACCAGCTCGGCGGCGTCGATTTCAAGAAGGGCTGCTACGTCGGCCAGGAGGTGGTGTCGCGCATGCAGCACCGGGGCACCGCCCGCACCCGCCTCGTGCCGGTGGTCGCCCTCGAAGGCACCCTGGAGAGCGGGGCCGAGGTGACCTCCGGCGCACGCAGCCTCGGCACCGTCGGCAGCGTCGCGGGCGGGCGCGGCCTCGCGATGCTGCGCCTCGACCGCCTCGCCGACGCGCACGCGACGGGCGAGCCCCTGCGGGCGGGCGCCGCGCGCCTCGGCGCCGAGAAGCCGTCGTTCGCCACCTTCGCGTTCCCGGAGACGGTGCAGGCCGGCTGAACCGGGAAAGACCGGCAGAACCAAGGAAGACCGGTTGACCGGAAGCGGTTTGTTCCTGCCCCGTTCTCCGGTTATGAGTGGCCATGCTGTCCGACGAATCCGGCCTGATCCACCATCCCGACGGATGTCCCCGCTGCTGGTGGGCCGGCGACGATCCCGACTACGTCGCCTACCACGACACCGAATGGGGCGTGCCCGAACACGACGGCCGGGCGCTCTACGAGAAACTCATCCTCGACGGGTTCCAGGCCGGCCTGTCCTGGATCACGGTTCTGCGCCGACGCGAGGGTTTTCGACGCGCGTTCGCGGGCTTCGATCCGGTCGCCATCGCGCGCTTCACCGAGGACGACGTCGCGCGGCTGATGCAGGACACCGGCATCATCCGCAACCGGGCCAAGATCGTCGGCACCATCGCGGGGGCGAAGGCCTTCCTCGCCCTCGAGGAGAGCGGCCCCGGCTTTGCGGCGTTCCTGTGGGACTTCGTCGACGGCACGCCGATCCAGGGCACGGCCACGGCGCGGGCCGGCATCGCCACGGAGACGGAGGTGTCGCGGCGGATGGCCAAAGCCCTGAAGGCACGGGGCTTCGCGTTCTGCGGCCCGACCATCGTCCACGCCTTCATGCAGGCGGTGGGGATGGTGAACGACCACCTCGTCGGCTGCCACCGCCACGCCCCCTGCGCCGCCCTCGGTCGGCCCGGGAACCAGACGTCGAAGGGCACCGCGTGAGCCCGCCGCGCGCCTGGCAGCGCATGCTCTCGGGCCGGCGCCTCGACCTCCTCGACCCGTCGCCCGACGACATCGAGATCGCCGACATCGCTCACGGCCTCGCCCGCGTCGCCCGCTGGAACGGCCAGACGGCCGGGCCGCACGTGTTCTCCGTGGCCCAGCATTCCCTGCTGGTGGAGGCCATCGGCGCCGGCCTCGTGCCCGGCCTCGCCCCGGCCCGGCGCCTCGAACTCCTCCTGCACGACGCGCCCGAATACGTGATCGGCGACATCATCTCGCCGTTCAAGGCGGCCATCGGCGATTCCTACAAGGCGGTGGAACGGCGTCTCCTCGCCGCCATCCGTGCCCGCTTCGGCCTGCCGGAGCCGTCCCCCGAGGAGGCTCGGCTGGTGAAGCGCGCCGACGGAATTGCCGCCTATTGGGAGGCGGTCCGGCTCGCTGGCTTCGACCGTGCGGAAGCCGCCGCCGTCTTCGGCGAGCCGGGCCCCCTCACCGCCGAGGCCGAGGCCCTGATCGAGCCGTGGCCGACCGCCCTGGCCCAGAGTCGCTTCCTCGCCCGTTTCCTCGATCGCTCCCAAGCCCCGACGCCGGACACCTGATGCCGACCCTCCACGTCTGCCCCCTGTCGCGCCTGCCCGAAACCCTGGCGGAGACGGGCGCGCGCCGCCTCATGACCCTCATGAAGGCCGGCACCGCCATTGCCCGGCCCGAATCCATCGCCGAGGGCGGGCATTGCGTCGTCGAGGTCAGCGACATCGCCGCGGCGATGGACGGCCATGTCCTGGCCGACGAGGGCCATATCGGCCGCATCCTCGACTTCGTCGCCGCCTGGGACCGGGCCGACCCCCTGGTGATCCACTGCTACGCCGGGATCAGCCGCTCCACCGCCGCCGCCTACATCGCCGCCTGCGCCCTGGCGCCGGAACGCGACGAGGGGGAGGTCGCCGACGCCCTGCGGGCGGCCGCTCCGAGCGCGACGCCCAACCCGCATTTCGTGGCCATCGCCGACCGGATGCTCGGCCGCGAAGGGCGCATGAGCGCCGCCATCGCCGGGATCGGACGCGGTGCCGACGCGTTCGAAGGCACCCCCTTCACCCTCACGCTGACGTGAGGGGCGCGCATCCCGACGGACGGACGCACCGGACTTGATGTTCTCGTACAGTCTCTTGGGGCCTTTTTCGCAACCGATGTCTCAGCCCGGAGGGTGTGGCCGAAACGACGCCCCGGCGGGCGAATCGGCCTGCGCGCGCGTTGTCCTCAGGCCCGTGGGGTTGTCGAGCGGACGGGGCCGGGCTTAGACCGGCACGATGAAGGGTAGACTGGAATGACTTCAGCGCGCTCCGCCGCACCGGCGTCGATCGATGCTGGCGCCGATGCCGACGCCGGGCAGGATCTGTCCGCGATACGGGATCTGCCGTTCGAACAGGCCCTCGAACAGCTCGAAGGCATCGTCCGCAGCCTGGAGAAGGGCGACGTGCCCCTCGACGAATCCGTGGCGATCTACGAGCGCGGCGAGGCGCTCAAGCGCCATTGCGACGCGCTGCTGCAGCGGGCCGAGGCGCGCATCCAGAAGATCACCCTCGGTGCCGACGGCAAGGCCGCCGGCACGGCGCCCCTCGACGTGGACTAGCCATGCGCTCGGGGCGCGGACCGGGATGTCTGCCGGCGACGAACGAAGCCCGCGGCTTCATCGGGCCGGGTCGAAATCATCAAGCGCCGCAAGCCTTTGCGCGCATATCTTTCCTCCGGGCGTGAGGTCTGTTCGGTGTCACAGCAAAACTCGATTCTAGACGGTCTCGACGAGACGTCCGCGCTGCGTCGGCTTCCCGAGAGCGATCTGCCTGCGGTGGCCGAGGCGGTGCGGGCCGAGATGATCGNCCTCCTGGCCGCTGCCGATCTACCCGCATCTTCACGGGGAATTCAATTTCACTGAGTCTATGCTGGAGACAGCGGGGAGATCGTTACGCCATTCGTGCAGCAATCCCTCGATTCTAGACGGTCTCGACGAGACGTCCGCGCTGCGTCGGCTTCCCGAGAGCGATCTGCCTGCGGTGGCCGAGGCGGTGCGGGCCGAGATGATCGAGGCGGTGTCGATCACCGGCGGGCATCTCGGCTCGGGGCTCGGCGTGGTCGAGCTGACGGTGGCGCTCCACCACGTGTTCGACACCCCCGACGACCGYATCGTCTGGGACGTCGGCCACCAGGCCTACCCGCACAAGATCCTCACCGGCCGGCGCGACCGCATCCGGACGCTGCGCCAGCCCGGCGGCCTGTCGGGCTTCACCAAGCGCTCGGAGAGCGTCTACGACCCSTTCGGCGCGGCGCAYTCSTCSACCTCGATCTCGGCGGCTTTGGGCATGGCGGTGGCGCGCGACCTSGACGAGGCGGAGGCCAAGGCCAAGGGCGCCCCGGCGGGCAAGCGCCGCAACATGATCGCGGTGATCGGCGACGGCTCGATGTCGGCCGGCATGGCCTACGAGGCCATGAACAACGCCGGCGCGCTGCACTCGCGCCTCATCGTCATCCTCAACGACAACGACATGTCGATCGCCCCCCCGGTGGGGGCGATGTCGGCCTACTTCGCGCGCCTGGCCTCGGGCGGCACCTACCGGTCGCTCC
>NZ_LMMX01000012.1:0-18098 GCF_001422425.1 Methylobacterium sp. Leaf102 | reverse complement strand
GCACAACCTCGACCACCTGCTTCCCATCCTCAAGAACGTCCGCGACACCGAGCAGGGCCCGATCCTGCTCCACGTGGTCACCCGCAAGGGCAAGGGCTACGCCCCGGCGGAGGCCAGCGACGACCGCTACCACGGGGTSGTCAAGTTCGACGTGCTGTCGGGGGTGCAGGCCAAGGCCAAGCCCAACGCGCCGGCCTACACCCGCGTGTTCGGCGAGAGCCTGATCAAGTGCGCCGACGCCGACCCCAAGGTGGTGGCCATCACCGCGGCGATGCCGGGCGGCACCGGCATCGACCTGTTCGGCAAGGCGCATCCGGACAGGACCTTCGACGTCGGCATCGCCGAGCAGCACGCGGTGACCTTCGCGGGCGGCCTGGCGACGGAGGGCTACAAGCCGTTCGTGGCGATCTACTCGACCTTCCTGCAGCGGGCCTACGATCAGGTGGTGCACGACATTGCCCTGCAGAACCTGCCCGTGCGGTTCTGCCTGGACCGGGCCGGCCTGGTGGGGGCCGACGGCGCGACCCATGCCGGCGCGTTCGATCTGGCCTATCTCTGCTGCCTGCCGAACATGACCGTGATGGCGGCCTCCGACGAGGCCGAGCTCGTGCACATGGTGGCGACCTGCCACGCCCATGACAGCGGCCCGATCGCCTTGCGCTACCCGCGCGGCGAGGGCGTCGGCGTCGATAGGACCTTCGACGTCGGCATCGCCGAGCAGCACGCGGTGACCTTCGCGGGCGGCCTGGCGACGGAGGGCTACAAGCCGTTCGTGGCGATCTACTCGACSTTCCTGCAGCGGGCCTACGATCAGGTGGTGCACGACATYGCCCTGCAGAACCTGCCCGTGCGGTTCTGCCTGGACCGGGCCGGGCTGGTGGGGGCCGACGGCGCGACCCATGCGGGCGCGTTCGATCTGGCCTATCTCTGCTGCCTGCCGAACATGACCGTGATGGCGGCCTCCGACGAGGCCGAGCTCGTGCACATGGTGGCGACCTGCCACGCCCATGACAGCGGCCCGATCGCCTTGCGCTACCCGCGCGGCGAGGGCGTCGGCGTCGAYCTGCCGGAGCGCGGCGAAGCGCTGGCCATCGGCAAGGGCCGGATSGTGCGCCGGCCCGAGGGCGCGCGGGTGGCGCTGCTGAGCCTCGGCACTCGTCTGTCCGAGGCCCTCAAGGCCGCCGATCTCCTCGAGGCCGAGGGTGTGGCGGTGACGGTGGCGGATGCCCGCTTCGCCAAGCCCCTCGACGAAGCCATGATCCTCGATCTCGCCGCGAGCCACGAGGTGCTGATCACCCTGGAGGAGGGCTCGGTGGGCGGCTTCGGCGCCATGGTGCTGCATCTNGGCAGGAGGGCGACCACGAGGTCTGTCCGAGGCCCTCAAGGCCGCCGATCTCCTCGAGGCCGAGGGTGTGGCGGTGACGGTGGCGGATGCCCGCTTCGCAAGCCCCTCGACGAAGCCATGATCCTCGATCTCGCCGCGAGCCACGAGGTGCTGATCACCCTGGAGGAGGGCTCGGTGGGCGGCTTCGGCGCCATGGTGCTGCATCTGCTGGCCGAGAAGGGCGCGCTGGATGCCGGCCGGGTCCGGGTGCGGACCCTGACGCTGCCCGACACCTACCAGGACCACAACTCCCCCGACGCCATGTACCGCGAGGCCGGCCTCGACGCCGAATCCATCGCCCGCACCGCCCGCGATACCCTCCTGCCCGACACCTACCAGGACCACAACTCCCCCGACGCCATGTACCGCGAGGCCGGCCTCGACGCCGAATCCATCGCCCGCACCGCCCGCGATACCCTGCCCGAGCGGAAGGCCCGGAGCGCGGCCAAGCTCGTCAGCGTCGGCCAGACCCAGCGCTGACCCGCACCGCCCCCGATCCGTCGGGGGCGCGTCAGGCCCCGTAATACGACCGGTACCAATCCACGAAGGCCGGGATCCCCACCGACAGGGGCGTCTCCGGCACGGTGCCGACGAGGGCCCGCAGGAGGTCCGTGCTCGCGTGGGTCCGGGCCACGTCCCCGGGCGGCAGGGGCTTCAGGATCCGCTCGGCCCGCTGCCCCAGGGCCGCCTCCAGGGCGTCGATCATTGCGTCGAGGCGCACGGGCCGGCCGCCGCCGATGTTGACCAGGCGGTAGGGCGCCACCGGGCTCAGGGTGTCGAACGCCCCCACGGGGACCGTCCCGGGCGGCGTGTCCATCAGGCTGGCGATGGCCGCCACGAGGTCGTCGACGTAGGTGAAGTCGCGCTCGGCCGCGCCCTCGGCGAAGACCTCGATGGGCTCCCCGCCTAGGATCTTCCGGGTGAACAGGAACAGGGCCATGTCGGGCCGCCCCCACGGGCCGTAGACCGTGAAGAACCGGAACGCCGTGGTGGGGATGGAAAACAGGTGGCTGTAGGAATGCAGCATCGCCTCGCCGGCGAGCTTGCTGGCGGCGTAGAGAGTCAGGGGCGACACCGCCCGATCGGTCTCGCGGAACGGTGTCGTGGCGGCGCCGCCATAGGCCGAACTCGTCGAGGCGAACAGGAGGTGGCGCACGGGATGGGCCCGCACCGCCTCGATGAGGTTGGCGGTGCCGACGAGGTTGGCCTGCACGTAGGCGCCCGGATTCTCCAGGCTGTGGCGCACGCCGGCCTGGGCCGCGAGATGCACCACCACGTCGGGCCGTACCCGCGCCAGGGTGTCGAGGAGCAGGCCCGGGGTTTCCAGGCGTCCCTCCACGGCCGCGAAGGCCGGATGCTCGGCGAGCGCCGCGTGCCGGGCGCGCTTGAGCCCGACGTCGTAATAGTCGCTGAACCCGTCGAACCCCGTGACGGCGTGACCCGCCGCGAGGAGGCGGCGGCCGAGGTGATAGCCGATGAAGCCGGCGCTGCCGGTCACGAGGACGCGCATCCGATCTTTCATGCTGGTGCGGGAACGGAACGGGACGGCATGCCCGACCCTGTGCCCGATCCCGTGCGCCACCGCACCTCAAAAAACCGCCCCGTGCCGTCCATTTCGCCAGTGCGATGCACCCGGCCCGGGGCAGGCATACGCAGTGGGACTTGTTTGCGAGCGCGAGAACGCCATATATAACAGCAGCATGACGTGATCGCGTCCCGCTCGCCCCAATCCTCCCGGTTCCGCTTGGCTGAAAGTCCGCTCCGTCAGCGCGGTTCTGACGGCGAAACGAGCCGTTCGGGACACGGCGAGCGCCTTCGATCATCCCGTCGGGCCGAGGCCCGCGACACCCTATTTCCGTGAGTCGAATTCAACCATGAACCAGCTTGTCCGCATGTCCCAGGTCGGCGAGGCCGATGCGATCGCCGAGCCGTCCGCTTCCCTGCGGGTTCCCTTCGCGCAATCGGGTGCGTTCGTGTGCAAGTTCATCATCGGTGAGCCCAACGACCGCGCCGTGTGCTGTGGCGCCTCGGTGCCTGACGGCAAGAGCTGGTGCGCCTATCACCGCCGCATCGTGTTCGAGCCGGCCCGCCCGGGCCGCCTGCGCTGAGGCGCCGCACGAGCACCGATACGTCCTTCACCCCCGCCGGGTCTCCCGGCGGGGTTTTTCGTTTGTGGCGTTGCCGCCGCGAAAACTCAATCGTCGGCGTCATCCGGATCGTAGGGCCGGTAGCCGTACAGGATGCGGCCATCGGGCGCCGCGACGGTGCTGCGGCGCACGACGAGGTAGCCCGCCGCCTCCGCCTGGCGGATGCGCCGGGCGCGCGGATCCTCGGGGAATCCGCCCGGCGGCGGGGGCGGCGCGATGAAGCCGTAGCGCATCGGACGGGCGGACGAGCGCTGAGCGTGGACCATGCGGGGCGACGCGCTGCGCAGGTCGGGCCGGGTCGGCGTCAGGGTCCGGACCGTGACGCCGCGACGGGACTCCGCCGCCACGCGGACCTTCGGCGTCCGCTGCACGGTGCGGGGCTCGACACGCGACCGCGGGGCCTCGGCGACGGTGGCCTTCGTCCTGGCCTTGCCAGCGCTCGGCTTGGCACGACGAGTGTCGGCAAGGGTCCTCTCGGCAAGGGTCCTCTCGGCAAGAGTTCGCTCGGACTGCGGCACTTTCCCTGCCGCCCGGGCCGGCTCGACTGCGGACTGGGCCTCCGATGCCGCGGCGCCCCGCGCCGGGGGATCGGTCCAGGTCCGCTCGGCGGGCGCGGTCTGCGCCGCAGCGGGGCCGGCGCAGACCAGGGCCAGCAGGGCGACGAGGCGGAGAGGGGTGGACATGCGGCGCTCCCGATCGAGTCCCAGCCTTCGCGGAGGGGTGCGCGAATCGCAGACGATCCCGCCCCGGATCGGACGAAACCTTAAGGAAGTGTCAACGCGGCGTCCACCGGAGGGTGCGGCCGTACCGGGGGCGGACTGCTTGCGCGAAGGCGGCCGGAGCGGCATGCCTCGCCCTGGAAACACCCCGTCCGAAGACGCCCCCCGCATCGGACGAATCGGTACGGTCCCGGATCGACCCGGGACCTTGCCTCGTTGAGGCTCAGAAGCGCCCCCGGCGTGGAGAGGAAAGCCATTCCATGAGACGCGTCCTGACGATCACCCCCCTTCTGGCCCTGCCCTTCTTGGCTCTGACAGCCGCCGCCCAGGCGCAGGAGCCGCCGGCTCAGGCGACGCCCCCGGCGCCGGCCGCCCCGGCCGCGCCGGCCGCCCCGGCCGCCCCCCAGACGTTCGAGGCCGACATCCAGAACGGCAAGGGCGAGGCCATCGGCCGGATCGCCATCCGCGACGGGGCCAGCGCCCTGGTGATGCGGGTGACCATCAACGCCGGCGGCCTGCCGCCCGGCTGGCACGGCATCCACTTCCACGCCGTGGGCGACTGCTCGGACACGGAGAAGTTCGAGAAGTCGAAGGCCCACGTGAACCACGACCAGAGCAAGCACGGCCTGCTCAACCCCGACGGCCCGGACGAGGGCGACCTGCCCAACGTCTACGCCAACGCCGACGGCTCGGTGAACGCCGAGGTGTCGAGCGAGACCCCGCTCACGGGCGAAGGCGGCTTGAAGGACGGCGACGGCTCGGCGCTCATCATCCACGCCAACCCGGACGACCACACGACCCAGCCCATCGGCGGGGCCGGCCCGCGCATCGCCTGCGCGGTGATCAAGTAGCCTGACGGCGTCGCGGCCGGATCACTCGGCCGCGAACAGGCCCGGCATCTCGGGCACGGTCGACGGCGACGGGGCCTCGCCCGTTGGCACCTTGGCGTCGCCGGTCGGGGCTTTCCCGTCCCCGAACGGGGCCTTGGGGTCGCCGGGCGCCGTCTCGCAGTTGAGGGACGGCAGGGCGACGACGCGGTTGCCGCGATAATCCATCCGGCAGACGATGGTGCCCCGCGTCTCCACATAGGCGAGCAGGCGCTTGGCCCGGCCGGGCGAGCGGCTGCCGATGGCCCGGGCCAGGGCCTCGTCGCCGGGGCAGGGTTCGCCCGCCAGGGCGGCGCGGGCCAGCATCAGGAACAGGCCCTGGACCTCGTCGGGAAGCGCGGCGGCGGCGGCCTGCGCCTCGTCCCACCGCGCATCCGCCTGCGACGGCTCGGCCTCGTCGAGGCCGGCACGGGCGACGCCGAGGCGACGGCGGAACGCGGCGAGGCTCAGGGATTCGCCGTCGAGGCCGCGCATGCGGCAGCGGACGAGGAAGTCCTGATACACCACCGCCACGGGCTGGCCGCCGGCATCGGGATCGGCGGCGATACCGCGCAGGACCGCGTCGCAGCCGGCGCGGATCTCCGCCTCGCTCAAGGGTTCGGGTGTCTCCACGGGCTCGGGCCGGTAGGCGCTGAGTTCGCGCATGAGATCGGCCGGCGTGGCCCGCGGCGCCGGCGGCGTGCGGGGGGCCGGCGCCCAGGCCGGGCCGCTGTCCTCGGCCGAGCGGGTGAGGATGAGGGCGCGCAGGTCCGCGTCCGCCGGGGCCGGCAGGGGCACGAGCTTCGGGGACCCCGACCGCGCCGAGGTGGTGACGGGACCGATGCGCAGGGCCAGGGGCCGGCGGCTGAGGGCCGGGCCGAGGGCCACGAACTCGCCGCGCGCCAGATCGCGGAACCGCTCGGCGCCGCGCCGGTCGAGGCCCAGCAGATCGGCGGCCCGCGCCATGTCGATATCGAGGAAGGTGCGGCCCATGAGGAAGTTCGTGGCTTCCGCCGCGACGTTCTTGGCGAGCTTGGCCAGGCGCTGCGTCGCGATGATGCCGGCCAAGCCCCGTTTGCGGCCCCGGCACATGAGATTGGTCATGGCGCCGAGGGAGGCCTTTCGCGCCTCGTCCGAAACGTCGCCGGCGGCGGCCGGCGCGAAGATCTGCGCCTCGTCGACGACGACGAGGACGGGATGCCAATGGGTGCGCTCGGCCTCAAACAGGCCGCCGAGGAAGGCGGCCGCCGCGCGCATCTGCGCCTCCATGTCGAGGCTCTCCAGGGTGAGCACCACGGAGACCCGGTGGGCGCGCACCCGGGCGGCGATGGCCTGGAGGTCGGCCTCGCCGTGGGCGCCGTCCACCACCACGTGGCCGTAGGCCTCCGCCAGGGTGACGAAATCGCCTTCCGGGTCGACGATCACCTGCTGCACCGATCCGGCGCTCTGTTCGAGGAGGCGTCGCAGCAGGTGCGACTTGCCCGAGCCCGAGTTGCCCTGGACGAGGAGACGGGTCGCCAGCAACTCCTCGAGGTCGAGGCGGGCGGGCTCCGCGCCCGGCCCCATGCTCAGTCCCATCTCGATGCCGACGCTCATGCCCGCTCCGGTTGCCGTACGACGGGACCCGCCCCGACGCGTCCCGGCTCTCGCACGAAAAGCTTAACACGCGCCGGGCGGTGTCGGATCGGCCCGGGCGCCGGACGTCCACAGACTTGTTCCATTCTGTTCGTCATTTGTCCCATACCTGGGGGGATCGACGGGCAAAATCTAGATTATCGTCCTAAGACTATAAGCCCAGGACAAACATCCTTGAATGATATCGCAGCCAAACCGTGAAACAAAACAAGAACGAAGCAGGATCTCGGGGCGGCACGCGGCACGCCGGGCTTATGCGACGGGCGATCCGGCATTTCCCTGCAGGGCCGGCGGCGCCCCGCCCTTGCCGCGCCGGGCCCGCGATCTAGGTGGTGTGGCATGAACCCAGTCCTCGTCGTCGCCCTCGTCTGCGCCTCCACCGTCCAGGCCCCGGATTGCTCCCGGGAAACGGCGCTCGACATCATCACCGGCCCGGCCCACACGCTTCAGGAATGCCTGATGCAGGGCCCGGTGCTCGCGGCCAATGCCGGCCACGGCAACGACAAGGACACCTACGTGAAGACGCGCTGCGAACCCCGGCGCTGAGACTGTAGACCGGAGACGGAACAGCCGATGGACGATGTCAGCCCCGAGCGCGCGGTGATGATCCGCCTGCGCGCCCGCCTCGCCGTGGTGGAGCGCGCGGCCTGGTTCGGCCTCGTCCAGGCCATGCGGACGCAGCCCACCGAGACGGAGGCCTATCTCACGGCCGAGCGGGCCAAGTGCGCGGACGGGTTCGGCACGCGCGGCTGGGCCGCCGACCTCACCGACGCCGAGCGCGCCCTCCTCGGCGCCGAGGTCGATGCGGGGCTCGCCAGCCTCATCACCGATGCCAGGGCGGAGGCGGAGGGCTGAGCCGGAGCGCTCTCCGGGGCTCCGCCCAGGACCCGCGAACCAAGACCCGCGAACCAAGACCCGCGAACCAAGACCCGCGAACCAAGACGCGCGAAGGGCCGGGCCCTTCGAACCCTGATCTGGCCGGGCGGCCGGGCCTCAGCCCATGCGCCCGAAGCACTCGGCCCAGGCCGACGGCATCCGCTCGAACCCCGGCAGGGATGTGGCCCGGTGCACGCCGATGGCGATGGCGCGCGCCAGGGTCCGGGCGGCGGCGTCCCCGAGGCGCGCAAGGTCGCCGACGGGGTCGGCCAGCGGCACCCGCCCCGTCGCCACGGCGAAGACCACGTCGCCGTCGAGCGGCGTGTGGACGGGGTGGATCGCCCGGGCGAGGCCGTCCTGGGCCATCACGGCGAGGCGCCTCGCCTGGGCCTTGGTGAGGATCGCGTCGGTGGCGACGACCGCGAGGGTCGTGCTGGCGCCGGCCGGGCCTGCGTCTTTGCGCGGCCAGTCGAACGCCTCGGGCGGCAGGGTCCGGGGAAAACCCAGTCCCCCGAACTCGTCGCCGACTTCGTAGGGGGCGGCCCAGAATTGCGCGCCGTCGCCCACGGTGACCCGGCCGAAGGCGTTGACGGCGGCGAGCGCGCCGACCCGGGCGGCAAGGCCCGGAACCTCGGCGAAGGCCGAGCCGATCCCGCCCTTGAGGTTGGCGGTGGCGGCCCCGGTGCCAGCGCCGACGGAGCCCAGCGCGAAGTCGACGGCCGCCGACTGCGCCGCCGCGTAGCCGAGATCCCGGTAGGGCGGGAACCGGCCCCAATCCTTGTCGCCGCCGTTGAGGAGATCGAACAGCACGGCGGCGGGCACGATGGGCACCCGGGCCGTCCCCACGGCGAAGCCGCGCCCGGCCTCGGCGAGCGCCGCCATGACGCCCGCCGCCGCGTCGAGGCCGAAGGCCGAGCCGCCCGACAGCACGAGGGCGTCGATGCGCTCCACCGTGCGCTCGGGGTCGAGGAGGTCGGTCTCGCGGGTCCCGGGGCCGCCGCCGCGCACGTCGACGCCGGCCACCACGGGCGCGTCGAAGATCAGCGCCGTGACGCCGCTGCCGAGGGAACGATCCTCGGCGTGGCCGACACGCAGGCCGGCAATGCTGGTGATGCGGTTGTGGATCATGCGGGCGCCCGGCTGCGGATCGGCCCGAACCTCGCACGCGGCGGGCGGCCAAGGCGAGGGCTCGGCTCGGTGGTGTCCGGTCTCGCGCGGGTCTCGCGTGGGAGACGGGTAGGCATCCCCCCGTCCAGAAGTTAGAGCGGTTGCAGGGGGGCGGGAATCGCACGCACGCCGCTCCCTTCGCAGCGGGCCGGCCTGGCTCGGGCGGCGCCCTTCGGAGTACGACATGACCACTTGGACGGCAGGCTACGTCGCCGATATCGGCTATACCCACGGCTTCTATCGCGAGCTGACCCCGGCCCTGCTGAACTTCGTCATGCTGACGCGGGGCCAGCGCGGGCCGGACCTCGACGGGCGCGCGGCCTATTGCGAGCTCGGCTGCGGCCAGGGCGTCTCCACCAACCTGCTGGCGGCGGCCAACCCCAACGTCGACTTCCACGCCACCGACTTCAACCCGGCGCAGATCGCCGGCGCCCGGGCGCTGGCGGCCGAGGCCGGCACGCCCAACGTCCACTTCTACGACCACAGCTTTTCGGAGCTTCTCCACGAGCCGGCCCTGCCGGCGGCCTTCGACGTGATCGCGCTCCACGGCATCTACAGCTGGATCAGCCCGGAGAACCGGGCGCACATCGTCGAATTCCTGCGTCGGCGCCTCAAGCCCGGCGGCATCGTCTACATCAGCTACAACACCCTGCCGGGCTGGGCGGCGGCCATGCCCCTGCGCCGCCTGCTCACGGACCACGCCGGCACCCGCACCGGCCCGATCATCCCGCGCATCGACGAGGCCGTGGCCTTCGCCGAATCCATGCGCGAGGCCAAGGCCTCGTACTTCACCCAGAACCCGGCGCTCGCCCCGCGCTTCGAGAAGATGAAGGGCCTGCCGAGGAGCTACCTCGCGCACGAGTACTTCAACCGCGACTGGACGCCGTTCTACGTCGCCGACGTGGCGGCCGAGCTGGCCGAGGCGAAGCTCAGCTACGTGGGCTCCGCCGCCCTGCTCGAGGGGGTCGACGCCATCAACCTCAATGCGGAGCAGCAGGCGATCCTGAAGGCTTGCCCCGATCCCGTGCGGCGCGAGACCCTGCGGGACTACATGGTCAACCAGCAGTTCCGCCGCGACGTCTACGTCAAGGGCGCCCTGCCCCACACGGTGCCCTCCTCCCGGGCGATCTGGACCCATCTGCGCTTCGCCCTCTCGACGCCGCGCGCCGACGTCGCCCTGAAGGTGCAGGGCAGCCTGGGCGAGGCGCAGCTGCAGGAGGAGGTCTACCGCCCGATTCTCGACGTGCTGGCCAAGGGGCCAGCCACGGTCCAGGCGATCTTCGCCGACCCCTCGGTGAAGGCCCTCGACTGGGGCAAGCTCATGGAGGCGTTCGGCATCCTCGTCGGCTCGGGCCACGTCCAGCCCTGCCCCTCCCCCAAGGACGAGGCGGCGCGCGCCAAGCGCACCAAGACCTTCAACGCCGCCGTGACGAAGCGGGCCGAGGCCACGGAGGAGCTGCAGTTCCTGGCCTCGCCGGTGACCGGCAGCGGCGTCCCGGCCGACCGCATGGCGCAGCTGTTCCTGGCCGCGCAAGGCAGCGGGGCGGATCCGGTGCAGCGGGCCTGGGCGGTGCTGCAGGCGCAAGGGCAGCGCCTCGTCAAGGACGGCAAGCCGCTGGACGGCGACGAGGCCAACCTCGCCGACCTGCGCGAGCGCTACGACACGTTCGTGAAGACCCGCCTGCCGGTGTTCCGCCAGCTCGGGATCGCCTGACCCGAATCGGGCGGCCCGTTCAGGCCGCCCGCGCCCGGCGGGCCGCGCGGTACGCGTCCGCCGCGTAGAGGGCCAGCGCCAGCCAGATCAGGCCGAACAGCATCATCCGGTGCGGTTCGAGGCGCTCGCCGTAGGCGACGACGCTGAGCACCAGGAGGCAGCTCGGGGCGAGGTACTGCATCAGGCCGAGGGTCGCGAGCGTCAGGCGCTCGGCCGCGGCCGCGAACCAGATCAGCGGCAGGGCGGTGGTGACGCCCGTGAGCACGAGGAGGCCGGCCCGCACGGGATCGCCCGTCACCACGGGCGGCGCGAACAGGACGAGGTAGCCCAGGGCCACGGGCAGCAGCACGGCGGTCTCGGCCGCGAAGCCCACCATGGCGTCGACCCCCACCACCTTGCGCACGAGGCCGTAGAGGGAAAAGCTCGCCGCGAGCGCCAGGGACACCCAGGGCAGGTGGCCGGCTACCACCACCGCCAGGAGCACCGCCCCGGCGGCCAGGGACACGGCGGCGACCTGGACCGGGCGCAGGCGCTCGCCGAGCACCGCGGCCCCGAGCACCACGCTCACGAGCGGGTTGATGAAGTAGCCCAGACTGGCGTCCAGCATGTGCCCGGATTGGACGGCGCGCAGGTAGAGCAGCCAGTTCACGCCGATGAGGACGGCCGAGAGCACGAGGAGCCCGTGCCGGGGCCTCAGGGGGAACGGGCTGCGCACGCGGCGGCGCAGGGCCACCAGCAGGCCGGTGACGAGAACGGCCGACCAGACGATGCGGTGGGCCAGGATGCTGGTGGCCGGCACCGCGTCGAGGAGCCGGAAATGCACCGGGACCACGAGGCCCCAGCTGAGATAGGCGCCGAGCGCGTAGATCAGGCCCAAGGTCGAAGGCTCCCGCTCCCGCGGGCCGTCCCGCGGACGGGGCTTATACCAGACGGCGCGGCGTGGAACGCATCGTCGTCTGCCCGCGCGACCGCGCGGCGGCGGAGGTCCGCCGAGCGGCGCCGAGACCGGCCGTCGGCCGGGGGATCGGCGCCGCTCGGTCTGCGAGCATCAGCGCGTGCGCGACAGGGTGACGGCGGGATCGCCGCGCATGAGGGCGTTGAGGCGCTCGGTGTCGAACCCCTCCACCGCCTTCGGCCGCGCGGCCTTGGCGGTCTTCGTCGGGGCGGGCGCCCCGGACAGGGGGCCCGTGCCGGAGCCGCCCAGGGGCGAGGCCCCACCGGTGCCGAGGGAGCCCGTCGCCAGGGGGTCGGCCATCACCGGGCGCGCCAGGGTGGGCACGGGCGGTGCCGGCACCACCACCGGATGGGCGAGGCGATCGACGCAGGTGAAGCCGATGATCGTCAGGCTGACCCCGAAGAGGCCGCCCACGGCAAGGAAACGCAGGATACGCACGGCGACGCACTTCCGAGATACGCGAACAACACGAACCGCAACAGCTTTAGCCCAGGGCCGTTAACGAACCGCGCGACGCGGCGCGCCCCCGACCCGTCGATCGGCCGGGCCACGCGAATTCACCCTGGCGACGCCACCGCTTCGTCCTGTCTAGGTCCTTGGTACGGCGCGGGTTTTCCGCTCGGAAGCGGGGACCGCTTTTGCGAAACCCACCGAGCCTGCTAGAGCTCGCCCCGATCCCCCACGAACCCCTACGGAGACGCATGCGCGTGGTTCGACCAAGGCCGGCCCTGCTCCTCGCCCTGGCGCTCCTCGGCACGCCCCTCCCCGCCTGGGCCGAGCCGGCCAAGACCGATTCAGTCAAGACCGATTCGGTCAAGACCGACGCCACCAAGACCGGCACCGGCAAGGCCGAGGGCACCCTGGCGCAGGTGAAGGCGCGCGGGCACCTCGTCTGCGGCGTCAGCCCCGGGGTGGCGGGCTTCAGCGTGCCCGACGGCCAGGGCCACTGGACCGGCCTCGACGTCGATTTCTGCCGGGCGCTGGCGGCGGCGATCTTCGACAGCCCGGAGGCCGTGCGCTTCATCCCGCAATCCTCCGCCGCGCGCTTCACCGCCCTGCAATCGGGCGAGATCGACGTGCTCGCCCGCAACACCACCTGGACCCTGTCGCGCGACACGGCGGCCATGAACTTTCCGGCGATCACCTTCTACGACGGGCAGGGGTTCCTGGTCCGAAAGGCCCTGAACATCGGCGCCGTCAAGCAGCTCGACCGGGCGACCATCTGCCTGCAGCAGGGCACCACCACGGAGCTCAACCTCGCCGACTGGTTCCGCACCCGGGGCCTGACCTACCAGGTCGTCACCTTCGCCAACAGCGAGCAGACGCTCGGCGCCTACGAATCCGGCCGCTGCGACGCCTACTCGACGGACCAGTCCTCCCTCTACGGCGAGCGCCTGAAGACCGCCCACCCCGACGAACACGTGATCCTCAGCGAGGCCATCTCCAAGGAGCCCTTCGCCCCGGGCGTGCGCCAGGGCGACGACCAGTGGCGCGACATCGTCGCCTGGACGCACTACGCCATGCTCGACGCCGAGGAGGCCGGCATCCGCCAGGACAACGTGGAGCAGATGCGCCGGGAGGCCCCGAGCCCCGACGCGCGGCGCATCCTCGGCCTCGAGGGCGGCTACGGCGAGCGCCTCGGCCTGACGGCGGACTGGGTCGCCCGGATCGTCCGCCACGTCGGCAATTACGGCGACAGCTTCGCCCGCAACCTCGGCGACGGCACGCCCCTCAAGATCCCGCGCGGCCTCAACGCCCTGTGGAACCAGGGCGGCCTGCAATACGGGCCCCCGATCCGGTGAGGGGCGTTTTGCGGAACGCGGATGCGCCCCCCCTCTCCCCCCTGCGGGATGCGGCACACCTGGCATGTGGAGACGCGGGTCCCCTCTCCTGGAAGGAGAGGGACAGGGTGAGGTGTGTGGGTTCTCCGGAGAGTTCGCACACCTCACCCCAGCCCTCTCCTTCCAGGAGAGGGAACCCGTCGCGCTTCACGCCCTCGGGCCGGGGCCAATGGCGAGGGACCTCGTCGAATGGCTGAGCCCCGCGTCTCCTCCTGGCGGGCCCTCGTCGTCCAGGCCGCCCTCGTCCTGGCACTGGCGGCGCTGGCGTATTTCGCCGCCACCAACGCCGCCCAGAAACTCGCGCGCCAGGGGATCGTAGCCGGGTTCGGCTTCCTCGAGCGCCCCGCCGGGTTCGACATCGGCCAGAGCCCGATCCCGTACGCGGCCGCGACGGCGACCTATCTCGATGCGTTCCTCGTCGGGCTCCTCAACACCCTGCTGGTGTCGGCCCTCGCCATCGTCCTCTCGACGGTGCTCGGCTTCGCCCTCGGCATCGCCCGGCGCTCGTCGAACCTGCTCGCCCGGTCGTTCGCGGCCGCCTATGTCGAGGGCTTCCGCAACCTGCCGCTGCTGCTGCAATTGCTGGTCTGGTACGTCGCCGTGCGGGTCGCCCTGCCCGCGGCGAGCGATCCCGCCGCGTGGGGCGGCGCGTATCTCAGCCAGCGCGGCCTCTTCCTGCCCCGCCCGGATTTTTTCGGATTGGCCGCCCTTGTGCCCCTGGCTTTCGCCGCCGGCCTTTTCGCGATGGGGCTCCTCCTCCGCATGAGCCGCCGCGCCGTGGCCCTGGGCCGGAAGCCCGTCCCCGTCCTGTGGCCGGGTGCGCTCCTCGGCCTCGGCCTCCCGGCCCTCGCCTGGGCCGGCCTCGCGCTCGCGGGGCATCCCGTGCCGGTGGCGTGGCCGGCGCGCGGCCCCTACGACATCGCGGGCGGCCTGGCCCTGCGGCCGGAATTCGTGGCCCTCCTCGTCGGGCTCTCGACCTACTCGGCCGCCTTCATCGCCGAGATCGTGCGTTCGGGCCTCGACAGCGTGCCGCGCGGCCAGCGCGAGGCCGCCGCCGCCCTGTCGCTCAGCGGCGCCCAAGCCCTGCGCCTCGTGGTGCTGCCCCAGGCCATGCGGGTGATCGTGCCGCCGCTGACGAGCCAGTATCTCAACACGACGAAGAACTCGTCGCTCGCCGTGCTCATCGGCTACCCCGACCTCGTCCACGTCTTCATGGGCACGGTGCTCAACCAGACCAACCAGGCGGTGGAGGTGGTGGCGATCACCATGGGCGTCTATCTCAGCCTCAGCCTCGCGACCGCCCTCCTGATGAACCGGTACAACGCCCGCGTGGCGGGGGGCCGGCCATGAGCCGCGCCGATGAGTTCTTGACCGAGGGTTACGTGCGGAAAACCCTGATCCCGCCGGCCCCGCCGCCGCGCCGCCTCGGCGGGCCCCTCGCCTGGGTTCGGACCAACCTGTTCGCGAGCTGGACCGACGGCCTCGTCACCGTCCTGATCCTGGCGGCGCTGGCCTGGCTCGTGCCCCTGGCCCTGCGCTTCCTCGTGTTCGACGCCGTGTGGACCGGGACCTCCGGCGAGGCCTGCCGGCCCGAGGTGGTGGGCCACCCGGTCGGGGCCTGCTGGGCCTTCATCGGAGAGAAAATCAACTACCTCGCCTACGGTTCCTACCCGGCGGCCGAGCGCTGGCGCCCGAACCTGTTCTTCGCCCTGCTGGCCTTCGGGGCGGGCTGGATGCTGTGGCTCGGCGCCCCGAAGCGCGCCTGGGGCACGGCCTACCTGTTCGTGGTGTTCCCCGTCCTCGCCTACGCGCTGCTCGCCGGGATGCCGGCGCTGGGCCTCGTTTCCGTCGCCACCGGCCTGTGGGGCGGCCTCCTCGTCACCGTGGTGGTCTCGATGGTGGGCATCGTCGCGTCCCTGCCGCTCGGCATCCTCCTGGCGCTCGGCCGGCGCTCGGACTGGCCGGTGGTGCGCTACGCCTGCATCGGCTTCATCGAGTTCTGGCGCGGGGTGCCCCTCATCACCGTGCTGTTCATGGCCAACGTGATGCTGCCCCTGTTCCTGCCGGGGGACCTCACGGTGGACCGGCTGGTGCGGCCGCTCGTCGGCATCGCGCTGTTCGCCTCCGCCTACATGGCCGAGGTGGTGCGCGGCGGCCTCCAGGCGATCCCGGAGGGCCAGATGCGGGCCGCCCTGGCGCTGGGGCTCACGAAGACCCAGGCCCTGCGCGCCGTCGTGCTGCCCCAGGCCCTCAAGATCGTGGTGCCGGGCATCGTCAACACCCTCATCGGCCTGTTCAAGGACACGACGCTGGTCTCCATCGTGGGCATCGCCGACTTCATCCGCGTGCTGGAGGCGGCCCGCGCCGACCCGCGCTGGTCGGCCCCCGCCGTGCCGGCCACGGCCTACGCCTTCGCGGCCCTGTTCTACTTCGCGATCTGTTTCGGCATGGCCCGCTACGCCGGCTTCATCGAGCGCCGCCTCGCGGCGGGGGATGCGCGATGACGGACACGCCTGCCCAGAATACGCCCGCCGTGGAATTCGCGGGCGTCGACGCCTGGTTCGGCACCACCCACGTCCTGCGCGACATCGACCTCACGGTGGCGCGCTCCGAGACCCTGGTGATCTGCGGCCCCTCCGGCTCGGGGAAATCGACGCTCATCCGCGCGATCAACGGCCTCGTCGCGCACCAGTCCGGCACCATCCGGGTCGCGGGCCTCACCCTCGACGGCAGCGCCAAGGCCACCGACGCCGTGCGCGCCCGGGTCGGGATGGTGTTCCAGCAGTTCAACCTGTTCCCGCACCTCACGGTCCTGGAGAACTGCACGCTGGCCCCCCTCCACGTCCGCCGCCTCGGGCTGAATGCGGCCCGCGACCTCGCCATGGGCCACCTCGCGCGGGTGCAGCTCGCCGACAAGGCCGACCGCAGACCCGCCGAACTCTCCGGCGGCCAGCAACAGCGGGTCGCCATCGCCCGCGCCCTGTGCCTCGAACCGGAGGTGATGCTGTTCGACGAGCCGACCTCGGCCCTCGATCCCGAGATGGTGCAGGAGGTCCTCGACACCCTCACCGAGCTCGCGGGCGCCGGCACCACGCTGCTGTGCGTCACCCACGAGATGGGGTTCGCCCGGGCGGTGGCCGACCGGGTGGTGTTCATGGACGAGGGCCAGATCGTCGAGATCGCCGTGCCGGACGCCTTCTTCGACCGGCCCCGGCACCCGAGGACGCAAGGGTTTCTGAGCCGCATCCTGGGGTGAGGCGGACGGTCTGCGCGCATCACCCTGCCTTCCGAACGGGTGGACTTGATGCGTCCGATCGATCCGAGGAAGCGAACGAATCTCCCGTCACAGGTCGAGTGCCTGGGAGGCTGACTTGACGGCCCACCCCCCGCCGGGCTGTGGTCGCCCCATCCCCAGAAGAACCGCCCGAAGGCGCCGATGTCCATCACACCGCCCCGCGATCCCGCACGCTTCGGCCCGAGCACCCGCCTCGTCCATGCCGGGCGCGATCCCTCCGTTCAGCACGGCTTCGTCAACACGCCGATCTATCGCGGCTCGACGGTGCTGTTTCCCACCTACGACGACCTCAAGCACCGGCGCGGGCGCTTCGATTACGGCACCTCCGGCACGCCGACGACGGAATCCCTGACGCGCGCCTGGAGCGAACTCGCGGGGGCCGCCGGCACCGTGCTGACCCCCTCGGGGCTGGCGGCGCTCACCGTCGCCCTCATGGCCGTGGTCTCGGCCGGCGACCACCTGCTGGTCAGCGATTCCGCCTACCGCCCCACCCGCATCTTCTGCGATGGCGTCCTGAAGCGCTTCGGGGTGGAGGTGGAGTATTACGACCCGTTGGTCGGCGCCGGCATCGGCGCCCTGATGCGCGACACCACCAAGGCGGTCCTGGTGGAGGCGCCGGGCTCGCAGAGCTTCGAGATGCAGGACGTGCCGGCGATCAGTGAAGTGGTCCATGCGCGGGGCGCCGCCGTCATCATGGACAACACCTGGGCGACGCCGCTGCTGTTCCCGCCCCATGCGCGCGGCGTCGACATCGCGGTGGAGGCCGGCACCAAGTACCTCTCCGGCGGCTCGGACCTGCTGCTGGGCCTCACCTCGGCCAACCAAAAATACTGGCCGGCCCTGCACCGGACCTTCGAGCACTTCGCCATGTGCGCAGGCCCGGAGGACGTGTTCCTGGCCCTGCGGGGCTTACGCACCATGGCGCTGCGCCTGCGCGAGCACGGCGCGCAGGGGCTCGCCATGGCGCGCTGGCTGCAAGCCAGGCCGGAGGTGGCCCGGGTGCTCCATCCCGCACTCCCCGAGGATCCCGGCCACGCCATCTGGCGCCGCGACTTCTCCGGCGCCTCGGGCCTGTTCGGCGTGATCCTCCGCCCCGCCCCCGAGCGCGCCGTGGCGGCACTGCTCGACGGCCTCGAACTGTTCGGCATGGGCTTTTCCTGGGGCGGCTTCGAGAGCCTCGTCATCCCGTTCGACTGCCGCACCTACCGCACCGCCACCACCTGGGCCCCGGAGGGCCCGGGCCTGCGCTTCCACATCGGGCTCGAAGACGTCGCGGACCTGCAGGCGGACCTCGACGCGGGGTTCGCGCGGCTGCGCGCGGCGATGTGAACCGCAGAACGCCTGCGCGCGTCCCTCATGGGCCATCGGCCTCACCACGGCAGGATCGGTCCCACCTTGAACACCGAAATTTCTTGACAATATTCCTATTTCGTGGTTCAGTCCGGGCACTCGCCTCCCACGCGGGAGGCCCCCCGGCGAACCGGGTCGGGGGGCTCGGG